>NZ_OY856306.1:1200000-1800000 GCF_963693435.1 Pasteurella atlantica
TCATAGTTGAGAATGCAAATAAGATAACAGCAACAGCTAATGGATATTTAAACCAATCTGCAGTATGAGTAAATGATTCAGCGGTTAATTGAACACCAGTTAAACCAGAACCATCAAATGGTGCTGTATTTTGTCCTGCAATAGTGATAACTAAAGCAGTCATTGTACAGATAACAACAGTATCAATTAATGGTTCAAGTAATGAAACTAATCCTTCTGTAATAGGTTCATCTGTTTTAACTGCTGAGTGAGCAATTGCCGCTGAACCAACTCCTGCTTCATTAGAGAATGTCGCACGTTTTAAACCTTGAATTAATGCACCGATAAAACCACCAGTTACACCATCCGCTGAGAATGCACCATCAATAATAGATGAGAAAGCAGGACCAATATGATCGACGTTTGAGCCAATAACAAAAAGAGACATCGCGATATATAAAAATGCCATCCAAGGTACAAGCTTTTCAGTTACTGAAGAAATTGATGGCATACCACCGAAGATAACAGAGAATGTAAGAGCAGCTAAAATAATACCAGTTACTACACCATATTCAGCAGGAACGCCAAAGGCATAATTTAACATTGCGTGTGCTTGGTTTGCTTGGAACATATTACCGCCACCTAACGAACCTAAGATAACCATAATAGCAAAACCAACAGCAAGGAATTTACCTAAACCACCAAAACCACGTTCTTTTAAGCCTTGGCTTAAGTAGTACATTGGACCGCCAGAAACTACACCTGAAGGTAAAATAGTACGGTATTTAACCCCAAGAGTACATTCCACAAATTTAGAAGCCATTCCTAAAAGACCTACTATAATCATCCAAAATGTTGCACCTGGACCACCAATAGCAAGAGCTGCACCCACACCCGCAATATTACCTAAACCAACCGTTCCAGAAAGAGCTGTGGTTAATGCTTGAAAGTGACTAACTTCACCAGCTTCTTTTTTATCTGGATTCGTGTATTTACCACGTAAAATATCAATTGCTAAACCAAATTTACGAAATTGAACGAAGCCGAAATAGAAAGAAAAGATCAATGCTGCAACAAGTAACCAGCCTGCAATTAATAAGAAACTTGTTCCATTAATATCTACTGAATAGAAGATGGTGCTAACAAAAGGACCAAAAACAGTAGCCATCGTACTATCAACATTATGACTTAATGTTGTAAGCCAAGATTCTGCACTAGCAGAAAGGGGAAGTAATAGCACTAAAAATGCCATCATTTTTTTAAAGTTCATATAAATCACTCCAAGTAATTAAAAAATAAATCTAGCAATCTACAATTGAATATTTATTATAAAATAGGGTAGAGCTAGTCGTATCAATGACAATTAAACTAATGTTTTTCAATAAGTTAGATTAAATAAAACCATTAAAATTTTAAAAGTCATCTTTTCATTCTATATAGCTCGATTTATTTTGCAACTATTTTTTAACTTTTTTATTTTTTTTGTAACATTTTGTTTTTTGTTATGATGCTTTGAAATTTTGCTAAATATCATACTATTGGTGTTTGGATTTGCGTCATATAGACGAAAACCCAAGCACATCATTTGGAAAAACAATATGTGCTTAGGTTTTTTTAATAGGTTAAATATCTAACAATAATCTTGTTGGGTCTTCTAATAAATCTTTAATTGTAACTAAAAATCCAACAGATTCTTTACCATCAATTAAACGATGATCATAAGAAAGGGCAAGATACATCATTGGGCAGATAACGACTTCACCATCAATTGCTACTGGGCGATCTTTTATCGTATGCATTCCTAAAATGGCACTTTGAGGTGGATTGATAATAGGTGTGGACATCAGTGAACCAAATATCCCCCCATTAGTAATGGTAAAAGTCCCCCCTGTTAAATCTTCAACAGTTAATTTACCATCACGTCCTTTAATGGCTAGTGCTTTAATCGTTTTTTCAATTTCTGCCATACTTAGCTTATCACAATCACGTAATACAGGTGTAACCAAGCCTCTTGGGGTTGAAACTGCGATACTAATATCAAAATAGTTATGATAAATTACGTCATCTCCGTCAATAGATGCATTGATTTCAGGGTAGCGTTTTAATGCTTCAACCACGGCTTTAATATAAAATGACATAAAACCTAAGCGAACATTATGTTGTTTTTCAAAAGCATCCCCATAGGTTTTACGTAAATTCATAATAGGTTGCATATTTACTTCATTAAAAGTAGTAAGCATTGCGGTAGTATTTTTTGCTTCCAATAAACGTTCTGCAATACGTTTACGTAAACGAGTCATTGGAACACGTTTTTCATTACGATTTGTGTCAACAGAAAAATGCGTTTCTGGTTTTACTGGTTTATTTTTTGTTTTGATAACTGCTTCAACATCTTGACGAGAAATTCGCCCACCTACACCAGAACCTGTAATTTCATCAGCATTTAAGTCGTGCTCGGCTAATAAACGACGAATTGCTGGTCCCTGAGCATTGGCTAAATGATTGTCGTGTTCAATGGCTGCAGTACGACGATCTAATGGCGTGGCTTCATTTTTATCGACTGTTGCTGTTGTTATTTTACCATCATTATCTTGTATCGTACTTAGTTTTCCAAGAAGTTGCTTGCTGGTTACTGTTGCGCCTTCCTGTTGAAGAATTTCTTCAAGTATTCCCTCTTTTTCAGCAGGGACTTCAAGTACCACTTTATCTGTTTCAATTTCAACAAGAATATCATCTCGCTGAACCTTATCTCCTACTTTTTTATGCCAAGTCGCAACCATTGCGTCTGCAACAGATTCTGGTAAATCAGGAGTAAGAATTTCAATAGTCATAATATTTTCCTTTTCTTTCTTTTAAAGGGTTAATGCATCATCAACGAGTTGCTGCTGTTGTTGTGTATGTAGAGCCATACTTCCGACTGCGGGTGATGCAGACGCTTCTCTTCCTGCATAACGTAACGTTGATTTTGGAGGAATAGACTCTGTAAAATGATGATTGCTTGAGTACCACGCCCCTTGATTTTGAGGTTCTTCTTGGCACCATACATAATCTTTTACGTGTTTATAGCGTTTGAGAATATGCAGCACATCTTCAAGTGGGTAAGGGTAAAGTTGTTCAATACGAATAATCGCCACATCATTTTGTTTGTTTTTACGGCGTTGTTCGAGTAAGTCATAATAAACTTTACCCGAGCAAAGTATCACTCGTTTTATGTCTTTAGGATCGAGATCATCAATTTCATCAATCACATTTTGGAATGTACCGTGAATTAATTCTTCTTGTTTCGACACCGCAAGTGGGTGGCGAAGCAATGATTTTGGCGATAACACAATCAATGGACGACGCATTTTACGAATGGCTTGGCGACGTAGCATATGATAAACCTGTGCAGGAGTAGAAGGAATACACACCTGCATATTGTGTTGAGCACAAAGCTGTAAATAACGTTCTAAACGAGCTGAAGAGTGTTCAGGTCCTTGTCCTTCGTAACCGTGAGGGAGTAGCATTACTAAACCACACATACGTCCCCATTTTTGTTCACCAGAACTAATAAATTGGTCAATAACGATTTGAGCACCATTTGCAAAATCACCAAATTGGGCTTCCCAAATAGTAAGGGTTTTTGGTAATGTGATTGCATAACCATATTCAAACGCCAATACCGCTTCTTCAGAAAGTACTGAATCCCAGACTTCAAAATGCCCTTGACTAGAATGAAGATTAACTAATGGAATATAGCCTGTACCATCTTTTTGATTATGAATAACACTGTGTCGATGGAAGAATGTACCACGTCCCGCATCTTCTCCAGATAGGCGAATATGCGTACCATCGTCTAATAAAGTCGCATAAGCCATTATTTCAGCCATACCCCAATCAAATAACTTTTCACCTTTTGCCATTGCTTGGCGATCTTGATAGATTTTGGCAACACGAGATTGCGGAACAACGCTTTCTGGATAGCTAGCAACACGTTTTGCAAGGCTGATAAATCGCTCTTGATCAAATTTACTTTCATAAGGATCTGTCCATTCGTGGTTAAGGTAGGAGACCCAATCCGCTTTTGTTTTATCCATTTTACGCCACTCAGGAACAACACATTCACCATTATCCAAGGCATCACGATAGAGATTGATTATTTCAGTCACTTGTTCTTCTGTAACAATCCCTTCTGCAATTAAACGATCGGCATAAATTTTACGAGGAGTTGGATGTTTTTTGATAATGCTATACATTATTGGCTGTGTAGCCATTGGTTCATCGGCTTCATTGTGACCGTGACGACGATAAGAAATCAACTCAATAAAAATATCACGTTTAAATAAAGCACGATATTCTACTGCCATTTGGGCTGCAAATGCTACTGCTTCAGGATCATCTCCATTAACGTGAATAATTGGTGCTTGCACCATTTTTGCTATATCAGTGCAAAATTCGGTTGAACGAGTATCAAGAGGGTTAGAGGTAGTGAAACCGATCTGATTATTAATGACAATACGAATGGCACCTCCCACGCTATAACCACGAGCGTGAGACATATTCAATGTCTCTTGTACTACACCTTGTCCTGCAATGGCTGAATCACCGTGAACAGTGACGGCTAATACTTTGTTGTGTTTAGTGTCATTTTTACGAATTTGTCTCGCTCGAGTTGAACCAATAACCACTGGATTTACAATTTCTAAATGAGAAGGATTAAAAGCAAGAACAAGATGCATTAGTTTATCGTCTGCGGCAAAATAAGAAGAAAAACCTTGATGATATTTTACATCCCCAGTTCTATCGCCAGAATGTTTACCTGAAAATTCATCAAAAAGTTCAGTCGGTTTTTTTCCTAGTACATTGACTAGCATATTTAAACGTCCACGATGTGCCATTCCCATCGTGACATCAGACATTCCTTGACGACTAGCGTGGCGAATAATCTCTTTCATCATTGGAATAAACGCATCGCTTCCTTCTAGAGAAAAGCGTTTAGCACCAGGGAATTTTGCCCCGATATAACGTTCTAATCCATCAGCGGCAGTTAATTCTTCTAAAAAATTGATACGTTGTTGAGGAGAGAAAAGGGGTTTATTTAATAGACTTTCTATTTTTTTTTGTAACCATATTTTTTGTTCTTGATCTTGTACGTGCATAAATTCAAGCCCAATAGTACCACAATAAGTCTCTTTTAATTTTTTATCTAATTCACGTAATGTAATGGTTTCTTGATTATAAACGTAACGATTAATCGTAAAGGTTTCATCTAAATCGGATTCACTAAAGCCGTGAAAACGATAGTCTAATTCAGGCACTTGTGATGTTTTCCAACGGTAATAATTGAGTGGGTCTAAATTGGCTTCCAAATAACCACGAAAACGGTGAGCATTAATAAATTGCAATATTTTAACTAATTTTGCACTTGCATCAGGAGCAATAGCTGTTGTGCCATTTAGATGGCTAGTTTTTGCTAAATGACGAAAATAATCTCTCACACAAGAGTGTGCTTGTTCTATTTTTTGAGATTGAGGTAAGGCATCAAAGATACCACGCCAGCTTTCTTCTACCGAAGTAGGATCATCGAGATATTGTTCATAAATATCTTCAATATAAGATTGGCTTGCTCCATTAAGTGCTGAAGATGCCAGCCACTCTTCAAAATTTGTATGAGTTGTATTATTTGCCATATAACTTGTACCTGATTTTAAGCTTTTTAGTGCCATATATTATGCCTTAAACTTAATTAAAAAACTTAAATTATTACAAAAAATACATTTTTTTAACAAAGCAAAAACAAAATTTGTGATCTAGATCGATAAATTTTAAGTAATGTTTAGCTAAATTCATCAAGTAATCGCATTCTACGATCCAATATATGGTTATTAAAATAGAAATTTAGCAATGAATTTAGACCGATTTTGTATTTTATTTTGTTTTTTATTATTAAGTATTTTCTGGTTTCCCTTAGATTATTTTTATTGGGCGATTTGGGGGAGTAGTTTAGGTGCAATAATTGTCTTTAGCATTAGAAAAAGAATGTGGGGGGCATTTTTTATTATACTCTCAGTGAGTTTTTATCAAGTACAACAAATTGCAAAAAATACTCAAAATGTCACCGCTTATCAAACGACGGAGAACATTAAGATCATTCAAATTTTGCACCAGATAGGCTATCAAACAGCAATTGCTCAATTGGAAAATAGTATTAAATTATATTTAAAATGGCAAACGGATACGCCCTTAGAATTAGAAAGAAACTATCAAGCAAGTTTAAAAATTCGTCCTATTTCAAGTCGATTAAACACTGGGAATTTTAATCGTCAACAATGGTATTTTGCAAATAATATTAATGCAATAGCGACAGTCAAAAAAGCAAATTTAATACAAAAGTCACGTGATCATTTATCAACTCGAACACGATGGTTGGAGAGAGTAAAACAACAAACGGAGAAATTTGCTACACAAGGGTTAATGTTGGCACTTAGCTTTGGTGAAAGAGCGTGGTTGAATAATCAAACGTGGCAACCTTTTAAGCAAACAGCAACGGCACATTTAATTGCCATTTCAGGTTTACATATTGGTTTAGTAATGTGGCTGGGATTTGGGTTAGCAAAATTGGGGCAGTATGTCATATTGTTGATTTTGAATAAAACAAGCGGTCACATTTTTATAAAATTTTGCAAAAAGTTAGCATTATCTTACCGCTTGCCATTCTTATTGGGGTTATGTTGTGCCTTGGGATATGCTTTTTTAGCCAATTTTTCTACGCCTACGTTAAGAGCGTTACTTGCCATTAGTTTTGTTTTATGTTTCCAATTCGCTCGTCGTCATTACACGCCAATGCAATTTTGGTGGCGAATAGTAGTGGTGTTGTTAATTTGTAATCCGATCGCCTTATTATCCAGTAGCTTTTGGCTTTCTATCTTGGCAGTACTGTGTTTGATTATTTGGTATCGTTATTTTCCATTAAAAAAAATACTTGAGGTATTACCTTTTAATGATAAATGGTTAAAGGCAAAAAGTGTTCGCTTTATTCTCAAGTTGTTACATTTACAAATCGGTATTTTATTACTTTTTGCACCTGTACAATTTTATTTTTTTGAAGGTTTATCGCCGTTTGGTTTTATTGCAAATCTAATTATTGTCCCTTTTTATAGTTTAATCATTGTCCCTTTTATTTTGTTTTCACTGGTCACGGATAATCTTTTTGATACTTGGCAAATCGTTGATGATTTATTGCAAATGAGCCTTGATCTATTAACCCCTCTTTCCCATTCTTGGTTTTTCTTAAGTCAATATCAACAATGGCAATATCTTACCGTGAATTTATTTATTCTACTTATTTTATACACTTGGTTAAATTATAAATTTAGACAATACTGGAAGCAGATTATTATTGCGACTGTGATATTTAATAGTCTATTTTATGCCTATTATTTCACAAAGCCACGAACACAATGGATTACCTTTGATGTAGGTCAGGGTTTAGCGAATGCCTTAGTATATCAACACGGTTTACAAACTAAAGCTGTATTATATGATACAGGAGTAAGTTGGGGCAAAGGAAAGGCACAAAATTCAATGGCAAAATTAGAAATTCTGCCTTATTTAAAACGCAATGGTATTAAAGTAGACGCTATATTCTTAAGTCACGATGATAAAGATCATTCAGGGGGAATAGTCGATATTTTAAAAGCTTATCCAAAAGCAAGGTTAATTTCATCAAGTAACAGAAAATATGCCAATCGGCAAACAGAGCCTTGTATTCAAGGAAAACAATGGCAATTTGGCAAGTTTCATTTACAAGTTTACTATCCTAAAGCGGTGACATTTAAAGCAAAAAATGCAAATTCTTGCGTAATTTTAGTGAAAATTCAAAACTTTAAAATTTTGCTAACGGGAGATATTACTCAAAATGAAGAACCTTATTTTTCACAAAAAATAGGTCGAGTCGATTTTTTACAAGTTCCACATCACGGCAGTAAAACCAGCACCAGTTATACTTTACTTAACTACACAAAACCTAAATTTGCAATGGTTTCAACAGGGCGTTGGAATATTTGGCATTTGCCGAATAAGAATATAATAAAACGATTAGAAAAGAGAAATATTAAAGTGTTAGATACTGCAAAAGTGGGAATGATTACAGTCAATTTTTATGATCAAAAATATAAAGTTAAAGTAGCGAGAGGAGAGAACAGTAGTTGGTATAATGATTTTTTTAGATAGAAAATGCAAGGAGAGCCTTTATTTTATAAAAGAGTGTGATAAGGTATAAACAACTATTTTTAAATACATTAAAGCGATGAATTTAACTGAACTAAAACAACAACTAATAGAATTTAATCAAATTCAAAATAATGATTTTCCACAAGTGGATACGTTAAATCTTATTCATCAACGCAGTGACTTTTATGATCAGCGACTATTAGATATATGGCAATATTTTGGTTTTGATAAAAGAGAGGATCTCACTTTAATTGCAGTGGGAGGCTATGGTCGTCGTGAAATGTTTCCGTTGTCAGATTTAGATATTTTAGTTTTAGTAAAAGAGCCGTTAGACGAAGAAACTCAAACACAATTTAATGCTTTTTTTACCTTACTTTGGGATTTGAAATTACAAGTTGGTTCAGCCATTCGTACTTTTGATGAATGTATTGAAATGGGGAAAGCAGAAATTTCTATTGCAACCAATATGTTAGAGGGACGTTTTTTAACAGGAAATAGTCAAGATTTTTATGATCTACTAGAACGAATTCATCAAAATGATTTTTGGATAACAGAAGATTTTTTACGGGCTAAAATTACTGAAAAAACAGAACGTTATGCACGTTATCATAATACCAGCTATAACCTTGAACCCGATTTAAAACATAGTCCAGGTGGTTTGCGAGATTTACATTTATTAATGTGGGTAATGTTAAGACATTATGGCGTGTATTCCTTATCAGAACTTTTTGAACAACAATTATTATTTGCAGAAGAATATAGTGAATTAGAACAGGCACAAGCAGTCTTATTTAAAATGCGATTTGGCTTACATTTACAGCTAAAACGTTATGACAATCGTTTGAGATTTGACCGTCAATTAGTTTTAAGCCAACGATTGGGTTATCAAGGAGAAGGTAATCAACCTGTTGAAAAAATGATGCGAGAGTATTTTCAAGCAACACAATCCATTGTACAATTAAGTTATCTATTATTAAAAAATTTTGAGAAAGTAATCTTAAAGAAAGCAAAATTAAAAAGTGATAAAATTCAGTTAGACAACCATTTTTATTTACAAAACAACCTGATTTTTGGAACAAATAACTATCAATTTTTTGAAGATGAACCTCGTTCTATTTTAGATCTTTTTTACCATTTAACGCAGTATCCTAATGCAAAACCAAGTATATCCGCATTGCGTTATTTACGTCTTGCAATAGGAAAATTAACCACTCCACTTTGTGAATATTCTCAGTCTAGAGAGCGATTTATTTCACTTTTTTCACAACCAAATTGTATAGAACGAGCCATTAAACCAATGCACCATCTAGGAGTATTAAAAGCCTATTTACCACAGTGGAAAAATATCACAGGTTTAATGCAATTTAATATGCTGCATATTTATACTGTTGATGAACACACCATTCGAGTAATGCGAAAATTAGAGAAATTACTTGATCCAAATGAAACAAGTTATCCATTGTGTTCCGAACTATTTCGAGATTTTAAAGATCCGAGCGTACTTTATTTAGCCGCAATGTTTCACGATATTGCGAAAGGGCAGAGCGGTTGTCATAGCGAAAAAGGGGCAATGGAAGTTTACCAATTTGCAAAATTGCACAATTTAGATGATGAACAGACTAAACTAATGACGTGGCTTGTCGCAGAGCATCTAACAATGTCAATGACAGCACAGCGACGAGATATTTATGATCCACAAGTAATTTCAGAATTTGCAAAAACTGTTAAAAATCATACCGCTTTATCTGCGTTACTTTGTTTAACTTTTGCAGATATGTCTTCTACCAACAAAACCTTTTGGAATAAATGGAAAGAACAACTCTTTACACAACTTTATACTGCAACCAAAGAGCAAATAGAACGAGGAGAAGAGCAGTGTATCGATTATCAACAGTTAAGTTTGGTTAATCGACAACGTGTTGCCGAAAAACTCCCCGCTATCTATGATGAAATACAAATTAAACAGATCAATACTTTTTGGAATAGTTGTCCTGATAGCTATTTTATTCGCCATAATACAGAGCAACTAAATTGGCATATTCAAGGTTATTTACAGGCAGAAATGCAACTACCATTAATACTTGTTTCAAATATTAATCAGCAAAATATGACGCAATTATTCATACATTGTCAGGATATGCCCCATTTCTTTTCTACTGTCGCACAATTATTAACACAAAAGAAAATGACCATTTTAGAAGCACAAATTTTAACCAATAATCAATTGGTATTCGATAGTTTTGTGGTGGCAGAATATAATGGCGAACCATTGTCAGAAACGCGCCGTGAACAATTAAAAAATGCGTTATTTAACATATTAAATCAGCCGAAATTACGATTTAAATTGATTAAAAAACCAATTAAATTTCCCCCTTTTAAACATAAAACAAAAGTTAAATTTCTAGATAATACCCATTTAGAACAAACAGAATTTGAATTTAAAACGCTTGATCGAGAAGGGTTATTAGCTCATATTAGTGATATTTTCAATGAACTTAATTTACAACTTCTTAATGCCAAAATTACCACTATCGGTGAACGAGTAGAAGATTTTTTTGTTGTGGCGAATAGCGAAAACAAAGCCTTGTCAGAAGAGCAAAAAGCCTTACTAATGCAAAGACTTTTGGAAGAATTTTAAAAAATTGATAAATTCCCTCCTCCGCTTGCGGGGGAGGGATTTTGTATGGAGATATTTTTCTGTAAATTCCCTCCTCCGCTTGCGGGGGAGGGCTAGGGAGGGGGTAAAGTTTTGCGATCTCCATTCCAAAATTAAATTCAATTTCATACATTTCTTAATAAAAACTTTACAATTTTACCTTTCACTATTAAAGGGTAAAAAATGAGAAAAAAAGAATCTCCTCGTTTAAAACAATTTGCTAAAAAATTACGTAACGAAATGACATAAGAAGAATATTTACTTTGGCAAGAAATATGATAATAAACGAACTTCATTTTTAAAACAGCAAGGGTTTCAAGTAGTACGTTTTTGGAACTCTGAGGTTGTGTATGAAATGGATATGGTTCTAGAAATATTGTGGAATTTAACAACAACTGAAGAATGAAAACCTCCCCCCCCCCTCCTAGCCTCCCCCCGCAAGCGGAGGGAGGATTTTTTATGAGGATGTTTTTTTAAATTCCCACCTCTTAATCTTTCCTCGTAAGCGGGGGAGGGATTTTGTATGGAGATATTTTTCTGTAAATTCCCTCCTCCGCTTGCGGGGGAGGGCTAGGGAGGGGGCAAAATTTTACGATCTCCATTCCAAAACTAAATTCAACTTCATACATTTCTCAATAAAAAAATTACGTAACGAAATGACACAAGAAGAATATTTACTTTGGCAAGAAATAAGAAGGAGACAAATTAATGGAGTAAGGTTCTTAAGACAAAAAGTTATTGGGAATTATATTGTTGATTTTGTTTCATTAGAAAAGAAATTAATTATAGAGCTTGATGGAAGTCAACATTCAATATGATAATAAACGAACTTCATTTTTAAAACAGCAAGGGTTTCAAGTAGTACGTTTTTGGAACTCTGAGGTTGTGTATGAAATGGATATGGTTCTAGAAATATTGTGGAATTTAACAACAACTGAAGAATGAAAACCTTCCCCCCCTCCTAGCCTCCCCCCCGCAAGAGGAGGGAGGATTTTTTTTCAGAAGAGTGCTAGAGAGGTGAGGATTAAAAATATGCATTTGCAAAAATAATTATAAATAAGTATTAAAAATCCTTTGACGAAAGCAGTCAAAGGATTTAGGATTACCAGCAGTTTAGAATTTATTATTTTCAACTTACTCACAGGAGTTTATTATGGGAAAACATACACAATCTTTTCAAGATATGCTTGATTACGTTCATTTATATCGTTTAAAAAATAAATTATTACGAGAAACGGCAGAAAATGATCGTAGAATTCGAGATAACAGAAAACGAGTATTATTACTTGATAATCTAAATCAATATATTACGGATTCAATGACAATTGAGGAAATTCGAGCAATTATTGCAAATATGCGTGATGACTATGAAAGCCGTGTGGATGATATTACTATCCGTAATGCGGATCTTTCTAAAGAGCGTCGTATTATTCGTCAAAAAATGGCGGTTCACGCAGGTAAAAAGCAAACAAAAGAAAGTTAATTTAAAATAGATTAATTTTTAATACTGACTTGTTGAATATTAAAACATATTCAACAAGTCATTTTTGTTTATTTGGGTTTAAGAAATAGAGTCAACAAATTGTACCCCCACCCTAACCCTCCCCCGCGAGCGGAGGAGGGAATTATACTGCCTCCGTTTACGGAGGGAGGGCTAGGAGGAATATTAACTTAAAAAACTGTAAAGATGACAAAAAATAATCATAATGAAATAAATAGACAAGTTGCAGAGCAATATAAACTTTTAGTTAATCGTGCTACAACCTTTGCGGTAATTGTGGCAGGAATGTTGTTATTGTTAAAAGTGATAGTATGGTGGATTACTGGCTCGGTTTCTATTTTAGCTGCAATGACCGACTCTTTACTGGATGTGTTTGCGTCTGTCACTAATATATTAGTGCTACGCTTTGCGTTACGACCCGCTGATGATAATCATACATTTGGGCATAGTAAAGCTGAAGAATTAGCGGCTTTAGTACAAGGGGCTTTTATTACAGGTTCAGCACTATTTCTACTTTTACACGGTGTACAGCGTTTATATAATCCACAAGTTATTTATCAAACAGAGCTAGGGATTATCGTTAGTGTTATCTCTATTGTTTTAACTGGCGTCCTTGTATTATATCAACAAAAGGTGTTAAAAGTTGTAAATAGCCCTATTGTTCAGGCGGATATTCTTAATTATAAAACAGATATTTTAATGAATATTGCTATTCTTATTGCAATGGGATTATCTCTTTATGGCATTGTTTATGCTGATGCTCTATTTGCCATTGCGATTGCACTTTATATTATGATTAATGCAATTAAAGTGGCATGGCAAGCAATACAAATGTTGTTAGATCAAGCCTTACCTGAAGAAGAAATTAATAAAATCAAGGATATTGCAGAACATCATCCTGATGTATTGAGTATTCACGATATAAAAACTCGTCAAGCTGGGGCGGTTCGTTTTATTCAATTACATATGGAATTAGATGATCATCTTTCCCTTGTGAAAGCACACGAAATTACGGATAGTTTAGAGAAAAAATTATTACGTGCTTTTCCGCTTTCAGAAGTTATTCTTCATCAAGAACCAACATCTGTTGTTGAGGTTGAAATGCAACAAATGAAGGAACAGAAAAAATAATGTATCAAGCTATTGCAAAATTTAGTTATCCTTATTTTGATGAAAACTTTACGTCATTGATTTTTAAAATTGTGAATCAATGGCGAGAAAATGGACAAATGATTGGGCGAGAAGCGGGGATCACCCATTTTCAGTGTATTGATGAAGCCTTTTTTCAAGTGAATTTATCGATACCTCGTCAAGATAGTTTAATGGCAAAATATAATAGTGATGAAGTGAATAAAGCCTTATCTCAAGCGGATAGTTATGGTGTAAAATTTGCAAGTTTTGAATTAGTTGGAAAAGATTATCGAGCAGATGTCACCAGCTATCAAATTGAAGGACAATTTTTACTTTTATACACAACGCATTTAGATTCTTGCTCACCGGTCTTTAATGGTGCTGATTTTTTACCTTTGCCTCTCTATGAAATTACACAATCAAATCAACCTTTTTCTGCGGATATTTTAAAATGGCAAGAAGATTGGCAGGCTTGTGATCAATTACAAATGAATGGTTCAACTCTTGAACAATCTGCATTACAACAAATTTCCGATCATACAAGTGAATTGGCACAACAAGGAAGAACACTTTGTCAAAGAATAGAACAAATAACCCAAACACCCACGTACTATTATTTATACCGTTTAGGGAAAGATGAAGATATTGAACATAACCGAAAATGCCCAAATTGTAATGAAGAATGGAAATTAAATGAACCAATGCACAGTATTTTTTATTTTAAGTGTGATAAATGCCGTTTGATTTCTAATTTGAGTTGGGAAGTTTTGTAATAGCTGTTATAATTGAACAACTTTTCTAATCATTTTTTAAGGATAATTTTTATGGCAGATTTTAATAAAATTTTAGATGCTGGCGATGTAAACAGCGGTATTATTAACGTAGTAAATGAAATTCCAGCGGGTAGTAATCATAAAATTGAGTGGAACAGAGAGCTTGCTTGCTTTCAGTTAGATCGTGTTGAACCAATCATTTTTGCAAAACCAACTAACTACGGTTTTATTCCACAAACCTTAGATGAAGATGGTGATGAATTAGATGTGTTATTAGTTACTGAACAACCATTAGCAACAGGGGTTTTCTTAGAAGCACGTGTTATTGGTGTAATGAAATTTGTGGATGATGATGAAGTGGATGATAAAATCGTTTGTGTACCCGCAGATGATCGTAACAACGGTAATGCGTACAAAACATTATCAGATTTACCAAAACAGCTCATTTCACAAATTGAATTCCATTTTAATCACTATAAAGACCTTAAAAAAGCAGGGACAACCAAAGTAACAACTTGGGGTGGTGCAGAAGAAGCGAAAAAAGTGATTAAAGAAGCCATTCAGCGTTGGAAAGATAAATAAAAAAATAGTTTTTTATGTTAGTAATATAAGGAGTACAAGCGGTCAGTTTGTACTCTTTTTTTACAAAATTTATTTTCTCGGATTATAATACGAGATATCTTGGATTTTCTCGGACTATAATCCGAGAAGTTTTATTTTTAAATAGAAAAACAATGAATAACGAATTAAACAAAAAACAAACCTATAATTTTAATAAATTACAAAAACGCCTTCGCCGTAATGTGGGAAATGCAATCGCCGATTTTAATATGATTGAAGAGGGCGATAGAGTAATGGTATGTCTATCCGGTGGGAAAGATAGCTATACCTTGCTAGATATTTTATTAAATCTTCGCATTAATGCACCGATCCATTTTGATATTATCGCAGTGAATTTAGATCAAAAACAGCCTGACTTTCCTGAACATATTTTACCTGAGTATTTAGAGGGTATCGGAGTAGAATATAAAATTGTACAAGAAGATACTTACGGTATTGTGAAAGAAAAAATTCCAGAGGGTAAAACCACGTGTTCCCTTTGTTCTCGTTTACGTCGAGGCATTTTATATCGCACAGCAACAGAGTTAGGGGCAACAAAAATCGCATTAGGACATCATCGTGATGATATGTTAGAAACTTTGTTTCTAAATATGTTTTATGGCGGAAAAATGAAGTCTATGCCACCTAAATTAATGAGTGATGATGGTAAGCAAATTGTTATTCGTCCATTGGCTTATTGCAAAGAAAAAGACATTATTAAGTATTCTGATGCAAAACAGTTTCCTATTATTCCGTGTAACTTATGTGGTTCACAACCTAATTTACAACGTCAAGTTATAAAAGAAATGCTACAAACTTGGGATCGTCAATATCCAGGTCGAATTGAAACAATGTTTAGTGCCTTGCAAAATATTACACCCTCGCATTTGTGTGATACTTCATTGTTTGATTTTAAAGGGATTAAACACGGCGTAAAATTAGAGGGCATTGAAGGGGATATGGCGTTTGATAAAGAAGATGTTGTTACACCTATTTTTAATGAAGATGATGTTGAGCAGTATGTAGAAAGTGGTCTAATTCAATTTAAAGCGGTTTCTTAAGGGTTTTAGAATATTATTCAATAAGCTATAAAAATGGATTGTAGGGTGCGGATTAATAAACGTAGTTTGTGTATATCCGCCCGTTGCTCGATATCAAATTCTCACAACACATTATTAGACATAAATATAGCGGGTAGATCAAATTGAAAATTTACAAATTTAATTTTTTACGTGGATGCAGGGCATACCCTACCTCTATAATATATTTATATATCAATGAGTTATGCGATAAGTTGACAAAGCATAGCGAGTAGATTAAAGCACAAATTTACACTGTTCAACACTACTGTGAACGTTCGTTCATTTTTCACTAGCCCTTTAAGTCATATTTGTTTAGAATATGCTTTAATTATTTTTAAATACGCTATTTAAAGGACAGATGATGAAAATATCCAAAATCACATTGAGCTTATTTGTTGCCGTTGCAATCACAGGTTGTGCGAATAAAATGAGCCAAGATGGTAGTCTTGAACAAGTTCAAAAAAATTATAACAGTTATAAAGAGATCGTAAAGCAGTATAAAATTGATACTCAATGGTGGCTTGGATATCAAGATTCGCAATTAAATCAATTAATTGAAACAGCTTTAGCTAATAATAAAAATTTGGCAAAAAGTGCAATTTTAGTTAATAAAGCCCTTTATAACGCAAACCTATTGGGAGCAAATTTAGTCCCTACTTTTAGTGCAACAGGGCAGTCTTCAGCCGTAAAAGGAGCAGGGCATTCTGCGAAAAATCCACGCTCAACAGGTACTTCTGTGGTGACACATAGTGCAAATCTCAATTTAAGTTATACCCTCGACCTATGGCAACGTTTATCAAACAGTGCCAGTGCGGCGGAGTGGGAAAAAAATGCAACAGCGGAAGATTTAGAAGCAACACGTTTGGCTTTAATTAATGCTGTGATTAACACATACTACAACTTAGCGTATTTTAATGAAGCCATTCATATTACTCAGCAAAGTATTAATAATTATACTAAAATCAGTCGAGTAATGAATAATAAATACAAATCAGGAATGATCACACAACTTAATGTTGATCAATCAATGCAAGCGGTCTTACAAGCGAGAAACAGTTTAATTAATTTACAAACAGCACAAAAAACTGCTGAACAAACACTGCGTAATTTATTGAATTTAAAACCAAATGACAGCATTCCTGTTACATATCCAAATTTATTAAAAGTGAAATTACAAGAAGTGAACACCGATGTACCTGTTTCAACTATTGCAAACCGTCCTGATCTAAAATCTGCTTTATTCCGTTTACAAAGCGGTTTTAAAAGCCTACAAGCAACGGAAAACAGTTGGTATCCAACCCTCAGTTTAGGGGCGAGTTTATCTGGTTCAGCTCCATTGGTGGGCGATATTGCAAATAACCAGCTACTAGGTGGTACGTTATCTTTTAATTTACCTTTCTTAGATTGGAATAGAGTGAAGTTAAACATCAAAATTTCAGAACAAAATTATAAATTAGCGAAGCTAAATTATGAACAAATTGGTACTAAAGCACTAAATGAAATTAGTACCTATTACTATACTTATAAGCAATCGAAAAAAAGTTTGAGCAATCTGAAAAAGACCTATTTCTACAACAAGAGAATTAGTCGCTACTATCAAAACCGCTATAAAGAGGGTGTCTCTGAACTACGAGATTGGTTAAATGCAATCAATACTGAAAATGGTTCAAAACTGGCAATTATTCAAGCCAAATATAATACCCTACAATATGAAAACCTTGTTTATCAGGCAATGGCAGGAAAGTATAGTAAGTAGTTGATTTTTAAGCGGTATGATCTTTTTATTTTTTGCAAAATAAAGTCATACCGTTTTTGATTGGTATTTTTATAAAAACTCGTTACCTTTATATGTTTTTAATACTTTCAAATAAGTTTTCTCAATCCAAGATAAACTAGAAAGTGGTTTCAAAGATAAATGAGAATTACACTTCGGACAATCTCGTATAAACAAACAATCAGATACGATAATATTCTTATTTTTCCAACCACATTTATTACAATATTGCAGATGTGGTTGTCCTGTTAGTAATGACATTTTTATTCCCTATTTAATACTACTTAACCACAGGATAAAACGGTTTACCCCAATCAATTTCATTATGATTTTTCATCATAATATCTAACATAGCTGGAATAAGTAACGACAAAATTGTACAGCCCTCTTTTAATTGCTCACGATTAACCGAACTATTAAATGTTGCCCCTCCGTGTATAATTTGGTTACGTAGTGTATATAAACGGCTAAACATTACATCTAAAATAACAGATGTTTTCTGATTTTCTAATGCTGAAAAAAATCTTTCACGCTCTTTGGTTTCTTCCTTGATATATTCATTTTCTGTCATTTTTCCATTATGAAAATCCCAAAATGGCTGAAACACAAATTTATTGTCTAACCATAAACGGATAGATTGTGTAAATTCTTTCCATACCAAATTATAAATTACGTTGTCATTATCACAGCTACAAATACGTAATAAAAACTCATTAAAACTGATACGATCTTTGATACCAAAATCTTTAATTTCTCTTGCATAAGCAGAATTAAATGCAATCCAAAGAGTAATAAATTTAGTATCTAAATCTTCACTGTTTTCAGCTTTTTTTAGCCAACTTAATGCACGATGAATACGTAAACAAAAATGATCAGAATAATGCTGTTGTTCACGATTTTGTTTAAATTGTTGTTCTAGATTCATTATATTCATTACTACTCCTTAATACGATATAGAAAAATTCTCCAAAGTTTAAGCTAATTTTTGGGATTTATATGATAATGATTATAAAAAGGAATTAAGTTCCTCCAGTATCTTATTTGTATCCTCTTCCAAAAAAGCAAAAATCATTTTCTGCATCTCAGTATTTGTATTAATCTCATATTTCATCATAGCCCAATTTTCAGAAACAGAGATATTATTAGTTACATTTGAATCTTGTACTATTTTAAATAAAATCTGATCAAAAATCTTATCAAAATTGTATCGTTGATAAGAAGAACCATCGTAATAATGAGCAATCGGAATTATTTTATCTTCATAAAACTCGCTGAATATTCTATACAAATTACGATTGATATTTTCTTGTTGACTAGTTGATGGTTCAAAAGAATAGTTGTTCCATTCTCTCTTAGGCTCAGTTTTATCTGTTTGACTTAAAACAAGAAGCAGTTTATTGCTGTGTACTTGTAAACAATCATTATAAAAATTTTCATCTTCAAATAATGCACGATCATCTATCTTAATTAACCAAATAATTAAATCTAAATCATCAAGATGTTCTTTGTATAAATTTTTATATTTTTGATCCCATTTTTCATTTTCAGCAATTCCAGGAAAATCAATTAAATTAATTCTTGTAGAGTAAAGTTGTGAATTGATAGTTTGTATTTCTCTAGTACAGCCTCCAACAGAACCTGTTTTGCAAACAGGTTTACTGATTAACGCATTAATAAGAGATGATTTACCTGCACCTGACTTTCCCATTATACCAATATTAAAATAAGGCTTTGAGTAATACTTTGTTACATTTGCTAAGTAAGACTTTAAGTCTGTTGATTTAATCGAATTTTGCATAATATTTGTCCTAGCCGAAGAACCAATCCCAAACTGCTTCTGCTTTTTCAGCAACCCATTCTTTGGCTGCTCTTGCCACTGTTTTTACAGGTGTTGGCACAGGGATATAGTCAATGACAACATCAATAATATCTTCAACAACAGAGCGGAAGCCACTTTTCGCATCTTTTTTAGCTTCTGTTGAAACATTCTTTTTATCAATACTTGATAATAAACTACTTTTAGCTTCTTTTGGCACTTGTTTAATAATACGAGAAATTAGGGTTTCTATATTGTAACGATCAAACTTGTTTTCATAATAATCACAAGCAACAGGAATAACTAAATTAGGGGAAACATCAAAATCGATTTCAATTCGGCGTTTATTCTCATCAATAATTTTTAATTGTTGCTCACTTGGTTGATAAGCATCATAATTCCATCCCCTCGATGGTTCCGCTTTATCAACTTGACTTAATACAAATAAAATTTGCTCTTTTTTATAATATTTCGTTAGCCAATTATAAAATTGTTCATCATTTACATTTGCACGATCATCCACTTTAATTACCCATAAAATGATATCTAAATCTTTTAAACGATCAGCATACATTTGAGTATATTCACTGTTTCTATGGTTATTCTCTGCAACACCAGGAAAATCAACAAATTTTAATTCTCGATTTCCAACAGGAACAATGATTTCTTTATCTTCTCTTGTACAA
This sequence comes from Pasteurella atlantica, assembly GCF_963693435.1. NCBI lineage: Bacteria > Pseudomonadati > Pseudomonadota > Gammaproteobacteria > Pasteurellales > Pasteurellaceae > Pasteurella > Pasteurella atlantica. The sequence continues at coordinate 1,220,210 of NZ_OY856306.1, forward strand.
CCTGCAGCTCCACTAGTTTCACAAATTTTTTGTCCTACAATGGAGTTAATTAGTGATGACTTTCCTGCACCCGATTTCCCCATTATTCCAATAGTGGGAGTATAATAAATGGTTTCTTCTAGTTTTGATTTTATTGCTTCTTGAAATTCACTAGGTAAGCTTTCTAATAATTTATCCAGCGTTTCATTAATTTGACTTTTGTTTAATTGGGACATAGTTATTGCTCCTTTGATAAGTTAATAAAATTAGTTCTTTTTTGTAATCAGTTTGATTGTTGTCTTTTGATTGAAATTCAATCTTGTTAAATATTTTTGATTTTTAATTTGTAATTTAATTGTTATCAAATTCTCCTAAATACTTTCTGCAATATATTGCTGTAATTTCTTAACCATTTCAGTTTGTAGTTCAGCTGGGCTAATGATGGTTAAGTGAGGAATCCAATATTGCACAATGGGTACAATATCTAGGGAATGCACATTTTTGCACGCTAGTAATAATTCGCCGTTTTCCAATTTACGCACTAATTCTTGATTGGGTAATAATTTGCGTCTTGTAAAATAAGGGGCGGCAAAGGCGGATACTTGCACGACCACTTCGGATAATTGATTACCAAATGAAATACTGTCATTCTTTTTAATTTCATTTAATAATTGATTATTTGGTGTGAATGTATTATTTAGCCGTTGTAACGCGGTGATTTGAGTAAAACAGAATGTTTTTTGTTTGTCGTGATCGGTACCAATTAAATACCACACGCCATTTTTATTGATTAAGCTATAAGGGGCAATTTGGTAAAATTTGTTCTCGATCTGACCGCTTGGATGACGTTTTGTGTATTTAAAACTCACAAAATGATGATTATCAATGGCTTGTTTCAGTAAATTAAACTCTTTTTCAAGATGATTGATTTGTTCATATTGAAAGCCTTTAATTTGTACACTTTGGGTTAATTTTTCTTGAAAAAAATCACGATCAATTTTAGGAAATAGGTTAGAAATACTGGCAAATAATGAAAAACGGTCAATATCTTCATCACTTAAAAATCCCATTTTATTACGGTTAATTTTATAATAACCATTGCCATATTCTTCCCATTCTAAGAAACTTAAGCGTTCAAAATCTCGCTGAATAGTACGAGATGTTATATCAAATTCACTCGCTAGGTCATCAATATTAAGACGCTTACCTTGATTAAGGTAAACAAGTATTCGACTAATTCTTCGTGCTAATTTTTCTGTTTTATTCATAATATAATCACTATGTTGTGAATCAATGAAGATAATTTAACAAAGGCGAATAACCTAATCACGTCAGGTTGTGTCGCATTGAAAAATTTTTCAAAATAACCCAATAAATGAAAAATAATGTATTGACAATAAACAGTATTATATGTTACCCCCCCCCCCCCCCCCCCCCCCCCCCCCCCGCACGATGTCAAGGGTTTTTTGTTTAAAAATCAGTAGATTAGAGATCAAGATCACACTTTTATTAAAAAAATTATCTGGAAGTACCTATTTGTTTATTAGATAATCAAGAGGTATAAAAATGAACACGTTGTTTTGTTTTTTTTGAAAATTTAGAAGGCTATTTATAGAAGTAGGGGAGAATAATGCTATCATTCAAAATTATGAATAAGCAAATATGATTATTTTTAATTGAAAGCAACTGGTGGGTCAGATTAAATAAGGGGTGAACTTATTTTGAAGCAGTTGGATTATTTATTTCTTTTTAAGAAAAGTGGGGCAAAGCATTACAATGTAAGGCTTTTTCCCACTTTTTACCAACTATTTTGTTTACTATACCTTATTATAAATATGAAATAAAAAATTAGTCGTCTAATAAAACTGACTCTAATGCAATTTCAATCATATCATTAAAGGTTAATTGGCGTTCTTCTGCCGTAGTTTGTTCACCTGTGCGAATATGGTCTGAAACTGTGCAAATCGATAATGCTTTTGCTCCGAATTCTGCAGCCACACCATAGATACCTGCCGCTTCCATTTCAACACCTAAAATGCCATATTTTTCCATTACATCAAACATTTCAAAATCTGGGGTATAGAAAAGATCAGCAGAGAAAAGGTTACCAACACGAACGTTAACACCTTTGGCTTTAGCGGTTTGAATTGCTGCTACTGTCATATCAAAATCTGCAATCGCAGCGAAATCGTGATCTTTAAAACGTATACGGTTTACTTTTGAATCGGTACAAGCACCCATTCCAATAATAACATCGCGTAATTTCACATCTTCACGTACTGCACCACAAGAACCAACACGGATAATTTTTTTTACTCCGTATTCTGTGATTAATTCTTTAGTATAAATTGAACAAGATGGAATACCCATTCCGTGTCCCATTACAGAGATTTTACGTCCTTTGTAAGTTCCCGTATAACCAAGCATATTACGAACATTGGTTACTTCTTTTGCATCTTGTAAGAAAGTTTCTGCAATATATTTAGCACGAAGTGGATCACCCGGCATTAATACTACATCTGCAAATGCACCTTCTGGTGCGTTAATATGTGGAGTTGCCATTTTATTTTCCTCATTTAGTTTGTAATAAAAAGTTTAAGCGGTATGATTTCATTATAAATTTACAAAATTATTTTGTAATTAATAACCTGTCACCGATTGCTCTTCTGTTCCATTTAATGTTGCTAATAAATTAACCAATAAACTTGATGCACCAAAACGGAAGTGAGTTGAATTTACCCAATCTTTACCCAAAATATCTGCCGCTAATGATAAATATTGTTCAGCTTCTGCGGTTGTTTTTACACCACCAGCCGCTTTAAAACCGACTTTATCTGCCACATTTAAATCACGAATAACTTCTAACATAATTCTTGCAGATTCTAAGGTTGCATTCACGGGTACTTTACCCGTTGATGTTTTAATAAAATCTGCCCCTGCATTGATTGCAATTTCACTTGCTTTACGAATAAGTTGTTCTGTTTTTAATTCGCCTGTTTCGATGATAACTTTCAATAAAACATTCGCCTGCTTACATACAGCTTTACATTGTTTGACTAATTCAAAGCCAATTTGTTCATTACCTGAGATTAATGCTTTATATGGAAATACGACATCCACTTCATCAGCACCATAAGTGATTGCGGCTTTAGTTTCTGTTACTGCAATGTTAACATCATCATTACCATGAGGGAAATTAGTCACTGTTGCCACTTTTACGTCTAAACCTAATGCTTTTAATGTTTTATGTGCTACAGGTATAAAGCGTGGATAAATACAAACAGCAGCAGGACTACCAAATTCTGTTTTTGCTTGATGACATAATGTCATCACTTTTTCATCTGTATCATTATCATTTAAAGTAGTTAAATCCATTAAAGATAATGCTTGCTTTGCCACTTCTTTTTGAGACATTTTATTTTCCTTACTTTCACTAAAAATAAAAAACGCAATCGTTTTTTCAATTCCTAAAATACCAACACCACTGACTAGCAGTGGTGTTGATGTTAATTATGCAAACGCCTAATTAAGCAATGATTGCACCACCAAGTCCGATAAATAGACCTGCGATTGTTGCACTCATTAAGTTAGATAATGACCCAGCTAATACTGCTCTCATACCTAAGCGAGCGATGTCACTACGACGATTTGGTGCCATTGTACCAATACCACCGATTAGAATCGCGATTGAACTGAAGTTTGCAAAACCACATAATGCAAAGGTGATAATTGCTTGAGTTTTATCAGTTAATACTTGTGGAGTTTCAGGACCAATATATTTAAGGAATTCTAAATAACCCACAAATTCATTTACAACTAATTTAATACCAATCATTTCACCAGCGACTGCTGCTTCATTCCAAGGCACACCAATTACCCAAGCTAATGGTTTAAACACATAACCAAAGATCAAGTTTAATGAAAGCTCAGGATAGCCAATCCAGCCACCAATACCACCTAAAAGACCATTGATTAACGCGATTAACGCAACAAATGCGATTAACATTGCACCCACGTTAGCAGCAAGTCCTAAACCTGTGCTTGCACCAGAAGCAGCTGCTTCTAATACGTTTGCAGGTTTTTCTAGATCAACTGCTTCTAACTCATCTTGGAATTTCTCTGTTTGAGGAAGAATAATTTTAGCAAATAGTAATCCACCTGGTGCAGCCATAAATGACGCAGCGATTAAGTAAGTTAGTGGAACACCCATTCCAGCATATGCAGCCATTACCGCACCAGCGATTGAGGCTGTACCGCCACTCATAACGGCAAACAATTCTGATTCTGTCATTTTGTTAACGAATGGTTTAACCACTAATGGTGCTTCTGTTTGACCAACGAAGATGTTTGCTGCTGCTGACATTGATTCTGCTTTTGAAGTACCTAATGCTTTTTGTAATAAACCACCTAGTAGTTTGATCACGATTTGCATCACACCCACATAATAAAGTACTGAAATTAATGCAGAGAAGAATACGATTGTTGGAAGTACACGGAATGCGAAAATAAAACCGCCACCGCCAAATACTTCAAACATCTTACCTGATACTAAACCACCAAATAAGAATTTAATCCCTTCGTTACCATAATCAATAACGTGTTGTACACCAGTTGCAGTAGCTCCTAGTGCGTCGCGTCCAGCTGGTACATAAAGAATTAATGCTCCTAAACCAATTTGAATTGCCAATGCACCAAAAACGGTACGATAATTAATTGCTTTTTTATTATTGGAAAATACGAAAGCAATTGCTAAAAGGACAAAAATCCCTAACAAGCTGTTTAATAAACCATTCATAGATAAGACCTCATTAAGTTAAATTAAAAGTGTGTAAATTTTACTGAGTTTTTTATAAAAAATCTCAAAATATATTCAAAAATGTGAACTTTCTCACATTTATAAATAAACGTTATTCCAACAATACGATATGATAATTATTTTACAAGATTATGCAATACTTTCAAACAGTTCAATATGTTTTTTTCCCTCCTTTTCAATAAACTGATAAAACTGGGGAAAATTAAAGCTGAGTTTTTGTGCTTTTTTTTCTGCAAAAGTGGCATTAATTAGTTTCACTTTTTTATCTTTATTTCCCTTACAGTTTAAATAACAATCTAAATGATTTTTTTCATCTAAAATATAAACATTAAAGGTAGTTTCTGTTTGATCTTCAAAAAAGAATTGGGTAAAACCCTCAATCGCAAACTCTCCAATTTCTTTAGGGAGCAAATGTTTTTTTAATAAATGCTCTTTTTCTGTAAATTTTTGAGATAATCCTACCGCTTGTTCTGATTCTACTTCAATATTTTCAAATAAAAACTGCCATTTTTGATTAGAAATCTCAGAACGCATTAATAGTTGTTTTTGATAATTAACACCAGTTTGTATAACAATACAACGGTTAACCAAAGTACTAATTAAAGATTGTAATTGTTGATTAAAATGTCGAGAATAACAAAATACATTTAATGAATGAGGTGCAAAAGTACTTTGGTAAAGTTTGTTAGATAAAAGCTTTAATGCATCTAAAACGGCATTTTCACCCTCAAAATACTCTGTTCTAATTTCACTCCACATATTACGATAAATTAACCCAATGCTACCTACAACCTTTTGTTGAGAATATCCTAAATTAAATAATTCTTTTGATGAAGGTTTAAATGACATCTCATTCATTTCTTTTGTCGGATCTTTGGTTAAATTAACGACTACCACTAAATGTTGTATTTCATTAGGATGATGCCACGCTTCACTACTTGGTAAAGGCACTCTAATAGGTATATTTAAACGAATATCCGCAATAAATTGACGTAACTGAACTAAATTAACGGTTTTACTAATAATATGTAAATCCGTTTTAGGGGTAATCAATCCATTAAAATACGCCCAAGAAATCAGTTGAATAAGATAAGGAAAATGTTGTACATAACGAGAATTAGAATCGTACATAATTTTAGGGGGATGATTCAGTAAATACCATCCTTTTTTAGGTGCTTTCGCTTCCACAAAAGTGAGGGCATCCTCCGCTAAATTCCATTTTATTTTATTATTTAATAATGTCACTTTTCCTGGTAAAACTTCAAATGTGGAATATAGCTGACGGACTAATATGTCGCTATCTTGAGAAAGAATAGTAGGGGTAATATTTTGTTGTCTCACAAAGTTAACCAATTTATGGTAACTTTGCATAAAAATACCAACCAATGTTTGTTGGTGCAAAATTGCTTGTTTAACTTTCCACTCTGTTCGACAAGATAATTCTTTCACCTGTTCTGGAGACCATTGCCATTTTGAAATCAATTCCTGTAATTGATTTAAACGCCAACTACCATTATTTTGTGGTATTCCTTCTGTCACCTTAATATAAAAACAGCGACGAATGTTTTCAAGACGTTCAAATTCTTGTTCTTTAGTTAAATAGGCAGTAACTTGCTCAAGTATTGCTAAATAAGGGTCAAAATGATAATCCGAACGTTTATCTTGCAATAACATTTTTTTGAATTGTTTAGAAATTAAATTTGTTTCAGGATAGGTTTTTGTATAACTTTCTAGCAATAAAATTTTGATAGCTGATTTATAAGGAGAATTAATACTTTTATAAAGTTGCCATAAACTCGCACCAAAAAACTCATCAATAGAAAGCGCTGAAAAATCCCCAAAATCTAACCATTCATCAAGATCTACTCCATCGGAAATAAGTTGTTCAATGGCTTCTTGATAAGATTGCCCTTCTTCTTTTAAAAGATGAAGCCACAATAGTCTTTTTCCTGTAAGACGAATAGCGGAACGATAAAATTCATCTAACAAAAAAAAGTGTTGTGCTGAACCACTATTCTCTTTGGTTACTTTATTATAATAAAATTGTTTTTTAAATTGATTAGGATTCATTAAATAAAAATGAATTTCTACATTGAATTTATTTGCCCATTCTTGAATTAAACTAAACTTACTTTCGATTAATGATTGCTGTTGTAAATTAAAATATTTTTCACTACATACCCAAATATCTAAATCAGAAGTAGGGGTTTGTGAAATTGATCCTGTACTTCCCATTGCATACACAGCATCAAAACTTGGTTCATCCACTTCCAACAATGTATCATCATAAATATTTTTGGTTAAAAATTGTTTTTGATAAGAGGTCAATGAAAATTGCCAAATTCCTTTTGGTGCAGAGGGTACATAAGCGGGTAACTTCGGATGATTACAATGAATAAGTAAGGTAAGTAACTGGAAAACGTGCTGAAAATCAGTATTATTTGTGGTTGCAGTAAGCGTACGCTCTATCCGTAATTCATCAAGTGCATTAACTCTCTGTATCGCAATATCTATTTGCGAAATACTCGAATAATCTTGAGATTGTAGATTTAATTGAGGCACAGTTCACTCCATAAAAAACTGTGATCAATGTATCATTTTTTGAAAAAAAGTAAAGTTTTAGATGAAGTATTTTCCATTTTTATCGGTGAATTTAAGGACAAATAAAATGATTGCTAAAGTATGTTATAACCAAGTAAAATGCTTTCTGATAAAAACTTTACACTTTTAAAACTTATGCTGATTCGATTTTTAACCTTAATGTTAAGTTTAGTGCTGACTTTTTCTAGCTCAGCAAATTTATTTAAACAGAATAAACCTCAATATTTACCCAGTGAACAAGCATTTATTTTTTCATCTGAACAAAAGACCAATACATTAAAATTATTGTGGCAAATTTCACCTAACTATTATCTATATAAAAATAAAATGAGTATTACACCTGAAAATGGTGAAATTAAACCGATTGTACTTCCTCAAGGTGAACCATATTTTGATGAATTTTATGGTAATACTGAAATTTATACAAAGCAGCTTGAAATCAATGTTAATGCTGTTTCAACACAACCTGATTTTAATTTAACGATTGAATATCAAGGGTGTACCAAAGGTTTTTGCTATCCTCCTGAAAAACAAACTGTCCATTTTATAAAAAATGAAGCGGTCACATCTGATCAAAAATTTGCAAATTTCACAAAAGATCTTACCGCTTCAACAGATATTAATCAGCTTGAAAATAACCCCATTTCTCTCTTTTGGTTTTTAATTTTAGGCTTAGGATTAGCCTTTACTCCTTGTGTAATGCCAATGTTGCCTTTGCTTTCCGCCATCGTAATTGGACAAAAAAATAGACCCAATACCAAAAAAGCATTCTTATTAAGTTTTAGCTATGTGCAAGGAATGGCACTTACCTACACATTATTGGGCTTGCTTGTCGTCAGCATTGGCTTACCTTTTCAAGTCGCATTGCAAAGTGCTCCTGTATTAATTAGTTTAAGTATTATTTTTATATTATTCGCTTTTTCAATGTTTGGTTTATTTGATATTACACTCCCTAATAACTGGCAACAAAAACTGAATAATATCAGTCAAAATCAGCAAGGCGGGTCAATAAAAGGTGCTTTTGTAATGGGAATGGTTGCAGGTTTAGTTGCCTCACCTTGCACCTCTGCACCTCTTTCAGGTGCATTGCTCTATGTTGCTCAAACAGGAAATTTTCTTATTGGTGGGACTGCACTTTATTTATTAGGATTAGGTATGGGTATCCCATTGATTTTTATTACCTTATTCGGTAATAAAATACTACCAAAATCAGGAGAATGGTTAATTAAAGTAAAAATTGCTTTTGGCTTCGTAATGTTAGCTTTACCTATTTTTTTATTAAATCGCATATTGCCACAGTATATTGAACCTTTTATGTGGTCTTCATTAGCTTTGGTCTTTTTAGCTTGGTTAAGTTTTCAACTTCCAAAAAACAAAATATGGCATAAATTATTACATATTTTGTTATTTATGGGTTTAGCAGTGAGTTCAAAACCTTATTTAGATTTATTCTTTAATCCCAATATTTCATCACAAAAACAATCATCATCATCCGTTATTTATGTAGACAGTTTTGCAGATTTACAACAAAAAGTGACCGCTTATAAAGGTCAAAAAATAATGTTAGATCTTTACGCAGACTGGTGTGTCGCCTGTGAAATGTTAGAAGAAGAAACCTTTTCCGCTCCAAAAGTAAAACAAAAATTACAACAGATGGTTGTTTTAAAAGCAGATTTAACTAAAAATACTATAAAAAATAAAGAATTAATGAAAAAATTAAACATTTTAGGCTTACCCTCTATTTTATTCTTTGATGAACAAGGTCAAGAACAACCCCATAAACGAATTAACGGATTTATGGATGCTGAAGATTTTTTGAAAAAGTTAAATGATTTGTAAAATTGGGTATCTTAATTGACAGTTGTAAAGAGTGGCGATACGATTTATGGCAAACGCAACAAAAGAACAAAGAATATAATGTTATTCCTATTAAATATGAAAATGATTCAGTCATTTGGCCTTAACCCCCTCCCTAACCCTCCCCCACAAGTGGAGGAGGGAATTGGAATAGTCTCTAGCCTTTTCACTCAAAAGAAAATTTTTCCTTAATTATAAAAAATCCTTCCTCCATTTTTGGGGAGAGGCTAGGAGGATACTCAAATATATGATCTTAATCTTGCTCTTACCCTTACCCTTTCTCTAACACTGCTTTTAAAAAATGTGCAGTATAGGATTTTTTATCTTTAGCTACTTGTTCAGGTGTTCCTTGTACGATAATTTCGCCACCACCACTACCGCCTTCTGGACCTAAATCGATAATCCAGTCAGCAGTTTTGATGACATCTAAATTATGCTCAATCACTACAATGGTATTACCGTGATCACGTAATTTGTGTAACACAGTTAATAACTGTTTGATATCTGCAAAATGTAAGCCTGTGGTTGGTTCATCAAGGATATAAAGGGTTTTTCCTGTATCTCGTTTTGATAATTCAGTTGCTAATTTAACACGTTGTGCTTCCCCACCAGAAAGCGTAGTTGAAGCTTGTCCTAAGCGAATATAAGAAAGTCCAACATCAACTAGAGTTTGTAATTTACGTGCTAAAACGGGGATCGCATCAAAAAATTCTCGTGCTTCCTCCACTGTCATATTTAACACTTGATCAATGGTTTTCCCTTTATAACGGATTTCTAAGGTTTCTCGATTGTAGCGTTTTCCTTTACAGTGGTCACAAGGCACATAAACATCTGGTAAAAAGTGCATTTCAACTTTGATTACGCCATCGCCCTGACAAGCTTCGCAGCGTCCACCTCGCACATTAAAACTAAAACGTCCCACGTTATAGCCTCTTGCTCGAGACTCTGGTACACCAGCAAAGAGTTCACGAATTGGGGTAAATACACCTGTATAAGTGGCAGGGTTGGAACGTGGTGTTCGCCCAATCGGACTTTGGTTTATATCAATCACCTTATCGAAGTGGGCTAAGCCTTCAATACTTTTATAAGGCGCAATATTGCGTTTATCGGCACGATTTAATTCATTTTGAGCCAGTGGGAATAAGGTATCATTAATTAAGGTTGATTTACCTGAGCCAGAAACACCTGTTACGCAAGTAAATAGACCTGCAGGAATCTCTAAATTGACATTTTTAAGGTTATTTCCTGATGCACCTTTTAAACTGAGAATACGTTTAGGATCACGTTTTACTCGTTTAGTTGGAATGTCAATTTTTTCTTTACCAGAAAGGAATTTACCCGTTAAAGAGTGTTCATTTTGCATAATCTCTTTTGCCGTTCCTTCTGCAATCACCTCACCACCGTGAACCCCTGCTCCGGGTCCAATATCAATAATATGATCCGCCATTAAAATGGCATCTTCATCGTGTTCAACTACAATTACGGTATTACCTAAATCACGCAAATGCACCAATGTTTGAAGTAATCGTTCATTGTCTCGTTGATGTAAACCGATAGAAGGTTCATCAAGCACATACATTACCCCCACTAAACCTGCCCCAATTTGACTGGCTAAACGGATACGCTGTGCCTCTCCTCCTGAAAGGGTTTCTGCACTACGAGACAGGGATAAATAATTCAATCCAACATTGACTAAAAATTGTAAACGCTCACGAATTTCTTTTAAAATTTTCTCGGCAATTTTGGCTCTTTGACCTGAAAGTGTCAGATTTTCAAAAAATTCAGCCGCTTCACCAATGCTTTTTTCTGAAATCTCAGGTAAATTGGTTTTTTCAATAAACACATTACGGGCTTCTTTGCATAAACGAGAACCATTGCAGGCTTTACAAGGACGGTTGTTAATATATTTTGCCAGTTCATCACGCACTGAATTAGATTCTGTTTGTTGATAACGGCGTGCCATATTATTTAACACTCCCTCAAAGGTATGAGTACGAGTAACGGTATCACCTTTATCATTGATATAATTAAATTTAATCTCTTCTTCTGAACCATTTAAAATAATATGTTGGATCTTTTTAGGTAGCTGATTAAATGGCTTTTCAATATCAAATTTGTAATGTGCAGCTAATGATTTCAATAGACTGAAATAATAGAAACTACGGCGATCCCAACCTCTAATTGCCCCATTAACTAATGAAATTTCAGCATTTTGAATTACCTTTGTTTCATCAAAATATTGCTGAATACCTAAACCATCACAGGTTGAACACGCCCCAGCTGGGTTATTAAATGAGAATAAACGAGGTTCCAATTCTGTTAAAGAATAACCACATTCTTTACAGGCAAAGCTAGAAGAAAACACTAATTCTTCTGCGTTTGGATCGTCCATATCTGCCACAATCGCCGTTGAGCCTGAAAGATCTAATGCGGTTTCAAAGGATTCTGCTAAACGTGTTTTTAAATCAGTACGTACTTTGAAACGATCCACGACCACTTCAATGGTATGTTTTTTCTGTAATTCTAAGGTTGGGGGATCCGATAAATCACAAATTTCGCCATCAATTCTTGCTCGAATATAACCTTGAGCGGTCAGATTTTCTAATAATTTTATATGCTCACCTTTACGAGCTTTAACCACTGGAGCCAGTAACATTAAACGTTTACCTTCTGGCTCTTCCAAAACACGATCCACCATTTGAGAAATCGTTTGAGCTTGTAAAGTAGTATTATGCTCAGGACAACGAGGTTCACCCACACGAGCAAAAAGTAAACGTAAGTAATCGTGAATTTCTGTGATTGTTCCTACTGTTGAACGTGGGTTGTGTGACGTCGATTTTTGCTCAATAGAAATTGCTGGTGAAAGCCCTTCTATATGATCCACATCAGGCTTTTCCATTAACGATAAAAACTGTCTTGCATAAGGGGAAAGGGATTCTACGTAACGGCGTTGTCCTTCGGCATAAAGGGTATCAAATGCCAAAGAAGATTTGCCAGAACCAGATAAACCTGTGACGACAATCAATTTATCACGAGGAATAATCACATTTATATTTTTTAAATTATGGGTTCTTGCCCCACGTACATCAATGTTTTTCATATAAAAAGCTTAAAAAGTAAAAGGTTAAAAATCAATTATTCGATCATTATCGCATAATTTTAAAATAACTGTACAAAAAATCAGTTTTACTAGTGATTTTCTTTTTAATTTCAGGCAAAATACACAGAATTGTAAATAACCAATAAATTAAGAAGAGGAATTTTTATGGCAGGTGTAAATAAAGTAATTATTGTTGGCAATCTAGGAAATGATCCAGATATGAGAACAATGCCAAATGGTGAAGCGGTAGCAAATTTAAGTGTTGCAACGTCAGAAAGTTGGACAGATCGTAACACAGGTGAACGCCGTGAAGTAACAGAATGGCATAGAATAGTATTCTTCCGTCGTCAAGCAGAAGTAGCGGGTGAATATTTACGTAAAGGTTCAAAAGTTTATGTCGAAGGAAAATTAAAAACCCGTAAATGGCAGGATCAAGCAGGGCAAGATCGCTATACAACTGAAATTGTAGGTGATGTATTGCAAATGCTAGATAGCCGTAATGGTCAAGCAGGAGGCTTTGCTCCTCAAACACAACAAGGTGGTTACTCCGCACCACAGCAACAAAATAGTTTTAGTTCTGCTCCAAAATCATCTACTCCATCTCAGTCAGCACCGCAACAATCTGCACCTCCGATGGATAATTTTGATGATGATATTCCATTTTAACGTATATCGTATCTATTAGTTGTAATTTAAATTGGTAAATTCAAGCTTGAGGTACCATTCATCTAAATTTTGAATTTACCTCAAGTGATGTTTGGTAGCCTAATATTTTTCTTGGTCTATTATTTAAATTGAGCCAAAAAAATCATTATAAATAATACTATTGGGAAGAACGCAATGCCGTTAGATTTATCAGAAATTCGTCAGCAAATTACTCAAATAGATCGTAATTTGTTAAAATTATTATCAGAACGTCATCAGCTAGCTTATGACGTCGTTCGAAGTAAAGAATTAACGCAAACACCATTAAGAGATCTTGAACGAGAAAGAGAAGTTTTAAAAGAATTAATTCTTTTTGCAGAAAATGAAAATTATGCTTTAGATCCTTTGTATATTACACAAATATTTCAAAAAATAATGGAAGATTCTGTGTTAACACAACAAAATTATTTACAAAGTAAAATTAATAAAACAAAACAGAGCACAATAACCGTTGCTTTTTTAGGAATGCGTGGTTCGTACTCACATTTAGCAACGAGACAATTTGCTAAACAACATAAAGAAACCTTGATTGAGCTTAGTTGTAATTCTTTTAAAGATGTCTTAGAGCGAGTAAAATCTGGAGAAGCCGATTATGGTATTCTTCCGTTAGAAAACACAACTTCAGGCTCTATTAATGATGTGTATGATTTATTGCAGCATACGGATTTATCTTTAGTCGGAGAGTTAGTTTACACTATTAACCACTGTATTTTAGGTATAACACCCGTTGATTTAGATAAAATTGAAACCTTATATAGTCATCCACAAGTTATTCAACAATGTAGTCAGTTTATCCAACGTTTGAATAAAGTCCATATTAAATATTGTGAAAGCAGTTCCCACGCAATGAAACTTGTAGCGAGTTTAAATAATCCTAATATCGTTGCACTAGGTAATCAAGAAGGGGGGCGTATTTATGGATTAGAAGTATTAAAACAAGATATTGCCAATCAGAAAAATAATATCACTCGCTTTGTTGTTTTTGCTAAAGAACCGATTGAAGTGTCTCCCCAAATTGAAACTAAAACGTTATTATTAATGAACACCACTCAGCAAGCGGGGGCGTTAGTTGATGCGTTAATGGTATTTAAAAAACATAATATCGTGATGACAAAATTAGAGTCTCGCCCCATTTATGGCAAACCTTGGGAAGAAATGTTCTATATTGAATTAAGAGCAAATATTCACAATAAAGCAACTCAAGATGCGTTAGCAGAACTGAAAAAATTTACTCGTTATATCAATATTTTGGGTTGTTATCCTAGTGAAATTATTGAACCCACGAAAGTTGAGTAATTAATAAAAAGTCATTACATACTGAAATAAAAAGAAATTTTATAAAAAAAGACGACTTTTTTCTTGAAAGCAACAAAATAATCCCCATATATCCAGAGCTACACAATAGGTGTAGATTTTAATTTTCTTTTTTAGGAGTAAAATCAATGAATATTCGTCCATTACACGATAAAGTAATTTTAAAGCGTGAAGAAGTTGAAACAAAATCAGCAGGTGGAATTGTTTTAACAGGTAGTGCGGCAGAAAAATCAACACGTGGTAAAGTGATTTCGGTTGGAACAGGTCGTATTTTAGAAAATGGTTCAGTACTTCCTATGCAAGTAAAAGTAGGGGATACTGTTATTTTTAATGATGGTTATAACCTAAAATCAGAAAAAATTGATGGTGAAGAAGTATTAATTTTATCTGAAGATGATATTTTGGCAATTGTAGAATAATTGGTATATAAAAATAGAATAAAATCAAACAAAATATAAGGAATAAACAATGGCAGCAAAAGATGTAAAATTTGGAAATGATGCACGTATCAAAATGCTTAAAGGTGTAAATGTTTTAGCTGATGCAGTAAAAGTAACCTTAGGTCCTAAAGGGCGTAATGTTGTGTTAGATAAATCATTTGGATCACCTGCAATCACAAAAGATGGGGTATCTGTAGCACGCGAAATTGAATTAGAAGATAGATTTGAAAATATGGGTGCTCAAATGGTGAAAGAGGTTGCCTCTAAGGCCAATGATGAAGCAGGGGACGGTACAACAACAGCAACAGTTCTAGCACAATCAATTATCAGCGAAGGCTTAAAATCTGTGGCTGCGGGTATGAACCCAATGGATTTAAAACGTGGAATTGATAAAGCGGTAATTGCAGTTGTCGAAGAGTTAAAAAATCTCTCTAAACCTTGTGAAACATCAAAAGAAATTGAGCAAGTAGGAACAATTTCTGCAAACTCTGATTCAACAGTAGGGCAATTAATTGCACAAGCAATGGAAAAAGTGGGTAAAGAAGGCGTTATCACTGTTGAAGATGGTTCTGGCTTAGAAGATGAGCTAGCCGTAGTTGAAGGTATGCAATTTGATCGTGGTTACTTATCGCCATATTTTATCAATAAACCAGATGCAGGTACGGTTGAGTTAGAAAATCCATTTATTCTTTTAGTCGATAAAAAAATTGCAAATATCCGTGAATTATTGCCAACATTAGAAGCGGTTGCGAAAGTAAACAAACCATTGTTAATTATTGCAGAAGATCTTGAAGGCGAAGCCTTAGCAACCTTAGTGGTGAATAATATGCGTGGTATTGTGAAAGTGGCAGCAGTGAAAGCACCGGGTTTTGGTGACCGTCGTAAAGCAATGTTACAAGATATCGCTATTCTAACTGCGGGTACTGTAATTTCAGAAGAAATCGGTATGGAGTTAGAAAAAGCAGGTCTTGAAGAATTAGGGCAAGCGAAACGAGTAGTGATCAACAAAGATAACACCACTATTATTGATGGTATTGGTGATGAAGAGCAAATCAAAGGTCGAGTTGCTCAAATTCGTCAACAAATTGAAGAATCAACCTCTGATTACGATAAAGAAAAACTTCAAGAGCGTATGGCTAAATTAGCGGGTGGTGTAGCTGTAATCAAAGTGGGTGCAGCGACAGAAGTGGAAATGAAAGAGAAAAAAGACCGTGTTGATGATGCGCTTCACGCAACCCGTGCTGCGGTTGAAGAAGGTATCGTTGCAGGTGGTGGTGTTGCGTTAGTGCGTGCAGCGTCAAAAGTCGCAGAAAGCTTAAAAGGTGACAATGAAGACCAAAATGTAGGAATTAAACTCGCATTACGAGCAATGGAATCACCACTTCGTCAAATCGTTGAAAATGCAGGCGAAGAAGCCTCTGTTGTTGCTCGTAATGTAAAAGACGGTTCAGGTAATTACGGTTACAATGCAAGTACAGAAACTTACGGTGATATGTTAGAAATGGGTATCTTAGATCCAACTAAAGTCACTCGTAGTGCATTACAATTTGCAGGTTCAATCGCAGGTTTAATGATTACCACAGAATGTATGGTTACCGATCTTCCAAAAGAAGATGCACCTGATTTAGGTGCTGCTGGAATGGGCGGTATGGGAGGAATGGGCGGAATGATGTAATCTTCCCCTATTAATTTTCTTAAAATCTTAAAAAGCCAGTTGTGTATTGCGATACAAAACTGGCTTTTGTTGTCTCTAATACTTTGAATAAATAATTATTTAAAATCGAACTACACATCATTTTTGATTTTCTGTTAGAATTTGCAAAATATATTATTTAACTAACCGCTTATATTATGAATTATATTATCAATATCAATGAAAACAACTTAACAGAAGTATTACAAATGACAGCAACAACTCCTGCTGTCTTTCACTTTACTTCCTCAAATGAACCCTATTCTATTGAGTTAGAAGGGACATTAAAAAGACTTTCAGAAGAGTATTCAGATCAGTTTATACTTGCAATAATTAATTGTGATGAACAACCAATGGTTGCTGCTCAATTTCGTTTACAATCCATTCCAACCACTTATTTTTTCTATGAAGGGCAGCCTGTTGATGCTATCTTAGAACCTATTAGTGAACAAGATTTACGTATTCGTTTAGCCAATATCTTGCCGAAAGAAGAGGAATTAAAATTTAATGAAGCTTTAACCCTTTTACAAAATGAAGAGTTTGATAAGGCATTACCTCTATTGAAATCAGCGTGGGAACTTACAGATAAGAAAAACAGTGATTTTGGATTACTGTATGCAGAAACTTATATTGCAATGAAAATAGTGGAAGCAGCAAAAGATATTTTAGCTCAAATTCCACTACAAGATCGAGATAGCCGCTGGCAAGGATTACAAGATCAAATTTTATTATTAGAGCAAGCCGCAGACTCTCCAGAAATTCAGCAACTACAAAATGACTATAATAAAAAGAAAACCCCAGAAATAGCCATTAAATTAGCGATCCAATTACATCAAGTATCAAGAAATGAAGAGGCTTTGACCCTATTATTTGATTGGTTAAAACAAGATTTGACTATTTCAAATGGAGATGTACGTTCTCAATTTTTATCTATTCTATCCGCAATGGGGAATAATGATCCATTAGTGCCAAAATTTAGACGACAACTATATTCGCTGTTGTATTAATCATTGTATTAATGGATAGTATTAGGGTAATAATAAATAGTGGTCAAAATTTTTTTGATCATTATTTTTATCAGAAGCACAATAATATAGCGGGTACATTATATAAAAAATTTGCAAAAAATTGCTAATATCATACCGCTTGTAGCAGTAATAAAATATGAATTGAACAGGGCAGTGTTAATAATAAAGAAGTGGTGGGCGATACCGGTCTCGAACCAGTGACCCCCTCCTTGTAAGGGAGGTGCTCTCCCAACTGAGCTAATCGCCCTTTTAATTCTTAAATTTTTTTGTTTCTACTTTGTCAAATTTATTTGACATACTTATGTATGCCTGCATAAATTTTCCTAGTATAAACTTCAAAATTTAATTTCAAAGGTATTCTTTAAATTAGGTTATTTAAAGAATTATTTAGAATAAAAAGGCACTTTAATGTTGGTAAAAAAAGTGGTGGGCGATACCGGTCTCGAACCAGTGACCCCCTCCTTGTAAGGGAGGTGCTCTCCCAACTGAGCTAATCGCCCTTTTAATTCTAAATTTTCTTGTTTCTGCGTTGTCAAATTTATTTGACATACTTATGTATGCCTGCATAAATTTTCCTAGCATAAACTTCAAAATTTAACCTTAAAAATATTCAAGATTAAAATTCTCAACAGTGGCACTTTAATGTTGGTTAAAAAAAGTGGTGGGCGATACCGGTCTCGAACCAGTGACCCCCTCCTTGTAAGGGAGGTGCTCTCCCAACTGAGCTAATCGCCCGCTGTTGTGGGGTTGAATTATAGAGATCTAATCTTTTCAGTCAATCAATTTTTGTAAAAAAAAGTTTGTTTGTTTTAAAAATCATCAAAAAAGTGAATTTTTTACTATTATTCGCCATTTTGCGTAGTAGAATAGTAAAACATTTTATTTGAAACTAATAGGTTATTTATAATGCAAATTGAAAATCTTTTCCCTTTTGATCCAAATGTAAAAGTGCGAACTCGTTTCGCACCAAGTCCAACAGGTTATTTGCACGTTGGAGGTGCAAGAACAGCACTTTATTCTTGGCTTTATGCTAAACATAATAATGGCGAATTTGTACTTCGTATTGAAGATACCGATTTAGAACGCTCAACGCCAGAGGCAACAGCGGCTATCATCGAAGGTATGGAATGGTTAAATTTAGCGTGGGAACACGGTCCTTTCTACCAAACAAAGCGTTTTGATCGTTATAATCAAGTAATTGATCAAATGATCGAGCAAGGATTAGCTTATCGTTGTTATTGTTCAAAAGAGCGTTTAGAAGAATTGCGTGAAAACCAAGAAGCGAATAAAGAGAAACCTCGTTATGATAGACATTGTTTAGATGGGCATAATCATTCTGTTGATGAGCCTCACGTGGTGCGTTTTAAAAATCCAACAGAAGGTTCGGTTATTTTTGATGATGCGGTGCGTGGCACAATTGAAATTAAAAATAGTGAGTTAGATGATTTAATTATTCGTCGTACTGATGGCTCGCCAACCTATAACTTCTGTGTAGTTGTTGATGATTGGGATATGGGAATTACTCACGTGGTGCGTGGTGAAGATCATATCAATAATACGCCTCGTCAAATCAATATTTTAAAAGCGTTGAATGCACCAATACCAACTTATGCGCACGTTTCAATGATTAACGGCGATGATGGTAAAAAATTATCAAAACGTCACGGTGCAGTGAGTGTAATGCAATACCGTGATGAAGGTTATTTACCAGAAGCGTTGGTAAACTATTTAGTGCGTTTAGGTTGGGGACACGGCGATCAGGAAGTGTTCTCTGTGGAAGAGATGATCAATTTATTTGAATTGGATCACGTGAGCAAATCAGCGAGTGCATTTAATACCAAAAAATTACAATGGTTAAACCAACATTACATTAAAACCTTAGATCCTAGCTATGTAGCAAAACATTTAGATTGGCATATGAAAGATCAACATATTGATTATTCAAATGGTCCAAAATTAGAAGAGGTGATCACAGCTTTGGCAGAGCGTAGCGTAACGTTAAAAGAAATGGCAACTGCAAGCCGTTACTTCTTTGAAGATTTTAATGAATATGATGAAAAAGCAGCGAATAAAAACTTTAAACCAGCGGCGGTTGAACCACTTGCAAAATTGTTAGAAAAACTGACCGCTTTAACCCAGTGGAATGTGGAAAATATTCATATTGCAATGAATGAAACAGCTGCTGAGCTTGAAGTGGGAATGGGTAAAGTAGGAATGCCGTTCCGTTTAGCAGTAACAGGTTCAGGACAATCGCCGTCAATGGATTTAACGGCTTATTTAGTGGGTAAAGAACGTACGCTTGAGCGTATTCAGAAAGCTATTTGCTTTATTAATGCTCAAAACCTCTAATTTTCTATTGACATAAAAAACGCTGGGTATTATTATTCCCAGCGTTTTCTTCTCAGAAACCACGTGGGGACATAGCTCAGTTGGGAGAGCGCTTGAATGGCATTCAAGAGGTCGTCGGTTCGATCCCGATTGTCTCCACCAAATCCTTAAATCATACTGCCTCAAATTACCTCACAAACCCTTTAATACCAATGCTTTAAGCCCTTTTACCTGTCTCAAATTAAATCATACTAACCCACCATAACGCAAGATTTTAGTAACACAAATAGTAACACAGTGATACTATATCCCGAAATTTACTAAATATTACGTGAAAATTTGTGTTACTAAAACCACTATAAACCCTTATATATCAATACCTGCAGAGTTTTTGTGAAAATGGAGCATAAAATAAGCGAGTTACTATGAACGTTAAAACTCTTGATAATAGTGGCTTGTAGCGTTTTATTTTTTATATGTAAATATTTATTTTTATTAAACCGTGTTACTAAAATGGGGTTATTTATCTCAAAAAAAGAGTAAGGTGATACAAATGGGGAAATACAATGATTTCTTTCCTGAACAGGCAGTAAGATTTTAATAAAAAATGTAAAATGTTGAAAAATAAAGCAAGTGCATAGAGAGAAATAAAATTTCTACTTGCAAGGAAAATTTGAAACGGCTATCATACGCAGAGTTTGATAGATTCTGTAGCTAAAGAGTTGCAGAATTTTGTTTTTATAATGGAATTTTGAGAAAAAATAATGATTAATATTTTGACAATTGTATATTTAGTAGTTGCAGTCATCCTAATTGGATTTATTTTAATGCAACAAGGTAAAGGTGCTGATGCAGGAGCTTCATTTGGTGCTGGTGCATCAGGTACGGTATTTGGTTCTGCAGGTTCAGCGAATTTCTTATCAAGAACAACTGCGTTATTGACTATTGTTTTTTTTGGAATTAGTTTAGTTATTGGTAATTTAAATTCACACAGCACAAAATCACAAAGTCAGTTTGAAGATTTAAGTAATGTTCAACAAAAAGTAGAAATTCAGCCAGTATTACCAACTAAAGACGAAAATAACGATATTCCTCAATAGGCTCAATAAATAAATTTATGCTCTGGTGGTGGAATTGGTAGACACGCTATCTTGA
This sequence comes from Pasteurella atlantica, assembly GCF_963693435.1. Lineage (NCBI taxonomy): Bacteria > Pseudomonadati > Pseudomonadota > Gammaproteobacteria > Pasteurellales > Pasteurellaceae > Pasteurella > Pasteurella atlantica. The sequence goes on from NZ_OY856306.1 coordinate 1,241,226, forward strand.
GGGGGTAGTGTCCGTAGGACGTGCGAGTTCAAGTCTCGCTCAGAGCACCATATACAGAAACGATAATCTTTTATAGATTGTCGTTTTTCGTTGTTTGGATTTAAAATACTAATGTTTAAAAATAGTAATTGAACAGTGTAAAATCTAATAAAAATCAAAAGATTACCATATTTATTAACACGGAGAATGTTAGAAAATACAGTTTTTCACTCTATATAAACATTTCCACAACACTATTAGGCATAAATAATGGGTAGATCAAATCCCAAATTTATTTACTTTTCTTAACGGTATCTACATAATAATTTTTAATTTCTACAAATTAATAGATAAAAGTTTGTGGTTGCTTTGTATTAACGATAGGTTACTGATGTAATTGTGCTTGAATTAATATTTTTTATGATCAGATAATATTAGTTTAATCCTAGATACAATCAACAACTTTACTGTATAATTCTCCATTATCAATAAGCCATAGATTGACATTATTCTAAAAAATTACTTGAAACTCATTGCTTTTTATTTAAAAAAAACGAAATTTAAGCTATTCTATCAGATAATTTTTTCTATTAAATTTTTAAGGCAGTAAATCATTATGCAACAACAATATAACCCAAAAGAAATTGAAAAAAATGTTCAGCATTACTGGGCAGAAAATAAAGTATTTAAAGCAGTGAAAGACGCATCAAAAGAAAAGTATTACTGTCTTTCAATGTTTGCCTATCCATCTGGTCGTCTACATATGGGACACGTGCGTAATTATACCATTGGTGATGTCATCGCTCGTTATCAACGAATGCAAGGTAAAAATGTGTTACAACCTATTGGTTGGGACGCTTTTGGTTTACCCGCTGAAGGGGCGGCAATTAAAAATAAAACAGCTCCAGCAGCGTGGACGTATAGCAATATTGAATATATGAAAAACCAACTTAAAATGTTAGGTTTTGGGTATGATTGGGATCGTGAGATCGCCACTTGTCGTCCTGAATATTACAAATGGGAACAATGGTTTTTCACAGAACTATATAAAAAAGGCTTAGTGTATAAAAAAACCTCAACAGTAAACTGGTGTCCAAATGATGAAACTGTACTCGCAAATGAGCAGGTACACGATGGTTGTTGTTGGCGTTGTGATAGCCCTGTAGAACAAAAAGAAATTCCACAGTGGTTTATTAAAATTACAAATTATGCAGAGCAGTTACTCGGTGGATTAGACAATCTTCCACAATGGCCAGATATGGTTAAAACTATGCAACGTAACTGGATTGGGCGTTCAGAAGGGGTTGAAATTACCTTTAAAGTAAAAGACAGTGATGAAGAATTACCTGTTTATACCACTCGTCCTGATACTTTCTTTGGCGTCAGTTATGTTGCCGTAGCGGCAGCACATCCATTAGTACAACAAGCGGTAGGATCTAATCCAAAACTTGCAAAATTTGTGGATGATATTAAAAATACCAAAGTGGCAGAAGCTGAACTTGCTACAATGGAAAAGAAAGGAATGGCAACGGGTTTATATGCTATTCACCCTTTAACAGGAAAAGAAGTACCAATTTGGGTCGCAAATTTTGTATTAATGCATTATGGAACTGGGGCAGTAATGGCAGTACCCGCACACGATCAACGTGATTTTGAATTTGCTAAAAAATATGATTTGCAAATAAATCAAGTGATCGCACCGCTTGATGGCACTGAAATTGACTTAAATAACGAAGCCTTTGTTGATCACGGTAAACTGGTTAATTCAGGTGAGTTTGATGGGTTAGAATTTGAGGCTGCATTTAATGCCATTGCAGATAAATTAGAAGACTTAGGCTGTGGAAAACGCCAAGTAAATTACCGCTTACGTGATTGGGGTGTCTCTCGTCAACGTTATTGGGGGGCACCTATTCCAATGGCAACTTTAGAAAATGGTGAAACCGTCACTATTCCAATGGAAGATTTGCCAGTAGAATTACCTGAAGATGTTGTAATGGACGGTGTAAAAAGCCCAATTAAAGCCGATCCAGAATGGGCTAAAATGACCATTAATGGGCAAGCGGCGACTCGTGAAACGGATACCTTTGATACCTTTATGGAATCCTCTTGGTATTACGCTCGTTATACTTCTGCACATTATGAAAGTGGAATGCTTGATCCTGATGAGGCGGATTACTGGTTACCAGTGGATCAATATATTGGTGGAATTGAACACGCAATAATGCACTTATTGTATTTCCGTTTCTTCCATAAATTATTACGTGATGCAGGCTTTGTAACCAGTGATGAACCTGCAGAGAAATTATTATGTCAAGGTATGGTATTGGCGGACGCTTTTTATTATACAGGAACAAATAATGAACGCATTTGGGTTTCCCCAACAGAAGTAACGGTTGAACGTGATGAAAAAGGGCGTATAACTAAAGCTGTTGATAAAGAAGGACGTGAATTAGTTCATACTGGTATGACAAAAATGTCAAAATCTAAGAATAATGGTATCGATCCACAAGAGATGGTAGAAAAATACGGTGCAGATACGGTACGTTTATTTATGATGTTTGCGGCTCCTGCTGAAATGACACTGGAATGGCAAGAATCTGGAGTGGAAGGGGCGAAACGTTTCTTAGGGCGTATTTGGAATTTAGTCTTTAGCTATCAACAATCGCCTGCAACGGTAGAATTAGATCCTGCTACCTTTAATGCAGAACAAAAAGCATTACGTCGTGAAGTTCATAAAACCATTGCAAAAGTGAGTGATGATATTGGTCGCCGTCAAACATTCAATACTGCCATTGCCGCAGTAATGGAGTTGATGAATAAATTAACCAAAGCATCCCTTGAAAATGAACAAGATAAAGCCATTATGAGCGAAGCATTAAGTGCTGTGGTGCGTATGCTTTACCCAATCACACCTCATATCTGTTTTGAATTATGGAAAGTTTTAGGTAATGAAACCACCATTGATAATGCAGAGTGGGTAACTTTTGATGAATCTGCAATGGTGGAAGATGAAAAATTGGTTGTGGTTCAGGTAAACGGTAAAGTACGTGGTAAAGTCACTGTTGCTGCGGATGCGGATGAAGAAACAGTTAAAGAGCTTGGCTTAAACGATGAAAATGTAAAACGTTTTACTGATGGTATGAACATTGTTAAAGTCATTTATGTACGAGGTAAATTATTAAATGTGGTTGTAAAACCATAAAATAATTTTGTAAATTCACATACGACAGAGTATAACCCTGTCGCTATATTATGGATTAAAAATAGGTAAAATTATGTATAAAAAATTTTCGTTTATTGTTGTATTTTTTATGGCAACAATGCTCACTGCTTGTGGTTGGCACTTTAAAAATACCGAAGTACTGCCAAAAGAATTACAAACGCTTACGTTTGCTACTAGTGATCCTTATGGGGATATGGCAAGAGCATTACGTAATGAGTTATTATTACAGAATGTTAATTTAGTTTCGTTACAAAAAAATATTCCAGTATTACGCTTGAATTCTACCTCAAATAGTTCTCACGTTGCTTCTGTTTTTAAGCACGCTCGTGAAGCTGAGAAGATTTTAAGTGTAAAAGTTTCTGCAAGTCTGAATATCCCAAATAAAGGAGTTTATCCACTTGAGGTGGTTGTTCACAGAACCTTTTTTGATGACTCACGTGCAGCGCTTGCAAAATCAGCTGAACAAGAGATGATGGTTACCGATATGTATAAGCAGGCGGCTCGTCGTATTACTATAAAGATGGTTGCATTACATAAAAGCATAAAATAAATATAAAAATATGCAAAAAATCTTACCTGAAGCGTTAGAGGTTATATTAAATAAAGAATTAAGACCTGTTTATTTTTTGATAGGTCAAGATCTTCTATTGGTAAATGAAACAAAAGAGTTAATTATTCAATTTGCTCGAAAAAATGATTTTGACGAGCAAATTGAAATGACGGTCTCTAATGAAACAAATTGGGAAGATTTATTTGAAAAAATGCAATCAATCGGACTATTTTTTAATCGTCAAATTGTTATTTTAAATTTGCCTGAAAATATCAATGCAGCTTATCAAAAAAAATTACAGGAATTTGTTTCTTTAATTCATTCTGATTTATTGATTATTTTTCATTTTCCTCGATTTACGAAAACAATTGAGAAACAGCCGTGGATAGCACAAATTTCTCCTCTTGCGATTAATTGTCAAACGCCTGATGGCACAAAATTATCAGCGTGGCTGACTCAACGAGCAAAAGTGATGAATTTGCAGTTAGATAGTGAGGCTAATCAATTGCTGTGTTATAGCTATGAAGGAAATTTATTAGCATTAAAACAGGCATTACAGTTATTACAACTTCGTTTTCCTGAGGGAAAAATTAGTTTTAATAAAGTCAAAGAAGTGATAGAGCAGTCTGCTCAATTTACGCCATTTCAATGGATTGATGCACTATTGGAAGGAAAAATAAGTCGAGCTTTACGTATTCTGTCACATTTAAAAAATGAAGATGTCTCTCCTATTATTTTATTGCGTATTATTCAAAAAGAATTATTAATTTTACTTGATCTTACTGGAACAAATTTGCAAAATGTTGCTTTAAACCAACCGCTTATAAGTGATAATTTGCGTATGGAATTTGATCGTTTAAAGATATGGCAAAATAAGAGAAGTTTTTATCAAAGTGCAATAAGTCGATTAACATATTATCAATTATTTCACTTATGTCAGCAATTAGCCGAACTTGAGCGTAAAATCAAAAAAGATTTTAGTGATGAAATTTGGTTAGAATTAGAACGTTTTTCTTTTAAATTCAAATAAGGAAGATATAAATGAAAAAAATATTTTTAAGCCCTTTACTTATACTGGCATTCTTTTTAGTTGGATGTAATGATGAACAAGCAATGCAAGAAATTAAAGATCTTAAATCTCAAATTAAATTGTTAGAAAAGTCACAAATGATCAAGGTAGAAAATGAAGTGGTGTTTGATAAAAAAGATACCAAATATCCTCTTGATTTTTCTATCTTTACACTTAAAACCAATAAAGAATGGCTAAACAACCAGCTTTTGGTTGCGTTGTTAAAACATCATTCAAAAAACAAAGACACATTAAAAATAAATAATCCGAAACAGCAATTAATAGATGAATTTACACAAAAATATCAAAGTGAATTAACAGAAGCTAAAGATATTTTTGCAGATACACCACAAGATAAAATTAGCGGTACTTATTTTAGTGCGATATATCATTCTAATATTGATTATGTTGGACAAAGAGAAAATATTGCTACTTTCACTTTATATGATTTTAATTATATTGGTGGTGCTCATGGCATACATAATGTGACCTATCTCAATTTTGACTTAAACAGTAAAAAAGTTCTTTCTCTTGATGATTTATTTAATAAAGAAAATCAAACTAAATTAAAAGAAATGCTATGGGAACGTTATGAACCACAGTATCGTAAAGCAGATGGGAATATGGGCTTTTTCTTTGCCACTAAGCAGAAATTATATTTACCTGAAAATTTCTATTTTTCAGGAGTGGGACTTAATTTAGTCTATCCTGTTTATGAAATTGGTTCGTATGCAGACGGACAAAAAGAACTGATATTACATTGGGCAGATATAATGCCGTTAATTAATGAACAGTATAAAGTGATGAGAGGATTAATTTCTGAATAGTTCGAAACGGGTTGTTTGAAGAATAAAAAAACGGTGGCTTATTTGACCACCGTTTTATTTTTATTGGATTAGACTATTTTTTGATGCTTTTAAATATTGCATCATTGACCATATTGTTAAAATAGAGGCTATATACAGAGCAATAAAAGCAGCGACTTCCATTGCAAAATTGTATCGCCATAATAATCCGCCTAAAGAGAGCATTTGAGCCGTCGTTTTGACTTTACCCATCCAAGAGACTGCAACATTTGCACGCTCTCCAATTTCAGCCATCCATTCACGTAATGCTGAAATAATAATTTCACGGGAAATCATCACAATCGCAGGAATAGTAATCCACCAAGTATGATAATGTTCAACCACACACACTAGTGCTGCAGCAACTAATACTTTATCTGCAACAGGATCTAAAAAAGCCCCCAGACGAGTCACCTGACTCCATTTTCGAGCTAAATATCCATCAAACCAATCTGTAAGCCCTGCAATAAAAAAGAGTAATGTCGTAATTTCAGGGGCATATTTGAATGGCAAATAAAACGTAATAATAAAAAGAGGGATTAAAATCACTCTAAAAATAGTTAAGTAGGTCGGTAAGTTTAACTTCATTTTTTGCTCAATAGTCAAGTGGAACCAGTATTGACTATATTCTATTCTATCGGAGCGAATGATGAAAGAGAAAAACAAAAATAAGCGGTCACTTTTATTAAATTTTTTGTAATTTACCTCAAATATATTTAAACTAGGCATATAATCTAATTTTCTAAGGAAATTGTATGCAACCTAAAGCGAAACATAGAAAGGATTATCAATATCCAGATTTTACTATTAATGAAATCTATCTTGATTTTCAACTTGATTCTATTGAGACTGTCGTGACCTCTACTTTAACTATTGAGCGTAAAAATACACAGGCAATACAGCTACGTTTAGATGGTCATAGTTTTGAATTTTTATCATTAAAATATAATGATGCTGAATTTAAACAGTTTACACAAGATAAAGAATCTCTTACATTAGATTTAGCCGATTACCCAAATCGGGAATTTAAACTAGAAATTAAAACCAAACTTAACCCTGCACAAAATACGTCTTTACAGGGGCTATATCAATCTGGTGATGGCATTTGTACACAATGTGAAGCTGAAGGTTTTCGTCAAATTACTTATATGCTTGATCGCCCTGATGTACTTGCAAAATATACGACAAAAGTAACCGCTTCAAAATCACAATTTCCTTTCCTACTTTCAAATGGGAATCGTGTTGCACAGGGTGAGTTAGAGAATGGGCGTCATTGGGTTGAATGGCAAGACCCTTATCCAAAACCAAGTTATCTTTTTGCTTTAGTGGCGGGGGATTTTGATTTACTTCAAGATACTTTTACCACAATGAGTGGACGAGAGGTTGCATTAGAAATTTATGTGGATCGTGGCAATTTAGATCGAGCCTCTTGGGCAATGGAAAGTTTAAAACGTGCAATGAAATGGGATGAAGAACGTTTTGGACTAGAATATGATTTAGATATCTATATGATTGTAGCCGTCGATTTTTTCAATATGGGTGCGATGGAAAACAAAGGCTTAAATGTTTTTAACTCTAAATACGTGTTGGCTAATTCGCAAACTGCGACGGATACTGATTATATTGATATTGAAAGTGTGATTGCTCACGAATATTTTCATAACTGGACGGGCAATCGTATTACCTGCCGTGACTGGTTCCAGCTTAGTCTAAAAGAAGGATTAACCGTATTTAGAGATCAGGAGTTTACCTCAGATTTATGGTCTCGCCCTGTGAAACGTATTGAAGATGTGCGTTTATTACGCTTAGTCCAATTTGCTGAAGATGCTAGCCCAATGTCTCATCCAATTCGCCCTGAAAAAGTAATTGAAATGAATAATTTCTACACGGTGACTGTGTATGAAAAAGGGGCAGAAGTAATTCGAATGCTCCATACGTTATTAGGTGAAGAATTATTTCAAAAAGGAATGCAACTTTATGTGAGCGAAAATGATGGTACTGCGGCAACTTGTGAAGATTTTGTTTCTGCAATGGAACGAGCATCAGGTATCGATTTAACACAATTCCGACGTTGGTATAGTCAATCTGGTACCCCAGAATTAACGATTAGTGATGAGTATGATGAAAGAAATTATATTTATCGCCTTAAAGTGACACAAAAAACACCTGCAACAGCGGATCAATTGGATAAAGTGTGTTTACATATTCCACTTAAAATACAGTTATACTCCCAAGAAAAAGGGAAAAAAATTAAATTACAGTATAATGGAAAAAGGGTAAATGATGTATTAGATGTCACTCAAGATCATCAAGTATTTGAGTTTCATAATGTAAAACATCAGCCAGTTCCAGCACTACTTTGTGATTTTTCAGCACCTGTACGATTAGAGTATAATTATTCTGATGAACAGCTTATTGCATTGCTAAAATATACAGAAAATGATTTTGTACGTTGGAATACGATACAAACATTGTTTAATAATGAATTACATCAAAACTTAATTCGTTACCAACAGGATGAAGAATTAGTTCTATCTGAAACAATATTAGACGCATTAAATTTAGTTTTAGCCGATCAAAAAGATACAATGCTTACTGCTTTAATGCTCACTTTACCAAAAGAAACAGAATTTGCCGAGTTATTTACGGTAATTGATCCTGAAGGAATTGCAGCGGTACACCAATTTATGCAGCGTACTATTGCCAAAAACTTAAGAAATGAATTAATCAATACTTATCACCAAAACAAAACAGAGGCTTATCAAGTTGCTGTTCAAGATATTGCAAAACGAGCATTGCGTAATACGTGCTTGTCTTATTTAGCCTTTACTTCAGAGGGAAATAAGCTAGTTTTATCGCATTATCAATCAGCCAATAATATGACGGATACATTAGCTGCATTAAGTTTAAGTGCGAAAGCTCAACTTGATTGTAGAGATCAATTATTAAATGATTTTGAAGAAAAATGGCATCACGATGGTTTGGTAATGGATAAATGGTTTACTATTCAAGGAAGCCGTCCAGATGATAATGTATTAGAGATTGTTCAAGATTTACTGGAACATCGTAGTTTTAATTTTAAAAATCCAAATCGAGTGAGATCGCTTATTGGAACCTTGAGTTCACACAACTTAAAAGCATTCCATAAAATTGATGGTTCTGGTTATCGTTTCCTTGTGGAAATTTTAATTAAACTAAATGAAATTAACCCTCAAGTGGGTGCTCGTCTGATTGAACCGTTAATTAAGTTTTCTCGTTACGATACTCAACGTCAAACATTAATGCGTCGAGGCTTAAAACGTTTATTGGATATAGATAACTTATCTGATGCACTTTTTGAAAAAATAGATAAAGCATTACAACAATAATCATCCAAAAGGAGAATATCTATTCTCCTTTTTTATATTTAAAAAATAATAATATTAAGGAAAGAGAATGGAATTAAAAATCCCACCACCAGTGATATTTTTAAGCTGTGCATTATTAATGAAGTTTATGCCTAAATGGGGAGTATTCAATTGTCATATCAGCATAATTATTGTGGTTATTTGTGTTGCTATTATAATTGATATAATGAGTTTATGGGGCTTTTTCAAAGAAAAAACAACGGCGAGTCCTTTTAATCCAAATAAAACCTCAACTTTAGTTACTTATGGTATTTATAGTATCACTCGCAATCCAATGTATTTAAGCCTTGCAATGTATTTATTTGCTTGGGGATTATGGCTTGGTAATAGTGTAAGCTTAGTTGGTATTGTATTGTTTTGCCTTTATATTACCTATTTTCAGATTTACCCTGAAGAACGTTATTTAGAAAAACAATTTGGTGAAATGTATCGCCAATACAAAAAAAGAGTAAGACGCTGGATTTAGAGATTAAAAGAGCGGTTACATTACTTTAAGAATTTGCAAAAATAGGGGTCTTTATGCCCATCCCTAACCCTCCCCCGTAAACGGAGGAGGGGATCTTATATAACAATCTTTCTTTCCCTCCACTTTGGCGGGGGGAGGTTAGGAGGGGGGGATGAACTTCAAGTACGATTTTACCCTATTTATTTAATAGAATAGTTATATTATAACTGACCTGTTTTCTCTTTATAATGACGACGACAGACCGCTAAATAGCTATCATTACCACCAATTTGGATCTGAGCACCTTGAGTAATGGCTTCACCTTTTTCGTTCATTCTGATCACAAAATTTGCTTTTGAGCCGCAATAACAAATTGTTTTTAACTCTTTAAGTTGATCTGCCCAAGAAAGGAGATAACGACTTCCTTCAAATAATTCAGATTGAAAATCGGTGCGTAAGCCATAGCAAAGAACAGGAATTTTGAGTTTATCTACCACTTCTGTTAACTGATAAACTTGTGCTTTACTTAGAAATTGTGCTTCATCAATGAGTACACAATGTAGTGGATTTTCTTTAATATATTGAGCAATTTCTTCAAATAAATCAGAGTCTGATCTAAATAATAACGCCTCTTGTGAAATACCAATGCGAGAAGAGACTTTTCCCACTCCAAAGCGATCGTCAATCGCAGCAGTATAAACAAGGGTACTCATTCCTCTTTCTTGATAGTTGTAAGAGGATTGTAGCAGGGTCGTTGATTTTCCTGCATTCATTGATGAATAGTAAAAATAGAGTTTTGCCATAATAATTTGTATGTAAAAAGGAGTTGTATGTAAAAAAACGGCTAATAATAATCAGCCGTTTAGTCGTAAATAATATTAGATATTATCAATCTGTCCAAGTAGAGAGCGTACACGATCTTGCCATTTGTCTTGCTCTGCTTTTAACTCTTCATTTTCTTGAGAGAGTTTTTCTTTAACCGAATTTAGTTCGTTGTTTTTCCCTTTGAGCTCTTCAACTTCAAGTTGTAACAATTGAATGGTTTCAACCGTTTCTCTAATCTTTTTCTCTAATTGATCAAGAATTTCAACAGACATAATTTTTTCCTTAGTTTGATGATGATTAGGGATTATAATCGAATTAATTTACCTTTTCAGCTAAAAGTTTATTTAGACCTGAAAATTATGTTTAAGTGATTAATTTTTATAAAAAGCCCTATACTAATTACTTAGTTAGGGCTTTAAAACCATTATCTTATAACATATTAGGTACAGAATTATCTGAACTTTCTTCTGTTTCTATATCTTTTAATTGTCCTTTTTCATCGGAATCATTATTTGATGATGTGGAATTATTATCATCATTCCAACCTTCAGGATCTTCAACTGGACGACGTTCCATTAATGCCTTAATTTGTGGCATATCAATCGTCTCATATTTCATTAATGCATCTTTCATTGAGTGAAGAATATCCATATTATCAGATAGACATTTTCTCGCTCGTTCGTAGCTACGTTCAACAATTTTACGAACTTCTTCATCAATAAGTTTAGCCGTTTCTTCAGAGACAACTTTTGGTGCACCAAAACCTTCATCATCTTTATAGAGAATAGGACCAAGATTTTCTGAAAATCCCCATTCAGTTACCATTCTACGAGCTAAACCAGAGGCGACCTGAATATCACTAGATGCACCCGTTGAGATATTTTCTTTACCATAAATAATTTCTTCCGCTAAGCGTCCACCGTAAACACTTGCAAGTTTACTTTCAATCTGTTTATGGCTCATACTAATACGATCTCCTTCAGGCAAGAAGAAGGTTACTCCTAAGGCTTGTCCACGCGGGATGATAGTTACTTTATGAACAGGGTCGTGTTCAGGCATCAAATACCCAACAATAGCGTGTCCAGCTTCGTGATAAGCGGTCGATTCTTTTTGTTCTTCCGTCATAATCATTGAACGACGCTCAGGTCCCATATTGATCTTATCTTTCGCTTTTTCAAAATTTTCCATTGTTACGGTTTTTTGATTTGCTCGAGCAGAAAAGAGAGCTGCTTCATTTACAAGGTTTGCTAAATCTGCACCAGAATAACCCGGTGTACCACGAGCAATAATCATTGGATCAACATCAGCAGCGATTGGCACTTTTCTCATATGTACTTTTAAAATATGCTCACGACCACGTACATCAGGTAACCCAACCATCACTTGGCGGTCAAAACGCCCTGGACGAGTTAAGGCATTATCTAACACATCAGAACGGTTAGTAGCTGCAATGACGATTACACCTTCATTTCCTTCAAAACCGTCCATTTCAACGAGCATTTGGTTTAAGGTTTGTTCACGTTCATCGTGTCCACCACTAAAACCTGCACCACCACGTTTACGACCTACTGCATCAATTTCATCAATAAAGATGATACAAGGTGCATTTTTCTTTGCTTGCTCAAATAAGTCACGAACACGAGATGCCCCTACACCAACAAACATTTCGACAAAGTCAGAACCTGCCATAGTAAAGAATGGCACTTTCGCTTCACCTGCGATAGCTTTTGCTAGAAGGGTTTTACCTGTTCCTGGTGGTCCAACCATTAAAATACCTTTTGGAATTCGTCCACCCAGCTTTTGGAATTTAGATGGATCGCTTAGAAAATCGACGACTTCACTCACTTCTTCTTTTGCCTCATCACAACCAGCAACATCAGCAAAAGTTGTTTTGACTTGATCTGGTGAAAGCATTTTGGCTTTACTTTTTCCAAAGCCCATAGCTTTACCGCCACCGCCTTGCATTTGACGCATATAAAATAGCCAAAAGCCGATCAACAACATCATTGGGAACCAAGAAATAAAGATTTGAGATAAGAAACTTCTTTGTTCTTGTGGTTGCCCAGAGACAGTGACTTCTTTTTTGAGTAGATCATTTAATAAATCACGATCATACATTGGCATTACAGTTTGGTATGTATTACCATCTTTTTTTGTAACAGAAATTACTTCATCATTAGATTTAAAATCTACTCCTTTTAGACGATTATCTTTTAAATCATTGATAAAGGTGGAGTACTCAACAGTATTTGCTGAACTATTAATAGAATTAAATCCTTCAAAAGCAGTCATCAAAACAACGGCGACTACCACCCAAAGTAAAACGTTTTTAACCATATCGTTCAAGGTTAATTTCCTCTATATGTAATAAATTATGTATAAGGGTACTACAAAATGCATATTTAAACTATGCTAAGCGGTCAGATTTATTTAAAAATTTACAAAACCTATCCTTTGTATCCCATTGCGACAATATAAACTTCACGAGATCGTCCGCGAGAAGCCTCAGGTTTACGCACTTTAACTTTCGTAAACATCGACCGAATTTCTTTTAAATATTCATCAAAGCCTTCTCCCTGAAATACTTTTACGACAAAGCTTCCATTTTTAGTTAAAACTTGACGACACATATCAAGTGCCAGTTCAACTAAATACATTGAACGAGGAATATCCACTGATGGTAAACCACTAAAATTGGGTGCCATATCAGACATTACTACATCCACTTTCTTTTCACCTACTCTTTCAAGTAATGCGTGGAGAACAGTTTCTTCTCGAAAATCACCCTGTAAAAAATCAACACCTGCAATAGGGTTCATATCCAAAATATCACAGGCAATGACCCGCCCTTTTCCTCCAATTTGAGAAACAGCATACTGCGACCAGCCACCAGGGGCTGCCCCTAAATCAACAATAGTCATTCCTTGTCTGAATAAACGGTCGGTTTGTTGAATTTCATCAATTTTAAAATAAGCACGTGAACGCAACTTTTGTTTATGTGCTTTTTGGACAAATTGATCTTTAAAATGTTCAGCAAGCCATCGTGATGAACTCGCACTTCGTTTTTTACTCATTAATTACTTCTTCTTTTTCTAAAGTTATTCCCTAATAATAAGGGTGAAATTATTTAATTCAAGTACAATTTAGTGTTTATTGTAAATTTAATCAATAAAAATAAAAAATTGTTGCAGTCAGAGTATTGCGAGAAATAAAATTTTCTGCTAGGGTTGAAAACTTACATATTTTGTATTTTTCGGGAGAATTTATGAAGAGCAATACATTTGGAAGTGCCTTGATTGTTGCAGGAACCACAATAGGGGCAGGAATGTTGGCAATGCCACTAACCTCTGCTGAAATGGGATTTAGCTATACGCTTATTTTGCTTTTTTTATTATGGGGTTTACTCTCTTATAGTGGCTTACTTTTTGTGGAAGTATATCAAAAAGCACCTAGAACAAATGCAGGAATAGCGACTCTTGCAGAACAGTATTTTGGTATAGCTGGTCGTGTGATCGCAACTATTGCATTAGTGGTTTTTATGTATGCAATTATTGCCGCTTACGTCTCTGGTGGCGGTTCACTTCTATCTGGATTATTGCCTTTTTTAGGGGATAAAGCAACACCTGTTGCAATTGTGGTATTTACCATCATTTTAGGTTTATTTGTCAGCATTGGAACTAGAAGCGTTGATTTTCTTACTCGAGTGTTATTTATTATAAAATTAATTGCTTTCTTTTTTGTATTATTAATGATGTTGCCAAAAGTGACAACAGCAAATTTAAGTGCAATGCCATTAAAAGATTTTGTCATTATTTCCGCAAGCCCTGTATTTTTCACCTCTTTTGGCTTTCACGTAGTTATTCCAAGTTTAAATCGCTACCTTGAGGGAAATGTAAAGCGTTTACGTTCCGCTATTATTATTGGTACCGGTATTCCATTAGTTGCCTATATTTTGTGGCAAATGGCGACTCACGGAACGCTAAGCCAAGCAGAATTTGTGAAAATTTTAACCAATGAACCGACATTAAATGGTCTAGTAAATGCCACTAAACATATTACAGGTAGTAACTTTATTGGTGAAGCGGTACGTTTATTTTCCACATTAGCATTAGTCACTTCATTTTTAGGCGTTGCATTAAGTTTATTACATTGTTTAGATGATTTGTTAAAACGAGTTAATATCAAAGCAGGACAAAGCGTATTAAGTTTATTAACATTCTTACCCCCACTTGCATTTGCATTATTTTATCCAGAAGGCTTTATTATGGCATTGGGTTACGCAGGGCAAATGTTTACTTTCTATGGGTTGGTATTACCAATCGGAATGGTATGGAGAATGAGAAAACTTTATCCAGATCTACCATACCGAGTATTTGGTGGAAATATTTCATTAGTTATAGCCCTGATTTTAGGTTTATTGATTATGAGTGTACCATTCTTAATTCAAGCAGGTTATTTACCAAAAGTTGTTGGATAAGTAGTATGATTGAGAAAAAAATCAATTATTGAGAAAAATAATTAAAAGGAAAATAAAAAATGAGAAAACAAAATATATTTGTATTTAGTTTGCTTGTTTTTTATTTCCGTTATTCTCAAGCTCACTATGATACTCTATACAAATAAAAAATAGCTTCAATTAGAGATAGAATTTATGAAAGAAATTATATTGTATCTATTACTACTTATAAATTTAGCCTTGATAGGTAATGCCTTTTTTATTGAGAAATATTTTTCTAAATGGAATAAAAAACTGTATTGTTATTTAGGGGTTACCTTACTTAACAGTATTATTCTTACTTATGGAGCAGAAGAACAATATTTGTTTGGTGGTATCCCCATCGATAATTGGCTCATAGAAATATTTATTCCCATTTTTGTTTATTTACTATGTATAAGTTTGGTAATGATGTTTATTTCATCAAAATTATATAGTGCCATAAAATCCTATATACCTTTTACCTTTGTGTTTATCTTTTCTTTATTTTTTGTGCTATTTTTTACGATGATTGTTTTAATATCTTTATTTACTTCATAAGAGAAAAATATTTATTTTAACCGCTATTATTAGCGGTCACATCTTGACAAATTTTTGCAAAAAAATAACAAAATCATACCGCTTAGAGGATTGTAAAATGAAAGAAATAACTGACCTTATTAATAAATTAATAGTATATACAAAAGATAACCCTCTTATTGTAAATGACAGATCAATACAAGTTTTACAAAAAAGAAAAATCACCCTTGATGAAATTAATGATTTTGAAACAACCTATAATCTTATCTTACCTTGTGACCTAAAAGAGTTATGGCGTTGTTGTGGGCATTTTGAGGTGTTAGGTGATATGACGTTTGAAATTATTCCGCCCAACCAAATTATGTCTTTTTCAAATGAGTTATTTGAACAACTGGAATTAGATTTATTTCCCAATACACTTTATGTTATTTCTGAAATTGCTCTTGGTACGGGATTTGGTCTTTATGATATAACAAACCAAGACTCACCAAA
Organism: Pasteurella atlantica; assembly: GCF_963693435.1. NCBI lineage: Bacteria > Pseudomonadati > Pseudomonadota > Gammaproteobacteria > Pasteurellales > Pasteurellaceae > Pasteurella > Pasteurella atlantica. The sequence goes on from NZ_OY856306.1 coordinate 1,257,075, forward strand.
TTTTGCAGTTACTTATGCGGATATTTTTTGTGAGAACTGGCAAGAAGAAGTGATAATGACGACTCTTTTTGAATGGATTGACTATTATTTTTCATTACTTTGGACAAAAGAGTATAAAGTGATTTTTGAGGAAAAATTAGGATAAGCGATGTTTAATATAACCTTTGATATAAAGAAAAATCCTAAGCTATTTTTAGGTAAAAGTAAGACTGAATTGATTGAGTATTTGGAACAAAATGCTATTAAGTTTGAACATTTTCCTCAAGAGCAAATTGATAATGGATTTAATATTATCAACACTTCTAATATGCATTTTTGGTTTGATTGTGAAGATATTAATTATCGAATTGATGTAATGTCCTTAGGTGATTTATATTTTAATAAAACAAAAATCAATAAACAGGGTTACGCACTGACGGTTCTAGATTATCTAAATAACATTGCCACAAAGCTAAGTGAAACCGATCATATAGATAATGATGATATGGGGAAATATAAATTAGTGGTTTATGAGTTGGAAAAGTTATTTAGAATATACATAACTTATACTTGCGATAATCATTGTATTTTTTGTTTTAGTCTTTATGTTGATGGATATAATCTGTATGAATATAAGCGAGGAGTATCATTAGAAGACTATATACAGGAGTATATACAAGAATATATAAAAGAGTAATAAAAAGGGCTATTATGAAAAAATATGTAATGTTATTAATAAGTTCACTTATCAATTTTTGTTATGCGAGTACGGATATGGTGATGAAAAACAATATAGAAAAATATTATTATGAATATAGAGGGGTTCATTGCCCCGAATATTGCAGGCAATATCCCACTTCAGAAAAAGTAGCATTTTCTATCAATGCAAAAAAGAAATACGAACAAGGCAGAGCCATTAATATTGAACTTGTTTGGAAAAATAATTCTGATAAAGATGAAACCATTTTGATATTTCCGTATGGTGAGGGAATGATAGGTTTAGGTGCTGTGGTGATAGATGAAAATAATTCAATAATTAATACTGCATCTATCAATAGCTATATATCTTTATCATCAAAAGTATTTAGTAAAGGTGAATTAGCATATCAAGAGGTAATATTAAAACCGAATGAGATTAAAAAACAGACCTTTGATTTAATGAAAATTCCAGAATTTGATTATAAATTGAGTGAGTTAGGTTTAGAAAAAGGAAAATATCAATTCCAAGTGTTTTATTTTGATAAAAAATCAGAAATGCTGGAGTTTGAAATAACAAAACCACAAGACCCACTTTTTTTAGAAAGTAAAAAGAATAGTTTCGAAAATCACAAAGTTTTTAGAGAAAAACATAACTTTTTTGTATTCCCAAGTTCAAAAGAGGTAGAGTTTTCTATCAATGCCAAAAAGAAATATAAACAAGGTAAAGTGATTGATATTGATCTTGTATGGAAAAATAACTCAGATGAAAATGAAACAATACTTATATATGATTATAAAAATAGTCTTATTGGATTAGGGGCTTTGGTTTTTAATGATAAAAATGAGGTAATCACGGAAAAACCGTCAAAATTGTTTTATTCTTCAAAATTTTTCACTGCTGATGAAATTTTAGATAGGAAAGTAATATTAAAGCCTAATGAAACAAAAAAATATACGATAAATTTAATGGAAGTTCCCTTTTTTCAAAATAATAATCTAAAAAAGAAAGGATTAGAAAAAGGACAGTATAAAGTTCAATTGCTTTATTATGATAGAAAATCAAAAATACTTGAGATCGAAATAGAATAAAATGTATTTATAACATTATTAGCGGTCACATTTACATAAAAATTTACAAATTAAGTATTCAGCGTACAAGTATAAATAAGGATTATTAAATGACAAATAAATGGCAGAATTTAAGTCAGTCATACCATATCTATTCAATTAAAATAGATTTATCTGAGCAAGATATTCTTTTATTAAAAAACCACTGCCCTATAATTCTTCCTGTGGATTATATTGAATTATTAAGTGAAAACGCAGAAATAGAAATTGGAGTAGCAGAAAAATATTTACGCTTTTGGAATGCTGCTGGTTGTATAGAGATGAATGAAGCCTATAAAATTCAACACTATTTACCAAAGGCTTGGGCAATTGCCGATGATGGCGGTGGTGGCGTACTGTTGTATATAAAAAACGATGATGAATTGAACCTTTATTTTTGCAGATTAGAAGATTTAGATATGGCAGAAGCAACTAAAATCTCAACGAGTATAAGTGATTTGCTCTTTTATGATATTGGTTTAAAAACTTTACTCACAAAAATATAAGGCAAAGATAAAATGAATAAAACACTACAACAAAAGCTGTATCTACTTAAAATAAAACAACAAATATCAGAAATAAAAGGGATTGATATTCAAGAAATTGTTTATCAAAAACCAGAAATTTTACAGTGGTTTGATGATGAGTTAAGAAATGAATTCAATAAAATAGAACGTAACATTCCTATTATCGCCGAGATTTCATATCTTGAAGAAAAAAATACCATTGCTAAAAAATTACAAGAAATTGTTTATCCACAAACAACATTTATTTTAGATTTTGGTGAGCTTTATCTTATTTTTTCTATCACATCATTTTCAGCATTTTTAAACAGCCTTAATGATATATATAGTTCAAGAGATGTGACGTTATTTTTTTCAGATCAACCTAAATTAGTTGATATTCATCTGGCTGAGCATTTTTTTGAATTTAGAGTTTTAGCTAAAGGATAGGAAAAATTGTGAATATTTACGCAACTTATGCCACTAACCTTGAAATTGTTGAGGCGAGAAAGAAAATAGAAATATTATCTGGTTTGGCTTTACAAGAGCGAGAAAGTTTATATTTTGGTGTCTATTATTGTGTAGGAGATAAGTATGACGGACAATCTTTTCAACTACATCATAATCGTGATTTTGATGATAATGAACCATTAAAAGATGTGCCATTTTCAGTGCTTTTAGAAGTCAGTCGATTAAGTGTAGAAAATGAAAAATTATTCGCTACGTTAGATGATTTTCATTTAATACATAAGGAATATTTATGAGAAATGATGTATTTGGAAATGAAGATTTTTGGGTTTTATATCTTACTTTGGAAAATGTGTTGTATGATGAAAATGGAAATATACTCAAAGAAATTGAAGAGATAACTTATAAAAATATTCTGACACAATTATCCACTGATTTTTCGGTTCATTCTGATATTGTTCACTTTTATTTTCAATTAAACAATTTTGAATTATTAATAGAAAGCCGATTTGGTTGTAGCAACTATTTATACCTGTGCTATCAAGAAGAAAAATATTTATTGGGCTGGTGGGATTTGGCAATGTGGCATCCATATTGTTTAAAGTATGATGAATTGAATTTATTATTAGAAAATATCCAAAAATATGATGCAAATTGGAAAAACTCAGATGTTCCGTTGTTATTATTAAAGGATTTTGTAGGATTTGGATCTGATGAGCAAAGAGAGTGTAAAGAGCTTACCACGAGATCGAAGAATATTTTAGATTCTTTTAAAATTAAAAATAGTAAACTCTTATCTACCTGTTTTTTACAAGAAGATTACTCTTGGATAACAACTAATGTTGGTGATGAATTTTCTGCTGATTATAACTGCTATTCTTTAAGAAATATACAACACCAATCAAAAGAGAGTAGCTTTCCTTTTGAACTTTGGAATAAACTAATCGATAGTTTACAGTAAAACCTGATTAAAAAATCATAGATCGTAAATCATCACCAACAGAGGTATAGGAACTTAAAATGTTTAAAAAACTCACAAATACATTGATAGCACTATTAATAGCGGTCACTTCTTCACAACTTTTTGCAAAAAATGATGTGGTGTATTTGCCTTATTTGAATGTCACTGAATTTAAGCAAGGTTTATCTGTGGTGGTGGATAAGGATTACAACTATGGATTGATAGATATTCAGGGAAAGGAGTTAATTAAGCCTCAATATGATTTTATGCGAATAGACGATAATGGTGCAATCTACGTAGAAAAGCAAATCGGTGATGAATATAAAAATTGGTTTATTGATCAAACAGGGGAAAAGGTTGACCCAAAGCAGTTTGATTCTGTTGAAAAAAGAACAGAGCAACCACAAAAACAACAACAAAAAATAGTCAAAAATACCTCACCTGAAGTTGCAACTGTTGATTATCAAGCCATTCGTCGTAAATACCCTGCAATTAAAATTCATAAAAATAAAATGATCAGCTTTAGAAGTGATGATTTTGATGAATATTTGTGGGGATTATTAGATCCACAAGGTAATGAAATTTTGCCTGCTAAATATCAATATATTCACAATTCAAATTTATCTGATGATTTATTAATAGTTAAATCAGGACGTTATGGCTATATCAATTTACAAGGAGAGAAAGTCACTCCGATAAAATATGATATGCCTGATGAACTTAAAGGTTTAGCGATGTTAACAACAGGGGATGAACGTATTTTTGTTAATGATAAATTTCAACAAGTGCTACCACCGAATAGTTATGATGATCTGTTGTATAAAGATGAGGATAATGGGCTGATTTTTGTTAAAAAGAATAGGCTTGAAGGAGCAATTAATGAAAAAGGGGAAGTATTAATTCCTACACAATTTTATAAAATCACCTACACCAAAAATCAATTTATTATAGGAGAGCTTCCCCCGCTTGATTACAGAATGGCTCTATTTAGTCCCAAAGGAAAGCAACTTTCTCAACCAATTTATGTTGAAATTGAAGCCTTACCGTTAGCCCCTTATTTTATGGTTCGAGATAATTATAAACTAAATTTAATGGATTATTCAGGCAAAGTGTTAAATTTAGATTATTGTGCTTATGATGATAAAAGTATTGAAAATGCCATTCTTGTTATGGGTTGTGATGAACAAAAAGGGATTGTTGATGAAGCAGGCAAAGAGTTAGTGAAACCACAATATAAAGATGTTCAGATTATCAATAAACAGCTCTTTATCGTAGAAAATAAACAAGGATTAAAAGGTTTCGTTAATCGTCAAGGGCAACACACCACAGACATTATTTATGAAAAAATCAGCCCTTTTTCAAATGGGTTAGCCAAAGTTTATACGCCTGATGATCAATGGGGATTTGTGAATATGCAAGGTAATGTAGTGATTGCAAAACAGATAGATAAAAATAGGTAAGTGTATGATTTCGTCCTATCAAGCATATTTATAGCCTTTAGCGACAAGCCAAGTTTACTTTACTCATTGCTTACCCAATTTACTAGTTTAACTGGATAAGCTGGTGGCAAGAGACAAGGAAATAGGGCTAGTGCAAGTTACCTTGTCCTTATGTACCTACAACATTATTTATACATCAATGAGTTTATTTGTGAAATGAAGTGATTATTTTCAGCTAATACGTCTCCACTTTGTAGTTCATCCATTTCTAACTGAGATTGTTAATACTTACTCACCTTGTTAGGATGAGTATCTATGTTAGTAAGATAAGAGAGTATCTCCCTTATAAAATCACTACTATGCCATAACTATGACTTTTTTCTATTTTTTTAATTTTTCAAACTGACCACAAGCAGTTTTATAGCCACCGTTACATGATTTATCAAACCAATATTTTGCTTTTGCTCTGTCTTTTTTAATTCCTTTTCCAAAGTAATACATAAGTGCTAGATCATATTGAGCAAAAGTATAATTATTTTCTGAAGCTTGTTTTAGAAAATGAACTGAACGTTTATAATCTGTTTTCACCCCCATTCCATCACGATAAGCTAACCCTAAGGAATATTTAGCAGGGACAAAATTATGCTGTGCAGATTTCGAAAACCACTTCAGAGCAATGGTTGGATTTTTCTTAACACCTTCTCCATTTTTATAAAGTACACCTAAAATAAATTGTGCTTGTGGTTCGTCTAATTTAGCGGAAGATGTATACCAATGCACAGCTTTTTGTATATCTTTTGGCACGCCCTTACCCAGCTCATACATTTTCGCTAAATATAATTGTGCAATAGGTTGATTTTGCTCCGCTGCTTTCTTATACCAATATACGGCTTGCTTATAATTTTTCCGATTATAGCCATCTAAACCGTAAATAAAACCTAAATTTAATTGAGCTAATGGATAGCCTTGTTCTGCTGATTGAGTAAAAAGTTTAATTGCCTTTGATAAATCTTTTGAAACCCCTTGCCCTTTTTGATATAACAACCCTAAGTTATACAGTGCTTCTTTTAGTCCTTTTTTAGCCGCTTTTTCATACCATTTTACTGCTTTAGAAAAATTTCGTTTAACACCAACACCATTATTGTACATAACTCCAATATTGTACTGTGCGTCGACTAACCCACCTTGTGCGGATTTCTCATACCAATTAGCTGCTTTACGATAATTTTGCTCAACACCAATTCCATTATAATACATAAGCCCTAATCGAAACTGATCATCAACACTTCCTTTATTCGCTTTGGCGCGTATTTCATCAATAGTAATATTATTCGCATTTGATTGTACCGAAGTGGTTACACTCACCACAAATAACATTATTACTAAACTAAAATATTTTTTCATTAGTTACTCCTTATTTTTATACTTAAGGTTATTTAAAAATTTAGATACTTTGAGAGCATTCAAAATATCTGTATTATTTTAATCTTATTACAATAAGGCAAATTCTAAATAAAATCTAGCCACTTAAATTCAAATGTTCTTACAATAAGAGTATTTTTCATGAATTTTTTAAATTCTTTTTATTTTAACAAAAATTTCATAACTTAATAGCTTTTTGATCAAAATATTTAATCGACCAACCTTGTTTAAACTTGATTACTTCTCTAATAAAACTTTCTTCTCCTAAAATATATAAGAAATTATACTCCGTAAAAACAGGTCTCATGATTAAAAATCTTAATGGATAATCACTAAAAATAAAACTGTCAAGATGACTAATCCAATGAAGCCCTTGTGAAAACTCAATTATTTCTTTTTCAATAGGGCAAAACTTAGCCACTTCAAAATCATTTTTATTATCAAAAAAGTATTCTGCCACTTTTTAATATTTGATAAATCCGATGCTAATACACGTGTTTCATGAGCATCTCCAGCATCAATAGCAATCTCTTTACCATATTTCTGAGCTATTAATGATTGAAATATAGTATGTCTATAAGCATTACCTTTTCCCCCATCACCCCACAATTGTTCCTTTGTGTATAACTCCTGTGCGACTTTATTGTGCCTACTAATTAGATTAATTTGAAACGTTGTTGCAATTGTGGTTAAGTCGGGGGATAAAAAATTCTTAGAACTAGTAATATTACCATTAATTCCTAGTGCTTCAATTGGATTAAAAAAAGCAAATTTTGCTTGTTTCCATCTTATATCACTTGGTTCCCTATCTATGGCTAACCGATTTATATTACTCGTGGCCAACCCACTCTCATAATCCACACCACCATCACTTTCAAAAGCCTTTGCCTTTGGCTGTTTCTGACGAGCAGAGTAGTCATCTTTAAAACCATTTATCTTATTTTGATTATCAATACTATCAACATTATTTTTATCAAAATGAATATCCGCATTAATCTTTGGATGTAGTTTTTTTTCTAAACTGGTATTTATACTGATACTGTTATCTATATTCAGTTTGATATTAGGAATATAATCTTTTGAAGGAGTAATAGGTGAAATTTCATCAATTGATAAACGACTCCCATTATTTTTTTCAACAGAAGTGATTTTAGATGTATTTATCTTCAACTCACCGCCATCAAATTTTGGTGAAGTAATGGAAGGCCAATTCACTTTCTGTGTCGTATTAATCAACGATGCTATAGAGGAGACATCTGCTTTAAATTCGTCCAATTCTGGAGAATGAGTGGATGACATATTGACACTTAATTGTGTATCAGTTGATTGTCCCAATGAAGTTGATGGGATAGCCTCGGTGGTGATTTTTCCAACTTTTTGTAACGAGTTATTTGATGGCTCGAATGAGGTTGAAGGTATCGCCTTTATCTTAATCTCTTTAGTATTTGAAGACCAATTTATTTTTGATGATTTATGATTAAATGAATAATCTTTCTCTGAAATTTTATTCAAATATTCATTTCTTTTATCTGCTAAACTCGGCGTTAAATAGTCCTTTTTGCCATCATCAAAATTAACATTTAAATGACTTAAAGTAGAGGATTGATTGGCTAAATTATCTTTAGCTGAATCCATTAATTCATTTGGTGAAGCGGTGTGAGTATTTTTAGCTACTACATCTTCACTTTGTAACTCACTCATTTCCCAACTAGCATTGCCAATACTGATTTCACCTGTGATATTGGTATTTGGTGTATCAATATCTAAATATGCAAAATGAATAGCTTTAAGTTTACTAAGTTTTTAAAGAACATATTAACTATCTTAATAGAATAAAAAATATCTATAATAAAGATACGTGTAGAGCGGTGTGATTTAAATAAAATTTTGCAATTTTTAACTGTCCTCAAAAACAGGGAATAGTTATACTCAAAACCTAGATTTTTGAAGTAAATTTTGAAAACTACCATTAAAATCTAAAAGAATTTGCTAAAAATACTCTTATTCCATAATCATATCTTTTCTCTTAATATCAAAAACTTCTTCTACTTTTTTAAAACAAGCTCCTGTTAGAGGATTCATTTCTTCATAACTAGAACATACAACTAAATAATCATTAGCTTTATTTAGAGTCTGACCGATAAAAGCAGATTTATAAACTGTAATCATTCCCTCTTCATTTTTTAAATAAAAATCTGTCTTTGCATACAAAAATACAAACTTCCGATTTCTAACTTTCACTATATTCCCAGAATAACCTCCTCCTATTTTAGTTTTATCTATTTCATACAAATTACTAATATCAATAAGATTTGTTTTTGCCAAAAACTTAGCCTCTGAATGTGCCTTTTTTTTATTATACTCTTCTTTTGGTATATTCTTATCATTTGTAAAAGATATTACACGAACTCCATCAATAGTCTCATCAGTTAATTTTTTTATCACTGCCTGTACACTATTACCAATAGTAGTAAATAATGCGAGCAATAAAATTATTTGTGTTTTCTTCATTTCTCTAATCTCCTAATTTATCAGAAATAATTAAGTTAAATAACTCACTCTATTTTACAAAAAATAAAGTAAATCTAACCGCTATTAAAATAGTATTATCTACTCTTTGGGTCATAAAATAAGCATAATAATTTAGTTTATTAATCAAGTAATGGTAACTCACCTCTAGCACGATTAAGTAACAGAAAAAATTGCTTATTTAATAGGTAAGGATAAAGCAAAGATTTATCATAAATAATTGCGACAGTCTCTTGTATTCTATGATTACTTCTTTCTGGGTAATAATCATGATAAATTTCATAGCTGTCTGCTTTTTCCTTTACAAAAAGAGTCGGTCCATACCAATCATAGCTTATATCCTCTTCAAAAATATCTTTTCCTTCTTCTTCAAATACTACGCTACAAGGCTGAAGGTACGCTATTTTTTTCCTGATATATTTTGCTCGCTGAATATATTCTTCTTTTGAAGATATCCCACTAAGCCACTGCATAATATCAGGGGCTTTACAATTTTCTTTTTGGGCAAGAAAACAGAGCAAAAGAAAACTATCTCGAGGAGATTTATTTTTAATAATTAACTGTTTTTCATCTATAAAAAAACAATTTACATAATCATAGAAACCATATTCGTCTGCATCATCAAAAATACATAAGGTATTAGCAACCATTGAATACCACTCTTGAGTTGATTTTTTCATAAAATCAAGCAAATAAAACTGCATTAATTCTTCTGTTTTCATACTACTTTCCTATAAATTCTAAATAACCTCTATCAGGATCTACCAACTTATTAATAGGAGTATGATGATCCTGTATTCCCAACCCCTTTTTATCAAACCAAGGAGTTACCTTACTTCTTGAACTATCAAAAGGTTTTTTAACCTTGAATTTAAAAATTTCATAATCAGATTCTTTACCTGGCATCGCTCTTTTCTCAAAAGGAACGCCTTCTGGAGCAGTATATCTACCTGTATCTTCTATTGGATTATAATTTTTCCTTTTTTTATGAACATACCTCGTTAATATATCTCCCTCTTGAAATTGCTGCTTCTTATATGTACCTGGTAATCCATCAAAATTTTTAGTATTATCAGGATATATATCCCAACCTTTTTCATCCTTCCAATTTTGTGTTTTTGCTTGATTTCTAGCTTTCTCAATCTCTCCTCGTTTATTAATTATTTCATGTAACTCTTTATTAAATTTACGATTATTTTTCCCTATATTATTAGGGTAGTGTTGTTTAGCTTGCTGTTTAGCCAATAACTATCGTTTTGTTTTAGTATGTTGAGAAAAGTTAGAAGATTTACGAGCGACACGACTTTTAGCAATATTTTATAGTCTCAAGTAAACACTATTCAGGCAGAATAAATTACCATTTATACTGATATGCGAATTCTTTATACAACTTATCATATGCATCTCCCTCACTTTCACAATCTATAGAATATAAAACACTTCCTCTTGAGTTATATATAAGCTTCCAAACTTCTTTATCTTTTATGACACAAACCTTCATAAACCTCTTTGAAACATGAGTCTAAACAACCACTTAAACTATAAAATTTTCTATGTATGTTTTTTTCATCAAGCTTTTTTATTAATTTATCTTTTGTCATTTTCCATCTCCAATTAGTTTTATTCAATTAGAATAAATTACCATTTATATTGATATACAAATTCTTCATATAATGCATCATATGCTTCTTCTGCAGATTGCCAATCTGAAATATAATTTTTCCTCCCCCTTTCCGTATATAAAAGTCTCCATATTCCATCATCCTCTATAATACAATAACCATCATAAATTCTTCTTAAACAAATGTTCAAGCAACCATCTAAATAATAGTCACATTTAGGAACTTTTTTCTCATCTAGTTTACTGATCAATTCATCTTTAGTCATTTTAATCTCCAATTTCTTTTAAATATCCTTTGTCCAAATACCATTGAACTTTTTGAGGTAGTTCATATTGTATACCTTTACCAGGTTGACCAAACCATGGTAATACTTTACCCTCGGTAACGTTTTCGATTGCTTTTTCTACTTTATACCTTATAAGGTCCGTCTTTTTTACTCGATAGTAGAGATCTCATCTCAAATGGTAAGTTATCTGATTTTAAGGGAGAATTAGCAGGAGAAACAAACTGACCACCAGTATATCCATATCGATCTATATAAGCCCCTTGAGGGATTGTTGAATTTGGTATCCCATCAAAATTATATCTCGTTTAGTCATTACTCTTCCTTTAATAACTTAATTACATCGTTGAGTTCACATTCACACTCTTTGATAATTTCTAAAAAATTATTCAAATCAACAGAAGGTTTATCTTTCATTTTTAATATTCGTATTTCATGAAAAAACTCAATAAATAAAGTTAATTCATCACTTATTCCTATTAAACATATAATTTGATCATTAATAGAAATTTCTGCACCAAGATAGTCCTTATTTCCTTGATTAATATAATCAACTGTAATCATTTTTACCTCTTAGGATCCAAAAATCCACTAAAATCTCCACCTTTATTAAATCTTACACCTTGCCCATTAGGTTTTCTAAACTCAAAGCCTCCTCTAGACAAAGGAATTTCTACTGCTTGGGGATCTAATAAAATATCCTTTAATATCTCTCTGCTTGCCTATTTTGAGCTTGAACTCCCCCAATAGGTTTTGTAAATGTTCCTCTTGATCTTTGTGCGTGACTTGATAGTTTACGGGCTGCTGCACTTAGACCATTTTTAGAAATAGGTTTATTGGCTGATAATAATAGTTTCTCTACTCTACCTCTAAAATTAATTTTTTCATGTAGTTCTTTATTAAATTCACGATTATTTTTCCCTATATTATTAGGGTGATCTTGTTTAGCTTGCTGTTTAGCCAATAGCTCTCGTTCTGTTTTAGTATGTTGAGAAAAAATAGCCAAAATAAGCGTTAAGTTTACTAAGTTTTTAAAGAACATATTAGCTATCTTAATAGAATAAAAGACACCTACAATAAAAATACGTGTAAAGCGATATAATTTAAACTAAAATTTGCAATTTTTAAGTTTAATCTTACCGCTTGAATAAACATTACTCGTGCAACATTTCCATAAACTCATCAAAACTGTTTGCCACAAAGTTTACTACCATTGATAAAGTTCCATCTTCATTTTCTATATGATCGTCATGATACATCAATACCACTTTAGGATTATTTCCTTTTGGGTCTTCTCGATAATCAAAACAAACATAATCACCATTGGCACAAACACCAAATGCGACTAAGTGAGGTATTCCTGCATATTCAGGATCTGATGTTATCTTATAATCATACATAGTAGTAGCCTGCTTCTGACTCAAACTTATAAAATTAAGATCTCTTTCATCATCTTTACCGTACACATTAGTAAAATCAAAAATATTTTCTGCAAGCATTAGTTGATCATATATAGACACTATTTCTTTATATCTATATGGAAATATATAACCAATATCACTTTCTACTTTCTCTATTTCGCTACAAGATACTGGCTCTTTATACCAATTTGGGGTTAAATTTTTCATTTATTGTCTTTTTTAATGATTGTTGTCCTGTAACACCAAGTCACCAAGCGGTAAGATAAGAACCACTTTTTGCAAATTTTAAGTGTAATCTTACCGCTTAAATAAATATTACTCATACAACATTTCCATAAACTCATCAAAGCTATTTGCGACAAAGTTTACTACCATAGAATCTGTTCCATCTTCATTTTCTATATGATCGTCATGATACATCAATACCACCTTAGGATTATTTCCTTTTGGGTCATCTCGATAATCAAAACAAATATAATCACCATTGGCACAAACACCAAATGCGACCAAGTGAGGTATTCCTGCATATTCGGGATCTGATACGTATTGCTCATCAAAAATATTTTCTATCTCATCTTCTTTAAAACTCAAAAAATTCAGATCTCTCTCATCAGCTTCACCGTAAATATTAGTAAAATCAAAATAGTTATTTTTAAGCCTTAATCCATCATGATGAGAAACAATTTCTTTAAAATACTCAGGAAAATCATATCCTAATTTTCTTCCAAAACAATTTATTACACAAATATCAATTGTTCCTTTATCTCTATAAATGTTTAATTTCATATTTACCTACCTGTTTTTAGTGATTTTTGACCTGTATGTGGTACTTTAGATTTTTTATGTGCCCATTCAGGTACAAGTTGCATATTATTAGGGGCTGACTGAGCATTATGATGCCATGTAAATCCCTCTATTTTTTGACTCCCTTCTCTTAAGTCATTTAACTGCTCCTGACTAAACCTACTTTTCGCAATCGGATCATCTTTAATAGCTTCCCACATATCTCTTGATGCTTGTTTCATTTGATCTTTATAACTTTTAGTATGATCAATTTTTGCAGTAAATACGGCAACATCATCAAAAACAGGAAGACCACGCTTGTCATAAGGAATATGTTTTACACTACCATCATCAAGTGTTAATCTAACCGCTCTATTACCGTTAGTATCAGTAATAACATCACTTCGCTTAACACTTGCCCGATGTGGTTTCTTTGGTATGCTTGTTGATGTTATATTATCACTACCGTGAGCAATCTCTAAATTAATACGCTGTTCTTTTGGCTCATATATTCCTTTTGATTTTTCTATCGCCTTTTTAACAACATCATCACCAACAGATAATTTTGCTTTTGGTTTTCCATAATCAGTAATTTTTCCAACAGGTGGTAATTGCTTACCTGAATTACTTTTTCCTTTAATCAGACCAGGTTTAACTCCCTTAGTCATGCGGACATTCATTCCACCTAACGCAACAGCAAGATCCTGAGCTAATAATCTAGAACCTTCATCTGTACCAAAAATCGTATAATGTTTTGAATGACTAGCTGCTGCCGATAAATAAGACTCAATTGCCCAAATTTTATTCTTTAACCTTCCTATTTCTCCAGTGTTATCTCCTTTTCCATTCAAATGTTCTTGCTCCAACTGATGAATTCTATCTTGATACCCTGCAATAACCTCTCCTGCTCCCTTGATATATTGATCCATTTCTGGTAAGGTCGGTTTTGTTGTACCTGTGCCAATTTCGTGATTAATAACATCATACAGTAAAGGTACTGTTGAATCTTTACCTCTATTAGGCAATACAACGCTATTGTAAATATCTTGGTTTTTTGCAATAGTATCTGAATTTATAAAACTATTTTTATACTCATCAGAATTTCTATCCAACTCAGCAAACAACGTTTTATCATCTTGCTCTTTTTGCAATTCATTTAAAAACGCTCTAGCGGTCTGATTTTTTTCAACTTCTGCAAAATCATCTGAAACACCCCTTAAACTTTCAGACGTTAATTCTTTTATTGCTTCTTTTTCGCTAATCCCTCGTTTTTTTGCATATCTTCTCGCATTCGTTCTGATAGCACTCACTTCTTGATGATTTAACTGTCGATTATTTTCATCAATCAATGTGGCAGCTTTTGCCCCATCAAAACCACCTGCAAAAAAACCAACCACTTTTGGTGCTATGGCATTAAAAATTCCCTTCAAGAAACTACCGGGTATCCAGCTCTCTATTTTATTTAATGTTGGAGCCGCTTCTGCGACTGCTTTAGCCCCTTTTGCACCGCCTTCACCTGCTAATAATCGACCTGTTTTTTCATGCAAGGCAACTCGGTATTTTCCACCTTCTTCAAATCCTTTAATTCCTTGTGCTGTCATTTCATCTGAGAAGGTGGCTATTTCTCGTGTGATATCTTTAAGTTCATTATAATTGTATTTTTTATCTTTTAGCCTTTTTATAAAAGTATTAATATTGCTTGTGGCTAATCCGCTGTGAACATTTATTCCATTAATATCTTCAAAAGCCTTTGGTTTTGGCTGTTTCTGACCAGCAGAGTAGTCATCTTTAAAACCATTTACTTTACTTTGACTATCAATACTATCAACATTATTTTTATCAAAATGAATATCAGCATTAATTTTTTGATGTAGTTTTCTTTCTAAACTGGTATTTATACTGATACTGTTATCTATATTCAGTTTGATATTAGGAATATAATCTTTTGAAGGTGTAATAGGTGAAATTTCATCAATTGATAAACTATTCCCATTATTTTTTTCAACAGAAGTGATTTTAGATGTATTTATCTTCAACTCACCGCTATCAAATTTTGGTGAAGTAATGGAAGACCAATTCACTTTTTGTGGCGTATTAATCAACGATGCGATAGAGGAGACATCTGCTTTAACTCCATCCAATTTTGGAGAATGAGTGGATGATATATTGACACTTAATTGTGTATCAGTTGATTGTTCCAATGAAGTTGATGGGATAGCTTCTGTTGTGATTTTTCCAACTTTTTGTAACGAGTTATTTGATGGCTCGAATGAGGTTGAAGGTATCGCCTTTATCTTAATCTCTTTAGTATTTGAAGACCAATTTATTTTTGATGATTTATGATTAAATGAATAATCTTTCTCTGAAATTTTATTCAAATACTCATTTCTTTTATCTGCTAAACTCGGCGTTAAATAGTCCTTTTTGCTATCATCAAAATTAACATTTAAATGACTTAAAGTAGAGGATTGATTGGCTAAATTATTTTTAGCTGAATCCATTAATTCATTTGGTGAAGCGGTGTGAGTATTTTTAGCTACTACATCTTCACTTTGTAACTCACTCATTTCCCAACTAGCATTGCCAATACTGATTTCACCTGTGATATTGGTATTTGGTGTATCAATATCTATGTCAGTGAAATTAGATTTTTCATTAAATTTCTCAAGTCCTAATTTTTCATAATCTACATCTTTATAATTAGGTCTAGATGGTGTGTAAGAACCGCCTGAACTTGAATGACCACCAGAACTTGAATGACCTGAGTTTGAACTTCCAGAGCTTGAACTGCCACTACCACTTACAATAGCTCCTACAACAGCACCAACTACAGCACCAACAGGACCTGCTACTGCTCCTCCAATAGCTGCACCAGCAGCTGCACCAACCACAGAATTATTATAGTGAATATTTGCTCCAACTATTCCCTCTGGGCTTTCAATTACCGCACTACTAATCTCTAGTGGTTTACTAATATCGTATAAATCACTTTCTCTTGGTGATAGTTTTTTACTTTCTGAAGATAATTTCTTCGCTAAAGCGGCTAGTTTAGCAGCAGATTTTGCACCTGCTTCCGTCCCTGTTAATAACCAACCAATTTGAGCGTGCATTTGTACTCGTTTTTCACCCCCTTCTTGCCAAGCATCGTAATTACTTGCTTTATCATCTGCTATTGCACTGATTTTGGTTAGTGCAGTTTCTAGTTTTTCTCTATCTGTTGATCTCAAGTTTTTTTCTAATAATGCTTTAATTTCTGCTTTTTTCAATACGGCTTTATCATAAAGAGCCATTTGCTTTTCGGCATATTCAGCAACAGAATGAGGTAACCAACCTCCTGCAATTTTGGTTATCTGTGCTTGGGTATTTAATTCCTTCAGTAGATTTTTTACATTAAACTGTTTGCCTTCAGCTTCACCCTTTATACCACCATAACCCACTCGGTTATCTCTTGTAGAAACAATGTGGTTATCTGAGTTAGGTAAATAACGCTCAATTAAGGTCATCATTCCCGTATAGTTAGGGGAGTCTTTAGTTTTATCTAGTTTAATATTGGTATCTTTAACCGTTGTTCCACCAAATTCACCTGATATTGCTTGTAGCTCTTGATGATTGGTTTGTTGATGATAATCTACTTTAACATCACTGCCTTTTGTGATTGTTGTTTTCGCTTCACTGAATTGATGTAACCCTAATTCTTTTAACTCTGCTGTTGGACGACCATCGGTATAAGAGACAGACCCTGTTGCTTCATATTCTTTGCGTGTATGAGTAATACTTTTATCCATTTCTGTTGCTGCTGCAAAATGGAAATTACGCTCTAACGCCATATCCGTTTTAGAGTCAAAATCAACACCTTGTAACTTAGCTTTACCAGTAGTTGCTAATAATTTAACTTTGTTACCTGCAATTACAGAATGAACAGGTGTTTCATCTTGTGTTTCTGTTTTTGTTACCGTTGTTTCAACAAAATCTTTAACAATAGTACGTTTATCTTTTGTTTCTGAAATCGTGTCCACTTCTTTGGTTAAGTGTTCAATATTTGCATCAGTAACTTTATTAATACGAGATTCACTACTTTTACCTGCAAGTTCTTTTGATAAATTTAACTCTTTTTGTGAATCAAGTTTATCACTATGTTCTTCAGTTATTTGCCCTTTTGTAATGGTTGTTTTTTCACTTATTTCTATATGATTATTGGTACTATGAGTAATATCATAATTTTTTGCACCAATAGTAGTTGTGCCGTTTTTGCTTTTTACTACGCTACCTTTTTGTTGATAAGTTTCTCCTGCGGATACCGTAATATTACCATCACTTAGGATTTGACTACCAGTATATTGAGTCTCAATGATTTTCTTATGTGTTTTTTCAGTAACCTGATGACCTTTTTCATTTGTATAGTTTGTTTTACTTTCACTTTCCTCAACAAGTAAATCTGCTTGTGGGAGAAAATTAATATTTCCTGATGACGCAAGCGTTACTGATGATTTCCCACTTACAATACCACTCGTGATATTGATTGTTTTATCAGCAGAAATGGATAAATTGCCACCACTTGTTATTTTTCCTTGATGATGTTTTGTTTTGATTTTTTTATAGGAGGTTTCAATTACTGAATGCCCTTGCTCATCTGTATAGGTTTTAGGTGTATTGCGTGTTATTGTTTTTTTCGATGAAATAGGAAGAAGATTTACCGCACCTTGAGAAATTATTGATAAGTCTTTTTCCGCCTCAATAACACCTGCCGTCACGGTAATATCTTGACGAGATTTTAAATCTAATTGTTTAGCTTTAATCAATCCTTGATTAGTAATTGCATTTGCTTTAACACTTAATTTTTCTAAACTTTGAATAATGCCTGTATTATCAATATTATTAGTCGCTAAAGATTGATTTCCTTCACTAAATATTTGCCCTTTATTGTTTAAGTCTTGACTATCAATATTAAGTGAATGTTTAGCCATTAACTGACCACTATTCTCTAAAGAATTTAGTACTTTTAAAATTAAGTTACCTGTGCTTTGAATAGTTTTGGTATTTTCAATTTTTTCAGTTATCAGTTTTTGATCCTTATTACTAATAATTTCACCATTATTAATAATATGTTTACTTTTAACGGTAAGTAATTTTGTCGTGGCAATCTTATTACGATTAACTAAATCCCCCTTAGCTTCTACAGTTATATTGCCTGTACTTTGAATAGTGCCGTTATTTTCCACTTTTTCAGTGGTTAGTGTTTGATCTTCACCACTGGCAATTTCATCATCATTAATGATATTTTTACTGTTAATGGCAAGTGATTTTGTTGTAATAATTTTACTGCTATTCGTTAGATCATCTTTCGCTTTAACAGTTAAATTTCCAGAACTTTGGATAGTGCCTTTATTTTCAACTTTTCCAGTGGTTAGTGTTTGTGCTTCGCCACTGGAAATATCCCCCTCATTAATAATATTTTTGCTATTAACGGTGAGAGCTTTGGCAGTAAGAAGGTTACCGTTATTAGTCAGATCATCTTTAGCATCAACAGTTAAGTTGCCAGAACTTTGGATAGTGCTTTTATTTTCCACTTTTCCAGTGGTCAGTGTTTGTGCTTCGCCACTGGAAATGTCTCCCTCATTAATAATATTTTTGCTATTAACGGTGAGAGCTTTGGCAGTAAGAATTTTTCCGTTATTAGTCAGATCATCTTTAGCATCAATAGTTAAGTTGCCAGTACTTTGGATAGTGCTTTTATTTTCCACTTTTCCAGTGGTTAGGGTTTGAGCTTCGCCACTGGAAATGTCCCCCTCATTAATAATATTTTTGCTATTAACGGTGAGAGCTTTGGCAGTAAGAACGTTACCGCTATTAGTTAGATCATCTTTAGCATCAACAGTTAAGTTACCTGAGCTTTGGATAGTGCCTTTATTTTCCACTTTTCCAGTGGTCAGTGTTTGATCTTTATCGCTGGTAATTTCCCCTTTATTAATCATATTTTTGCTGTTAATGGCAAGTGATTTTGTAGTAACAATTTTACCACTACTAATGAGATCATCTTTCGCTTTAACAGTTAAATTTCCAGAACTTTGAATTTTACCTTTATTTTCGACTTTTCCTGTTGTTAGCGTTTGATTTTCACCACTAGTTATTTCAACATCATTAGTGATATTTTTACTATCAATTGTGAGAGATTTTTCTGTAATGATTTTGCCACTATTAGTCAGATTATCTTTTGCTTTAACAGTTAAGTTGCCTTTACTTTGGATGGTGTTTTTATTCTCAATCTTACCAGTAGTTAGTGTTTGAGTTTCACCACTGACAATTTCTCCCTTATTAATAATATTTTTACTATTAATGGTGAGAGCTTTGGCAGTAATAACTTTACCGTGATTGGCTAAATCCTCTTTCGCTTTAACAGTTAGGTTGCCTAAACTTTGGATAGTACCTTTATTTTCCACTTTTCCAGTGGTTAGTGCTTGATCTTCACCACTGGCAATTTCACCATTATTAATGATATTTTTACTGTTAACGGTGAGAGCTTTGGCTGTAACAACTTTGCCATTATTAGTTAGCTCATCTTTCGCTTTAACAGTTAAGTTGCCTGTACTTTGGATAGTGCCTTTATTTTCTACTTTTCCAGTAGTTAGTGTTTGAGCTTCACCACTGGCAATTTCCCCGTCATTAATGATATTTTTGCTGTTAATAGTGAGTTTTTTTGTAGTAACGATTTTGTCGCTACTAATTAGATTATCTTTCGCTTTAACAGTTAAGTTGCCTGTACTTTGGATAGTGCCTTTATTTTCTACTTTTCCAGTAGTTAGTGCTTGATCTTCACCACTGGCAATTTCCCCGTCATTAATGATATTTTTGCTGTTAATAGTGAGTTTTTTTGTAGTAACGATTTTGTCGCTACTAATTAGATTATCTTTCGCTTTAACAGTTAAGTTGCCTGTACTTTGGATAGTGCCTTTATTTTCT
This sequence comes from Pasteurella atlantica, assembly GCF_963693435.1. Classification (NCBI taxonomy): domain Bacteria; kingdom Pseudomonadati; phylum Pseudomonadota; class Gammaproteobacteria; order Pasteurellales; family Pasteurellaceae; genus Pasteurella; species Pasteurella atlantica. Next base: position 1,277,248 of record NZ_OY856306.1, read on the forward strand.
ACTTTTCCAGTAGTTAGTGTTTGATCTTTACCACTGGCAATTTCCCCGTCATTAATGATATTTTTGCTGTTAATAGTGAGTTTTTTTGTAGTAACGATTTTGTCGCTACTAATTAGATTATCTTTCGCTTTAACAGTTAAGTTGCCTGTACTTTGGATAGTGCCTTTATTCTCCACTTTTCCAGTAGTTAGTGTTTGATTTTCACCACTGGCAACTTCACCCTCATTAATGATATTTCTGCTGTTAACGGTGAGAGCTTTGGCAGTAACAACTTTGCCACTACTAATTAAATCATCTTTCGCTTTAACAGTTAAGTTGCCTGAACTTTGGATAGTGCCTTTATTTTCTACTTTTCCAGTAGTTAGTGTTTGAGCTTCGCCACTGGCAATTTCACCGTTATTAATGATATTTTTGCTGTTAATAGTGAGTTTTTTTGTAGTAACGATTTTGTCGCTACTAATTAGATTATCTTTCGCTTTAACAGTTAAGTTGCCTGTACTTTGGATAGTGCCTTTATTTTCTACTTTTCTAGTAGTTAGTGCTTGATCTTCACCACTGGCAATCTCCCCTTCGTTAATAATATTTTTGCTGTTAACGGTGAGAGCTTTGGCAGTAACAACTTTGCCACTACTAATTAAATCATCTTTCGCTTTAACAGTTAAGTTACCAGAACTTTGAATAGAGCCTTTATTTTCCACTTTTCCAGTAGTTAGCGTTTGAGCTTCGCCACTGGCAATCTCCCCTTCGTTAATAATATTTTTGCTGTTAACGGTGAGAGCTTTGGCAGTGACAACTTTACCACGACTAATGAGATCATCTTTAGCATCAAGAGTTAAGTTGCCTATACTTTGGATAGTACCTTTATTATTAACTTTTTCAGTGGTTAGTATTTGATCTTTACCACTAGCAATTTCACCCTCATTAATGATATTTTTGCTATTAATAGTGAGTACTTTTTCAGTAATAATCTTGCCACTATTTGTAAGGTTTTCTGTAACTTTGATGACCAAATTAGCTAAACTTTGAATATTTCCAATACTATCAATATTACCCGCATTTAAGGTTTGATCTAACTCACTGGCAATATTTCCATCATTAATGATATTTTTACTGTTAATAGTAAGTAATTTTTTAGTAATTACTTTACCGCTATTAATCAGATCATCTTTAGCATCAAGAGTTAAATTTCCAGAACTTTGAATAGAGCCTTTATTTTCCACTTTTCCAGTAGTTAGTGTTTGAGCTTCGCCACTGGCAATTTCTCCCTCGTTAATAATATTTTTGCTGTTAACGGTGAGAGCTTTAGCTGTAACAACTTTGCCACTACTAATTAAATCATCTTTCGCTTTAACAGTTAAGTTGCCTGAACTTTGGATAGCCCCTTTATTAGTAATTTTTCCAGTAGTTAGTGTTTGCTCTTTACCGCTGGTAATTTCCCCTTCGTTAACAATATTTTTGCTGTTAACGGTGAGAGCTTTAGCTGTAACAACTTTGCCACTACTAATTAAATCATCTTTCGCTTTAACAGTTAAGTTGCCTGAACTTTGGATAGTACCTTTATTGGTAATTTTTCCAGTGGTTAGTGTTTGCTCTTTACCGCTGGTAATTTCCCCTTCGTTAACAATATTTTTGCTGTTAACGGTGAGAGCTTTAGCTGTAACAACTTTGCCACTACTAATTAAATCATCTTTCGCTTTAACAGTTAAGTTGCCTGAACTTTGGATAGTACCTTTATTGGTAATTTTTCCAGTGGTTAGTGTTTGCTCTTTACCGCTGGTAATTTCCCCTTCGTTAACAATATTTTTGCTGTTAACGGTGAGAGCTTTAGCTGTAACAACTTTGCCACTACTAATTAAATCATCTTTCGCTTTAACAGTTAAGTTGCCTGAACTTTGGATAGCCCCTTTATTAGTAATTTTTCCAGTAGTTAGTGTTTGCTCTTTACCGCTGGCAATTTCCCCTTCGTTAATAATATTTTTACTGTTAAGAGTGAGAGTTTTGGCAGTAACAATTTTACCGCTACTAATGAGATTATCTTTAGCTTCAATGGTTAAATTATCAGAACTTTGGATAGTACCTTTATTAGTAATTTTTCCAGTGGTTAGTGTTTGAGCTTCGCCACTGGCAATTTCTCCCTCGTTAATAATATTTTTACTGTTAACGGTGAGAGCTTTAGCTGTAACAACTTTGCCACTACTAATTAAATCATCTTTAGCTTTAACAGTTAAGTTACCAGAACTTTGGATAGTACCTTTATTAGTAATTTTTCCAGTGATTAGTGTTTGCTCTTTACCGCTGGTAATTTCCCCTTCGTTAACAATATTTTTGCTGTTAACGGTGAGAGCTTTTGCAGTAACAACTTTACCACTACTAATTAAATCATCTTTCGCTTTAACAGTTAAGTTACCAGAACTTTGGATAGCCCCTTTATTGGTAATTTTTCCAGTGGTTAGTGTTTGCTCTTTACCGCTGGTAATTTCCCCTTCGTTAACAATATTTTTGCTGTTAACGGTGAGAGCTTTAGCTGTAACAACTTTGCCACTACTAATTAAATCATCTTTAGCTTTAATAGTTAAGTTACCAGAACTTTGGATAGCCCCTTTATTGGTAATTTTTCCAGTGGTTAGTGTTTGATCTTCGCCACTGGCAATTTCCCCTTCGTTAACAATATTTTTACTGTTAAGGGTGAGAGCTTTTGCAGTAATAATTTTCCCGTTACTAGTCAGATTATCTTTAGCTTTAACAGTTAAGTTGCCTGAACTTTGGATAGCCCCTTTATTAGTAATTTTTCCAGTAGTTAGTGTTTGATCTTTACCGCTGGCAATTTCTCCTTCGTTAACAATATTTTTGCTGTTAATGGTGAGAGCTTTTGCAGTAACAACTTTACCACTACTAATTAAATCATCTTTCGCTTTAACGGTTAAATTACCAGAACTTTGGATAGCCCCTTTATTAGTAATTTTTCCAGTAGTTAGTGTTTGATTTTCATCGCTAGCAATTTCCCCTTCGTTAATAATATTGTTACTGTTAAGAGTGAGAGTTTTGGCAGTAACAATTTTACCGCTACTAATGAGATCATCTTTTGCTTCAATGGTTAAATTATCTGCACTTTGAATATTACCATTATTATTAATTTGATTGGTGGTAATTGTTTGTGTTCTATCACTTATAATGTTACCAGAATTGATTATATTTTTACTATTAATGGAGAGAGATTTGGCAGTAGCAATTTTACCATTATTAGTGAGGATATTTTTAGTATCAATTTTTAGATCACTAATACTTTGAATAGTCCCTTCATTTTCTAATATTGTTGTACTTAGTTTTTGATTAATGCCACTGGTTAATTTACCGGTATTATTAAGTTTATCAGCAGATAGCTGTAGATTTTGAGTACTGGTAATCTCCCCTGTGTTCTTTATATTTTTACTATGAATTTCAATATCTTTTGAAGAAAATAATTCTCCGCTATTCGTTAAACCTTCTTTAGTATTAATATTTAATTTACCCGAAGTTCGAATTTTTCCCTTGTTATGTAACTGTTTTAATTTTAATTTCAGTGGGTTATTACTAACTATTTCACCCTTATTCTCAAATTTCTTAATATTTGTTTTTAACTTTTTAAATTGTATTTTACCACTATTACTTAACTTGCCATCAGCTGTTAAAGTAAGTTCATTTGCTTGAATGATCCCTGCATTATTTATGCCAATACCTTGTTCTGTACCTACCAAACGGATGCTATCTGAATACATACCACCCAATGCACCAGTATCAATTGCAAAAACAGGTGTTTTATCATCATTCGGAGTTGGATTACTATTAACAATGTTTCCCTTAGTATCTACCGTGTTCACACCCGTGATAATATCTAATTGACCTTTATTTTTGTAAATTTTTGCATTAATCTTACCGCTTCGAGCCAATAAGGCTGTGTAATTTCCCTCTTGAACATCCAATCCCTTACCAGTAACAACAATTTGACCTTGCTGAATTTGATGTCCAACAACTTTTCCTTGTTGTAATTGGGTTTTACCTGTACTTAAAATTGTTTTATTCGTATTTAAAAATTTACCGCCATTAACTGCTATACCACTAGGATTTGCAATAATGATATCCGCTCGCTTACCTGCAACTTCAATTACACCATTTAATTGAGAGGGATTGTTACTATTTACTTGATTAACAATAACATCTGCTTCACCACGAACCATATAAGGATTTGCAGAGACCCAACCTGCTATTTTTGTATTTGTAGCTTTACGGTTATTCGCAATCACCACACCTTTATTATCAACATCAAACTTAGAGAATTGACTAACAGAAACTCCAGCAGCACTCGGTGTTCTAACATTAACTTGAATTGCCCCACTTTTGGTTGGCAAAATAATGGCTTGTTGTTTTATTGGTGCATTGTAGTCTGCAACCACATCACTTGAAAGTGTAGTTTGAGGGGCGAGATAAAGTGATACTATAATTAATCCATTAAATATACTATTCAATTTCATTTTACGTTTGCTCATTATTTTTATCCTCTCTTGACGATCGGTCTTTAACAATTATTAAAAACTATAAGAAATATTAAAACCAGTCACCACTTTATCAGTGTCAAATTTTGTTGGTTTTTTCAAAGGTGTGGAAATAAATAGATCATAATGCCAATTACCATAATGTTTGTATTGTCCATTAAAACCTAATGTCATACCGCTAAGAGTATCACTTACTAAATTTTTATTTTTATCTCCAAAAACTTTTCCAACATCTAACCCAAGATAAACTCGATGATTATCATTATATTGCCATACAATATCATTTCTTAAATACCAACCCTGTTCTGCTGATAATGTTTGTTCACCAGTAAAACCTCGTACATTGTAACGACCACCTATACTAAAATTGTCTTGTATGGTCAGTGCTGTTTGATTGAACTGTCCTTGTAATTGACTATGCCAGCTAAACTGTTGATGTCCAACTTTAAACGGCATTTGCCAATCAATATTCGCTATCCATATTTTAGATTTAGCAGTACCTTCATTAAATAACTCTTCAGGTGCGGTAATAGCATTAAATGCTCGAGTACCTCGTTTGTAAGTTAAACTGCTAATAAGTGTCCCAAGTTTAAAATAACTGTGACTTGAAATATTTGCTTGCCAACCTGCTGTACGACGATGTTGAACATCAATTTCCACATCATCAATATAGCTTTTATTCTCTTTAAACCAACCGCCTAATTGGGCAGTTATTTTATGCTGATTATCTCTGTATATCACTTTTGATAAATTAAGGTGAGCTTGATTACTGGTACCAGTATAATGATAATTACGATTAACTCCTATAACTGCTTGGTCATAAAAATAATGGTTAATACCCATATCAACTAACCAATAACCAAAAGGAACGCTGTACCCAATGGAATAACTTGATGTTTTTCCTTTGTCTACTTTACCATTAGGATCTGTTGCTTTTTTTCCTGATGTTAAATTATGCGTATAACTTACCGATAATATATCATTAAGGTGTAGAGGATTATCCCACACTATAGAAATTGTGCCTAAATACTTACCTGTTGATTTACTACCACTATCATCAAAAGAAAAATTAACTCGGATAGGATATTTTTGTTGTTGCCAAAGTACTTTTACATCACTCATATTTTGTTGTGTGCTTGGGATAATATTAATTTCAGCTTTTACAGTTTGTAAGCGACGTAAATTATCTAACCCTTGCTCTAAATCACGTAAATTTAATGGTTTATTTTTATCATTTGGAAATGCTGTAAATAAATTTGCTCTATTCGCATAAGTCTTTTCTATATTATTTTTATCGATAACAATATTATTCAGTAATCCCTGCATTAAAGAGAATTCTAAAGTACGATCAGTTAATGATTGATTAGGTATAAATAGGCGGCTGGTAATCCACCCTTTGGTAATGATATTATTTTGAATAGTTGTATTTAACATACGTATATCATTTAGGCTTAAGCAAGGAATAAAATGGGGCTGTTCAAATAATTCAAACTTCAACGATGTTATTTTCTGGTATGTTAAATTCTGTGAATTTAATGCATTAGTAATGATAGAATAAAAATCTGAAATAGGTGCTGTATTACCTAACACATTAAAATCAATTTTTTTAATTGGAAAACATATTGAATGATTATTTTGAGAGATATGTTGAGAGCGTGGTACAGATAAAGTAGTAGGCTTATTTGGTGTTTTTTCTAATTGACGATTAATAGTTGCTTGCCGTAACTCAGACTGTTTTAAGATATTATCTGATACTGGAAGATTTTGTGCTAGTGAAGAAGTACCATAAAATAAGGTTAAAAATAGCAGTTTTATTTTCATAACAATACTCTGTTTCAAAATTAACTTTAATTCTATCTTATTTTAAATCATATTTTCACATTTTTTGTGACTTTTGTAGGGAAGATCACATTTTTATCAGAGCTTTAGTAAACTTTTATCTACTGAGTTTTATAAATTAATAATTATTATGCAGACTCCATTAAGAAAAGTAAGGATAAAAATTGTAAATTTTTAACTAGATGTAACCGCTATATTTGATCATATTTTTATGTAACTCATTGATATGTAAATATATTGTGGTGGCAGGGTATATCTTGTTGTCTTATGTTTTGTACAGTTGTACTATTCTTACATTTATTCATTATTTTCAAATATCAATCTATCAAAATCTCCCTTCATTAAAGTATACTTTTTCTTTCTTTGTATTAAAGAATTAAATTTGTAAATTTTCGATTTGATCATACCGCTATAAAAATGCCGCTATCTTCCAATAACGGCATTTTATTTTACTTTAAAACTCTTTGATTATAAGGCTTTTAAAATATCATCGACACGATCTTTTGCATCGCCGAATAACATTTGGGTATTATCTTTAAAGAATAATGGGTTTTGAACTCCTGCATAACCTACAGCCATTGAGCGTTTAAATACCACAACATTCGCTGCGTGCCAAACTTCTAACACAGGCATACCAGCGATTGGGCTGTTTGGATCTTCCATTGCCGCAGGGTTTACAGTGTCGTTTGCACCGATAACTAATACTACTTCTGTTGAAGATAAGTCGTCGTTGATTTCGTCCATTTCAAGAACAATATCATAAGGCACTTTTGCTTCTGCCAATAACACGTTCATATGACCTGGTAAACGACCAGCAACAGGGTGTATTGCAAAGCGTACTTCAACGCCTAAATCACGTAAACGTTGTGTTAAATCTGCAACAGGGTACTGTGCTTGTGCAACCGCCATTCCGTATCCTGGAGTAATAACCACCGAGCTTGCATTTTTAAGCATTTCAGCCACTTCTTCTGCAGTGGTTTCACGGTGTTCGCCTTGTTCTTCATCAGAAGAAACTTGAACATCGTTACCAAATCCACCTGCGATGACGCTAATGAACGAGCGGTTCATTGCTTTACACATAATGTAAGAAAGGATTGCACCTGATGAACCTACTAATGCACCAGTGATGATAAGTAAGTCGTTGTTTAGCATAAAACCTGCTGCTGCTGCTGCCCAACCAGAGTAAGAGTTTAGCATTGATACAACCACTGGCATATCTGCACCACCGATTGACGCCACTAAGTGCCAACCGAATGCAAGTGCGATCATTGTCATCAATAACACTGGGAATAAGTTTTCTGGATGCTTAACAAAGGCAATCATTAATAAGAATGAAACAACAATTGCAGCTAAATTCATTTTATGGCGATGTGGTAAAGTTAACGCTTTTGAATTTAATTTACCGTTTAATTTACCAAAGGCTACCAATGAACCTGTGAAGGTTACCGCACCGATGAAGATACCTAAAAATACTTCAACATTATGAATATTTTCTAAAACAGGGGTTGATGCTTCGTGTAAACCGTAGCTGTTATAGCCGACTAATACCGCTGCTAAGCCTACAAAGCTGTGTAAGATTGCAACGAGTTCAGGCATTTCAGTCATTTCAACTTTTAATGCTTGACGGATACCTAATGCACCACCGATTGCCATTGCAATGATGATCCAAAATACACCGTGAGATTGTGGTCCAAAAATGGTTACAAATAATGCAATTCCCATACCCACAATACCATACCAACAACCTGCTTTGGCTGTTTCGTGTTTAGAAAGTCCTGCTAAGCTCATAATGAAAAGTAGAGCCGATATAATATAAGCAGCTTGTACAAAACCTAAAGACATATCGTTTTCTCCTTAACCTTTTCTGAACATTGCAAGCATACGTTGGGTAACTTTAAAGCCACCGAAAATATTGATACTTGCGACTAAAATTGCAATAAATGCAACGACACTAATAAATACACCACCTTGTGCGATCTGCAATAATGCACCGACAATGATGATCCCTGAAATTGCATTGGTTACCGCCATTAACGGTGTGTGCAATGCGTGGCTGACATTCCAAACCACATAATAACCTACAACACAAGCTAACACGAACACAGAGAAATGGGATAAAAATTCTTGTGGAGCAACAGAGGCTAAGCCTAAGAATGCAACTCCAGCTGCCGCCATTACACCATATTTGATACGAGGATCTGCTGGTTTTTCTTCTTTTTTCGCAACAGGCTCTTTCACTTTTGGTTGCTGTTGTGCTGATACTTTGATTGGTGGAGCTGGCCATGTAATTTCACCGTCACGCACCACAGTCACACCACGTTGAACCACATCTTCAAAATCAATATTGATATTACCGTCTTTTTCTTTACAAAGTAGTTTTAATAAATTAACTAAGTTTGTTCCGTAAAGTTGTGAGGATTGGGTTGGTAAACGCCCAGGTAAATCAGTATAACCAATCACTTTTACTTGATTATCTGTGATAACCACTTCATCAGCTTTTGAATATTCACAGTTACCGCCTGTTGCTGCGGCTAAATCTACAATCACAGAACCTGGTTTCATTGAATCCACCATTTCTTTTGTGATTAAGCGAGGAGCAGGGCGACCTGGAATTAACGCTGTTGTGATAATAATATCGACTTCTTTTGCTTGCTCAGCATAAAGTTCTAAAGATTTTCTATTGAACTCTTCAGACATTACTTTTGCATAACCGTCAGAACTGACTTCTGTTTCTACATCAATTTCAAGGAAAGAAGCGCCCATACTTTCCACTTGTTCTTTGGTTTCAGGACGAGAATCAAAAGCACGAACGATTGCCCCTAAGCTACTTGCTGCACCAATGGCTGCAAGACCAGCAACACCTGCACCGATAACCAATACTTTCGCAGGTGGCACTTTACCCGCAGCCGTAATTTGACCAGTGAATAAGCTACCAAATTCGTGAGCGGCTTCAACCACTGCACGATAACCTGCAATGTTTGCCATTGAGCTTAACGCATCTAAGGCTTGAGCACGGGAAATACGAGGCACACTATCCATTGCCAGAACATTAATTTTTTTAGAAGAAAGTTTTTTCATTAGCTCTTCATTTTGAGCAGGCCAAATAAAGCTAACTAGGGTCGCTCCTTCTTTCATTAATGCAATTTCTTCGTCAGTAGGTGCGTTTACTTTAAAGATAATATCCGCATTCCATACTGTTTTTTGATCGCCGACAGACGCACCTGCTTGTACAAATGCTTTATCTTCAAAACTCGCTTTAAAGCCAGCACCGTGTTCAACGATAACTTCAAAACCAAGTTTTAGGATCTGTGCAACGGTTTTAGGCGTTGCTGCTACACGATTTTCACCGCTTAACAGCTCCTTTGGTACACCAATAAGCATAAAGACTCCTTATAATAATAAAAAAATGACTAGTAATTAACCATTCTAAATGTTTTAGAAAAACAGTATAAATTTACCATTTTTTTGACTGAAAGTGTAAAATTTTGTAAAAGAAAATGATAATAACATTGAAAGAAAAAATGATATTAATATATTAAACACTCTAATTTTGAATAACATTTACAATTTATTTTATGAAATTCTGATATTTGTAATATCTGAAACGGAAAAATAGTAAAAATATTTTTTTAAGATACTTTCATAACTTATCGGTGATTAAGCGGTATCTTTTTATCAAAAATTTGCATATTAGAGTAAATACGAACATTTCGGTACTATTCGTATAGTTCTTATCTTACTCATTCAGACATATTTCAAGTTCATCGTGGCACTCTAACCACTGCATTTCAACCTCTTCAAGTTGCTGTTTGGTTTTAACTTGTTGAGCTAATACTTCATTTAGTTTGATTTTATTTTCTGTTTCATAAAGTGAACTATCACTTAATTGTTGTTCAATCTGAGAGAGAGTAGCGGTCAGTTTCTCTAAACTTTTTTCAAGTTTTTCAATTTTCTTACGCAGTGGGGCGGTTTGTTTACGCAATTCTGCTTCTTGGCGTTTTTGTTCTTTACGGTTTATGCCACTGTTTGATGTGTCAGTATAAGCGGTCTGATTTTGGGATCTTTTTGCAAGTTCAAGCTGATTTTGTTCGTTGAGCCATTTTTGATAATCCTCTAAATCGCCCTTAAATTCTTCCACTTTTTTGTTATGCACCAAATAAAACTCATCAACGGTACTACGCAATAAATGGCGATCGTGCGATACCACCACAAGCGAGCCTTCATATTGTGTTAAGGCTTCGGTTAAGGCTTGTCGCATATCCAAATCTAAATGGTTGGTCGGTTCATCGAGTAATAATAAATTAGGGCGTTGCCATACAATTAAGGCTAACACCAAACGGGCTTTTTCGCCCCCTGAAAAACTTTTTACCGCTTGTTTGACTTTATCACCGTGAAAATCAAATCCACCTAAATAGTTTCTCAATTCTTGTTCCGTTTTTTCTGGGGCAATATGGGTCAAATGCCACAAAGCACTTTCTTCTACACGCAAGGTATCTACTTGATGCTGAGCAAAATAGCCTAGTTTTACGCCTTTTGCTAACTTAATTTTCCCAGTTTTAGGTGGTAGCTCTTCTGAAAGTAATTTGATTAAGGTTGATTTCCCTGCACCATTACGTCCTAATAAACCAATGCGAGAACCGGGTACTAAATTAAGTTTTACCGATTCTAAAATTGTTTTATCGCCATATCCTGCACTCACTTTTTCCATTGAAAGCAACGGACTTGGCAAAGATAATGGCGGACGGAATTCAAAGGAAAATGGGCTATCAATATGTGCTGGTGCAATCATTTCCATTTTTTCGAGTGCTTTAATACGACTTTGTGCCTGTTTTGCTTTGGTTGCTTTGGCTTTAAAGCGATCAATAAAACTTTGTAAATGTTCTACTTTACGTTGCTGTTGCTGATACGCCGAATTTTGTTGGGCTAATTTAGTCGCTCGTTGAATTTCAAAAGAGCTGTAATTCCCTGTGTATTCGTGCAACTGCTGATTTTCAATATGGATCACTCGATTGATAATCGGATCTAAAAAATCTCTGTCGTGTGAGATCAAAATCAAGGTGCCTTTATATTGCGTGAGCCAACGTTCTAACCAAATGACGGCATCTAAATCCAAATGGTTAGTCGGTTCATCAAGCAATAATAAATCACTACGACACAACAACGCTTGAGCTAAATTCAAACGCATACGCCAACCACCTGAAAAGGCCTTCACTGGCTCATCAAGTTGTTCGGTACTAAAACCCAAACCGTTTAACAAGGTTGCGGCACGAGATTGGATCGTCCACGCATCAATGGTATCTAATTGAGCGTGAATCGTCGCGATTAAATGTCCATCATTATCTAAATTTGCTTGCTCTAAGGCTTTGTTCAGCTCGGTATATTGACGATCCCCTAAAATCACATAATCCAACGCAGAGATATCAAGGGCGGGCGTTTCTTGGTTTACCCACGCTATTGACCAACTACTCGGATATTTCGCCTCGCCGCCTTCGGGGGTAAATTCACTTTTAAGTAAACCTAATAGTGACGATTTCCCACAGCCATTTTTACCTACAAGACCGACTTTTTGCTGAGGATTGATCGTGGCATTCGCATTGTCTAATAGTGTTTGTGTACCACGAGTAAGGGTTAAATTTGTTAAGGTTATCATTATGGTGTCAATTCCTGAGCGTTAAAAGCATCTTTCCAATCTCTATCAAGTATTTCTAAATTGCGTTCAATACTCACTTGAATATTATTCGCAATAAAATCAATAATTTCTTGATAATCTTCATTTATTTGTGAATTTTCTAAAACTTGATAATATTTTTCTCTATCTTCATTCTTGATGATTGTGATCGGATAACCTTGCTTCATCAATTCTAAATTCATTAAAAGTCGTCCTGTCCTTCCATTACCGTCAGAAAAAGGGTGGATTTTTTCAAAACGTGCGTGAAAAATTGCGACTTTTTCAATAATATGGCGATCACTTTGATTATACCAATCTAAAAGTGCCTGCAAATCTTCTTCAATATGAAAAGGACGAGAAGTTTCGGTTTTACTATGGCTAATCACAACATCGTGATTTCTAAAAACACCTGCAATTTCACGATCAATACTACCGATTACAATCTGATGAAATTCTTTAATCAAGCGAATATCCAATGCTCGATGTAACGCAATTTCTTCAAGTAAATAATCAATCGCATAACTTTGATTTTGGGTTTCAATATGATCCTTTAATGGCTTACCATTGATTGTGATCCCTTGCTCTAACACAATTTGCGTTTCTCTTAATGTTAACGAGTTTCCCTCAATCGCATTAGAGTGGTAGATATATTCTTGCTTTAAACTTTCAAATAATCTTTTTAACACCAATTGCGGTAACGGTCTGCGATCATTAAGAAAATTTTTCAATTTTTCTAAGTAAGCAATAGTATTCATATAATTTCCTAAAAATTACAACCCAGCCTTTAAACTTGCTTCAATAAAGCGATCTAAATCGCCATCTAGCACCGCTTGGGTATTGCGGTTTTCAACGCCTGTACGTAAATCTTTGATACGACTATCATCAAGTACATAAGAACGAATTTGACTGCCCCAGCCGATATCCGATTTGCTTTCTTCAAGGGCTTGTTTTTCAGCATTTTGTTTTTGCATTTCTAATTCAAATAATTTCGCACGCAGTTGTTTCATTGCACTGTCTTTATTTTGGTGCTGTGAGCGTCCGTTTTGACATTGCACCACTGTATTTGTCGGTAAATGAGTAATACGCACTGCCGATTCCGTTTTATTCACGTGCTGACCACCCGCCCCTGATGCTCGATAAACGTCAATACGTAAATCGGCAGGGTTGATGTCAATATCGATGTTGTCGTTGATTTCAGGGTAAATAAATGCCGCACTAAATGAGGTATGACGGCGGTTATTTGAGTCAAACGGGCTTTTACGCACTAAGCGATGGATCCCTGTTTCGGTACGTAACCAACCAAAGGCATATTCGCCAGAGACTTTTACTGTTGCCGATTTTAAGCCAGCTACATCGCCGTCTGATACTTCGATCAATTCAGTTTTAAAGCCTTTGCTTTCTGCCCAACGTAGATACATTCGTAGCAACATCTCTGTCCAGTCTTGGGCTTCTGTCCCGCCTGATCCTGCTTGTAAATCAATGTAGCAATCATTCGGATCGTTCTCGCCACTAAACATACGGCGGAATTCTAATTTTGCTAATTTTTGTTCTAATGTATCCGCTTCTTGTGTTGCTTCATTGAAGGTGTCTTCATCTTCCATTTCAACAGCAAGCTCAATCAAGCCTTCAATATCATCAACACCTTGTTCTAATTCTTTGATTGTATTGATTATTTCTTCTAGGGCAACTCGCTCTTTACCTAAGGCTTGGGCTTTTTCAGGATTATTCCACACTTCTGGTTGTTCTAATTCTGCGTTTACTTCTTCTAAACGCTCAACTTTGACATCAAAGTCAAAGATACCCCCTGATAACTTGGGTGCGTTCGGTTAAATCAGCAAGTTGGTTTTTAATTGGGTTTACTTCAAACATTTTTATTCCTTTATAATAATTTGGTAGAGACCCGATATATATCGGTCTTGAGTTTTTAGATGATAGATTGCATTAAGTCCGTATTGAGTAAGACTTAGCCTTCTTAATTTCTGTCTAATTCTATCATTGTTATAATAAAAAATATATTGTTCAGAGAAAGTATTAATGGGAAGTATATACTTTAATTATTGATTTTAAAAAATCAGTAGTAACAATTTAAAAAAGTTATATGTTTTGTTGGCGAAAAAATCCATTATTAGGATTTTTAACTAAATTTAGGTTTCTTTTTTGTTGAAAATTTTGACAAATATTCATTTTGTAATAAAAAAATGCGTATAACTTCACATTTTTATTTTTCTCTATTTGATTAAAATATCAGTAAGAGTAATACTAAAGACATTGAAAACATCTGTTTATTACTTCCTAATTTATATAAATCAAAGGAGCATTGCTATGAAAAAATTAATCAATTCTGTTGAGATCGTTTTAAAAGAGCAAATTCAAGGTTTAATCAAATCTTGTCCTCAACTCGTATTAAATACAGAGCCAGTATTTGTGAAGCGTGCAGATAGTCCTGTACAGGGAAAAGTAGCAATTATTTCGGGTGGTGGTAGTGGTCACGAACCAATGCACGCAGGTTTTGTTGGAAAAGGTATGCTAGATGGCGCTTGTCCAGGAGAAATTTTTACGTCACCAACTCCTGATCAAATGTTTGAATGTGGTATGGCTGTGGATAGTGGTGAAGGGGTATTGCTGTTAATTAAAAATTATACTGGCGATGTGTTGAATTTTGAAACAGCCGCTGAATTATTAGCAGATTGTGGTACAAAAGTTGCAACAGTATTGGTTGATGATGATGTCGCTGTAAAAGATAGTTTATATACGGCTGGTCGTCGTGGTGTGGCGAATACCGTACTAATGGAAAAAATCTTAGGTGCTGCGGCTGAAAAAGGGTATTCATTAGCTCAATTAGAAGCATTAGGGCAGAAATTAAATAACAATGGTCATTCATTGGGTATTGCATTAGGGGCTTGTACTGTGCCAGCAGCAGGCAAACCTTCATTTACTTTAGCAGAGAATGAAATGGAGTTTGGAGTTGGTATTCACGGTGAACCAGGTATTGAACGTCGAGAATATAAAGATTTAGATACTACCGTTGAACAGATGTTTACTACTTTGATTGAAAATGGTGATTATGAACGTACCATTCGTCGCTGGGATAGTGAAAATACAACGTGGTTAGAAGAGCAAGTGTCTAAACAAGCACTACAAAAAGGTGATCGTGTGATTGCATTGGTAAATAATTTAGGTGCGGTTCCATTGTCTGAATTATATGGTGTTTACAATAAATTAGCAGCGTGCTGTGAAGAATTTGGTTTAACTATTGAACGAAATCTTGTCGGCTCTTATTGTACTTCATTAGATATGCAAGGAATGTCGATTACATTATTAAAAGTAGATGACGATGATTTAGCATTATGGGATAGCCCTGTAAATACACCAGCAATGCGTTGGGGAGAGTAGTCAATGGAAATAACAAAACAGCAGATTATTCAATGGATCAAGAATAGCCAACAGTTGTTTGAACAACATCAGGATTACTTAACTCAGCTTGATCGTGAAATTGGCGATGCTGATCACGGTTTGAATATGCAGCGTGGTTTTACTAAGGTACTCGAAAAATTGCCAACGGTGGAAGATAAAGATATTGGTACAATTTTAAAAACTACTGGAATGACGTTGTTATCACAAGTAGGGGGAGCAAGCGGTCCATTGTTTGGGAGTTTTTACATAAAAGCAAGTCTTGTTGCTAATGGCAAAGAAACACTTTCATTGAGTGAATTTCATCAGTTGTTAAAATCGGGGGTTGAGGGCATTGTTAGTCGAGGTCGAGCAGTGCGAGATGATAAAACAATGTGCGATGTGTGGCTTCCTATCCTTGATGATTTTGAAGCAATGATAGAGGAGAACAGCAATCCAACGACCATTTTTGCAACCTTATCTGAAAAAGCACAAAAGTATGCTGAAGCAACTATTCCTTTAAAAGCGAAAAAAGGACGAGCAAGTTATTTAAATGAGCGCAGCATTGGACATCAAGATCCAGGTGCAACCTCAGTAAGCTATCTATTTCTAGCATTATCTCAGGTTATGGAGGAGTAAATGGTCAATTTTGTCATTGTTTCTCATAGTATAAAAATTGCTGAAGGTGTGGTGGAGCTTGCATCACAAATGAAAGTAGAGAATTGTAAAATTGTTGCAGCAGGCGGAATTGATGATCCTCATAATCCGATAGGAACGGATGCGGTAAAAATTATGCAGGCTATTGAAGATGTCTCTTCACCTAGCGGAGTTGTTGTTTTAGTTGATTTAGGCAGTGCAATTTTAAGTGCAGAAACAGCATTAGATTTACTTGATCCTGAGATCAGCGAAAAAGTAAAAATTTGTTATGCCCCTTTAGTTGAGGGTACGATTGCCGCTGTAGTTGCGGCTTCTGCTGGTGATTCTATTGATGAAGTGATTGCTGAAGCCAATGCAAGTGCAGAATTGAAATTGAGTTTTACAGCATAATATTTATCAGATATTTAAATAAGCCCACTAATTTATTTTTCTTTTAATGCTATAGGTAAAAAGAAAAAATAATTAGTGGCTTTGTTTTTTTATTTTGTTTACTTTTGTAATTGAGATTAAGCGGTAAGATTGTAAGAAAAATTTGCAAAAAAAACTTGATTTTTGTTAAGTTATTAATCTTTCAGCAGAAGTTAAATTTATTAAATTTTTACGTGAGTATTTTCATCATTTTATGCTAATATTACTCTACTTATTTTGAAGTTATATTCTGATGGTTTAAAGTTGTGGCTTTTTATAACCTTATGATTTTAATAAATAAATTTATGTAAATAGCGATTAAAAAGGAAATAATTAAATGACAAATACGTTAATGGTAACCAAACGTGATGGTAAGCAAGAACCAATTAATTTAGACAAAATCCATCGTGTCATTACGTGGGCAGCGGAAGGGCTGAATAATGTGTCGGTATCTCAAGTTGAGTTACGAGCACATATTCAATTTTATGAAGGTATTCGTACTTCAGATATTCACGAAACTATTATTAAATCAGCCGCAGATTTAATCAGCAAAGAAACACCTGATTATCAATATTTGGCAGCTCGTCTTGCGGTATTCCATTTACGTAAAAAAGCGTATGGGCATTTTGATCCTCCTCGTTTATATGATCACGTTAAAAAATTAGTGCGAATGAACAAATATGATAATGCACTACTAATGGATTATTCTCGTGAAGAGTGGGATGAAATGGATAGCTATTTAGATCACTGGCGAGATATGAATTTTTCTTATGCTGCAGTAAAACAGTTAGAAGGAAAATATTTAGTACAAAACCGTGTGACGGGTGAAATTTATGAATCAGCACAGTTTTTATATTTGCTAGTCGCAGCAAGTTTATTTGCCCAATATCCAAAAGAAACCCGTTTGGATTATGTGAGACGTTTTTATGATGCAACTTCCACTTTTAAGATTTCACTACCAACACCGATTATGTCAGGGGTGCGTACTCCAACTCGTCAATTTAGTTCCTGTGTGTTGATTGAGTGTGCGGATAGCTTAGATTCTATTAATGCCACTTCTTCAGCAATTGTGAAATATGTTTCACAGCGAGCAGGAATTGGGATTAACGCAGGAGCAATTCGTGCATTGGGAAGCCAAATTCGTGGTGGAGAAGCGTTCCACACGGGTTGTATTCCATTCTATAAACATTTTCAAACCGCCGTTAAATCTTGCTCACAAGGTGGTGTTCGTGGTGGTGCCGCAACAGTTTATTATCCATTTTGGCATTTAGAAGTAGAAAGTTTGTTGGTACTTAAAAATAATCGAGGTGTTGAAGATAATCGTGTTCGCCATTTAGATTATGGTGTACAGCTTAATAAAACAATGTATCAACGTTTGATTAAAGGTGGCAATATTACGTTATTTAGCCCTTCTGACGTTGAAGGTTTATATGAAGCATTCTTTGCGGATCAAGATAAATTTGAAGCACTTTATACCAAATATGAGCAAGATCCAACTATTCGTAAACGTTCAATTAAAGCGGTGGAATTGTTTTCATTGTTAATGCAAGAGCGTGCCTCAACAGGGCGTATTTATATTCAAAATGTGGATCACTGTAATACCCATTCACCTTTTGATCCAAAAGTGGCTCCTGTGCGTCAATCTAACTTATGCTTAGAAATTGCACTACCAACCAAACCGTTAGAACATTTTCACGATGAAAAAGGCGAAATTGCATTATGTACTCTTTCTGCTTTTAATTTAGGTAAAATTGAAAATCTTGATGAACTAGAAAATCTAGCAGATCTTGCAGTACGAGCTTTAGATGCATTGTTAGATTATCAAGATTATCCAGTGATAGCTGCTCGTATAAGTTCATTAGCTCGCCGTTCATTAGGTATTGGCGTGATTAACTTCGCTTACTATTTAGCAAAAAATGGTGTGCGTTATTCAAACGGTAGTGGCAATAATTTAACACACCGTACCTTTGAGGCAATTCAGTATTATTTATTAAAAGCGTCAATGAATTTAGCAAAAGAGCAGGGGGCGTGTGAATATTTTAATGAAACCACTTATGCACAAGGTATTTTACCTATTGATACTTATAAAAAAACGGTTGATACTTTAACTCAGGAACCATTACATTATGATTGGGAAAGTTTACGTAAGGATATTCAAGAATTTGGATTACGTAATTCAACATTAACAGCATTGATGCCATCGGAAACATCATCACAGATTTCAAATGCGACTAATGGTATTGAACCTCCACGTGGTTATGTCAGTATAAAAGCCTCGAAAGATGGTATTTTAAAACAGGTAGTACCTGATTATGAAAATCTAGGTCCTAATTATGAATTATTGTGGGATATGCCAAATAATGACGGTTATCTACAATTAGTAGGTATTATGCAAAAATTTGTGGATCAAGCAATTTCTGCGAATACCAATTATGATCCGCAAAAATTTGCAGATGGTAAGGTACCAATGAAACAGCTTTTAGCAGACTTACTTACTGCGTATAAATATGGTTTAAAAACCTTATATTATCAGAATACTCGTGATGGTGCTGACGATCAACAAAATGATCTGGATGATGGTTGTGAAGGTGGAGCCTGTAAGATCTAGGTACTTTAAGCGGTATCATTTTACTTAAAATTTACAATTTTTATAAAATGCAGTAAAGATAAATATTGATTTGTCTTTACTGCATTTTTTTATATTTTTTTCCTTAAATATGTATGCATAACGCTATAACATAAGTAATTGTCTAATTAATTTTCTAAAACGCTCAAATTATTTGTGATTAACATCACAAAAATAAACAAAGATGGTTGTTTTTGGTTTTTTTATGGATTATTTTATTCTTTAGAAATTATTTGTTTTTTGGGAGAATAACATTATGAAAAGAGTAGAGCTAGTACAAAATATTGAAACAACAGATGCTTGGGACGTCATTGTGATCGGTGGTGGTGCAACAGGATTAGGCGTTGCATTAGACGCTGTTACTCGTGGTTACTCAACATTATTATTAGAAGCAAATGACTTTGCAAAAGGAACATCAAGTCGTTCAACGAAATTAGTGCACGGTGGGGTGCGTTATTTAGCACAAGGTAATGTAGCCTTAGTGCGTGAAGCATTAAGAGAACGTGGTCGTTTAGCAAAAAACGCCCCTCATTTATTTAAAACGCAATCTTTTATTATTCCTGGGGAAAAATGGTGGACAGCACCTTATTATACTTTTGGGTTAATGATTTATGATTTATTGGCAGGCAAACTAAGTATTGGACATACAAGTTATGTATCAAAAGACGAATCTCGTCAACGTTTAAAAGGCGTAAAAGCGAGTAAATTAAATGCGGGTGTTTGTTATTATGACGGTCAATTTGATGATGCTCGTTTAGCAACAACATTAGCACAATCTATTGTCGATAATGGCGGTACAGTATTAAATTATTGCCGTGTTACAGATTTACAAAAAGATGCAGCAGGTAAAGTAAGCGGTGTTTGTTGTAAAGATACGATTAGTGATAAAGAATATACCTTAAAAGCAAAAGCGGTTGTGAATGCAACGGGTGTATTTGCGAATGATATTATGGCGATGGACGAACCAGGTAGCAAAGCACGTATCGTACCAAGTCAAGGTATTCACTTGGTGTTAGATCGTGAGTTCTTACCAAATGATGATGCGTTAATGGTACCAAAAACTAGCGATGGTCGTGTGTTATTTGCTGTGCCTTGGCATAATAAAATCGTAGTTGGAACAACGGATACATTAGTAAAAGATGCGGATTATGAACCAAAACCAATCGACCAAGAAGTGCAATTTATCTTAGATACAGCAAAAGACTATCTAACCAAAGCCCCAACACGTGCTGATGTACGCAGTGTGTTTGCTGGCTTACGTCCACTTGCTGCACCAAAAGAAGAAGGTAAATCAACCAAAGAAGTATCTCGTAGCCATAAAGTAGAGGTTTCAGATTCAGGCTTAGTACATATTCTTGGTGGTAAATGGACAACTTATCGTCAAATGGCGGAAGATACCGTTGATGCAGCGATTGAAAGCGGTCTGATTTTTGCAAAATCTTGCAAAACCGTTGATTTACCTTTGCACGGTTATGATCCAAATATTCACTTAGATGATTCTCATCTTTCTCCTTATGGAACAGATGCTAAGGAAATTGAAGCGCTTGCACAAAGTGATAAAAAATTAGCAGAATTAATTCATAAAGACCACCCTTATATTTACGCACAAGTAAAATGGGCAATGGATAATGAATTAGCGACCACGTTAGAAGACGTGTTAGCAAGAAGAATACGTTTACTCTTCCTTGACGCTCGTGCAGCAGAGGAAGTGGCTCAAAGTGTGGCTGAGTTTATGGCATTACACTTAGGCTGGAATGAAGAACGTGTAAACCAAGAAGTAAGTACATTTACTCAATTAGTTAAACAGTACTTATTATAATGTAATTTAGGGCTGGCATATTATATTGTTAGCCCTTTTATTAAATCTCAAACATAGGAGTACAGTATGTCAAAATACATTATTGCTTTAGATCAAGGTACAACTTCATCTCGTGCGATTATTTTTAATCACAGTGGTGAAATTGTGAATGTTGCTCAGAAAGAATTTACTCAACATTTCCCAGAAACAGGTTGGGTAGAGCATAACCCAGAAGCGATTTGGAGTACCCAAATTTCGGTAATGAGTGAAGCGATTACCAAAGCGAGAATTAAAGAAGATGAAATTGCAGCTGTGGGGATCACAAACCAACGTGAAACCACTATGATTTGGGATAGAAAAACAGGCGAACCTATTGCTCGTGCAATCGTATGGCAAGATCGTCGTACTGCTCGTTATTGTGATACCTTAAAAGAAGAATATGGCGAAGTCATTCGTAAAAAAACAGGTTTAGTGATCGATGCTTATTTCTCTGCAAGTAAAATTAAATGGTTATTAGATAATGTTGAAGGGGCAAGAGAGCGTGCTGAAAAAGGCGAGCTAGCATTTGGTACGATGGATTCTTGGTTGGTGTGGCGTTTAACCGAAGGAAAAGTTCATATTACAGATGTAACTAATGCAAGCCGTACGATGATTTATAATATTCACGATATGCAATGGGATGAAGAGTTATTAGCATTATTTGATATACCAAAATCATTATTACCAGAAGTAAAATCAAGCAGTGAAATTTATGGCTATGTAGATTCTCGTTATATTCAAGGTGGAAAAGTGCCTATCGCAGGTATTGCAGGTGACCAACAAGCAGCATTATTTGGTCAAATGTGTACTCAAAAAGGAATGGTTAAAACCACTTATGGAACAGGTTGTTTCTTATTGATGAACACAGGTGAAGAAGCCGTTGAATCTAAAAATAATCTATTAACTACTGTGGCGTGGCAAATTGGCGGTAAAACCACTTATGCACTAGAAGGGGGTGTGTTCGTTGGTGGTGCAGCAATTCAGTGGGTTCGTGACGGTTTACGTACAATTCGTACCGCAGATGCAATCAATGGTTTAGCGTCAATGGTTGAAGATAACGGCGGTGTTTATTTTGTGCCAGCACTAGCAGGTATGGGTGCACCATACTGGGATCAATATGCACGTGGTACGATTATGGGTATTACTCGTGGTACAACCGATGCTCACATTGCTCGTGCAACCTTAGAAGGTATTGCATTTGAAGTATATGATATTGTAAAAGCAATGGAAGCCGACTCAGGTGTTGCAACCAAAGAATTACGTGTGGACGGTGGTGCAGCAGCAAGTAACTTGTTAATGCAAATTCAGTCAGATGTGTTCCAGTTTAATGTCGTACGTCCACAAGTGTTAGAAACGACCGCTCTTGGTGCTGCTTATCTTGCTGGTTTAGCGGTTGGATTCTGGAAAGATACCGATGATATCTCAGCACAATGGCAAAAAGATCGTGTATTTACACCAGAATTGGAACAACAAAAAGTTGATCATATGTTGAAATATTGGCACAAAGCAGTGAATGCTGCGCGTCATTGGATTGAAGAATAGGAGGCAGTTATGAGTCCATTTGTTGCAGAAATTGTAGGCACAGCATTATTAATTTTACTTGGTAATGGCGTTGTTGCGAACTGTGTTTTAAAAGACACTAAAACAGGGGGCGGAAGCTGGATGGTGATTACCACCGCTTGGGCATTTGCGGTATTTATTGGTGTTGTGGTTGCAGGTCCTTATTCAGGTGCTCATCTGAACCCTGCGGTAACAGTTGGTTTAGCTGTTGCAGGTAAATTTGCGTGGGTAAGCGTTGGTCCTTATATTATCGCACAATTTATTGGTGCAATGATTGGGGCGACATTAGTGTATTGTTTCTTTATTGATCACTTTAAAGTGACGGATGATGAAGGTGCAAAACGTGCGTGTTTCTCAACTGAACCAGCTATTCGTAATCTGAAAGTAAATTATATGAATGAAATACTTGGTACATTTGTATTAATGTTCGTTATTTTCTATATTACTGGTGCATCAGTCACATTACCAAATATTGAAACAGCAGCGCCAATCGGCTTAGGTTCAATCGGTGCATTACCTGTAGCAATCTTAGTTTGGGTTATCGGTCTAAGCTTAGGGGGTACAACAGGTTATGCAATTAATCCTGCTCGTGATGGTGGTCCACGTATTGTTTTAACATTGTTAAGCAAAAAAGTGGGAGCAAAACCAGATTGGGCTTATGGTATCGTGCCACTAACAGCACCAATTGTTGGTGGTGTCATCGCCGCTCTTTTATTTAAAGTATTATCTTAATTGATTTACTTAGAATAAAGAAGTAATAAAAAATGACGTGATTATCACGTCATTTTTTTTATTTTAAGCGGTACGATTTTGATAAAAATTTGCAAATTGTGATTAAAATCGTACCGCTTAAGTTTATAATTTATAAGAATTTTTCTTTTAATTCTTTTGCTTTAGCAACTTGTTCTGGTGTTGCAGTTGATGTCATTGGTTCACGGCAGAAACCTGCATCCACACCTTGTAACTTCAAGATTTCTTTAATGGTTAAATATAATCCATTCGCTAAGATACCTTCGATTAAATCATTTGTGGTGTGTTGAACGGCTAAGGCTTCGTCCAGTTTTCCTGCACGAGTTAATTCCATAATTTGTCTTGCACGGATACCATTTACGTTAAAGGTACTACCAATCGCACCATCCACACCAAGTGAAACCGCTGGTAACATCATTTCATCAAAGCCAGCCCAGATTAAGTGGTTTGGATAAGCTTTTTTCAAGCGTTCTAATAGATAGAAATCGCCTGCTGTGAATTTCACACCAAGAATTTTAGGATTTTTATAAAGCTCACCAAATTGCTCAACACCAATATTTACCCCTGTTAAGAATGGGATTGAGTAAACAATCATATTGTTGCCTGTTTCAGCGATGATGGTGTCGTAGTAATGTTTAATTTCTGGGAAGCTAAATTTGTAATAGAAAGGTGTTACGGCTGATAAGCTGTCGTAACCTAATTCAGTGGCATATTTACCTAATTCCACCGCTTCTTTTAAGTTTACGCTACCAACTTGTGCAATCAATGCAATCTCATCTTTCGCTTCATCTTTGGCAATGCGGAAAATTTCTTTTTTCTCTGCGGTTGAGAGCATAAAGTTTTCCCCAGTGCTACCACCTACATATAAGCCGTCCACTTTCATTGTGTCAATGTTGTGGCGAATAATTTCACGTAAACCTTTTTCATTTACTGTGCCATCTTCGTTAAATGATACAAGTAATGCTGAAAATAACCCTTTTAAGTTTTTCATTTTTTTCTCCAAATATTAGTGATTTTGTAATTTATTTTCGCCCCATTTTGCAGCACCGATTAACCCTGCATCACCTTGATAGTAAGCAGGTTCAATCTCGCAACAATAAATGTTTGGCATTTGATTGATATAGTTCTTAACCAAAGGAAGATAGCCTTCTGCCAGTCCAACACTTCCTCCGATAACGATTTTTTGTATATCTAAACTGATAACCAAATCCGCCACTAAATTAGCGATCGCTTTTGCACTGCGATGAATAATTTGTGTTGCTTTTGGTTCATTTTGTCTAAATAATTCAAAAACTTGTTTTGGCAAGCAAGGTGTTTCCCAATTTGCTGTTGCAGCTTGTATTGCACGCCCTGATGCCACAGACTCCACACAGCCTTGTCGTCCACAGCCACAGATTTCGCCATTCGGATCAGCAAGTGAGTGTCCGATATGTCCAGCAATTCCATTTGGTTCAGTGAGCAGGGTTTTATCTAAAATAATTCCGCCTCCAACACCAGTGGATACGGTAATAAACGCAAAATTTTGAATGTCGTTTTCACGTTCATTTTGAAACTCCGCATAAGCAGCTGCTTGCACATCATTTAATAGTAAAACAGGTTTGTCTGTATGATTTGCAATGGCGTTTTTCAGTGGGAATTGATCTAATCCCCCTAAATTTTTTGGATTTAGTGCTGTTAAAATACCTTTATTGATAATACCAGTTGAGGCAACCGCCACAAAATCAAATTGATTTCTGTAACTATCTACAATAGAGGCTAAGGTCTTTTGCATCTCTACACTAACATTTTTCGTTGGTGTCGCCACTTGCTGACGCTGACTAATTTCATTATTTTCAACCAGTGCCGAGGCAATTTTTGTGCCACCAATATCTATCGCAAGACAACGCATAAACTATCCTTATATTTTGTTATAAATTATTTATTTGCTAATTTAATTTCATCAGCAAACCAACTTACAATATGTTCTAGTCTGGTTAACGCTGAACCTACTGTGACACAATGCGCCCCTGCTTCGATGGCACTTCTTGCTAATTCAGGGGTATTATAACGTCCTTCACCCATCACAAAGCAACCTGCCGCATTGAGATCTTTAACAAGTTGATAATCAGGTTCTTTTGGAATTTCGCCCCCTGTGTAGCCAGACATCGTACTGCCCACAATATCAAAACCTAGTTGCTGACAATGCAAGCCTTCTTCAAGATTGGAGCAATCCGCCATTGCTAAACAGCCCACTTCTTTGATTTTTTTGATAGCTTGCTCAATTTCAACTGGACGAGGACGGTTTGTACCATCAACAGCGATAATATCTGCCCCCGCTTTTGCGAGTTCTTCAATATCTTCTAAGAAAGGGGTGATTCGCACAGGGCTATCAGGCAAATCTCTTTTTATAATTCCAATAATTGGCACATCAACCACTTTACGTACAGCTTTAAGATTTTCAACGCCTTCAATACGAATTCCTTTTGCTCCACCAATTACTGAGGCTTGAGCCATTGCGGCAACAATTTCTGGTGAATCCATTGGACCATCATCAACGGGTTGGCAAGAAGCGATTAATCCATATTTGATTTGGGCTAAAACAGGGTTATCTATTAATTTTGACATTATAACTCCATAATTTTCTATTCTAAAAAATAATTACTTCATATTATATATAAAATTCTTTTAAAAAAGGTAGTGAATTTTTATAATTTCGACTAATCTATTTTTTATTTTGTGATGAACCTCTCAATTTTGAAATAAAAATTCATTTTTGTGTTTAAAAATGAATTTTTTGTTTATAGAATAGCACTGTCATTAACCCATAAGGAGAAATACAAATGAAATTTAAAAAATCATTATTAGTTGCATTATGTGCTGGTTTTGTTGGTACTGCATTTGCTGCAGATTATGATCTGCAATTTGGTATGCAAGCAGGTACAAATTCTAATGAATATAAAGCAGCAAAATTATTTGCAGATGAAGTCGCAAAAAATTCAAAAGGAAAAATTGAAGTTAAATTACTAGCAGATGGTGTTCTTGGTAATGACTTGAAAATGATGAAATCACTTTCAAAAGGTCGCTTAGATTTCACTTTTGCTGAATCTGGTCGTTTCGCTTCTTTCCCAGGATTTGAAGAGGCACAAGTATTTGCACTCCCTTACCTTTTCAAAGATTTTGAAACTTCTAAAAAAGCTGTTTTTGAGACTGAATTTGGTCAAGGTTTATTGAAAAAAATTAACAAAAAACTTGGAATTACAGTGTTGGCAGATGGTTATAATGGAACTCGTCAAACAACTTCAAACCGAGCAATTAATTCTATTGAAGATATGAAAGGGTTAAAACTTCGTGTACCAGGTGCTCCAGCAAATAAAGCCTATGGTAAATATACTGGTGCAAGCGTAGTTTCAATGGCTTTCTCTGAAGTTTATTTAGCATTACAAACTAATGCAGTGGATGCTCAAGAAAATCCATTATCATTAATTGATGCGAAAAAATTCTATGAGGTTCAACCTTATTTAGCAATGACTAATCACATTTTAAATGACCAATTGTATCTTGCAAGTAGTAAAACAATGCATAAATTACCAGCAGATTTACAAAAAGTTGTGAAAGATGCTGCAGTTAAAGCGGCTAAATATCACACTGAGTTATTCCAAGGTGATGAGCAAAAACTTGTAGAATCATTTAAAGCTAAAGGTATTAAAGTTACTTATCCAGATACTAAACCTTTCCAAAATGCGATGAAACCATTCTATGATGAGTATATCAAAGCACAAGGTGAAGAAGGTAAAAAAGCGATTGAAGAAATTCTTAAATTAAAATAATTTAAAAATTTTAACGATGCATTTATAAGCAATCTTCACTTCGATGGGGATTGCTTTTATTTATGATTTTATCTCGGAGATATTATGAACTTAATAAAAAAATTAGAAGAATATACGGGAGCATTCTTATTACTTGTAATTTTTGGTATTTTATTGGTACAAATCATTTCTCGTCTTTTTAATGTGCCAATTGTGGGAACAGAAGAGTTATCTCGTTTAATTTTTACTTATGCTTCTTTGCTTGGAATTAGTATAGGTGTAAAAAAACAACAGCATATTTTTATTGATTTTATTACTAACTTTATGTCTGAAAGGGTACGTAAAATTACTTATACCTGTACTCAATTCATTATTTGGGTTTGTTTAATTCTATTTATTAAATTTGGATTTTATGTCTTTAATGATGCGTTTTTTACCTTAGATGATTTAGGGATTAGCGAAAAATGGCTTTATGCTCCATTGCCATTTTTATCTATTTTAGTACTTATCCGATTTATTGAAATTCAATATCAAAATGTTAAACATAATATTTCTTATATTTCAGGTACCTTTTTTATTCTTATCAGTGTATTGGTACTTTCTCTTATTGTAGTAACACCTGATATTTTCTCATTTTTAGATTTTCAACAATATGTTGATTTTGGTGAAGATGCCGTTTATGTTGCACTGATCTTTTGGCTAATCATAATGTTCTTAGGTGTGCCAGTAGGTTGGTCTCTCTTTATCTCAAGTGTGGTTTATTTTTCTCTTACACGTTGGGAAATTGTTTTAGATGCTGCACCAAAACTGATTGATAGCTTGAACAGTTTTACTTTATTATCCGTGCCTTTCTTTATTCTTACTGGTGTATTAATGAATACAGGGGGAATTACAGAAAGAATATTCCATTTTGCCAAAGCAATGTTAGGTCATCATATTGGTGGTATGGGGCACGTAAATATTGGAGCAAGTTTAATTTTTTCAGGAATGTCTGGGTCAGCACTTGCAGATGCAGGAGGCTTAGGGCAACTTGAAATTAAAGCAATGCGAGATGCGGGTTATGATGATGACATTTGTGGTGGGATCACTGCAGCATCTTGTATTATCGGTCCTCTTGTACCGCCGTCTATTGCAATGATTATTTATGGTGTAATTGCCAATGAATCTATTGCAAAACTTTTCGTTGCAGGTTTTGTACCAGGCGTATTGATTACTATCGCTTTGATGATAATGAACTACTTTGTGTCTAAAAAGCGTGGTTATAAACCAACACCTAAAGCTAGTCAGAAAGAGCGTTGGGAAGCGTTTAAAAGTGCTATTTGGGCAATTTTAACCCCAATTATCATTATTGGCGGTATTTTCTCAGGTTATTTTACACCAACAGAAGCAGCAGTAATTGCAGCCTTATATTCAATGATTATTGGGTTCTTTGTTTATAAAGAGTTAACCTTAAAAATTCTTTTTGAAGGTTGTATTGAAACCATAGCAATCACAGGGGTAACAGTACTAATGGTGATGACCGTTACTTTCTTTGGAGATATGATTGCACGTGAACAAGTAGCGATGAGAATTGCAGAAATTTTTGTTGCAGTAGCAGATTCTCAACTTGGTGTATTAGTGATGATAAACTTGCTATTGCTATTTCTAGGTATGTTTATTGATGCTTTGGCGTTGCAATTCCTAGTATTACCAATGCTTATTCCAATTGCGATTCATTTTGGAATCGATCTTGTCTTCTTCGGAGTTTTGACGACATTAAATATGATGATTGGTATCTTAACACCACCAATGGGAATGGCATTGTTTGTGGTGGCTCGAGTCGGAAATATGACGGTATCAACGGTAACTAAAGGGGTAATTCCATTTATTATTCCAATATTTATTACCCTTGTGTTGATTACGATCTTCCCTCAAATTATTACCTTTATTCCTAATTTGATAATGCCGTAATTTTCCGAGTAACAAAATCAATAATGGTGATCGATTAAATTGGTCACCATTTTTTTATTTAAGCGGTGAGATTTTTATAAAATTTTGCAATTTGTCAATTTTTATTGAAATGTTACCGCTTGTTTTCTTAATAGTATCTACATTTGAGTCATAAAGTTTATTTTATCTTCTCACAAATCCACCTTCCTTTTGGGGTAGCTTTTAATGACATTTCAGTATCATTGAGAGAAAGCACAGGAAATACACTTGCATTATCTGATGAAGTATTGTTTTCACAGCCTGATAATTTTTCTTCTATATTAGATGGAGTATATTGTGTATCTGTACTACGATTTACAACCTCACAAGCTTCTTCATTTAAGCGTAAATTTTCTTTTTCAGCTTGAAAATGACCTGTTACCTTAATGGAATAATATTTATTTGGGTTACTAAATATAGCAAGAGAGATGATATTTGAAAAAGAATGATCTTCTTTAAAGTTATATTGAAATTTTACATTGCCATTTTTTGCTCCAATATGCAGATTACAATCCCATTGCCCAATAATCTGATTTCCTATATCTGAAACTTTATCTTGTTTATAATAATTACTGTAATAGTAACTTAGATAACCGATAGTTAATGCTGCGATCGTAGGAATAATTAACTTTTTAATATCCATAAAAAATCTCCGTATGAACAAATAGACTATAAAATATTATGACATAAGATTTACTTTAGCTATATATTTAAAATATTCCCAAAATGTAGCGTTAATGCATACATTGATGAAAAAATTTTAATAAACTACAAAACGATGTATTTATTCGACAAAGGATGCTTTGTCGCTACAATTTAAATCGTTGGTTTTTTATAAAAACAGACTTTTTTACAAAATGGCAGTATAACTAATTCTAGTTAAAATAAAAAATTCATTAAAATCCCTATAAATTTGCAAATTTTCCCTTAAATCTTACCGCTTTTCCGTTATAATCATAACTATATAACTTAGTTATCTGACTTAATTTTTAATTTAAAAGGAATAATTTTTATGATGCGTTCTCATTATTGTGGGCAATTAAATGCCAGCCACGTTGGGCAAAGTGTAACTTTAAGTGGTTGGGTACATCGTGTACGCAACTTAGGGCAATTTATTTTTGTACAAATTCGTGACCGAGAAGGTATTGTGCAAGTATTTTTTGATAAAGAAAATGAAGCACTTTTCAAACAAGCGTCAAGTTTACGTAACGAAGCTTGTGTGAAAATTCAAGGCGATGTGATTGCTCGTGATGAAAGTCAAATCAATAAAGAAATGGCAACGGGCGAAATCGAAGTTTTAGTCAAAGAGTTAGAAGTCTATAACAATGCAGCTAATTTACCGTTAGATTTTAACCAAAACAACAGTGAAGAACAGCGTTTAAAATTCCGTTATTTAGATTTACGTCGTCCTGAAATCGCTGAGCGTTTCAAAGCACGTGCTAAAATTACCAGCTTTGTACGTCGTTTTATGGATGACAACGGTTTCTTAGATATTGAAACCCCAATGCTAACTAAAGCAACCCCTGAAGGTGCGAGAGATTATTTAGTACCAAGCCGTGTGCATAACGGTAAATTCTACGCCCTTCCACAATCGCCACAGCTATTCAAACAGTTGTTGATGATGTCGGGGTTTGACCGTTATTACCAAATCGTAAAATGTTTCCGTGATGAAGATTTACGAGCGGATCGTCAGCCTGAATTTACCCAAATCGATGTGGAAACCAGCTTTATGACTGCCGAAGAAGTGCGTGCAGTGATGGAAAAAATGATTCGTGGCTTATGGTTAGATCGTTTAAATGTGGATCTTGGTGATTTCCCAATTATGACTTTTGAAGAAGCAATGCGTCGTTACGGTTCAGATAAACCAGATTTACGTAACCCATTAGAATTAGTGGACGTAGCGGATTTAGTGAAAGACGTTGATTTCAAAGTATTTAGCGGTCCTGCGAACGATGAAGATGGACGAGTAGCCGTACTTCGTGTACCAAATGGGGCGAGCTTAACCCGTAAAAATATTGATGATTACACTAAATTTGTCGGCATTTATGGTGCAAAAGGCTTAGCGTGGGCAAAAGTCAATGACGTTGCAGCAGGACTTGAAGGTTTACAAAGTCCAGTCGCTAAATTCTTAAATGAAGACGTGGTTAAAGGCTTACTTGAAAGAACCAATGCACAAAATGGCGATATCATTTTCTTCGGTGCAGATAAAGCAAATATTGTGACCGACGCAATGGGGGCATTACGCTTAAAAGTAGGACGTGATTTAGAATTAACCAAATTAGACGAATGGAAACCACTTTGGGTTATTGACTTCCCAATGTTTGAAAAAGATGATGAAGGTAACTGGTCAGCAATGCACCACCCATTCACTTCACCACGCGATTTAACCGCAGAAGAGTTGATGAAAGATCCAAAAGGTGCGGTAGCGAACGCGTATGATATGGTAATCAACGGTTACGAAGTGGGCGGCGGTTCAGTGCGTATTTTCAGACCTGAAATGCAACAAGCGGTATTTAATCTGTTAGGTCTTTCAGAGCAAGATCAAAAAGAAAAATTTGGTTTCTTACTTGAAGCATTAAAATATGGTACACCACCACACGCAGGTTTAGCTTTTGGTTTAGACCGTTTAACAATGCTACTGACAGGCACAGAAAATATTCGTGATGTCATCGCATTCCCTAAAACAACCACAGCGTCTTGTTTAATGACCGAAGCACCAAGCTTTGCAAATCCACAAGCGTTGGCGGAATTGGGTGTGCGTGTTAAAGCTAAAGAGGAGTAGTTTTATCTTTGGAATTTGTAGAGGCATAGTATTATGCCTCTACAATAGTATTTTAAGCGGTAACATTTTAGTCATTTTTTGCAAATAAAAGTGATCTAGATCACACTTCTGTTTTTGATTAATTGACTCCACTTCAACTATCCATAAAATAAGTAACACTTCAAAAATTATTTAATCTTAATCGTCATTCGTATAAAATTGTAGAGAAAAATCAATGGTTAGCAGTAATATTTTGGATATTATTAGTTCGCTATATAACAGTTTAACAAAAACAGAAAAACGTATAGCGGATACTTTACTACATACACCAGAGCAGTTAGCACAATGTTCGTTATCTGAAATTGCTGATATTTTGAATATTGGCGAGGCTACTTTTATTCGTTTTTGTCGAACTTTAGGTTTTAAAGGATTTACTGATTTTAAGTTAGCTTTGGCTATTGAATTAGCAACAAAAATTAAAGAAAAAAATATCATCTTTGAAGAAGATGTTTGTGCAAAAGATTCTTATTTTGAAATTGCAAAGAAGTTACAAAATAATATTAACCGAGTGACGGAAGAGACAATTAATCTTTTAGACTTTGAAGAATTAGAGAGAGTAGTAAAAGTATTACAGAGAGCAAAACGAATTTTTTTGTTTGGTGTCGGGACTTCAGGATTAAGTGCAGAAGACGCAAAAACTAAATTTATGCGAATTGGTCTTCCCGTTGATGCTATTACAAATAATCATTTTATGTATATGCAAGCAGCATTAATGAATGATAAAGATGTGGTTATTGGTATTAGTCACTCTGGATTTTCGCAAGAAATTGTACAAGCCCTTACTATAGCTAAGGAAAATGGTGCAAAAACGGTTGCTCTTACGCATAATTTACGTTCTCCAATTACTAAAGTTTCAGATTTAGTATTGATTAACGGAAATAAACAGGGGCAGTTGCAAGGTGATTCTCTTCGGACTAAAATTGCACAATTATTTGTATTAGATTTACTCTATATGTTAATTGTGAAAGAAGATGAGAAAAACGCCACAAAGAATAAGCAAAAAACATTAGATGTTATTTTGAAACAGCGTACTAAAATAAAATAAATTACTAAAAAGGAAAAATTATGAGATTAATACCCTTAACAACCAGTGAAGAAGTGAGCGAGTGGTCTGCAAAATATATTGTTGATCGCATTAATCAATTTAATCCAACAGCAGAAAAACCATTTGTATTAGGTTTACCAACGGGAGGCACACCGTTAAAAACTTATAATAAACTGATTGAATATTATCAAGCGGGTAAAGTGAGTTTCAAAAATGTGGTGACTTTTAATATGGATGAATATGTGGGATTACCAAAAGAGCATCCTCAAAGTTACCACTACTTTATGTTTGAAAACTTCTTCAAGCATATTGATATTAATCCTGACAATGTCCATATTCTAGATGGAATGGCACAGGATGTTGATAAAGAATGCCAAGAGTACGAAGAAAAAATTCGTTCTTATGGTAAAATTCATCTTTTTATGGGAGGCGTTGGGGTTGATGGTCATATTGCTTTTAATGAACCTGCATCTTCACTTTCATCCTATACTCGAATTAAAACATTAACGGAAGACACCCTTATTGCAAATTCTCGTTTTTTTGATGATGATATTAACAAAGTACCTAAATTTGCATTAACAATAGGGGTAAATACCTTGCTGGATGCTGAAGAGGTTCTATTACTTGTAACAGGTTATAATAAAGCCTTAGCTCTACAGGCTTGTGTTGAAGGACCAATTAATCATTTATGGACGGTAAGTAGCTTGCAGATGCATAGAAGAGCCGTAGTGGTTTGTGATGAACCAGCAACGCAAGAGCTTAAAGTAAAAACAGTGAAATATTTTAAACAACTTGAAGAAAATGTTGCACATTAAATAAGATTAAACCCCATAATTTAATACAAATTATGGGGTTTATGTATGAGTCTATAATATTACATTCCGATAACCAAACAATCTGCTACTTTTCCCGCTTTTTTCATTGCTTTATTTGCTGCATCACGATTACCCAAAGGTCCTACAATTACACGATTCCAACCAGAGTTGGTTGTAATTTGTGGTTCAAATCCTGCCATAGTAAGTCTCGCATACATATTTTCTGCTTGAGCTTTATTTTTAAATGCACCACACTGAATACCAAATTGTTTCACTATTTTATTTTTTTTATCCTGTGTTTTTGGCTGAGACTTTTCTAAAATAAGCTTATCTAATGCTTGAGCCTGTTGAACCTTTTGAACTGTAGAATTTCTTTTTTCTTCCTTTTCTATTTCTAGTAATTGTCTCTCTTTTAAAAGAGTCTGCTGAGCCTTACTTAATTTAGCTTGTTCAGTTAATGCTGCTTCACTATTATCAATTGAAATTTCGTGAGTTTGTAACTCTTTGATATAGCTATAACTTTTTTCAGGATAACTCGGCAATGATGGAATGTTTTCTGATTTTTGAGATATTATAGGGATAACAGGTTGTATTGGTGCTTTTTCTTTTAAAAACCAAAGTAATGCGATTGCAAAAAGTAGAATTACAACAACTGAGGCGATAATAATATTTTTCTTATTATTAGCTACTTTTTTTTGAGGGCGAATATAATCACGTTTTTTCACAGAGAAAACCTATTGAAAATTGAAAATATTCATTATTCTACGTTAAAAAAAACAAATTGGCTAGAAATGAGTAGGGTAGGCGGTGACATTAAATAAAAAATTTGCAGAAAAGAGCGTAGTATAATATCTATCTGATAGAGAAGATTAGAGGATATTTTGTTATTTATATAATACTTATTTTTAGATTAGCACAATATAAAATGAACGCTAATGTTTCTCTAAGGTCAAAAATAACGTACAATAGTTCGGTTATAGCGGTAAGATTTTATTTATTTTTTACAAAATCGCCGTCACTTGAAATTTTAGGAGATTATTTTTAATGGAAAACCTTTTTCTCATTGTTTTTCTTGTTGTTTTATATGGAGTTTGGTTAGGGTTAGATGCGTTGCAACTTCCTAATACAATATCAATTATACTTGTTGGATTAGTGGTGATTTGTGGTGCTTTTTGGTGCTATTACACATTTATTTTATCCCCTCGCCGTCAAGCTAGAATTACACAAGAAGAAACTCGATTAGGGACAACTTTAACGGAAGAACAAAAGCAGGCAATTTTACCAAAATCAATGATAGGCGAATTTTTAGCCTCATTATTTGGTGTTTTAACTATAGTCACTATTTTCCGTTCTTTTATTTTTGAGCCTTTTCAAATTCCGTCTGGTTCAATGGAACCAACTTTGCGGGTAGGCGATTTTCTTTTAGTTGAAAAATTTGCTTATGGTATTAAAGATCCAATTTGGCAAAATACTTTAATTGAAACAGGACATCCTAAGCGTGGGGATATCATTGTATTTAAAGCACCACCACAACCAAATGTTGATTATATTAAACGTGTTGTAGGAGTAGGTGGGGACACCGTTAAGTTTGATGCTTTGACTCGTCAATTAACTGTTATTCACGATAAAAAGTCAGGGGAAGAAAAACACGTATTTAAATATAGTGGCGGAACACCAAATCCTGAGTTCTTTTATTATGGCACTATGCAACTTGAAAGAACAGAGCAGGGAGACATAACTCATCAAATTTTAAATAACCCACAAGCATTTAATTATGAACCTTATTATTTTAAACAAGAGGGGATGGCAGATGGTGAATGGAAAGTACCACAAGGGCATTATTTTGTGATGGGAGACAATCGTGATAATAGTCAAGATAGTCGCTTTTGGGGTTTTGTACCAGAAAAAAATATAGTGGGTAAAGCGGTATTTATTTGGCTAAGTTTAGACAAAAAACAAGATAAATACCCAACGGGATTAAGATGGAACAGATTTTTCACTAAAATTAAATAACCCTTATTATAGGAAGACATAAAGGTAAAATGAAATTAGAACAATTACAAAAGCAGTTAGGTTATCAATTTGAAAATATTGACAATTTGAAACAAGCTCTAACACATAGAAGTGCAGGTGCTAAAAATAATGAACGCTTAGAATTTTTAGGTGATTCAATTTTAAATTTTGCGATTGGCTATGCGTTATATAATAAATTCCCTCAATCTCAAGAAGGAGAATTGAGCCGAATGCGAGCCACCTTGGTGCGTGAAAAAACCTTAGCCATTATTGCCCGTAAGTTTAATTTAGGGGAATACCTAAAATTAGGATCAGGTGAGTTGAAAAGTGGGGGGGCTCGTCGAGACTCTATTTTATCAGACTGTGTGGAGGCGATTATTGCTGCCATTTTTCTTGATTCTGAAAAGAATATGGATAAAGTTGTTGAACGAGTATGGGATTGGTACAGTGCATTACTCGATGAAATTTCACCAGGAGATGCACAAAAAGATCCAAAAACACGTTTACAAGAATATTTACAAGGTAGAAAATTATCACTACCAAGTTATGAAGTTTTTGATATTAAAGGGCAGGCACATAATCAAACGTTTAAAGTGCTCTGTAAAATTCAAAATTTAGATCAAGAATTTATTGGTACTGGAACAAGTCGCCGTAAAGCGGAACAAAATGCAGCAAATCAAGTAATTGAAATGCTAAAATTAAAAAAATAATTATTTATAGAAGAAATAAAATGACAGAAACTCAAACAAAAACATATTGTGGATTTATTGCTATTGTAGGACGACCAAATGTAGGTAAATCCACCCTTTTAAACAAGATTTTAGGGCAAAAAGTCTCTATTACCTCTCGTAAGGCACAAACGACTCGTCATCGTATTTTAGGTATTCATACAGAAGAACAGTATCAAGCTGTTTATGTTGATACACCAGGGCTTCATATTGAAGAGAAACGTGCTATTAACCGTTTAATGAACAAAGCCGCAAGTAGTGCAATTAGTGATGTGGATTTAGTCATTTTCGTGGTTGAAGGCACAAAATGGAATGATGATGATGAAATGGTATTAAATAAACTTCGTGCGACGAAAGCTCCAGTGGTATTGGCGATAAATAAAGTAGATAATATTAAAGATAAAGAAATTTTACTTCCTCATATTACAGAACTTTCTCAAAAATTTGATTTTAAAGACATTTTACCTATTTCAGCAGAACGTGGAAAAAATGTTAATGCGTTAAAAAGTATTGTTAGAAAATCATTACGTGAGGGTATTCATCATTTTCCAGAAGAATACGTCACAGACCGCTCACAACGTTTTATGGCATCAGAAATTATCCGTGAAAAATTAATGCGTTTTTTAGGTGAAGAATTACCTTATTCAGTGACTGTAGAGATTGAAAAATTTAATATTAATGAACGTGGTATTTATGAAATCAACGGTTTAATTTTAGTGGAACGTGATGGTCAGAAAAAAATGGTCATTGGAAATGGTGGAAGCCGAATTAAAACAGTGGGTACAGAAGCTCGTCACGATATGGAACGTTTATTCGATGCTAAAGTCTATTTAGAACTTTGGGTTAAAGTGAAAGCAGGCTGGGCAGATGATGAACGAGCATTACGCAGTTTAGGTTACATCGAACAGTAGGAATAGGGTATGCCCTGTTCAATTTAATTATTATGTATTTATTCGTCAAGGGTGCCTTGACGTTACGGTACAAATTCTAAAACGGCACGTCACTCTCAAATTGCATTCTTTCCCCTGTGACGGGGTGGGTAATCGTCAGCATTTGGGCGTGAAGGCACAATCTTGGGGAGAGGCTTTTAGCTAAGGGATTAGCATAAAACTTATCGCCGATAATTGGGTGTCCGAGTGCGAGAGAGTGCAATCGCAATTGGTGTGAACGCCCAGTGTGGGGCGTGAGTTTAACCCTTGTGGTGTTATTTGGGTAATGTGCAAGAACTTCATAAAATGTGACCGCTTGTTTGCCACGTTCGTAGCAAATTTTTTGGCGTGGGCGGTTTTCCCAGTCGCAGATCAGTGGATAGCTGATTGTCCCTGTCTCGCCGACTTCCCCAAATTTTCCCCATAATAATGCTTGATAATGCTTTTCCGGTTCACGGTCTCGGAATTGGCGTTTGAGTTCTTTTTCTGCATTTTTGCTTAATGCGAATAAAATTAGCCCGCTTGTTGCCATATCTAAACGGTGTACTGGCTGGGCGAATTTGTATTTTTGCAACACTCGAAAAGTCGCACTGTCTTGATATTCTGGTCTTGCACCCGGAACAGAAAGCAGTCCGCTTGGTTTGTTGATAACCGTGATGTAATCATCACGGTACACTTCTTCTAAATAAGGTTCGAGTGGGGGATTGTATTCGATCAATGCCATTCTTCATCTTACCCTTGGTTGCTGACAATCACACGCAGGCTGTCTAAACGCCAGTTTGCTTGCTCTAATTCAGCCAGAGACTGCTCTCTGATTTGCTCTAACGCTTGCACTTCATCGGCACGGATATTTTTATTAACCGCTTGAAGTGAGGTTAAACGGTGCAATTCAGCGGTTAGGGTTTGATCGGCATTGTGTTTCGCCTCGTCAATCAATGATTGTGCTTGGCTGACGATCGCCTGTTCACTTAATTTGATTAAGTTTTCAATGTCATTGCGTGCCATTTTCACAATTTTATTTGCCATCTGTTTTTTCAATGGTTTTAACTGTTTTTCAAGCCCAAAGAACGACACTTGCTCTGCCATATTTTTGCCGTTTTTATCCACTAAAATACGCACTGGGGTTGGTGGTAAGAAACGAGTTAATTGCAAGGATTTTGGTGCTTGGGCTTCAACCACATAAATCGCTTCAAGCAACAGTGTGCCTGCTGGTAAGTGTTTATTTATAAGCAGAGAAATGGCGGTTTTACCGATGTCCCCTGAGGTAATTAGATCGATACCATTACGCACCATTGGATGATCCCACGTTAAGAACTCGATTTCTTCTCGCATTAGGGCAAGATCACGGTTAAAGGTAACAGTGTTCCCTTCTTCTGATAATCCTGGAAAATCAGGCACAACCATATGCCCTGTTGGTTTGATGACGATACTTTGCTCGCCTAAATCTTCTTGCTCTAAGCCGATAATATCAAACAGGTGCAAAATAAAGCTCACAAGCTCTGGCGAGTTATCTTCTGAGGCAATATCAAGGGCTAATTGTTGGGCTTCATCGCCGCCGTTTGAGTTGATTTCTAATAGGCGATCACGTCCTGTTTCTAGCTCTAATTTAAGCTGTTGCTGACGTTGTTTGGTTTGATTTAATAAATCTTCAAAGCCATCTTGGGTTGGATTTTGTAAATAAGCGGTCAGATTTTGTTTAAATTCTGCAAAAATCGCACTTCCCATTGGGCAAGTTTCTTCAAAGGCATTTAATCCTTCGTGATACCACTGGGTTAAGCGTGCTTGGGCAGAATTTTCAAAACAAGGCACGAAAATTTGAATATCACAACGCTGTCCGATACGGTCTAAACGTCCGATACTTTGCTCTAATAAATCAGGGTTATCTGGTAAATTAAACAGCACTAAATGGTGTGCAAATTGGAAGTTACGCCCTTCTGAACCGATACTTGAACTGATTAAGACATTCGCCCCTTCTTCTTGCTGAGCAAAGTAAGCCGACGCACGATCACGTTCCACAATCGACATTCTCTCGTGGAATACCGCACAACGGATTGCTTCTTTTTCTCGGAGGATTTGTTCAAGCTCAATCGCTGTATTGGCGTGTTTACAAATCACAAAGATTTTTTCATCACGGTGTTGTTGCAAGAATGAAATTAACCATTCGATATGAGTGTCAAGTTCGCCCCATTTAGCTTCTGGATCATCATTGAGCAAGATATTTTCAGGGTAAAGTAATTCTTCAAGGCTTGGCTCGATTAAATCATCAACGATGTGTTGATAAATCTCTGGCATTGCCACCGTAATTTGGTTGAACACACGATGTGGGAAGCCTTTTACGCCAGCTCGTGTATTACGGAATAACACTCGGCTTGTGCCGTGACGGTCGATAAGTTCTTTGATTAACTCTTGGCGAACTGCGGTTTGCTGTTCTTTATCGCAATCTTTGGCGTTGATAATGCGGAACATTGGCTCAACGTCTTCTTCTGGCAATAAATCGCTGATGCTATTTTGCTCTTGTGTACTTAAAGGTTGATCATTCAATAAGGTATTAACCGCACTTGCCACAGGTTGATATTGTGCCTGTTCTTGTACAAAGGCTTGATAATCGTAGAAACGGTCGCTATCCAGTAATTTTAAGCGTGCAAAATGGCTCTCTTGCCCTAATTGTTCAGGGGTGGCGGTAAGTAATAATACCGATGGCACTTGTGCAGAAAGCTGTTCAACGAATTGATACGCTACGCTTGGCTTTTCATTATTCCATTCTAAGTGATGGGCTTCATCAACAATTAAAATATCCCACTCAGCTTCAAGTACTTGTTTTGAACGTTTAGGCGATTTTTCTAACCAGTTAATTGAGGCAATCACTAAAGATTCACTTTCAAAAGGATTAAGTTCTACGCCCATTTCTTCATCGAAGAAGTCGCCACAACGTTCTTCATCAAACAGTGAAAATTTCAAGTTAAAACGACGTAGCATTTCCACCAGCCATTGATGTTGTAAACTTTCAGGCACTAGCACTAAAACACGGTTTACACGGCTTGAAAAAAGTTGCTGTTGTAAAATCATTCCCGCTTCAATGGTTTTACCTAACCCTACTTCATCTGCTAATAATACACGAGGGGCAAGACGTTTACCGACCTCTTTGGCGATATGTAATTGGTGCGGAATTAAACTGGCACGAATGCCACGCATTCCACGTAGCGGGGAAAGGTATTGAGCTTGTTGATGTTGTAACGAACGATAGCGTAACGCAAAACGATCGCTACGATCAATTTGAGCAGTAAACAGACGATCTTGTGGGCGACTAAAACTGATTTTATGATCTAATCGCATTTCCGCTAATACGGTTTCTTCGTTGGTGTCGCTACGGATCCCAAAATAAATGATTACATCTTGATTAACCATTAAATCGGTGATTTCAAGCATCCAGCCTTCTTCACTGGTTACGGTATCGCCTTTTTTGAAAGTCACACGGGTTAACGGTGCAACATCGATTGCATATACTCGCTGTTCATCAGCTGCAGGGAACATCACCGTCACTGTGCGATTATCTATTGCTGTTATAATTCCTAGTCCTAGACTACTTTCGCTTTCACTGATCCAGCGTTGTCCAATTACAAAACTCATATCTTTTATTTACCTATATTGATAATAAATTGATCTATTATTCTTATGTTTTTAGTTTCTGTAAAAATGCCCATCCTAAAGATAGGTGATTACAATATATTTAATGATGCTTAGGGCAGTTTATTGGTCGCCATTTTTTATTGTAGCAAATATAAAGTTCATTACGAGATG
This sequence comes from Pasteurella atlantica, assembly GCF_963693435.1. Classification (NCBI taxonomy): domain Bacteria; kingdom Pseudomonadati; phylum Pseudomonadota; class Gammaproteobacteria; order Pasteurellales; family Pasteurellaceae; genus Pasteurella; species Pasteurella atlantica. The sequence continues at coordinate 1,318,414 of NZ_OY856306.1, forward strand.
CACCTAAATAGACATTTCTTAATTTGGGATTATTATCACGCATCCAACGGAATAAGGCTTTACGATTTAATTTTTTATTAGGTAATTTTAAATCGTTATACAATGCTCTTTGCATATTGAAGTAATCTTGTGGTTGTTTAAATGCACAAGCACCGTGTTTTTCCCATTCGCCTTGCAATAAAGGTTTTCCAGGTGCTTCTCGCATATATTTTTCAATAATACGCTCATCAACTGGCGGTAAATCTCCTTGACAGAAACGAGGATGCTGATCAATTTGACGAGCTGAACGATTTTGAGGCCATAATCCGTGAATAACCCAACCAAATTTATGAGGGTTCGCACATTGATATTGTAAACTTCTTGGTAGATTTCCCTGTGTTGATTTTTTCTTATATTCACAAAAACCGGGTGACCAAGAAAGAGCTAGCATATAATAATCAACAGATACTTTATTCTGCCCATATTTATCTCGGCGCATATCTGTATCATAATCCAAATGTTGATTTGAATATTGGGTGGTTTTTGTTTGATTATTGTGTTGAGATTTTGCTGACACAGTTTCTTTACTTGAAAATAACATAATCCCTGCTCCAATCACAAGAGAAACGACACTTGTTACTAATTTTTTCTTATTCATTTTATTTCCTTACGCCGAGTTAAATTTCATTAAAATGATGAATCATCACAAAGCGTTCCCATAATTGCTCTTGTGTTTCTTCATTATCGGGATCTTTTTTTATGCAATTTGAAATAGGACAAACCTTTTGACAGGTGGGTATTTCATAATGACCGACACACTCTGTACAGAGTGCAGGATCAATAACATAAATTTCATCGCCCATTGAGATTGCCTGATTGGGACATTCAGGCTCGCACATATCACAGTTAGTACATTTTGTTGTTATCAATAATGCCATAAAATTTGTAAATTTTTGATTTGATGTGACCGCTTAAAGTAGCATTTTAATTACTTTATCTAATTTAATACGACCAAATCGTTTTAAAACTTTACGTACATCTTTAGGGTAATCTTGCACTATTTCCAAATCTGTATAATGTTTTAAAATTTGTGTATGTTCTCGAATTTTTGTCAATTCTTGAACGGCTTTTGGTTTTAATTCCTCTTTTGGATCTGAAATTAATACCGCATTTTCGGCATCTAATCGCCAAGCTCTTGGGTTTAAATTATTTCCTGTTAATAAAATATATTGATGATCAATCCACACGCCTTTAAGGTGATAAGTATTTTCCTCATTTTTCCATAAACGAATAATTAATTGCCCATTATCAATGTAGCGTTGATGACGCTTACAAAAAGCACGTAAGTTCTTTTCATAAAGATAAGGTAATGCAGAAGCTAGAGTGAATTTCTCTTCAGGCTTAGTATAAAAATCATTGGCTGTTTTGTCTCCCACTACAATCTCAATCTGTTTACCTGCTTTTAATAACCACGCAATACGATTTCTAATAGTAATTGGGAAATTAAAATAAGGAGTACAAATTGTTAATTTTTGTTCTGTTAAACAAAATAGAGCTTCAATGGTTTTATTTAATTGATTTTTTTTACGTTTTAACCCCAATAGCAAAGATATACCTAACCCCAATCCCTCTTCTTGATAAGGTTTTGAAAGTTGGTACTGCTGATGACTTAAATATTTACGGAATGCTTTTATTTGAGGGCGAATTTCGGTGGTTTTTCTTCGTTCTAATACATCTAAACGATTTACAGCTTCTTGGCTTAAAATATGTTCATTAGTAAAATGAACAATTGAATCGGTTAAGGCTTGATTTTTAATTTGGTGATAACGATCGCAACGATATTTATCTAATTGATGTAAATAAACATTATTAATACTCGCACCACTATATAGCAGGGTATCATCAAAGACTAAACCTTTTAAATGCAATACACCGAACAGTTCTCTACCATTTATCGGTACGCCATAAAAAGGAATTTCATTTTGTTTATCATTGGCATATTTCTGGTGCATTTCATAATACCAGTCAGCATTACTTCCTGCTTCTTTTTCACCTATTCGTCCTCGTTGAGCACGGTGCCAATCAACCAGTACTTTGATATCTAATTCAGGACGAGATAATTTTGCTTGATAAAGTGCGTCTAAAATCTCTTGACCTGCTTCATCTTTTTCCCAGTAGAGGGAGGTAATATAAATTCGCTCTTTTGCTTGATGAATTAAATTTAGAATATGCTGTTTAAATTGAGGGGTTTCTAATAGAAACTCAATGTTTTCAGCCTTTGTTGGTATGTAATCTAAATTTTTTACGTGAGATCTTGCCTTGTTTATTTTCAATGACGTAAGCATTTTTCTCTCCAATAAATCATTATATATTTGTAAAATTTTTATCAAATGTGACCGCTTGTATCTATTAAAATATGTAAAGACGTAGCACACTACGTCTTTACAATAATTATCAGTTTTATTACGCAAAATGACGTTGTTCGCCTGCACCCGCTACGTTTTCTACACAACGACCACAAATCGCACTGTGTTCTGCGTGTGAGCCGATATCTGTTGAAAAATGCCAGCAACGTGGACATTTTTCACCTTCGGCACGTTCCACTTTCACGGCTAAGCCATCTAATTCACCGACTTGGACATCAGCTTCAGCAAGAGGTTTCAAAATTACTTGTGATGTAATTAACACAAAACGTAACTCATTGCGTAGTTTTTCCAATGACTCTTGAAGCCCTTTATTTACATAAAGGGTCACTTTGGCTTCTAATGCACCACCAATCACTTTATCATTACGAGCTTGTTCTAATACTCGGTTTACTTCTGTTCGTACGGCTAAAAGCTGTTGCCAGTAAGCATTATCCAACTGATCTGCTTCATCTAAACCAAATAAACCTGTGTAAAATTCTTCGGTAAACACAAATTCCGCACGCTCAATTTCAGGTAAACAATTCCAAATTTCGTCCGCTGTGAATGAAAGAATTGGAGCAATCCAACGAACCAATGCCTCTGAAATGTGCCATAACGCTGTTTGACAGCTACGACGAGCAATGCTGTCCGCTTTAGTTGTATATTGACGGTCTTTGATAATATCTAAATAGAACGATCCCATTTCGATTGAACAGAAACGCATTAAACGTTGTACCACCGTATGGAATTGGTAATTATCATAAGCTTCAATAATTTCTTTCTGTGCGTCTAATGCACAGCTTACCGCCCAACGGTCAAGGCTGATCATCTCTTCTGGTTTCACACAATCTGTTTTTGGATCAAAACCATTTAAATTTGCTAATAAGAAGCGTGACGTATTACGAATACGACGATATGAATCTGCTGAACGTTTTAAGATTTCATCAGATACTGTCATTTCGCCCGTGTAATCCGTTGAAGCCACCCATAAACGTAAGATATCGCCACCAAATTTATCCATTACTTCTTGTGGTGTCACGATATTTCCGATCGATTTAGACATTTTACGTCCTTGGCCGTCCACCGTGAAACCGTGCGTTAATACTTGTTTATATGGTGCTTTATTGTCTGTTGAACAAGAAAGCATTAACGATGACATAAACCAACCACGATGTTGATCCGATCCTTCTAAGTAAAGATCGATCTCGTTACCGTTAAATTCAGCACGATTTTGAACGATAGATGAGTAAGTTGATCCTGAGTCAAACCATACATCTAAGGTATCTTTTACTGCACGGTAATTTTGAGCATCGTCTTCGCCTAATAATTCTTTTGGATCTAAATCCCACCACGCTTGAATTCCGTCTTTTTCAACACGTTTCGCTACTTCTTCGATCAACTCAACTGTGCGTGGATGCAATTCTTCGGTTTCATTGTGAATAAATAAAGTAACTGGCACGCCCCAAGTACGCTGACGAGAGATACACCAGTCAGGACGGTTCTCAACCATTTTTTCGATACGAGCTTGACCCCAATCTGGAATCCAACGTACATTTTTGATTTCGCCTAAGGCTAATTTACGCAAGCCCTGTGTTTCCATTCCCACGAACCATTGCGGTGTCGCACGGAAGATAATCGGTGTTTTGTGTCTCCAACAGTGTGGGTAGCTATGACGAATTTTTTTCATTTTCATCAACGCACCCGTTTCGTCTAATTTGGTTAATACCGCACCGTTTGATTCAAATACGCCTAAGCCTGCAAAAAATTCAGTGCTAGGGATAAATTTACCGTCATTACCCACTAAGCCTGCCATTTCAATGTTGTATTGACGAGCAATCACATAGTCATCTTGACCGTGATCAGGAGCAGTATGTACTAAACCCGTACCGCCGTCAGTGGTAACGTGATCGCCTAAAATAAATGGCACATCAAAGGCATAGAATGGGTGGTTAAAGCGTAATAATTCTAATTCTTTACCTTTTGCTGAACCTAGTACTTGATACTCTTCAACACCGACTTCTTTTGCGACTTCTTCAACTAATTCAGCCGCTAAAATTACACGCTCATCGCCGAATTGTACTAATTGATATTCTAACTCTGCACTTAATGCAATCGCACGGTTAGATGGCATTGTCCAAGGGGTGGTTGTCCAAATAACCGCTGAAATTTTACCTTCGCCCTTAGCATTAAATTTTTGTTCGATTTCTTGCTCGTTTACCGCACTGAAACGCACATAAATTGACGGAGAGGTTTTATCTTCATACTCAACTTCTGCTTCTGCTAATGATGAACCACAATCTAAACACCAGTGAACTGGTTTTGAACCTTTATATAAGTGACCATTTGCCACCATTTTTCCGAATGCACGAATAATATTTGCTTCGGTGTCAAAATTCATTGTTAGATAAGGATTATCCCAATCCCCTAATACACCTAAACGAATAAAATCTTTTTTCTGACCTTCAATTTGTTCAGTTGCATATTTACGACATTCTTTACGAAACTCTGCAGCAGAAAGTTTCTGATTTGGTTTACCTACAATACCTTCTACCTTTAATTCAATCGGTAAGCCGTGACAATCCCAACCTGGAATGTAAGGCGAATCAAAACCTAACGCGGTTTTGGATTTAATAATCATATCTTTTAAAATTTTATTTACGGCGTGTCCGATATGGATATTACCGTTCGCATAAGGAGGGCCATCGTGCAAAATAAAGCTTTTTTTACCTTTCGCTGACTCGCGAATTTTTTGATATAAACCTTTGTCATACCAGTTTTTCAACATTTCAGGTTCACGCTTAGCAAGATTGCCACGCATTGGAAAGCCTGTTTCAGGCAAATTTAAAGTATTTTTATAATCAGTCATTGTGTTTTCCTGTAGATATAAAATTTAAAAAGTTAAAATTGATCTGACCATTGTAAAGAAGAATGGAATAAAAATCTATATCTTGCAGAATTTTATTCGTATTAAAAGATTGATTTTGCAATACTTTAGAAAAATAATAATTTTAAAATTTTCACTATTTTTTTATGATTTGTTGAAATAATTCTCTACTTTTCAGAGGACCAGAACCTAAAAAGGCTTTTAGTGTGGTTCGAGTGAAATATTTTGCAGCTTGTCGAGTGGATTGCTCACTAAAATCAAGTTGATTAAATGCTAATAAATCTTTGCCTAGATAACTTTGATTATTTTGTAATAATGAGGCAATAAAGCCTTTTTTTTCTTGAAATTGATAGCTCATCGTTGGTTCTATCGGTTTACCTGTTGCAGCACAATGACTAAAGCTCACTTCATATCCTAACGCTTTTAAAAGTTGAAATTCAAAAGTACGTAAAGTCGCTTCAATTTGTTGAGGTTGTACTGCTAGCTGAGTAATACAACTTAAATAATGCTGAAATAATTCAGGGTAAGCGGTATGATTTTCTAAGGTTTTTACCAAAATTTCATTAACATAAAAGCCACTATATAAAGCCATTGTTTGCATTGGTAAACTCAATGAGGCGGGTTCTGCTTTGGTTAATGTTTTCAGTTCCCCTTTGCCACTCCAACGCAATAATAAAGGAGTGAAAGGTTGTAATACGGATTTTAATGGTGAACGTACTCGTCTTGCGCCTTTGGCTAATAAGGTAATACGTCCACTATGCTCAGTAAAAAAATCAACCAATAAACTACTTTCGCTATATTCTCTACGATGTAAGACAAACCCACGTTGCCAATTTTCAATACTCATTACGCTTTATACTCAATATCTACTCGTGGGGTAATTTGAGTCACCAATTCATAATTAATCACACCAATCGCTTTTGCAACTTCTTCAATGGGTAATTCTTCGCCCCATAAAATAACTTTATCTCCCATTTTGTCGGTACTATCAATGCCTAAATCTACGGTAAGCATATCCATTGAAACTCGCCCCACAATAGGTACTTTACGACCATTCACCCAAACTGGTGTTCCATAAGGTGCATTGCGAGGGTAACCATCTCCATAACCAATGGCAACTACACCAAGTTTTGTATCTTTTTCACTGACCCAATAGTTACCATAGCCTACTGGCTCACCCGCACGGTGTTTTCTCACCGCAATCAGTGTCGAGGAAAGGGTCATTGTTGGTTGAAAACCGAGTTCTTTAATAGGGGTATAGTTAGGTGAAATCCCCTGTTGAATAATTCCAGCTCGGATCCAATCATAATGGGATTGTGACCAATATAAAATCCCCCCTGATGCTGCCATACTGCGTTCATTGGTATAACCTTCAGTCGCTTTTTCAAAACAACAAATTTGTTTTTTAGAATAATCATTTTCAGGTTCATCAGCACAACTGAAATGAGAAATAAAACGAATTTGACCTACAAATTCACATTTCTCTAAACGTTGAAAGGCGTTATCGACATCTTCAGGTTGAAAACCTAAACGGTGCATTCCTGTATCAATTTTTATCCAAACATTAATAGGAAGCGGTATGATTTTATTTACTTTTTGCAAATTTTCAATCATCTCAATTTGTTCAAAATTATGAACTACTGTATCTAAATTTTTTTTAACAACTTGTTGTAATTCTCTTTCATTAAAAAATCCTTCTAATAATAAAACCGTACCTTGATAATCAAGTTGACGAATAGTCATTGCCTCAGAAATACGTGCGACAGCAAAAGCATCAACTTTATTTTTTAAAGTGTTAATTAAATGAGGAATAGTTTGACCATAACCATTCGCTTTAATGACGGAACAAAGCTTACTGTTTGGTGCTAAGCTTTTGATACGTTTTATATTATTATGCAATGCTGTTGTATTAAGCGTAAGTATTGCGGATTTCATTTATCATTCCATTTGTGTATTTTTAGAATTTGGGTTAGATAAAGAATTATACTTCAAAATAAAATTTTATAGAAATACAAACCAAACTAAATAAGATTTTTATTGTAAATAACATAAGAGTATTGTTTTTAATCAAAAATCTTATACAATCGAAAGTTGCAAACACAATAAAAAATTTAAGGAGTATAACAAATGCAAAATGTGGGTTTAGTTGGTTGGCGTGGAATGGTTGGCTCGGTGTTAATGGATAGAATGGAACAAGAGCAAGATTTTGCTCGCTTTAATCCTATTTATTTCACGACATCACAAGCGGGGCAATCCGCTCCAGAATTTGGTGGTAAACAAGCTGGTCAATTAAAAAATGCCTTTGATATTGAAGAATTAAAAAAATTAGATATTGTTGTCACTTGTCAAGGAGGGGATTACACTTCAGAAATTTATCCTAAATTACGTGCAACAGGTTGGAATGGCTATTGGATTGATGCGGCTTCAACATTGCGAATGAAAGAGGAAGCAATTATTGTTCTTGATCCTGTCAATCAAAAAGTGATCGATGAAGGAGTTAACAAAGGGGTGAAAACCTTTGTGGGCGGAAATTGTACCGTAAGTTTAATGTTGATGGCATTAGGTGGTTTATTTGAAAAAGATTTAGTGGAATGGGTCTCTGTAGCAACTTATCAAGCGGCGAGTGGTGCAGGGGCTAAAAATATGCGTGAATTACTAACTCAAATGGGCGAATTAAAAAATGTCGTTTCAGATGAATTAGATAATCCAGCCAGTGCTATTTTAGATATTGAACGTAAAGTAACCGCAAGAATGCAACAAGATAGTTTCCCTACTGAGAACTTTGGTGCTCCTTTAGGTGGCAGTTTAATTCCGTGGATCGATGCTTTGTTAGATAATGGTCAAACTAAAGAAGAGTGGAAAGGCTATGTCGAAACCAATAAAATTCTAGGGTTAAGTGATGATCCAATTGCGATTGATGGCTTATGTGTGCGAATTGGTGCATTGCGTTGTCATAGTCAGGCTTTTACCATCAAAATGAAAAAAGATTTGCCATTAGCTGAAATTGAAGAAATTTTAGCAAGCCACAATGAATGGGTAAAAGTCATTCCAAATGAAAAAGAAGCAACCTTAAAAGAACTTACCCCAGCGAAAGTTACAGGAACGTTGAGCATTCCTGTAGGACGTTTACGTAAATTAAATATGGGTGGTGAGTATTTATCTGCTTTCACAGTCGGTGACCAATTATTATGGGGTGCCGCAGAGCCTGTGCGTAGAGTATTGATGCAGTTGGTTTAAAAAGTGTAAATGATGATGTTTAAGCGGTTAAAGAGACAGCATATTTTGAACTATTGATTTTTTTAGTAATCTTTCCCCCTCCCTAGCCCTCCCCCGCAAGCGGAGGAGGGAATTTTTAGTTTATGTAGCCATTCCTCCTAGTAAGCGGAGGAGCGAATTTTATCTTATGTAATCATTCCTCCCTCCGCTTGCGGGGGGAGGTTAGGAGGGGGGGAATGAACTTCAAGTCCAATCTTGCCTTGTTTAAGCGGTAACATTCTATTTAAAATTTGCAAATTTAATTACACCTCAACATTGAGGTGTTTTTTTATGCCAACGAATACAGTCAAAAATAGAGAAATATATTTTTTATTCTAATAGTGATAGAATTAGATCAATTAAGATAGTTGAGTTTTTATAAACATCAATTTTACCATTTGTAGAGACAAGGCATGCCTTGTCTTTTCGTTATATTATTATATTTAAAGGAAACTTATGTTCCAAGATAACCCTCTGTTAGCACAACTTAAACAACAAATGCACTCTAATAAAACTTTCGTTGAAGGTTTTGTAAAAGCCACTGATAAAAGCTATGGTTTTTTAGAATGCGATAAAAAAAGTTACTTTATCCCACCCCAAGAAATGAAAAAAGTAATGCACGGTGATAAAGTAAAAGCCTCTGTTGTCGTTGATGGTGAAAAGGAACGAGTAGATATTGAAGAGCTGATTGAACCTATGCTGACACGTTTTGTGGCAAGGGTTAAATTTAATCGTGAGGGGCGTTTACAACTTGCGGTCGATCATCCAAATATTAAACCGCTAATTTCTGCTAACGTAAACAATAAAAAAGTCACGCAAAAATTACAGGAAAATGACTGGGTTGTGGCAGAATTAAAAACACATCCTTTACGAGATGATCGTTTTTTATTTGCTCAAGTCACCCAATTTATTTGCGAAGCAGAAGATCATTATGCACCTTGGTGGGTGAGTCTTATTCGTCACGAACAACCCCGTGAAGCAGTAAAAGGGTTAGAAAGTTATGAGTTGCAAGATGAAATTGAACGTAAAGATTTAACGGATTTAAATTTTACCACGATTGATTCAGGAACAACCAAAGATATGGACGATGCGTTGTGTATTGAGCCAATCCTTGAAAATAACACTCAAACAGGATGGCGTTTAATGGTGGCGATTGCCGATCCAACTGCTTATATCCCACAAAATTCAAGCCTTGAAAAAGAAGCTCGCCAACGTTGTTTTACCAATTATTTACCGGGTTTTAATATTCCAATGCTACCTCGTGAACTTTCTGATGATTTATGTTCATTGGTTGCGGATGAAAAACGTCCTGCATTAGTGGGCGAAATTATTACTGATTTAGAAGGGAATGTCACAGCAGAAACCGTCTTTACCCTTGCGTGGGTGAAATCAAAAGCTAAATTGGCTTATGACAACGTATCTGATTATTTAGAACAGCAAGAAAATGCGTGGCAACCTGAAAATGAAGTGATTAAACAACAAATTGATTGGTTACACCAATTTACCCAAGCAAGAATGCAGTGGCGTGAAAAAAATGCCTTGATTTTCAAAGAGCAGGGTGATTATGCCTTTGAATTAAATGAGCAGGGAGATGTGGTTGATATTCATCTTGAACCTCGTCGCATAGCAAATCAAATGATTGAAGAAGCGATGATTATCGCCAATATTGAAGCGGGTAAATATTTAGAAAAAAATGCAAAAACAGGGATTTTCAACACCCATTTAGGTTTTGATCCTAAAAATTACAAACTTGCCAAAGAGTTTTTAATCGCCACCTTAGGTACGCCTGAAAACAGTGAAGAATTAGAAGCACGTTATAGTGTTGAGCGTTTAGCGACGCTTGAAGGTTATTGTGAAATGCGTCGTGATATTGACCAACACGATGAGAGCTTTTTAGAACTACGCTTACGCCGTTATCTCACTTTTGCAGAATTTAAAAATCAAGCTGCACCACATTTTGGTTTAGGGATTACCCATTATGCGACTTGGACATCACCAATCAGAAAATACGGCGATATGGTAAATCATCGTTTAATCAAACAAACACTAGCACAACAGCCGACACAACCTGTAGAAGAAGATATTTTGGCTCGTTTACAAGAAGCCCGTAAACAAAACCGAATGGTAGAGCGAGATATTTCAGATTGGTTATATGCCCGTTATCTTGAGCCAATGGTTGAGAAAAATATGGAATTTGATGCAGAAATCGTAGATGTTTCTCGTGGTGGATTACGTGTTAAAGTCATTGAAAATGGTGCAATGATTTTTGTGCCAAACTCCACATTGCATCCAAATAAAGATGAAATGAACTTCCGACAAGAAGAATTAGCTCTTTATATCAAAGATGAAAAAGCCTATCAAGTTGGACAGAGTGTTAAAGTAAAATTAACCCAAGTACGTATGGAAACCAGAAGTATTATTGGAAATATTGTGGAATAAATGATTTATAAAAATAAGCGGTTACATTCTAATAAAAATTTGCAAATTTAATCTACGATCGTAGAGGCAGGGTATGCCCTGTCTTATATGCTATCATAACGATCTAATTTTTCACATAATTTACAAAATAAAAAATATTAACCTATTGAATTAAATAGGTTTAATTATAAATTAATTCTCACAATGACAAATTTAGACACATCATACACCTGATGGAACAAATACCTCACATTAAAAGCAGAAGATCCTGAAGTACTATTATTTTATCGGATGGGGGATTTTTATGAGTTGTTCAGGGGTGATGATTTAATAAGTTGTCACTATATAAACAGAATTTACATTAAAAAATTGCTATACTTAGCCACAAAATTTCACTTTAAATTTACAGAAAAATAAAATGACAACAGAAATTAACTACGAAGGCATTGAACAAATGCCAATTAAACGCTTTACTGAAGAGGCGTATTTAAATTATTCAATGTATGTAATTATGGATCGTGCCTTACCTTTTATTGGTGACGGTCTAAAACCTGTGCAACGCCGTATTATATATGCGATGTCTGAATTAGGGCTAAATGCATCTGCAAAATATAAAAAATCAGCGAGAACAGTTGGGGATGTGTTAGGTAAATTCCACCCACACGGTGATAGTGCCTGTTATGAAGCAATGGTATTAATGGCACAGCCTTTTTCTTATCGTTATCCATTGGTTGATGGACAAGGAAACTGGGGAGCTCCAGATGATCCAAAATCTTTTGCTGCAATGCGTTATACGGAATCGAAATTATCTAAAATTTCAGAACTGTTATTAGGTGAATTAGGACAGGGAACCGTTGATTATCAACCAAATTTTGACGGTACCTTAGAAGAACCAAAATATTTACCTGCTCGTTTGCCACATATTTTATTAAATGGTACGACGGGGATAGCAGTCGGTATGGCAACTGATATTCCGCCTCATAATATTAATGAATTAGCAGAAGCCTGTGTGATGTTATTGGATAGTCCGAAATCAACCCTTGAGGATTTATTGACGGTGGTGCAAGGTCCTGATTATCCAACAAAAGCAGAAATTATTACACCTAAAGCTGACATCAAAAAAATATATGAGCAAGGACGTGGTTCAATAAAAATGCGAGCAGTATGGGAAAAAGAGGACGGTGAGATTGTGATTACTGGTATTCCTCATCAAGCTTCGCCTTCAAAAATTATTGAGCAGATCGCCAATCAAATGCGAAATAAGAAATTGCCAATGGTTGATGATATTCGTGATGAATCTGATCACCAAAATCCAATTCGTCTTGTGATCGTACCAAGATCAAATCGTGTTGATTTTGACGGTTTAATGGGGCATTTATTTGCGACCACAGATTTGGAAAAAAGCTATCGTGTGAATATGAATATGATTGGTTTAGACGGTAAACCCGCGGTTAAAAGTTTAGATACGATTTTAACTGAGTGGTTAGCATTCCGTCGAACTACGGTTACTCGCCGTTTAAATTATCGTTTGGATAAAATCTTAAAACGTTTGCATATTTTAGACGGTTTGTTAGTTGCTTATTTGAATATCGATGAAGTGATAGCCATTATTCGTAATGAAGATGAACCGAAAGTAGAGTTAATGAAACGCTTTAACTTAACGGATATTCAAGCAGAAGCAATTTTAAATTTACGTTTACGTAATTTAGCAAAATTGGAAGAGCACGAGTTACAATCTGAAAAATCAAAATTAGAAGAAGAGCGGGATCATTTACAGTTAATTTTAGGTTCAGAGCGACGTTTAAGTACCTTAATTAAAAAAGAAATTCAAGCAGATGCGAAAACTTTTGCAAGTCCTCGCCGTAGTCCTATTGTGGTACGTGAAGAAGCAAAAGCAATTTCAGAAAGTGATTTAGTACCAACTGAACCTGTGACGGTGATTTTATCAGAGCGAGGTTGGGTGCGTTGTGCAAAAGGACACGATATTGATGTACAGGGTTTAAACTATAAAGCAGGAGATGGTTATTTATCTCACGCTTATGGTAAGAGTAATCAACCTGTTGTCTTTATTGATAGCACTGGACGTTCTTATGCCGTTGATCCTTTGTCATTGCCATCAGCACGTTCTCAAGGTGAACCGATTACAGGAAAGATTACCTTGCCAGATGGTGCGGTTATTGAGCAAGTATTAATGGCTGGCCCCGAAACAAAAGTATTGATGACATCAGATTCTGGTTATGGTTTTATTTGTAAGTTTGAGGACTTAGTGTCTCGTAATAAAGCAGGTAAAGCGGTGATTTCCTTATCAGAAAATGCAAAAATGTTATCACCTCAACTAATTGAAAATGAAGAAGAATTATCGATAGTGGCAATGAGCAGTGTAGGGCGAATGCTGGTATTCCCATTAAGTGATTTACCAACGCTTTCAAAGGGTAAAGGAAATAAAATTATCAATATTTCTGCAAAAGCAGCGAAAGAGCGTAGTGAGTTATTAGCACGTGTATTATTAATTAAACCAACTAGCACCTTAGTATTTTTATCTGGTAAACGTAAGATTAAGTTAAAACCTGCAGATATTGATACTTATCGAGGAGAGCGTGCAAGAAAAGGCTCACAGCTTGTAAGAGGCTTGAGTGCTGATGTAGCCGTTGAGATTGTGGATGAATAATATGTAGTAGTGTAACGATATTGATTTAATTATTTGGTTAGAAAAAAGTGTGTTGTTAAAAGCAGCACGCTTTTTTATTTGCTTAAGTAATTGTCGAAAAGAGTAAATTAAGCGGTTAGATTCTTATAAGAATTTACAAATTATTTGAGTATAAAAGGCTGGATAACTTAGAAATAAAATGGCTGGGGTACTAGGATTCGAACCTAGGTATGCTGAGATCAAAACCCAGTGCCTTACCGCTTGGCGATACCCCAAAATGAAAAAAACTAACCAAAGTTAGCTTTACTTGAATCTTTTACTAAAATTAAGATGGCTGGGGTACTAGGATTCGAACCTAGGTATGCTGAGATCAAAACCCAGTGCCTTACCGCTTGGCGATACCCCAATAATCTTAAAAACACAAACCGAAAAAATGGTGCGGAAGGAGGGACTTGAACCCACACACCTCGCGGCGCCAGAACCTAAATCTGGTGCGTCTACCAATTTCGCCACTTCCGCAACTTGAAAATAAAAAAATGGTGGCTATGACGAGATTCGAACTTGTGACCCCAACATTATGAGTGTTGTGCTCTAACCAGCTGAGCTACATAGCCATTTTTTATTTTTAAATCACATTACCATATCGGCTTTGCGGGGTGTATTATGCTGATTTTGATAGAACTCGTCAAATACTTTTTTATTAAAAAAGGCTATTTTTTTATTGTTTGAATGTAAAATCAACAGTTTGTTTTTAAATCCACCATTGTAATAAAATTGTTCACTTTATTTCAGTTCTTAATTGCTTTAAAACAGGCTCTATTTGAGGCATTACTTTTTCCCATTTATAAAATGAATAAGCAGCTTGAGCAACTAACATTCCTAAACCATCTTGACAACAATTTGCACCATTTTGTTTTGCATAATTTAAAAAAGGCGTATTCATATTTGAAGCATATTGCATATCATAAACGTTAGTATTTTTAAAAAGGGTTTCGGGGATATTTATATGCTGTCCTGTTAGTCCTGCGGATGTAGCATTGATGATAAGATCAAAAGATTGATTATGTAATTCATCAAGAGTCGTACTATTAATTTCACCATATTTTGCAAATTTTTGAGATAATGTCACCGCTTTCTCACTGGTTCTATTATAAATTGTGATGTTTTGTTTTGCTGTTAGAAGAGGATATAGCACACCTTTTGTTGCACCTCCAGCTCCTAAAATAAGGATTTTCTGATTGGGTTGTAACCAATCTAGTCGAGTGAGATCGGTAACTAATCCAATGCCATCAGTATTATCTGCAACCAAAATGCCTTTATCCAAAATCGCTAAGGTATTGCAAGAACCTGCAATAAGGCAAGGAACACTATGTTCTTCTGCCACTTCCATCGCAAGTTCTTTAAATGGAGCAGTAACATTTGCTCCTTTTGTCCCTGGTTTTTTTAGAAAATTAAAAATTTGTGCTTTAAATTCCTCTTTATTTGTAGAGATAGCCGTGTATGAAATTTTTTTATTGGTTTGTTCCGCAAAAAGTTGATGAATTCTAGGTGATAGGCTATGTTCAATAGGATTTCCCCAAACAGCGTATTGGTTCATTATTTATCCTCGTCTAAAAATATATTGCGTAAAAATATCTCGAATTTCAGAAGGATTCGTTTTCCCTCCTGTTGGTGCATTTAAAATGGGAAATTGTTTACCAAATTGTTGTTGTACTTCATTAATTGTTCGGCAAGGTGGCATTTCTGATAAATTGGCACTGGTTGAAGTAATTGCACTTTGAGTCGCATTGCAAAGTTCAGAAATTGCAAAAAGTTTGCATAATCTTACCGCTATAGTATCAAATTTGCCTGTTAAATAGTGTGGAACACTTGATTTCGCAGGCATTATCCAAGTAATGGGTTGTTCATCTATATGATAAAAACGTTGCCATTCAATCTTGGTGAGTTTTGTTTCGTCAATATAAGGCACTAAAAATTTAGGATCAGAGGCAAGTAAAATTAATCCTTTTTCTTCTGGACGATTTTTTAATTTTAGTAATGCTCTAATAGCCTGTTCGCTGTTTGGATTACAACCTAAGCCAAAAACGGCTTCTGTAGGGTAGGCGATCACCTTATTTTGGTTAAATTGTTCAATAATTTGTTCAAAAGAGTACATTAATCTTCCTTGTTAAATAAGTACTGGCAATTTGTTTTTGCACAAAGGTACATTATCTGTCCCCGCTGTTTTTTTTCTATGACTAATTCACCACCGCATTGTGGACATTGTTTTAATATCGGTTTGCTAGGTAATGTGAATTTACATTGAGGAAAGCCAGAACAACCATAAAAAGTTTTACCTGCTCGTCCTTGTCGGGCAACTAATTTTTCTTTTTTACATTCAGGGCAATCAAATTCAATTTCTTGAGGTTCTTCGTGAACAGTAAAATGACAAGTCGGGTAGTGACTACATCCAATAAAAATACCATAATAACCCTGTTTTAACTGTAAAGGGTGATTACATTCAGGACAAAGTTCTTCTAGTGTTTTAATAATATGATTGCTTTGATGTAATGGTTTTAAATAATCACAGTTAGGGTAAGTAGAGCAACCTAAGAATAATCCTTGCTTGCCTTTTTTTATGTGTAAAGGAGCATTGCACTGAGGACAAAGTTCGGTCTGTTTTTTAGGTTCAAAAAGGCTCATCTTAATTTAAGTTAGAGTAATTTATATTTGATAACAAAAAATTGATTATCGTTTGGATAAATATCTTGAATAACTGATTTTAGTTGCTCTAATGTCATATTTTCTTGAATAGCGTGTTCTTCATTCAATTGTTCAAATAAAACAGGGGTTACTGAAATAACTTGAATTTTTGCAAAAAAACGATCTGTTTCGTTGGTAAAAACATCTAATATTTGATCTGGTTCAAAATAAGATTCTGATTTGTCTCGAATAGTAATGGTTTTCTTACCACTTAGGATATCTTGTTCAAATCGGCTAAAAAAAGTAATTTTATTCATTGTAATCTCCATTGATTAAGTCATTAAAATATTCAATATCAAAGCCACGTCCTAACATAAAACGCCACATTTTGTGTTTTGCTTTTAAATCCCAATGTAATGGTTTTTTCTTATTAAATACATTCTTTGCTAAGTTATACCAATCAATTTCACTTTCGGCAAGTTTTTGGGTAATAATTTTATTTTCTACACCTTTAAGTTGAAGTTCCTGTTGAATTTTCTTTGCACCAAAACCAGCTGAAGAGCGATAACGAATATAACTTTCACAAAAACGTTGATCACTTTGCCAATGATGGGTTTGAGCTTCAAATATCGCTTGTTCTATTTCATTCTCAGAATAGGATTTTTGTCTCATTTTGAGACGTAATTCTTGTTCGCTATAATCACGACGAGAAAGAAGATAAACAAGATATTGAATAGCTGTGTATTTTGACATAAATTACTTTAAGGTAGATGGCTCTTTCCCTCATAAAAATTGAGTGAGGGAAAGAGAGGATAAAATTAAAATTCTTCTTCAGAGGCTTCTATTTCTTCTTTTATTTTTTCTAATTTTATTTCTTCAATAAAATCTGCTTCTTTTTTATTCATTAGCAAATCACGAATATTTGCTTCAATTTTATCCGTTATTTCAGGGTTTTCCGTTAACCATTTAATGGCATTTGCTTTTCCTTGACCAATTTTTTCTCCTTCATAAGAGAACCAAGCCCCTGCTTTATTGATCATTTTGTGGTTTACAGCGAGTGTTAATAATTCGCCTGTTTTTGAGATACCTTCGCCATACATAATATCAAAGAACGCTTCACGGAATGGTGGGGCTACTTTATTTTTAACTACTTTTACTTTTGTTTCATTCCCGATGATTTCATCACCATTTTTGATTGGCGTAGAACGACGGATATCTAAACGAACTGAAGCATAGAATTTAAGTGCGTTACCCCCTGTTGTTGTTTCAGGATTGCCAAACATTACACCAATTTTCATACGAATTTGGTTAATAAAGATAACAAGACAGTTAGCATTCTTGATATTTCCAGTTAGTTTACGTAATGCTTGAGACATTAAACGTGCTTGTAATCCCATATGAGAGTCACCCATATCACCTTCAATTTCAGCTTTTGGTGTTAGAGCAGCAACAGAATCGACAACAATCACATCAACAGCTCCTGAGCGAACTAAAGCATCACAAATATCTAATGCTTGTTCTCCGTGATCAGGTTGTGAAATTAATAATTCTTTAGTATCTACGCCTAGTTTTGTTGCATATACAGGATCTAATGCGTGTTCTGCATCAATAAAAGCACAAGTTTTTCCTAATTTTTGTGCTTGTGCAATAGCAGAAAGGGTAAGCGTTGTTTTACCAGAAGACTCGGGACCATAAATTTCAACAATACGCCCCATTGGTAAGCCACCAATACCTAAAGCGATATCAAGACCTAATGAACCTGTTGAAACTGCTTCAATATCCAGTTTTTTATTTTCTCCTAAACGCATTACTGTACCTTTGCCAAATTGTTTTTCAATTTGAGCAAGTGCTGCTTCTAGTGCTTTACTTTTATCTTCTGATGTTTTGTTAACTTGAACTTTAGTATTTTTTGATGGTTTTTTCTCAGCCATAATTGATCCTTGTTAATGTAATCTAATTTGTTGAAGAGAATAATATACTGTTTGGATATACAGTGCAATAGTTTTTTTTATTTTTACGATCTTTATCGAAAAATTTAAATTTAGCACGGTTTTTATATAAAAAATCCCTCACGTTTTAATTGGTGAGGGAGGAAGAGTATTTAAAAAATTAAACTACTTATATTCAATTTCAGCATTTTTTCGTAATGCTTTTACCCAGTCTTTCGATACTCGTCTAGCTTGTTGATCAACCAGTTTTTTATATGCTTTTTGTAAATAAGCATTTTCAGTGGTATTTTTTTGACGAATATCTGTAACTTTTAATATATGCCAACCAAATTTAGATTGGAATGGCGCAGAAATGACACCGACCTTTGTTGAAGTAATGCGTTTTGCAAAACGAGGATCGTAAGCTTCAGGGAAATTCCAACCTAAATCACCACCATCTGCAGCGGAAATATAATCAAGAGAGTTTTTTTCAGCTGCTTTCTCAAAGGTGATATTACCTGCTTTAATATCTGCAACAATTTGAGTTAATTTTTGTTTCGCCTGTCTATCATTTAAAATGGGATTTGTTTTAATTAAAATGTGGCTAACACGGTACTGCTTTGTTGTTGCTTCTTTTACTTTTCCTTTTGCCCGATCTTCTGCAAGCATCTTCTTGCCTAATGCCTGAACTTCTTTAGGATCTACTTGAATTGATTTACCAATAGAGATCTGACGCACTTGTTCCATTTTCATCTGTTCTGCTATTTGTTGTGCATATTGATCTAATGTAATACCTTGATAATCCAATGCATCAAGAAGTTGACCATAAGTGATGCCATTTTGAGCTGCAATATTTTCAATCACTTTATAAACTTGAGCATAATCAATTCTAATATTTGCATCTTGAATAGCTTTTTGAATAAGATAATCATCAATGGTTTTTTCAAGGGCTTTTTTATAGTTAGTGTGTTTGTTTAAGTTATGTTTAACTTGGCTTTCCATAATCATATTGCCATCGACTAATGCAACGACACGTTCTTTTGCAATAGTGAATTGGCTCATTGTTATTAATGCGATAAATGTAATAAAAGATGATTTTATAAAGTTAAATTTCATCATAATTCCTTTAATTGTATAGTATAGGTTGTTTGAGTAATAGAGCGCAAAAAAGTTCATTCATTTTTAAGATGTTTGAATTTTTTTAATAATATTAGATGTTGAACAACCATTTTCAAAGTTAAGCACTTTTACATCGCCACCGTTGTTCCATACCTCTTTAGCACCTGCAATATCTTCAGGGCAGTAATCGCCTCCTTTAACCAATAGATCTGGTAATATTTCACTAATAAGACGTTGAGGGGTATCTTCTTCAAAGGCAACGACCCAGTCGACAGAAGAAAGTCCTGCTAAAACCGTCATTCTTGAATTTAAATCATTAATAGGGCGAGTTTCTCCTTTTAAACGTTTAACTGAATTATCACTGTTTACTGCAACAATCAAACGATCCCCCAGTTTTCTTGCGTTTTCTAAATAAGACACGTGTCCAGGATGGATAATATCAAAACAACCATTTGTCATTACAACTTTTTCACCTGATTGTTTTGATTTTTTCATTACAGCTTTTAATTCTTCTTCAGAGACAATACCAAATCCTGTTTCGGCACGTTGATGAATGGCATTTTCAAGCTCCGTTGGTGTTAATGTTGAAGTTCCTAATTTACCCACAACAACCCCTGCTGCGGCATTTGCAAGATAGCAAGCTTCTTCATAACCTCGACCATCAGCTAATGCGGTTGCTAACACACTAATTACCGTATCGCCAGCACCTGTTACATCAAAAACTTCTTTTGCTAAAGTAGGTAAATGGTAAGCTTCTTGATTAGGACGTAACAATGTCATTCCTTTTTCAGAACGTGTGACCAATAGAGCAGAGAAGTCATAATCAGCCATTAATTTTAAGCCTTTTTCAATGATATCATTATCGTTTTTACAACTACCAACAACGGCTTCAAATTCAGTCATATTAGGGGTTAAAAGAGTGGCGCCACGATAACGCTCAAAATCAGTGCCTTTTGGATCTATTAATACAGGTACATTCACTTTACGAGCAATTTTTATCATATCTTGCACTGCATCTAAAGTCCCTTTGCCATAATCAGATAAAACCAATGCCCCATATTGAGCAACTTCATTGGTTAATTTTTCTAATAAAGATTGGCTTGCTGTATGATAAAAATTTTCTTCAAAATCTAAACGAAGCAATTGCTGATGGCGAGAAAGTACTCTTAGTTTTGTAATGGTTGGGTGCGTTGCCAAAGCAACACAATTGTTTTGAATATGATGTGCATTTAATAATTTATCTAAAGCATTTCCAGCATCATCTTGACCAATTAAACCGTGCAAAGTAACAGGAACATTTAATGCCGCAATATTCATTGCCACATTCGCTGCACCACCTGCGCGTTCTTCAATATCTTGAACTTTGACCACTGGAACAGGCGCTTCAGGAGAAATACGATTTGTTGCACCAAACCAATAGCGATCTAACATTACATCACCAAGCACTAAGACCTTAGCATTTTTAAACTGAGAAGAATATTGCATCATAATAACTATCTATTTTTAAACTAAAATGGTTTTCTGATTTTATCATATTAAATTATATTGTGGAAATAAGCGGTAAGATGTTTCTAAAAATTTACAAAAAGCTGTAAACAAGAAGTAGGGCATGCCCTGTTTTTTATATATTTTGCACAATTGCAATATCGTTACATTTATCCCAAATTTCTAAATACCAATCCATTACAATATTTATTCGTCAAGGCATGCTTTGACGCTACGTTTTTGTGTTCACCCAATATGCGTAGAAACAGGGCATGCCCTGTTTTTTTATATATTTTACACAATTATAATATCGTTACATTTATTCCATATTTCTGAATACCAATCTATTACGAATATTTATTCGTCAAGGCATGCCTTGACGCTACGGTTGTGTGTTTACCCGATATACGTATAAACAGGGCATACCCTGTTTTTTATATACAGGCGGGCAGATATATACAAAATTATCATTAATATGAAACAAAAAATAAAATCGTTTTTTTTTTGCACAATGAGTGTATAATAAATGCACTATTGTAAAGTTCAATTAAAAAAGAGGGTATCTTATGCAAATAATTAAAAATTTAGGACAGACAAAGTATGTTTCTCTTCCTTTTGATAAACAGAATATCTTATCAATGAATAAAATCAATAATGATTTACATATTAAATTAAATAATGGAAAAGTGGTGACTGTGGAAGATTATTTTGATACACCGCGTCATTTACTCTTAAATTCACAGCAAGGAAAATCTATTCAGTTACTTGAAATTGATCCTACTTCGGGACATATTATTGGTACAAAAACACTTGAGAGTGCAGAAGCATCTGAACTATTAGGTAGCGATCTAAGTGTGTTGAGTTCACAAACATCTGAAAGTGTCGCACTATTAAATGGTTCAAATATAGCTGAAACAATGGGTGAAAATAGTGTATTAAGCACGGGTGTGATCGGTAGTACAGTCTTAGGTCTAGGTGCAACATTCGGTGCATTTTCATTCATTAATAATGACTCAAAAACTGAAGTGCCTAAAGCGGAAGAATCTAAAGTAGAAGAGCCTAAAGCAGAAGAACCTAAGGCTGAAGATCCTAAAGCAGAAGAGCCTAAGGTAGCAGAGCCTAAAGCAGAAGAACCTAAGGCTGAAGATCCTAAAGCAGAAGAGCCTAAAGCAGAAGAACCTAAGGCTGAAGATCCTAAGGTAGAAGAGCCTAAAGCAGAAGAACTTAAGGCTGAAGATCCTAAGGTAGAAGAGCCTAAAGCAGAAGATCCTAAGGTAGAAGAGCCTAAAGCAGAAGAGCCTAAAGCAGAAGAGCCTAAAGCAGAAGAGCCTAAGGCAGAAGAACCTAAGGTAGAAGAACCTAAGGCAGAAGAACCTAAGGCAGAAGAACCTAAGGTAGAAGAACCTAAGGTAGAAGAACCTAAAGCAGAAGAACCTAAAGCAGAAGAACCTAAAGCAGAAGAGCCTAAGGAAGAAGAGCCTAAGGAAGAAGAGCCTAAGGAAGAAGAGCCTAAGGAAGAAGAGCCTAAGACAGAAGAACCTAAGGTAGAAGAGCCTAAAGCAGAGGAGCCTAAAGCAGAAGAGCCTAAGGTAGAAGATCCTAAAGCAGAAGAACCTAAGACAGAAGAGCCTAAGGCAGAGGAGCCTAAAGTAGAAGAACCTAAAGCGGAAGAGTTCAAAAAAGATGTTATTATTTGTGAAGATCCTATTCTGGAGGTAATAGAAAAAACAACTAACGTATATGATACTACTGGAGTAGATGATTTTATTATTTGTGAAGATCCCATTCCTGAGATAATAGAAAAAACAACTAACGTATATGATACTACTGGAGTGGATGATTTTATTATTTGTGAAGATCCCATTCCTGAGGTAATAGAAAAAACAACTAACGTATATGATACTACTGGAGTAGAAGATTTTATTATTTGTGAAGATCCTATTCCTGAGGTAATAGAAAAAACAACTAACGTATATGATACTACTGGAGTAGAAGATTTTGTGATTTGTGAAGATCCTATTCCTGAAGTAATAGAAAAAACAACTAACATATATGATACCACTACTAATTATTCGTTGATTATTGATCCTGATATTATTTCAGTAATCTAGTATCATTTAGCACTAATAAAAAAGATGGGATTGATGCCCATCTTTTTATTTCTGCATTTATTCCACATTTCTGAATACCAATCTATTACGAATATTTATTCGTCAAGGCATGCCTTGACGCTACGGTTTATATATTCCCTCGATATACGTAGAAACAGGGCATGCCCTGTTTTTTTATATATTTTACACAATTATAATATCGTTACATTTATCCCAAATTTTTGAATACCAATCCATATACAATATCCATTCGTCAAGGCATGCCTTGACGTTACGGTTTATATATTCACCCTAGATTAATTCGTAATTCGTAATTCGTAATTCGTAATTCGTAATTCGTAATTCGTAATTCGTAATTCGTAATTCGTAATTCGTAATTCGTAATTCGTAATTCGTAATCCGTTGCTTTATTAGATTTTAAACACTATCTTGCTCTAATTAAAGTATGATCTTGCACTGCTGTAAATAAAAGGTTATTTTCAGTATTGAAATAAGTGACTAGTTAGTTGGTCGCTATTTTTACAATTTGGAGCTTTATTGTGATTAGAATTAACATCAAGCTTATTTTTTAAAGTTATTTGATACCATATTTTTATCTTTCATTGAAAGATAAATTAATTTAGGGCTGAAATTCAGCCCTTATTTTTAACTTACATACTTTTATAGAGTAAAAAATTTATTTTACCTTATCTTATTTTTTAGGAATTTCCCCTGCATCAAGTATTTCTTGCCAATCAAATAGTTTTTTCCATTCTCCATTTACGGCAAGTTTTGCTTGCTCTGGCCAAGTTGTTGGATCTTGTTTAGCAAAGCGTCCACCTGCTTTTACAAGAATTTTTTTACAGGCTTCAGGTGTCATTTCACTAATTTGTTTCCAAGTTGTAATACCTTCTTCACCAAAGAATTCAACTGCTCGAGGACCAATTCCTTCAATAATGGTTAAGTCATCTTGTTCAATTACACGACCAAATATTGTTTGTGCTTCTTGATTAGATACACTTTCTTTTTCTTCATTATTTATTTTTGAAGAAATATCAGAAATTTTCTCTTCTGCCTTCGTTTTTGTTGCCTCAAATACGCTAGTACCTGCAGCGACTGTTCGTGCAAAAAATCCAGTTACATTTTCTTTATCTTTCTTTTCTGAAAAACTTGATTTTGCAGAAAAGTTTGCTTGGTTATTACTATTTAATTGAGATTTCGTTCTCACTAATTCTTGCTTACTTTTTTCTAAATCTTCTTTACAATTTTTAAGTTGTTTACTTAGTTCATCATTTTTTTCAGATAGCTCTGCAATTTTTTTGTTACAATCGGTATGTTTATTACGACCAATTAAATAGCCTAGTAATGCACTTAAGATACCTACAATTAATGGAATAATCCAACAAAACATAATCTTTCTCCTTTATTTTGGGTTTTTATCAATAGTAATAGTTACACGACGATTTTTTGCTCGTCCTTCCGATGTCGAATTATCTGCAATAGGCATATCTGAACCTTTTGAAGCAATAATAAATTGACTGTTGTTTAAACCATTGTTAGCAAAATAATCAGCTACAAATTTAGCTCGTTTTTTAGCAATGGTGATATTTGTATTACGAGAACCTGTATTATCAGTATGACCCGTAATTACAGCTTTAGCAGAAGGATTATAATCCAAATAGCTTATAATTTGAACTAAACGTTCCTTCTGTGTAGTGGATAATTGAATGTGTGCAGATCCAGTTTTGAAATATAAGGTTAATGGATTTGCATTCAAGTTTGATAACAAAGTATCCATTTTTTGATGACGAACATTAACCGCTTCGTTATCTAATGTTTTGACAGAAAAATCTATCATTCCTAAATATTGATTTTTCTCATTAGCAACAGCTTTAGTATCCAATTTACCTTCTGTTATGATTTGCTGACTATTTGTGCCTAAAGAGATCAACTGATCTTTCACTCGTTGCGCACGAGCTAATCCAAGATTAGGGAATGGTGTACTATTTTCTTCCTCTGCGTGATAACGACCAACAACAGTTAATTGTTTATCTGAATGATCTTTGAAATATTGTACCGCTTTAGCTATATTTTGATCTAGATCAGCCATATAAGGTTGAATTGGCTCAGCCGAATTACTAGCAAAATCAAATCCATTTGTTGATTGGAAATTTAAACCTTCACCAACAATAGAGAAACCTGAATTTGTTGCTTTTGGAACTTCAACAACTGTTGGTTCTTCTACTTTCGGTTCTACCACAGGTAAAGGACGATCTACTATATCTAAGTTGATCATACCTAAATATTGTTTATCTTTATTTGCAATTGCTTCTGGATAAACTTTACTCTCAGTGATAATTTGATCAGTATTTACACCTAATTTAGTTAACTGTGCTTTAATTTTGTCAGCACGAGCTAAACCAAGATCTGTAAATCCAGTATTATTTTTTTCATCAGAATGATAGCGACCAATAACAGTTAACTGTTTATTTGAATTATCTTTTAAATATTGTACTGTTTTAGAGATATTATCATCTAAATCAGTTGCATAAGGTTGAAGTGGTTCTGCTGAATCAACTGCAAAATCAAAGCCGTGTTTACCTTTTAGGTTAACATTATCCGATACTACAGCAAATCCTGTATTTGTTGGAATAATTTCTTTAGTGACACTCTTATTATCTACAGCAATAGAGGGAGGGACATTTCCTGTCACAGTACTCGCTACCACATTTTTGCTATCTATAGTTGTTTTTTCGCAACAAAAAAAGTACTGAAAAATACAACCAATAATCCAAAGAATTGGTAGTAAAATTAAATATTTTTTATTTGATTTTTTCATCAAAACAATATCTCCATAAGTGAATATAATTTCGTCTATTCTATGGAATAAATAAGATAATTACAAGATAAAGCTCGTTTTGTACAAAAAACAAGCAAAAAATGTTGTTTTTTAAGGAAGATTTATAAGGAGCAGATTTATTCCATATTGATAAAGATGATTTTTCTGTCTTTATAGCGGATAAATATGGCAAATACCAAAGCCTTGAGTGTTGTTGTCAATGTTAGTCATAGTAGATATATTCTCTTTCAACTATTCCCAGCAAATTTTTTCCTCTATAATAAAATAGTTGTATCCAATTGTTTTTATTATCATATTTGTAAATTTGTTTATCCTTGAAACCACCAGATTTAAGGACTTGTATTTTATTACCTCTATCATCATAACGATAAACCCACTGATACTCTAATTTACCCTCAAAATTATAATGACTTTCTATTTTTAAATTATTTTTATCATCATATTGGAACGTTTTTTTAAATTGTAAATTTTTATCATCACCAGAATAAAACTTCATTTCAACTTTATTTCCTTTGTCATCATATTGATATGTCATTTTATTATATGGATCCTTTATACTATCAGTTTGTTCAATGCTTTCTATCAAATTATTTTGAGCATCATACTTATAGGTAATATTCCCATAAAGAACCTCAGAGCGATCATATTTCAGTTCTTTAATTAAATTATCTTGATTGTCATGTTTATAATTAATTTTATTATAGCTTGTTCCATCAGTATTATAAAACCTGTATTCAATCTTGTTACCTTTAGTATCGTATTTATAAGTTGAATATTCTTTAATATCGATATCATCTGAATAGATATGTTGATTTTCTTCAATTTTATTACCTTGATTATCATATTTATAGTCCCATTTATAACTTCTGAAATTGGGATCATTTTTTTCAACCAAGTATCCTCTATGATCATATTTGACCTGTACTGAACTATATAGAATTTTCTTTGTTTGGTTTTTGACTACGTACGAATTCTCAGTGTAAGATTTGACTTTGTCTTTTAATCTCTCTTTTTCCCAATCATTCTTTTCCTTTGCTGTAGCAGAACTGACGAATAAAATCACAGATAAAAAGGAAATTAATATTGATTTAAAATATGTCATTTTACTACCTTGATAATATGGAGGGATGCAAAAGTAACATCCCTACAATAATTTTAAATCCCATTCCTCATTTTTTCCAACTCTTCCCAACGCTCAAAAGCTTGTTCTAGCTCTTGCTCTTTGTCGGCTAATTTTTGTAACTGAGCATTAGTATAGCTTGCTTCTTTTACAAAAAATTCAGCTGAGTTTACTTCTTGTTGTAAGGTTTCTATCTCGGCTTCAAGCTGTTCCATTTTTTGTGGTAAACCTTCAAGTTCTAAATTTTCTTTGTAAGAAAGTTTTACTTTTTTTACATTTTTTGGTGTGGATGTGACCGCTTGTTTTACTTCTTTTGGCTCTGTCGTAAGCGGTGTCTTCTTAACTGTTTTTTGTGATTTTTCATAGGTTGCAAATACATTATCTTGTTGCTGTTTTGCATCAAAATAACCACCCACATATTTATTTACCACGCCATTACCTTCAAAGAAATAGCACTCCGTTGCGGTGTTATCAATAAATTGACGATCGTGGCTCACGATAATTAATGTACCTTGATAATTAGTCAGCATTTCTTCCAAAAGCTCCAAGGTTTCCACATCAAGGTCATTGGTAGGCTCATCCAGAATCAGTAAATTATTGGGTTTTAATAATAATTTTGCTAATAATAGACGGTTTTTCTCGCCCCCTGATAATGCTTTAACTGGTGTTCTGGCACGTTGTGGTGGGAATAGGAAGTCTTGCAAATAGCCTAAAATATGGCGTTTTACACCATTCACTTCCACGTCTTGTTTACCGTCTGCGACATTATCCATTACGGTTTTTTCTAAGTCTAATTCCGCACGGTGTTGGTCAAAATAAGCGACGTCTAATTTAGTGCCACAATGTACCGTACCAGATGTTGGTTGGAGTTGATCAAGTAATAATTTGATAAAAGTGGTTTTACCACAACCATTTGCACCCACTAAGGCAATCTTGTCACCACGCTGAATAACGGTGCTGAAATCTTTTAATAAAAGTTTGTCTTCAACACTATAACTCACATTTTCCATTTCAAAGACAATTTTTCCTGAACGGATACGATTATCAACGGTGACTTTTACATTACCTTGTACTTCTCGACGTTGTTGTCTTTCTTGACGTAATGATTTTAATGCTCTAACACGTCCTTCATTACGAGTACGTCTTGCTTTAATCCCTTGACGGATCCAAACTTCTTCTTGAGCGAGTTTTTTATCAAATAGATCATTTTGAAGGGCTTCAACTCGAAGGTCTTCTTCTTTGGTTTCAAGATAAGTATCATAATTTCCAGAATAAGAGATCAATTTACCACGATCCAGATCCACAATTCGTGTTGCCATTTTACGAATAAAACTACGGTCGTGGGAAATAAAAATAATACTGCCTTTAAATTCGAGTAGCAGATTTTCTAACCACGCAATCGCTTCAATATCCAAATGGTTGGTTGGTTCGTCTAATAATAAAATATCTGGATCTGCAACTAATGCACGAGCTAAAGCAGCACGACGTACCCAACCACCCGAAAGCTCACATAAACGCATATCAGGATTTAGCTCTAATATTTTTAAAGTATCTTGAATTTTATTTTCAAATCGCCATCCATCACTGTGTTCTAATTTAGCCTGCACCTGTGATAATTCATTCATCAGCTGGTCAGAATAGTCCGTTTGCATTTGAGTGAGGATATGATGATATTCTTTTAATAAATCCGCCAAATGAGCCACACCTTCTGCGACATAGTCAAACACAGTATCTTGAATATGACGTGGTGGATCTTGTTCCAACCTCGCAATAACAATCCCTTTTTCAACAATTAATGAACCATCATCCAGTTTTATTTCACCCGCAAGTACTTTCATTAAGGTGGATTTACCCGCACCATTTCTTCCAACCAAACATACTCGTTCGTTTGGTTCAATATGTAATTCACTGTGATCTAATAAAGGTTGATCACCAAAACCTAAGCACGCATTAGAGAGATTTAATAAAGCCATATTTTCCTTAAGGCATAATTGAAAAGATAATTAGAGTGATTTTAACAGATCTAATCATAATTATTAATGTTTGAATGTATTTATTGAAAAATTATTTAGTCATCACTGATAACTTGAGGTATGATTTAAACCAGTAGATTACTCTTATAGCAAATATTTCTTTAAATAATCCAATGCAAAATTTTATTCAAATAGCAAATCAACTTGGTAAACAAAAAGTTCCTTTTTTGTTTATTATTGATTTTGAACAACAAAAACCATTAATAGTACCTATTACAGAGGTTGATACAAGCGGTATGATGTTTGAGTTTTTTTGCAAAAATAACCTAAATAAGAAACCAATCATTACTAAACCTTTTGAATTTTCATTTATTCCGATGGAATATGCAAAGTATAAAAAAGGGTTTGAATTGGTTAAAAATCATATTCAAGCAGGTAACAGCTATTTACTTAATTTAACCTATCCTACACAAATCAATACAAATTATAATTTAGAAGAACTATTTTTTTCTGCAAAAGCAAAATATAAATTGTTACTTAAAGAACAGTTTGTCTGTTTTTCACCAGAAACCTTTGTCCGCATTGAGAATAATAAAATTTACTCTTACCCGATGAAAGGCACTATTAATGCCAATCTCCCAAATGCAAAACATACTTTGCTAAATTGTAAAAAAGAGATTGCAGAGCATAATACTATTGTGGATTTAATTCGTAATGATTTATCCATTGTGGCAAAAAATATTGAAGTTACAAAATACCGTTACCTTGAAAAATTAAACACTTACAAAGGTGCAATTTATCAAACCAGTTCTGAAATTTGTGGGGAATTATCAACTAATTGGCAAAATGAAATTGGAACAATTCTAGCAAAATTATTACCTGCGGGTTCAGTTAGTGGCGCACCAAAAGAAAAAACGGTTCAGATTATTCAACAGGCAGAAAAACAATCTAGAGGCTATTATACTGGCGTTTTTGGTTATTTTGATGGTGAGTATTTAGACAGTGCCGTCGCCATTCGCTATATAGAAAAACAAGGTACAAAATTAATATTTCGTAGTGGCGGGGGAATTACGTCACAAAGCAATATTGATGATGAATATAATGAAATTTTAGAGAAAATTTATGTGCCAATTTCCTCTCTTTGAAACACTTTCCATTGTAGATGGAAAGATCCAAAATCTTAAATATCATCAGCAACGTGTTGATTATGCAATAAAATATTATTTTAACAGCAAACAAGCGGTGAGATTTTTTTCAGAATTTACAATTCCTAATAAGTTTCAACAAGGGCAAGTACGTTGTCGTATTGATTATAATGCGACAGATTTTAATTGCCGATTTTCTTTCTATACACCTAAAAAAATTGACTCTTTTCAATGTGTTTACACACAAAATTTAGATTATCAATTTAAATATGCTAATCGTGAAAAATTAGACAATTTAAAAAGACAAAATAGTGATGAAGTGATTATTATCAATAACGGCTTTGTGACGGATTGCACTATTGGAAATTTGATTTTTCTAAAACAAAATCAATGGTATAGCTCAAATCATTATTTATTAAAAGGAACGCAACTAAGTTATTTAGTGGATCAACAAAAAGTACAACTTATTGATATTCCAGTTGAAAAAATAGCTGAATTTGAAAAAATTATGATGATCAATGCACTTAATCCATTTGATGAAAATAATACGATGACTATAAACTGTATTAAAATTTAAATCTTTTTTATATAGTATTTTTATATAGTAATAACTAACTCTTCAACAAATTCACTATTGAGATTGACTAAAGGTAATGTAGAACTTCCAAAGGGTCTTACAAGTTGCTGTTGCATTAAGTTCAACGTATCTAAACCTGCAATAGAATTTGGCGTATATTGAGAGGAAAAATGAGCCAATTGAGAAAGCCCAAGACTAGATTCAATACTTGAACTAATCACTGCCTGCAAACCTTGTTGATGTGTTTGTTCAACCAGTTTTTTACATTTCTCAAGTGAACCTGTTAAGGTCGGTTTAATAATTATAGCGGTTACATTAGGTTGTTTTTTTACAAAAAAATCAGGTTCTCGTGAAGTTTCATCCCACGCAATAGGGAGTTGAAATTTCTCCGCAAATTGTTGTGAAAGTGTTGCTGTTTGGCAGGGGTCTTCAATAAATTCCAATCTTGAGCGGTGACATTTTGCAAATTTTTTACCAAATGTGACCGCTTGTTGCCAATCCCATTTACGGTTTGCATCTAAGCGTAGAGTTAAATTTGGTATTTCTACAAGAAGTTGATTAATTGCCTCTGCTTCTCGTTCTGGTGGCTGAATAGCAATTTTTACTTTCGCTATTTTGGTTTCCATCTGAGCAAGCTGAGTAATAAATTCTGTTTTATTTCCTTTAAATAAGGGGGCGGTTTGTGTCTTTATTTTTTCTGTGCTTAGCTCATTATTTAACTCTGCAAATGCACAACTTAATCCAAAGGCAACACTAGGGTAGCATTTCTCTAACTGCAAATTTTGATTATAATGTAACCGCTTCAAAACTTCTCTAACTTGCTTTTCTGCTTGCGGTAGTGTTTCTACACTAAAAGAAGGCAAAGGTGCAATTTCACCTATACCTACTTTTCCTTTTTTTGTTAATTGCACAATCAATCCCTGCCGTATATTAAGTGTTTGACCTCTTAATATA
This sequence comes from Pasteurella atlantica, assembly GCF_963693435.1. Lineage (NCBI taxonomy): Bacteria > Pseudomonadati > Pseudomonadota > Gammaproteobacteria > Pasteurellales > Pasteurellaceae > Pasteurella > Pasteurella atlantica. The sequence continues at coordinate 1,349,935 of NZ_OY856306.1, forward strand.
AGCTCTGTTGTAATGGGTAAATGGTAGCGATAAAGTTTAAATTGCATTGAATATTGGTTATCTTTTTTAAGTTTTAATTATTATAAATGATATATCCTATAAAATCGTCTAAAAAATTATCAATAATAATTCTCATTGACATTATTGGGTTTAAGAACTATTATTTGCTCAATTCCTATATAAAAAATAATAGGTTTTATTCTCTTTTTTGTCCAAAAAATAAAGGAAACTATGATGAAAAAAATTTTATCAACTTGTGCTTTAGCACTACCAATCGTTTTATCTACTTCTGCATTTGCAAAAAATGAAGTGAATGTTTATTCATATCGTCAGCCTCACTTAATTAACCCAATGCTTAAACAGTTTGAAAAAGACACTGGAATTAAAGTAAACGTGCTTTTCTCTGGTAAAGGTTTAATTAAGCGTATTCAAGAAGAAAAAGATCTTAGCCCTGCAGATGTGTTATTGACAGTAGATATTTCTCGTGTAATGGAATTAGTAGACTCTGGTTTTGCACAAAAAGTTAAATCTAAAGTTCTAGAAAAAAATATTCCATATCAATTCCGTGATTCAGATGGTGATTGGTTTGCATTAACCACTCGTGCAAGAGCAATTTATACCTCAAAAGATCGTGTAGGAAAATTACCTGCTGGCTTTGATTATATTGATTTAGCAAAACCTGAATATAAAGGTAAAATTTGTATCCGTTCTGGTAAAAATGCTTACAATGTATCACTCTTTGCCTCTTTAATTGAGCATTATGGCGTTGATGTTACTCGTGGTTTCTTGAAAGGCTTAAAAGCAAATCTTGCTCGTAAACCACAAGGTAATGACCGAGCTCAAATCAAAGGGATCGCAGCAGGTGAATGTGATTATGCCATCGCAAATAGCTACTACTTTGGCAAAATGCTTACAGATGAAAAACAAAAAGCACAAGCGGAAAAAGCCATTATCAATTTCCCTACAGGAAAATATGGTACTCACTTAAATATTAGTGGTATGGCATTGAGCAAATATGCACCAAATAAAGAAAATGCAATTAAATTAATGGAGTATTTATCTAAAAATACTGCACAAAAATTGTATGCTGAATTAAACCACGAATTCCCTGTGAAAAATGGTGTTAAACGTTCTAAATTAGTAGCAAGTTGGGGTGAGTTCACCGCTGATAAACTTCAATTAGAAAAAATTGCAGAGCATTATAAACAAGCTCTTCAATTAGTGGATGAAGTACAATTTGATATTGAAAAATAGTTTTTGATTATATTGTGATTTAAGGGCGAATTAAATTCGCCCTTTTTTTATATGGATGGTTATTTTAATAATTTAATCATCGCTAACGCTTTATGCTGAATTTCTTGCCATTCCGATTCAGGGGTAGAATTTCTCATAATTCCTGCTCCAGCATAGACGGTTATTTTGTTTTGTTGAATAAGAGCAGAACGTAATGTAACACAAAATTCGGCTTGTTCAGTATTTAAAAATCCAAGTGTGCCAGAGTACCAATTTCGTTCAAAATTTTCAGTTTGGAGAATAAAAGGGATAGCGGTATTTCTAGGATATCCAGCCACTGCGGCGGTTGGGTGAATTTGTTGTAAACATTCAGTATCACTGATATTTTCTTTTAATTCCATTTCAATTAAGCGACGAAGGTGTTGAACATTTGGTAAACGTTTGAGATGTGGTTCACCAATAGTGATATGATGAGAATAAGCGTTTAAGTTTTCACTAATATCATCAACAACATATTGATTTTCCAAATTATTTTTAGGGTCGCATAATAACCATCTTGCATTTTCTTTGGTCTGTTTTTGGTGATCTGTAACTGCAACAGTCCCAGCTAGTGCTTCTGTATAAAATTGTTGTTGTTCTCTTTTATAAAGTCGTTCAGGACTAGATCCCATAAAGGCTTTTTCATTCGTTTCTTGCCATAAGAAATGGAAACAATGTTTATTTTTCTGTTGACTCAATGCTAAAAGATCGTAGGCAGAGATAGAATTTTCACAAATAAAATCAGTGGCATTAGCTAATACAACTTTGTTAAATGTTCCTTTTTCAATATGTTGAATGGCATTTTGAATATTTTTAGACCATTGTTCAAAATTGGTATAGGGCATACTTTTTAATAGATTACATTGTATTTTTTCTAATTCAGCGAATTGTTCAAAATTTTCAAAAAGAGTGTCGATAATTGTTTTTTCTTGTATTAAATGATTACCATCAATCACTAAGCAAGCGGTGACTTTTTGTTCTTTTTTTGCAAGTAGTAAACGAGGTAGAATAAAACAAGCTTCCCCTGAAAAGGGTATTCCACCAACAAGAGTGCAGTGATTTTTGTGGCTAAATTGTTGTGCTTGTTGAATATTATTAAAAGATTTTACGGAACCAATAGCCGTTAAAGTCAATGTATTAATACGATTTTGCCAATAGTACTTAGGGTAGCTATTTTGTGCTTTTAGCCAACTTAATAGTGATTTATTCTCAATAGAACAAGATTGCTCAGCGTGGAGTATTATTAATCCATTATTGACATTTTTATGTTCGATAATTTGATCTAATTGAATTTTAAGTTGATTTTTTAATTGGTTAAATAATGTCATTGGCAGATTTATAATGTTGAGTAAATGTAAGTAGTGTATGGTTAATAATTTCTTTAGGGTAGAGCGTACTTTTAATTTATCATTTCCCCCCTCCTAACCTCCCCCCGTAAACGAAGGGAGGAATAATTACACATAGACAAGATCTCCATAATTCCTGCCCTAACCTCTCCCCGCAAACGGAGGGAGGAATAATTGTATAAGCTCCAAATTCCCTCCTCCGCTTGCGGGGGAGGGTTAGGGAGGGGGAAAAGTATGCGGTTTCCCTGATAATTTCTTATATTTTAACCTATTTTTTCTTTAAATTCTGAATAAGTTAAGGTAAAGTTGTTTGAACTCAATTTTTTAATGAAAAGTGACAAAAGTTAAAATAGGTAAAAATATGAAAAGTTTTCCAAAATCCAGCAAGTTAGATAATGTTTGTTATGACATTCGAGGTCCTGTCCATAAAGAAGCAATGCGATTGGAAGAGGAAGGGCATAAATTACTTAAATTAAATATTGGCAATCCTGCACCATTTGGTTTTGAAGCCCCTGATGAAGTATTGGTTGACATTATTCATAACTTACCGACAGCACAGGGTTATGGTGATTCAAAAGGCTTATATTCAGCTCGAAAGGCCATTGTGCAATATTATCAATCTAAAGGATTATTAGATATTGATGTCAATGATGTCTATATTGGTAATGGTGTATCTGAATTGATCACAATATCAATGCAAGCATTATTAAATGAAGGCGATGAAATCCTTATTCCAATGCCTGATTATCCTCTTTGGACGGCTGCTGCCACTCTTTCAGGGGGTAACGTTAAACATTATTTGTGTGATGAAGAGAATGATTGGTTTCCAGATATTGCAGATATTAAATCTAAAATTACCGAGAAAACCAAAGCCATTGTGGTGATTAATCCTAATAATCCGACTGGTGTGGTGTATAGCCGTGAGATTTTATTAGAAATAGCACAAGTGGCACGTGAGCATAACTTGATTGTATTTGCCGATGAAATTTATGACAAAATTCTATATGACGATGCTGTTCATTATCATATCGCTGCATTAGCCCCTGATCTTTTCACAATTACCTTAAATGGCTTGTCAAAGGCATATCGAGTCGCAGGATTTCGTCAAGGTTGGATGGTATTAAGTGGTGGAGCAAAATATCAAGCAGAAGGCTATATTGAAGGATTAGATATGCTTTCTTCTATGCGTTTATGTGCCAACACGCCAATGCAACACGGTATTCAAACTGCACTAGGTGGTTATCAAAGTATTAATGAATTTATTATTCCAGGTGGGCGTTTATTAGAACAACGTGATGTGGCATATAATTTAGTAACTCAAATACCGGGAATCAGCTGTGTTAAGCCAAAGGGTGCAATGTATTTATTCCCTAAAATTGATACCGAAATGTACAATATTAAAGATGATCAGAAATTTGTATTGGATTTATTAAAGCAAGAAAAAGTACTTCTAGTACAAGGTACAGGTTTCAATTGGCATAAACCTGACCATTTCCGTATTGTAACCTTGCCTTATGTGTATCAATTAGAAGAAGCGATTGGACGATTAGAGCGATTTTTGAAAACTTATCGTCAGTCGTAAATATAATATTGAGAATAGCGGTCACTTGTTTATTAAAATTTGCAAAAATTAAGGAAAAGTGACTGTTGTTTTGTTTTTATGAATAAATACATAACAAATGGTTATTTTGATATTTTAGTTAAAAATAAAATTACCAATAGAATGTGGTATCAAGATAAAACGAAAGATAAATGTGAAGAGAAAACACAAATTGACTTCAAAAATTCAGTAGTAAAATTTGTGCAAGGAATATACCAATAATTTATTAAAGAGAATAACCAAATGAAAAAAATAGCTATTTTATTGTTATCAGTATTGATACAAACAGCCTATGCCCAAGAGTTTATCCAGTTAATTGGATTGGAGACAGACAACTCGGGTTTTAGTGAAGGCAGTTATAGTGTGATGTATGACAATACGAATGATGATAAACAAAAAGTAAAATCTTATGTGCCACTTAAAACATTGGGTATTTATCGCAAGGATAATAAGGTACAGATTTTTAGTTTAGATTATTTATTAGTACCGACTAAAAAAGGGTTTTTATACGCAACAATGGGAGTAGAGGAAACAAAAATAAATCCAGCTGATTATGAGGAGTATTTATCTGAAGATGCATTAAAAGAGTATCAACTGGGTTCTTCTATCACTAAACCTAAATTCTTTAAAAATAAAAAACAACTCCTTACTTTTATGCAAAAACAAATGCCCACTTTTCAAGATGCGATCAGTATAGATTTTGAGAAAATCTCCTACCTTAATGCTAATTTTTATCTAACCACAGGGTTTGAATCAGAAGTGAATGGTAGTGCTTCTTGGTTTAATGCTATGGAAAAAACAGCGATTTATCCTTTGGATTGGCAAGGGAAATTATCCAATGAATTATTGGACTATGTTGATAACAATACAAAAAATAATGTTGTGATAAGAGCGATCTCTCAAGGAGCTTATGAGTCTATTGAGACAGACATCACCAAAGATTATGTATTACCTTGGGCGGGAAGTATTGATAACCATAAAGAGGTTTATTTTGATTTACAGATTGGTAATAATGGCGTGTATGTCGTACCAATGGTATTACTTAATGGTAATTCCTCTCGACGCTTTTTAGCTCCCACTCAACCTTTGTCTTTATATAGTAAAAAAGATTTTTATAAAACCAAGATACATAAAGCTTTAAAACTCACCCCTCCACAATGGAATCAAACCGATGATTTATGGCTCTTTAATTCACCTGATCAATCTACTTATATTATAATAGATAAAAATAAAAGGTTAGTTGTAAAGGACATCAAGTCTAATCAAATTTTAGCTTCTCAAAAAATAAATTTTAACAATATAATTATGTCTGAATTTGCTGTGGGTAATTATGCTCAAAAATGGAAAGAGCAGTTTGAGTAAGAATAAAATCTTATTTAAATTAACTGCATCGACTAATTTACTAAATAATTTTTTTTGAAAGATTCCCTCATTGTCTTCCACGTACCAAAACTCCCTGAAATCACATTTAATTTTACCAGGAATTTCATTCACATAAGTAAGAGGATCAAATCCCAAAATTTCTTCAAGCGTTTTTGTCATCATTTATTTCCTTTTTGTAAAGTTCGGGGTTTTGTTTTAATTACTTTTTTTATATAACATACTGATTTTTTGATGAAATTTGTAGAGGTGTAGCATACTACACCTCTACACAAAATATTTAAGTTAAACCAAGATTAAATGTATTGCTGGCATATCATCTTTGCTAATATATCTTTTATTAACAGCTTTTATACTACGAAAACTTGTCAGAATTATATTCTCCAAGCGGGTTGAAATTCAATCTTTTCAGATGGAAAGTCTTCTGGAAAGGCATCATAGCGAACTTCTTTACTCAGTAACAAATATAAAAAATCGACAAAATTATAGGGCGTATGTTGTGCTTCTAGAGAGCGGCATTCTATTATAGAAACTGTCCAATCATTGATATTTCCAGCCGTTTTCCAAAGTAAGTAATCGCCATTATCTGTTTGTCCAAAAGGATATAACCCATTCTTTTCAGGATATACATTAAAATTACAATAGTCAGGTTGCTCAATTTTGATAGACTGTAAATCATCGAGATATTAAATCTCGTGGAGTGAAATCATTTTTAGAAGCATAATTAAAAATACTTAAGAAAAAATCAATTTGCCCAGAACCATAAATAGAAATAAATTCAATATAATCATTGGGTAAGTTTATATTTATATCCATCTTGATATTTTCAACAGGATTATTGGGAATAGGTAAAATTTTGATTAATTTATTCATAATTTATTTTCTTTTTAATATGCCTTAATTTTATAAATTGGCAGAAATCAATATCCCTTCCTTACTTAAAACCGCATTAATTCGCTCTAGTTCTGATGATTCAACAAGCCATAAATAGTTTTGATTATCTAAATTTGTGATTTTTCCATTTTTGTTATCGGATAAAATCCATGCTTTTAATGTGAGTTGAGAAAGAGGAAAAATCAGATGATTATCGTTTAATATATTTATAGGATACACCATTCTTAATTGATTGAAATATAACGGCGTTTCATCAGTGCGAGAGGGGAGTTGATCGCCCCATTCATAAGGTGATTCATTGTTATATAGGGTTTCAACACCTAGCCCTAAAGCGTAGCTAAAAACCTCAGACATACTGCCATACAATTGGTAACCAATACCATATACAATATGGGTTTTATCTGAAATAGTGGTTAAAAAATGAATTATCTTTTCACTTTCTAGGGTTGAGATATTATCAAGAAACTGAATTTCGATATAATTCATCTCTTCCCCAACCTCGGATTGTTTGTCAAAAAACGCAAATCCCACATCCCATAATCTATCGGTTGAAGAATATAGCAAAAGTAAAATTATATGGCATAATATAAACTACCAACTGTTTAAGGTATAAAATATGAGCTATTCATTAGATTTCCGCCGAAAAGTATTTGAAATAAAGGCGAAGAAAGGTTTAACCTTTGAAGAAACAAGTCAATATTTTAATATTGGTATCAGAACGTTGTTCCGTTGGAAAAAGAAAATTGAGCCTTGTACAACTCGTAATAAGCCTGCAACAAAGATTGATATGGACGCATTACTCAAAGATGTTGAGTTATATCCTGATGCTTATCAGTATGAAAGAGCGGAACGTTTTGGTGTAACTCAAAGGGCAATTGGTTTTGCCCTTAAACGATTGGGTATTAGCTATAAAAAAAACACTAAAACATCCCAAAGCAAACGAAGATGCTCGTATCAAATTTCAGGAAAAAATGAATGATTTTTCTAAGCAAGGAAAAACAATTATTTACTTAGATGAAAGTGGCTTTGCAAAAGATATGCCTAGAACACATGGCTATTGTAGGAAAGGACAGCGATGTTATGGACATCAAGATTGGCATGCAAAAGGGCGAATTAATGTGATTGGTGCAATTATAGGTTTTACTTTTCTAACGGTATCCTTATTTGAAGGCAATATTAATTCAGACACGTTTTATGCTTGGCTAAAACAGGATTTATTACCTAAGGTGAAGCCTGATTCTGTTTTAGTGATGGATAATGCGACGTTTCATAAACGTCAGGATATGATAACAGCTATCCAAGATAAAGGTGTCATTTTAGAATTTCTTCCACCTTATAGTCCTGACTTGAATCCCATTGAAAAAAAGTGGGCTCAAGCCAAGTCTATTAGGAAGAAGTTAAGATGTGATGATATTAACTTTTTATTTCAGGAATATTTTAACTATGTCAAATTATAATACTTTGGCTATATAATAGTCTAAAATTATCAATCAGATTATTATCTATTTGATATTGCAACTCTTCTAAACTGGCTTCTATTTCAGACACTGTTTCACCTTGACTATCTGGAGAATGAGATTGCATATAAGAAATATGATTTGGAACGATATTGAATAGATTAAAAAAATGACGAGCAAATTGATAAATGGTTTTTATTGGAAGCGTATTTAAGTCATATAATGTAATGCCATTGATTTTTTGTTTCATCATTTTTCCTTTTTAGGCTAATTTTAAAAGAAAGTTATCTAAATTATCGCCTTCTAACTCAAAGCAACCAAAGTCCATATCATAATAATAGATTAGTCCGTAATTTTCTGCACCATATCCGATACAAAAAACTTGATTTCCCCCCATTGCAACAAGAAAGGGTAACAGGTTGTCTATTTCCATATAAGGTGCAAAATTAGTTAATACTGTTTCATATTCATCATCAGGAATTACTTCTGAAATCACAATTTTATCTTCTGGAATTTCTGTGTTTAAGTTTTTATAACAAGAAGTTAGCAATACTTTATTTTCAAGTAATACAGTATTATTTATTTTATCTTTTAGTAAGAGAGTAATTTTTTTGTAGTTGTCCATTGTGAACTCTTTTTTCATTTTTAGTTTTGATATTGTGCTATATTATCATTGTATCCCTATAAAACAAGCGGATAGATTAAATCGAAAATTAACAAATTTAATTCCTTAGGTAGACAGTGTATGCTCTGCAAATTTTCTTAAATGAGAACAAAAATTTTCCCTTTTTTGTTTGTGTTATTGTACAATAACCGTCACTTTTTATAATATACGAAATAATGAACAACCCCTATGCAAAATGAATTGGCACAGACACTTCCAGAACTGATTGATTGGACAAAATCACGAGAATTTTCACTTTCGTTATCAACAGAACGATTAGCCTTTCTTTTGGCGATTTCTATTTATAATAATGAACAGTCATTAGATGGTGAAATGCTTGAAAGTGATTTGGTTGATTTATTTCGTTATGTCTCTACCAGTTTTGAACAAGCAGAAAACACGCTGATACAACGTGCCAATAATGCAATCAATGATTTAGTTAAACAACGCTTTTTAAACCGTTTTAGTAGTGATTTTACGGAAGGATTATCTATTTATCGCTTAACGCCCTTAGGTGTTGGTGTCGCAGATTATTATGTACGTCAAAGAGAATTTTCAACTTTACGCTTATCTATCCAGCTTTCTATTGTTGCGGATGAAATAGAGCGAGCTTCAAATGCAGCAGAAGAAAATGGTGATGAACGTTTTTGGCGTAGTCAGGTTTTTGCACCTTTAAAATATTCTGTTGCTGAAATTTTTGATAGTATCGATCTTTCACAGCGGGCAATGGACGAAAATCAGCAACAAATTCGTGATCGTATCGCACAATTATTAAGTCAAAATTGGCACGAGGCGATTTCAAGTTGTGAACAACTGTTAGACGAAACATCGGTTAGCTTGCGAGAATTACAAGATACACTCAATGCCGCAGGGGATAAATTACAATCTCAGTTATTACGTATTCAAAGCTGTTTAATCGGACGAAATGATTTAGATTTTGTGGATAGCTTAATTGTCAATTTACAAAATAAATTAGACCGCATTATTAGTTGGGGACAGCAATCTATCGATCTTTGGATCGGTTACGATCGCCACGTGCATAAATTTATCCGAACAGCGATTGATATGGATAAAAATCGTGTGTTTGGGCAACGTTTACGCAAATCTATTCAAGGCTATTTTGATGATCCGTGGATGTTATATTTTGCCAAAGCAGAATCAATGCTCGATCTACGTGATGACGAACTCGCCTTTAATGAAGCGGATGCTGTAGGTGAATTACCAACAGAATTAGAATATGAATCGCTGTCTGACGTACAAGAGCAAATTATTGAACTAATGCAAGCTCACTTAATGCCTTATCGAGAGCAAGGTAAGCGGTTAGATTTAAGTGAGATTTTACGAGATCAATTGGCTAAATACCCAGAAAGCCGTCATTTTGATGTGGCTCGAATTATTGTGGATCAAGCGGTTAAATTAGGTATGGCAAGCGAAGACAGACAAGCCGTTTACCCACAATGGCAAGCCATCAACAATCAAGGTGCAGAAGTGCAAGCGAATATAATTGATGAATATAAAAATTAGCAAATAACGTAGAAACAGGGAATACCCTGTTTTTGCGAAATAATAAATAATATGCTATATTCAAAAAGCGTTTATTCCATAATCAAAAGAGGTAACAAAATGAGTAAATTAGACGAAAAATTCGAACTATACCGCAAAACATTAGTTGAAAAATGTAATGTAACACCTGATGAAGAATTGCTAAAAGGCGTGATCAAAGCAATGGGACCTTCAATCTACAACGCTGATGGCGAAATCGTAGCAATGAGCGACAAAGATGAAGTAACAACTTTAAAAGAAAATTTTGTTAAGAAAAAATTAGGTTTAACTGATGATGTTGAAGTTGAAAAAGTCGTTGATAAAGCTTTTGATACTATCGGTCGTTCAAACCCAAGAAAATATCGTGCAGTAGTATGTTATTTGATGGTGGTTGCATTAGGTAAAGAAGCATTATTTAAGTAAGTCATTCAAAAAGTAGTATATTAAATGCTCCTTTTTATACATTATAAAGCGGTAAGATTTTTGTAAAAATTTGCAAAGATCTTACCGCTTTTGTTTTTGTGATCAAATTGAAAAAGAATGCCAAAAAAACACGAAATTTTAATAGGTTTTTGGTATTATATGCAGAATTATGAAAGACAGGGTATGCCCTGTCTCTACAAAATAAATAAAGAGAACCACAATGACACAAAACATAGAAGACGTAATTTCAACTAAGTTAGCAATCGCTATTGCTAATCCTATTTTTCCTGAACTAGACAGCCAGTTACGAGCAGGGCGACATATTAGTATTGATTTGTTAGATCAACATAGTTTTTTGATGGATTATCAAGCGGAATTAGAGCAATTTTATCGCCGTTATAATGTGGAGCTAATTCGTGCACCTGAGGGCTTTTTCTATTTACGTCCAAAAGCGACAACTTTGATTGCTCGTAGTGTGATGAGTGAAATGGAGATGCTGGTGGGTAAGGTGCTTTGTTATCTTTATCTAAGCCCTGAACGTTTGGCACAGCAAGGGATTTTTAGTTTTGATGATGTTTATGATGAGTTATTAAACCTTGCAGATGAAACAAAATTATTAAAAGCGGTGAATCCACGTTCGACAGGTTCTGATTTAGATAAAGCGAAATTATTAGAAAAAGTCAGTGGGGCTTTACGTCGTTTAATGCGTATTGGAATGATTACTCGTGTTGGTGATCAAAATAGCAAAAAATTTGTAATTTCAGAGTCAGTATTCCGTTTTGGTGCTGATGTTCGCAGTGGCGATGATCCACGTGAAGCACAACTTCGCTTAATTCGTGATGGAGAAGGTACAACCCCACAAGAATTAGAAAAACAAGCACAAGCGGTGGTTTTTGATCAAGAAAATGCAGATGATGAAGATGAGCAGTTTGATGAAATTGAACAAGATTTAGGTAAGGAAGAATAATGACTGAACAACAATTTGAATTACAAGTAGAACAACAAGAATTGCAAAAAACAGTAGAAATCACACCGCTTGCTTCTCCTATTGTAGATAAGCCTGTCGTAACTAAAAAAGAAAGCATTGCACGAGGAAAATTTATTTCTTTAACCTTAATTAACTGGAACGGTTTTTTTGCACGTACTTTTGATTTAGATGATTTAGTGACCACGCTTTCAGGCGGAAACGGTGCGGGTAAATCCACCACAATGGCAGGTTTTGTTACGGCGTTAATTCCAGATTTAACTTTGTTAAACTTCCGTAATACCACAGAGGCAGGCTCAACAGCAGGCTCTCGTGATAAAGGCTTACACGGTAAATTGAAATCAGGCGTGTGTTATGCAGTGTTAGAAAGTGAAAACTCTCGCAAACAGCGTATTATTTCAGGGGTGCGTTTGCAACAAGTGGCTGGACGAGATAAGAAAGTGGATATTCGTCCATTTTCATTGCAAAATTTACCGACTGAGCAGTCTATTATTAGCATTTTAACGGAAAAAGTGGCTGATCGTAGTGCGAGAGTATTAGCGTTAAATGAGTTAAAAGAGAAATGTGAAAGTACCGAAATTCAGTTCAAACAATATAATTCAATTACCGATTATCACAGCTTTTTATTTGATTTAGGCGTGTTACCAAAACGTTTAAGATCGGCATCGGATCGTAGCAAATTCTATAAATTGATTGAGGCGTCCCTTTATGGTGGGATTTCAGGGGCGATTACAAAATCATTACGTGAATATTTATTGCCTGAAAATACAGGGGTTCGCCAAGCCTTCCAAGATATGGAATCGGCATTGCGTGAAAACCGTATGACGTTAGAGGCGATCAAGGTAACGCAATCTGATCGTGATATGTTCAAAAAACTGATTACAGAAAGTACCAACTATGTGTCTGCGGATTATATGCGTAATGCGAATGAGCGTCGTGGTAATGTTGAAAATGTGTTGGCACAGCGTAAAAACTGGCAAGAAGTAAAAGCGAAAATTGAGTTATCACAAACGCAATTAGTGGAATATAGCCGTGAAGTCAGTGAAATTGCGGAAACGGAAAGCCATTTAGAGGCAGAATTTAATAGTGCGACCGATCATCTAAATTTAGTGATGAATGCACTACGTCATCAAGAAAAAGTAGAACGCTATCAAGATGAAGTCAATGATTTAGTTGAGAAAATCGAAGAACAGCAAATGGCAATGGAAGAGCTTTCTGAACAAGTGGAAAGTTCGCAATTTAGAGCCGAAGAATCCGAAGAAGTAGTGGAAGATTTACGCTCACAACTCGCTGATTATCAACAAGCCTTAGACGCCCAACAAACACGGGCATTGCAATATCAACAGGCAGTCCAAGCCCTTGAAAAAGCAAAACAAGTGTGTGGCTTGCCAAATTTAGATTTACACAATATTCAAGATTATGCGGTTGAATTTGAAGCCCAAGCGGAAGAATTAACGGATAAAGTGTTTGAATTAGAACAGCGTTTATCGGTGTCAGAAATTGCCAAAGAGCAGTTTGATAAAGCCTATGATTTGGTTTGTAAAATTTCAGGAAAAATTGACCGCTCGGAAGCGTGGAATGAAGCGAAAGCGTTATTATCGGTTTACCCAAATCAAAAATCACAAGCAAATCAAGCGGTGAGTTTACGCCAAAAATTAAATGAATTAGAACGTAAATTACAGCAACAACAAAATGCTGAGCGTTTGTTAAAAGAATTTAATCACAAAGCTCAAACAGACTTTACCACAGCCGAAGAGTTAGAAAGCTATTTTGAAGAGCAACAAGCGAGCTTAGAAGATATTGAGGCGGAACTTGGCGAAGTGGTGGAAGTACGTTCAACGCAACGTCAGCAGTTAGAACAACTTAACCAACAATATCAAAAACTAACTCAAACTGCACCAGCGTGGCATACTGCACAATCAGCATTAGAGCGTTTACAAGAACAATGCGACAGAGAATTTGAGGCAAGTCAGCAGGTTATGACCTTTATGCAAGACACCTTAAATTCAGAGCGTGAAATAACCTTAGAGCGTGATAAATTAGCCAGAAAATCAGATCGTTTAGAAGGGCAAATTACCCGTTTGAGCCAGCCTGATGGTTCAGAAGATCCACGCTTAAATCAACTTGCCGAGCGTTTTGGTGGTGTGTTGCTTTCAGAATTATACGAAGATGTGTCTATTGATGATGCCCCTTATTTCTCCGCCCTTTATGGCGAAGCACGTCACGCAATCGTGGTGCGAGATTTAGAAAGTGTGAAATCACAATTAGAGCAGTTAGATGATTGCCCTGATGATCTTTATTTAATTGAGGGCGATCCAAGTTCATTTGATGATGATGTATTTGAAGCGACCGAATTAGGCGATGGTGTGGTGGTGCAAGTTTCAAACCGTCAATGGCGTTATTCAAAATTCCCACAAGTGCCATTATTTGGACGTGCAGCCCGTGAGAAACAGCTCGAATTATTAAAAGCTGAACAGGAAGAAATTACCGAACAGCACGCAAAATGTGCTTTTGAAGTGCAAAAATGTCAGCGTTTATATCAACATTTAAGCCAGTTTGTAGGGACTCATTTAAGTCTTGCCTTTGAAGTTAATCCTGAACAAGCAATGCAAGAAATTGCGACACAACGTGCTGAAATTGAACGTGAATTAAGTCAAATCAGCGGTAATGAGCAACAATTACGCCATAAACGTGATAATTGTAAAGAGCAGTTGCAACTTCTTAATAAAGCTTTACCACAGGTTGAATTATTAGCAGACGAAACTTTAATTGATCGTGCAGAAGAGTGCAAAGAGCAGTTATTAGAGGCACAAGAAGATGAGCAATTTATCCGTCAATTTGGGCAATATTTAGCACAATTAGAACCGATTGCAACCGCTTTACAAAGTGATCCGACTAAATTTGAACAGCTTGAAGCAGAATATAAGCGGTCTGTTTCTGATCAAAAATTACGAAAACAGCAAGTGTTCTGTTTGTCTGATGTAATGAACCGACGTTTGCATTTTAGCTATGAAGATTCAACCCAAGAGGGTTCAGAATTAACCGAACAGTTGCGTGTGCGTTTAGAAAATGCGCAACGTGAACGTGAACAAGCAAAAGCACAATTTAGACAAGCGCAAACACAATATACACAATATAATCAAGTGCTTACGTCATTACGCAGTTCTTATGAGGCGAAAAATGAAATGCTTGTAGAATTAGTGCGTGAAATTGATGAATTAGGTTTACGAGGCGATACAGAAGCTGAAGCTCGTGCAAGAACACAACGTGATGAATTGCAACAACGTTTAAGTCAGCAACGTAGCCGTAAGAGTTATTTAGAAAAACAATTAGCTGTAATTGAGGCTGATATGGATAATCTAAATCGTGCGGTACGCAAGGCTGAGCGTGATTATAAAGTATTGCGTGAACAAGTGGTGCAAGCGAAAGTGAGCTGGTGCGTGGTAATGCGTTTATCTCGCAACAGTGATGTTGAAAAACGCTTGAACCGTCGTGAATTGGCGTATATGTCATCGGAAGAATTACGTTCAATTTCGGATAAAGCCTTAGGGGCGTTACGTATTGCGGTGGCGGATAATGAATATCTGCGTGATAGCTTGCGAGCCTCAGAAGATAATCGTAAACCTGAAAATAAAGTGGCATTCTTTATTGCGGTTTATCAGCATTTACGTGAGCGAATTCGTCAAGATATTATCAAAACGGACGATCCGATTGACGCCATTGAACAAATGGAAATTGAACTTTCTCGTTTAACCAGTGAATTGACAAATCGTGAGAAAAAATTAGCGATCAGTTCGGAAAGTGTGGCAAATATTTTACGCAAAACCATTCAACGTGAACAAAACCGTATTTTACAACTTAATCAAGGGCTACAAAATATTACTTTTGGACAGGTTAAAGGGGTGCGTTTGGTGGTAAATATTCGTGATACCCACGCTATTTTACTTAACGCATTATCGACCGAAAAAGAGAACCACAAAGATTTATTTGAAAGCGAAAAACTTGGTTTCTCTGAGGCATTGGCGATGTTGTATAAACGTGTAAATCCACACCTTGAACTTGGACAACGCACCGCACAAACGATTGGCGAAGAATTGTTGGATTACCGTAACTATCTTGACCTTGATGTTGAAACCTATCGTGGTGCAGATGGTTGGATGAAAGCCCAAAGTAGCTCACTTTCAACAGGGGAGGCGATTGGTACAGGTATGTCAATCTTGTTAATGGTGGTACAAAGTTGGGAAGAAGAATCTCGCCGTATGCGTGCCAAAGATATTCTCCCTTGTCGCTTATTATTCTTAGATGAAGCGGCTCGACTTGACGCAAAATCTATCAACACCTTATTTGAATTGTGTGACCGTTTAGATATGCAATTACTGATCGCCGCCCCTGAAAATATCAGCCCAGAACAGGGAACGACTTATAAATTGGTACGTAAAATTGCGAATAATCAAGAGTATGTTCACGTGGTTGGATTGAAAGGATTTTAAGTTTAATTATTACTTACGTAAGGGCGGATTGAATGAGCATAGCGAATGGAATATCCGCCCGCAAAACAAATCAAAATTTGTTAATTCGCTCCGAAATAATTCATTGACTTTAATTTCAAAGGGAAACAAAATGCTATCAGCACAGCACAGCACAGCACAGCACAGCACAGCACAGCACAGCACAGCACAGCACAGCACAGCACAGCACAGCACAGCACAGCACAGCACAGCACAGCACAGCACAGCACAGCACAGCACAGCACAGCACAGCACAGCACAGCACAGCACAGCACAGCACAGCACAGCACAGCACAGCACAGCACAGCACAGCACAGCACAGCACAGCACAGCACAGCACAGCACAGCACAGTAACAGCTAGCCTATTTATCAATCATTTTGAGACGACTAATTTATTAGGAGGCTTAAAATGATTGAGATTTCACAACAAGATTTTTTCAATTCTGAACCAAAGCCCCAAAACGAGCAACTTGATATTCTGAAAAAGCATTTTCCACAATGTTTTGATAAGAATGGTGCATTTTTGCCTGAAAAATTGACTGAGATTGTTAAGTCGAACGATGTTCCATTAAATAAAGAAGCCTATTCTCTTAATTGGTTAGGAAAATCTTATGCAAAATTATTACGAGATTTACCGCCTGAAACCTTGATAACCGAAGATTGCCAACATAATCAAAAACCTGAAAATCAAACCAGCGAAAATCTGTTAATTCAAGGCGACAATTTAGAGGTGCTTAAACACTTAAAAAATGCGTATAGTGAGCAGGTTAAAATGATTTATATCGATCCGCCTTATAACACAGGCTCGGACGGTTTTGTGTATCAAGATGATCGTAAATTTAGCAAAGAGCAATTGAGTGAATTAGCGGGTATTGATGTTGATGAAGCCCAACGAATTTTAGCTTTTACCGATAAGAAATCGAACTCTCACAGTGCGTGGCTAACCTTTATGTATCCACGCCTTTATATCGCCCGCTCATTACTGAAAGATGATGGCGTGATTTTTATTTCTATTGATGATAATGAAGTAGCTCAACTACGTTTGTTTTGTGATGAAGTGTTTGGGGAAGAGAATTTTATTGCTTGTTTTTCTTGGAAAAGAAAAAAAGAAGTTTCATCTGATTCAAAAAATGTATCTATTCAAGGAGAGCATATTCTTACTTATTCCAAAACTTTCATAACACAACTAAAATTTGAACCATTGTCAGAGAGTTATATAAATAAATCATATAAAAATCCTAATGAAAAATTTCCTTTGGGAAAATGGAGACCTGTTCCAATTACTGTTTCAAAAGGATTATCAGGGGGTGGCTACGAATACGAAATAGAAACACCATCAGGAATTAAACACAATAGATTATGGGCTTACCCAGAAGAAAGTTATAAAAAACTATTAGCGAATAATTTGATTTACTTTGGAGAAAATAATTCTGGAATACCACAAAAAATAATTTATGCTCACGATAGTAAAGGGCAGCCAACAACAAATTATTGGGACAATACCTCTTCAAATAAAGAAGGTAAAAAAGAAATTCTATCTTTATTTAACAATTTAAGAATCTTTGAAACTCCAAAGCCTACAAAATTATTAAAACGAATTTTACAAATTGCAACTAACAAAAATGACTTAATCCTAGACTTTTTCGCAGGTTCAGGTACAACAGCAGATGCTGTTATGCAACTTAATGCGGAAGATAATGGCAATCGCAAATTTATTTTGGTGCAGTTACCTGAACTTATTGATCCAAAGAAAAATAAAACCGCTTACGATTTTGTCAAAAATGAATTAGGCATTGAAAAGCCGACTATTTTTGAGATTACCAAAGAGCGAATAATCAGAAGTCACAAAAAAATCTTGCAAGAAAATAACGTAGAGACAGGGCATGCCCTGTCTGTACAAGGTTTTAAAATTTACAAAACTTGCGACAATTTCTGTTTAAAAGAAGATGAACTTTCACTTAATCAAGAAATGTTTCCAAAACAAGCATTTAGCGAGCAAGAATATCAGACCTTGCTGACATCGTGGCGATTATATGATGGTGAGAAATTGACGGATCAAATAATTACAAAAAATCTACAAAATTACACCGCTTATTTATGTGGTAAAAATTTGTATTTACTCTATCCACATTTTGAAAGTCAGCAGATAAAAGCCTTGATAGAAATGTTAGATAAAGAGAATGATTTTAGCCCTAACCGTATTATTTTTTATGGCGAACATATTCAAAGTAGTAAGCAAAAAGAATTACAGCAAGCCCTTGAAAGTTATGCAAATAAAAAAGATTTGGCGATCAGTTTATTAGCGAGATATTGATATGGCAGGCTTTAATTACGAAAAAAATCTACCGCACCAAGAAAATGCGATACAAACGGTGTTAAATGTATTTGAAAATGCAAAAATTCAGCAAAATGGCAGTGATGAAAATCCGTCAGTTATGCTTGATGATTACGATTTCACGCAAAATGTAACTTACATTCAAAAACGCAATCAAATTGATGTGCCTTTTGATAAATCAAATGTGTTAGACATTATGATGGAAACGGGAACAGGGAAAACCTATACCTACACCAAAACGATGTTTGAATTGCATAAATGTTTAGGTGTGTTCAAATTTGTGATTGTGGTGCCGACCTTGTCGATTAAAGCAGGAACACAGAATTTTCTACAAAGTGAAGATCTTAAAAAACATTTTCAGTTAGATTTTGCAGGGGATTACGATCGCAGTGAAATTGAATTGTATGTGGTTCAAAGTCAGAAAGCTAAAAGTAAAAAACATCATATTCCAACGGATATAGTGCGTTTTATCAATGCTGAAAATCGTCAAAAAATCCATATTTTGCTGATCAATCAAGGTATGATTAACTCGGATACGATGGCAGGAACGGACAAAGGGAATGATGGAAGTCGTTTGATTAAAGATAGCTTTAATACGCCGATTGAAGCGATCGCAAGTGTGAAACCTTTTCTCATTCTTGATGAACCCCATAAGTTTAAATCGAACAATAAAACGTGGCAAAATATCCTAAAATTTAAGCCACAATTTATTGTTCGCTATGGTGCAACCTTTCCTATTTTGAAAAATAATCAGGTGGATTATCGCAATTTGCTTTATCGTTTAACCGCAATCGACGCTTTTAATCAAGATTTGGTAAAGGGTGTGAATGTGTTTATGGAAGAAGTGCAGGGCGATGATGGTGTGAGAGTAAAGCTAGCAGATATTGTGGGCAGTGGCAAAAATTTAGAGGCGATTTTTGAAACGAAACAGGAGAGTGAAAAGCTGAGTTTTTGCGTGAGCGAAAATGACAGTTTACATAAAATTCATCACAATATTGACGATCTTTTTATTGATAAAATGAATAAATCAACGGTGGTGTTAAGTAACGGTGTTGAACTGAAAAAAGGTGATAGTTTCAATCCTTATGTCTATTCACAGGCATTAAGCGATAAAATGATGCGTCTTGCAATCCGTGAACATTTTAAATTAGAGCGAGAATTATTAACACGACCAAATGGCAGAATTAAACCATTAACTCTGTTTTTTATTGATGATATTAAGGGCTACCGTGAAGGTAATCATCTAGCAGGAAGTCTAAAAGTAAAATTTGAGCAATTTTTAAAGGCAGAAATTGAACAGTGTTTAAGTATTGAGCAAGATGATGACTATAAGCAATATTTGCAAAAAACGTTAGAAAATCTACCGCTTACCCACGGAGGATATTTCTCGCAAGATAACAGCGATAAAGATGAAAAAATCGAGCAAGAAGTATTTGAAATTTTACACGACAAACAATCGTTATTATCCCTTGAAAATCCAAGACGCTTTATTTTTTCTAAATGGACCTTACGAGAAGGGTGGGATAATCCAAATGTATTTGGAATTTGTAAATTGCGTTCCAGTGGCAGTGAAACGAGTAAATTGCAAGAAGTGGGGCGAGGACTTCGTTTGCCAGTCAATGAATATGGCGGACGGGTTAAAGATACCCTGTTCAAACTGAATTATTTTGTTGATAACACTGAAAAAGATTTTGTGGAGCGTTTAACTACTGAAATCAATAAAAGTATGCCACAAGAGACGGTTTATCATAAATTATCTGATGAGCTAGTCGAGAAAATTGTTGAGTTTTATCCTGATAAAGATCCTTTTGATATTCAAGTTGAATTAATTCAAAAAGAAATTGTGAATAAAAAATATGATTTTATTCAACAAGATAGCTTTGATCAAATTAAGCAACTTTATCCAAAAGCTTTTGTAACAATGGATAAACTTAAAGCTGGAAAAGTTGATTTTGCAAACAAGAAAACCAAAAATAAAGTCAGCATACGCGCAGGGAAATATGATGAATTAAAAGCCTTGTGGGAAAGAATCAATGAAAAAGTGATTTTGCAATATGAGATAAAAACAGAAGATGAGTTCTTGGCGTTATTTACGGCATATTTAAAACAACATTCAGGGAAGTTCGTGCAATCAGGCATTAAAACGACCAAAAAGAGCGTTAAAATGTATCAACATCAAGCACAAATGGTGGTAAATGACAGTGTTTATGAGCATAACTTTGAGCCTATTGTTGAAATGAGTTATGGTAAATTTTTGCAAAAATTATCACAGGTTACTTTTATCAAAATTTCAACTTTGCATAATGCTTTTTATCAATTAAAAGATGAAATTGATATTAACCATTTTTTAAATATTCAAACGATAAATAGTATTAAAGCAGGGTTTAATCGCTTTTTACTGTTCCACTCATTTAGTGATTTTAATATTGCCTTCAATCAAATTGATAGCAAAGTTCACCCTACAAAATTTACGAATAAACAAGGGCAGGTGCTAAGTGAAATTAGCAGTGCTGATTTAGGTTTGCAAAATGATGAAAAAATATCACCGCTTGAAAGCTATCTTTTTGATCGTGTTTTTTATGACAGTGAGATTGAAAAAGAAAATATTGTGAATGATGAAATAAAAGAGGTTATGGTATTTACTAAAATTCCTAAAAATTCAATTAAAATCCCTGTTGCAGGAGGCGGAACTTATTCTCCTGATTTTGCCTATATCATCAAAAAAGAGAGTGGGGAAGTCTTAAATCTTGTTGTTGAAAGTAAAGGCGTGGAGAGTAATGATATTTTAAGAAAAGAAGAAACAAAGAAAATTCAACACGCTGAACAATTATTTAAGCAATTTGGGAATGTGCTGAACATTAAGTTTGTTTCGCAGTTTAATCAGGATAAAATTGTTGAGTTAATTAAGTGTTATTTACAGGATAAGATCATACTTTAATTAGAGCAAGACAGTATAAAACCTATTACCAACAAAACAATAGTTATTTTATCTGCACTATTATTAAGCTTGCCTGCTTGTAGTTGTAATGACATAAATTCAATGGTAATAAGCTATATTCAACTATGATTTTTAGCTATTTTACGCAAAATAATAAAGCGGTCACTTTCTCCCAATTTTTTGCAAATTTTTGAAAGAAAGTGACCGCTTGTTTTAGTATAAAAATATTGTTTGAGCGAAACAAGTTTATTATCACGAACAGGAGCGATAACGGGCGGATATACGCAAACTACGTTTGCTAATGCCGCCCCTACGAAAATCCTTATAAATTAAACACTTAACAATTTATTCATTCGTTTAATAAATGATGTTGGGTCTTCTAATGTACCCTGTTCTGCAAATAATGCTTGTTCTAATAATAACTCAATCCATTCATTAAATTGCGTTTCATCGGCAATGTCTGCAATATGTTTAACCATTGTGTGATCTGGGTTTAGCTCAAAAGTATATTTAACTTCAGGTGCTTTTTGTCCCATTGCAGCAAAAAGTTTCGCCATTTGCGTACCCATTTCATCAGAATTTGTTGAAACAACCGCAGGTGTGTCGGTTAAGCGGTGGGTTAATACCACATCTTTTACACGATCGCCTAAGTAAGTTTTTGCTCTTTCTAAGAATGAACCAAACTCTTCTTGTTGGGCTTTTTGTTGTGCTTCGTCTTCTTTATCTGCTAAGTCGCCTAAGTCTAAATCAGATTTGGTAATGCTTTGTAATGGCTTGTCTTGGAACTCGGTTAAGTAGCTGATTAACCATTCATCAATACGATCGGAAAGCAGTAACACTTCAATGCCTTTTTTGTTAAATAGCTCTAAGTGTGGGCTGTTTTTTGCGGCTTGGTAGCTATCTGCGGTTAAGAAGTAAATCGCTTTTTGTCCTTCTTTCATTCGTTCAATATAGTCAGCAAGAGCAATATTTTGCACACTGCTATCTGAATGGGTTGAAGTAAAACGCAATAATTCCGCCACTTTTTCTTTGTTTGCTTGATCTTCGCCCACGCCTTCTTTTAACACTAAACCAAATTCATTCCAGAACGTTTGATATTGCTCTTTATCGTCTTTCGCCAGTTTTGAAAGCATTTGCAAGGTACGTTTTGTTAAAGCGTTACGCAATGCAGTCGTGGTTTTATTATCTTGTAAAATTTCACGAGACACGTTTAATGGTAGATCGTTTGAATCTAATAAACCACGCATAAAACGTAAATAATTTGGCATAAAGACTTCGGCATCGTCCATAATAAAGACACGTTGTACATAAAGTTTTAAGCCGTGTTTTTGATCACGTTGGAATAGGTCAAATGGGGCTTTTGAAGGAACGTAAAGCAAGCTAGTATATTCTTGTTTACCTTCCACTTTGTTGTGTGACCAAGTCAAAGGCTCGGCAAAGTCATGGCTGATATGTTTGTAAAATTCTTTATATTCTTCATCAGAAACATCACTTTTTGCACGAGTCCATAGGGCTTGGGCTTTGTTGATTTTTTCCCATTTAGTGCCTTTTTCATTGCCTTCATCATCAAAATCTTTCGCTTGAATTTCAACAGGTAAGCCGATGTGATCCGAATATTTACTGATAATGCTACGCAAACGCCACTCGTTTAAAAATTCTTTTTCTTCTTCACGTAGATGTAAAATCACCTCTGTTCCACGTGTTGGTTTTTCTAAATCTGCAACGGTGTAATCGCCTTCGCCCGCCGATTCCCAAATTACCCCTTGTTCAGCGGTTAAGCCTGCTGCTCGGGTTTTTACAGTGACTTTATCCGCCACGATAAAGGCAGAATAGAACCCAACCCCAAATTGTCCGATAAGTTGGCTATCTTTCGCTTGGTCTGTGCCGAGTGAATTTAAAAATTCTTTGGTGCCTGATTTGGCGATTGTTCCTAAATGCTCGATCACTTGCTCACGGCTCATACCGATTCCGTTATCGCTGATGGTGATAGTATTTAAGGTTTCATCAACACTCACTCGCACACGCAATTCGCCGTCATTTTCATAAAGTGACGTATCTGAAAGGGCTTTGAAACGCAGTTTATCCGCTGCGTCCGAAGCGTTTGAAATCAACTCACGTAAAAATATTTCTTTATTTGAATAAAGTGAGTGAATCATTAATTGTAATAGTTGTTTAACTTCTGATTGAAAGCCTCGAGTTTCTTGATTAGTACTCATTGTTATCCTCTTAAATTGATATTTGAAAAATTTTGCAAAAAATTAAAATAATGTGACCGCTTGGGTATTAAGTAAATGGGGATTATAGTCATTGTTTCAAGGTTTTTTTTATAAATTTTATCAAAATATGACAGATTGTATTTTGCAATATTTTAATAAATTTAATAATTTAGGAATAAAAATAAAACAATAATTAGACAGACGTCACATTTTTGCAACAAACTCATTTTAATTTAAACTAATTTTTACTAATATTGGTAATGCATTTTTATCTTAAGGGGGGAATTATATGCCTAAAACACAATTACATTTTGAGACTACAAGGTCTTGGCGAAATACGATTATTTTATTAGTAGATATTGTACTATTTTTTGCACTTTTAAATTTTTTACCATTTTCTGCAGCAGAGAATAAAGGGTTAGCACTATTGGCTTTTATTGCGGTGTTATGGCTAACAGAAGCGTTACACGTAACAGTAACAGCCTTACTCGTGCCTATAATGGCAGTGGGCTTAGGTGTTGTCCAGTCAAAAGCAGCATTAGCAAGCTTTGCATCTCCAACCATTTTCCTCTTCTTTGGGGGTTTTGCATTGGCCACTGCGTTACATATTCAAAAATTGGATCGCTTAATTGCCAATAAAATTATGACCTTAGCACGAGGTAATTTATTGATTGCGGTTTTATACTTATTTGGTGTAACGGCTTTTCTTTCAATGTGGATCAGTAATACTGCAACAACGGCAATGATGTTGCCTCTTGCAATGGGTATTTTAAGCCAAATGGATAAAGAGCAAAATCATAGTACTTATGTTTTTGTATTGCTTGGTATCGCCTATAGTGCCAGTATTGGCGGAATGGGAACACCTGTGGGTAGTCCTCCAAATGCAATCGTGGTTTCTCAATTAAAAATGTCTTTCTCTGAGTGGATGGGCTACGGCTTACCAATGGTAGTAATGTTACTTCCATTAATGGTGGGCGTGCTTTATGTGTTACTAAAACCAAATTTAAACAAAACCTTTGAACACCAATTTGAAGAAATCAAATTAAACCGTCAACGTATTACCACTTTAGTTATTTTTGTTGCGATTGCACTATGTTGGGTATTTGGTCGTTATCTTAATCCATTACTTTCAGGATTATTGGGTATTGAAGGAAAAATTGCTAAATTTGATGGAATGGTGGCACTTTTTGCCGCAGTATTGGTTTGTATTACTCGAGTCACAACTTGGGAGCAGATTCAAAAAAATACCGAGTGGGGCGTATTAATGCTCTTTGGTGGCGGCATTACACTGAGTTCGGTTTTAGGAAAAACTGGAGCAAGTAAAGTATTGGCTGATGGTGTGGTATTTATGATGGAAGGCGGGCATTTCTTCTTAGTTGGATTACTTGTTGCTGCTTTCATTATTTTCTTAACTGAGGTAGCTTCCAATACCGCCAGTGCCGCATTATTAGTACCGCTCTTTATTTCTATTGCACAGGCATTAAATATGCCAGTTGTAGGGCTATCATTAATTATCGGTTTAGGTGCGTCTTGTGCATTTATGTTGCCAGTCGCCACTCCGCCAAATGCCATTGTATTTGGTACAGGATTAATCAAACAACGTGAAATGCTGAAAATTGGTTTCTGGTTAAATATTATGTGTATCTTTATTATTGCCAGTGTTGCTTATTTATTCTGGCTATAATTAGACATATTTTCATTTAAAATAATTTTTGCAGAGGAGTAGTTATTACCCTCTGCAATTTATTTTGTAATCCAATGTAAAATTTTCTGTTTTAATGTTGTATAAGGCGGATATTTTAGATCGCTTTCAAACCAAAAGGGTTTTTCAAGAATGCTTTTATAGTGAGAAAAACACTCAAATCCAGCTTTACCGTGATAACTTCCCATTCCACTAAAGCCAACACCTCCAAAAGGTAAGTGATGATTGGATAAATGCATCAAAGCATCATTAATCGCACCGCCACCAAAAGAAATTTCATTTAATAAGCGGGTAGTTATTTTCTTATTTTTGCAAAAAATATAGCAAGATAACGGCTTTTCATATTGTTTTACTTGAGTAATAGTCTGATCTAAATCTTCAAAGGTGATGATTGGCAAAACAGGTGCAAAAATTTCCTGCTGCATTATTTCATCATTAAAACTCACATTGGTTAAAATGGTAGGTGAAATGGTGCAATTTTGTCTATTTATTTCTCCACCATAAAAAACTTTTTCTTTATCAATTAAGTTGATTACTCGTTCTAAGTGCTTTTCATTAATTATCTTAACCTGTGAATTGAGATATCTTTGTTGCATTTCTGATTTTATTGCTTCACAAAAAGCAGTTTCGATGGATTTTTCTACTAGCACATAATCTGGTGCAACACAGGTTTGCCCTGCATTTAAACATTTTGCCCAAACTAACCTTTTTGCGGTTACCTCTAAATCACAATCAGCAAATACAAAAGCAGGACTTTTTCCTCCAAGCTCTAGAGTAACAGGAGTTAAATATTTAGCCGCAGCCCGATAAACAATTCGTCCAACTTCACTACTTCCAGTAAAGAAAATTTTATCAAAACGATAGGAAAGCAATTCTGTTGTTTCAGCTACACCACCTTGATAGACATAAAAATAGTTTTTATCAAAATTTGAATTGATCAGATCAGCTATGATTTGTGACGTATAAGGGGCTAATTCAGAGGGTTTTAATACAACAGTATTCCCTGTTGCTAAAGCACTGAGTACGGGCAGTAAAGCGAGTTGTAAAGGGTAGTTCCACGCACCTATTACAAGGATTGTTCCTAATGGCTCAGGAATACGATAACTTTTAGCAGGGAAATTAGCTAAGTTTGTTGCAACTTTCTGTGGTTTACTCAATTTTTTAATATTTTTTATGAAAAAATTAAGCTCTGAGTAAAGTATGGATAATTCTGTTAAATAGCTCTCAAATTTAGGTTTACCTAAGTCTTTCTCAAGGGCTTGGTAAATTTGAGCTTCATTTTGTTTTAGGATCTGCTTTAATTTTTTTAACTGTGAAATTCTAAATGTAATCTCTTTTGTTTGATTGGAATTAAAAAAGATTTTTTGTTGTTCTATAATAGTTGCAATATTCATAGTTAATTATCCAATTATAAATTATTATATTTGATACTTAGTTTTATCTCCAATATCAAAATGTAAAGGCATTCGCCATTTTTGAATGGCTAATATAATAAATAAGCCTCCGACAATAACTGAAATAATTTGAGTAGCAAGCAAGATATTAAGTTGTATAGCAAACCATAACAATGCAACAAAAAGAGGTTGTAAATTTAGCAAAGGCACTTTAAAACAGAAATATTCTTTAAACGCCAAACCTCCTAAGGTGACCAATGTTCCACCTAGAGCAAGTGCTTCAAAGCCGAGAATTTGACATAACAAAGCAATCCAAGTTGCACATTGTAAGAGTAGTCGAAAAGATTTTAAATAAATATGCAATGATGACGCACAACAAACAGCTGCGACTAATATGCCTATTTGAGCAATATTGGGTTGATAAGGGAGTAATAAAACCATCATCCCAGCTAAAACAAAACCACAACGATAAACAATCACGGTTAAGTAGTCTAAATAATCCATTGGGGATTTGATATGTGGATCTGCCATAAAATGTCCTTTTAATTTAAGAGAAGTGTATTATTCTATAAATACAAACGGTGATAGTGACTACTAATCCAATATAAAATATTTGTTTTCCTTGTTTTCTATTTTCTTCAGAATGGATGTAAACCATTTTTCCATTTGGTAATGTTTTTTTGGTTTTCCATAATAAATATCCTATCAATACACCAAAAATCCCACCTAAAAATGCAAAGATATAACCAACAGTAATAAGAAGGGCTTGGTGTTCTTTAGGTTGTGCTAATTCCTCTAATCTTTTTTCTTTTAATTTTATTAACAGCTCAGGTTCAATATATTTGCCTCGATCCTTTAAAATTCTTTTAGCTAATGTATAGTCAAATGCATTCCATTCATCAGGTTTTAATAGTATTTCATAGAGCTCTTCATTTGGAGAGTCAAATAGGTAATAATCATCTTCAATATACTCAATTCTTCTTTCTGCATCCTTTTCTATGATTTGCTCGGCACGTTTAAAATCAATAGGTTTTAAATGAATTTCTGGCTGATTATTTAAACTGTTTCCTGTTAAATCTGCAGGAAGATTATCAACAAGAGTTACATTAATTCCCTCTTGTTCAAGTAAGTTTTTTAATTCTATTGCTTGCTCTGAATTAAAGCATTTTCTGAATTTTAGATATTCTTGTGTCATTTTATATTCCATCATTTTAACCCTATTATTTATATATTGTATTAACTATTCTTCACTCTAATTTTATTGTATTTCTTACCTATTTTGAATAGAAGTTACCATAATACCAAAGATACAAGAGGATACCAATGGTGTTATTTTCCCAAGATGAATATATATTTTTAACTATTAATTTTTATATCCCCCCACCCTAGCCCTCCCCCGCAAGCGGAGGAGGGAATTTTAGTTATGTTTATTTCTTCCTCCACTTGTGACGGAGGGAATTTTAGTTATGTTTATTTCTTCCTCCACTTGTGACGGAGGGGATTTTAATTATGTAATTATTCCTCCCTCCGCTTGCGGGGGGAGGCTAGGAGGGGGGAAGGTAAGCTGTTTCGCCAAACCACTTTGTCGCTGAATTTTACTATTCACACCCAGTTTCCATACTTTTTCATTGCTAAAGAGGGTAAAGTGTTTTTTTGCACGAGTAACCGCAGTATAAAGCAATTCTTTGGTGATAATTGGTGAATAATTTAACGGTAAAATAAGTACAGTATGCTTAAATTCAGAGCCCTGAGATTTGTGTACAGTCATTACGTAAGCTGTTTCGTAATTTGGTAAGCGGTTAGGGGTAATACTGTGAGGTTGGTTGTTAATTTGCGTTTCAAAATAAACATATGGCTTACCGTTTTCATCGGCTAATATTAATCCTATATCGCCACTGTAAATATGAGCCTGAGGGATATTTTCTGTAATCATAATGGGTTTGCCAAGATAGTTTTCACGGCTATGGTGAAAATGTATTAAACCTGCTTTAAGTAATGCTTGAGCGATACGCTCATTTAATTTTTCTACCCCAAATTCACCCACCCGCAGGGCTGAGAGCAAGCGTATTTTATTAAACGTATTAAAAATATCTTCAACATTAACTGCTGAAGGGGTTTCTGTGCGTTGTTTTACTAATTTTAAATAGCTTTCATATAAGCTCACTGCTTTGTCTACAATTAGCTTAACATTGTGTTCTATCCATTTTGATTTTTCACTAAACTGTGTGGCAGCTTGGTATTCAATTAAATCAAGATCAGTAAATTTTGTAAAAAGTTGCCAAGATGTAACCGCTTGCTGGCTGTTTATTGTTCGGCTAATTTCACCAATTCCTGCATTTTGATTAAAACGGAAACTGTGCCTTAAATGGCACAGTGAGTCACCAATAATTGGGGGATTATCCTGTTGAGGAAGTAATGTATAACCCGTATTTTGAGTTAAATATTGACAATGTTTTGCTGAATAACCCTTGGTAATAAAAGTGCCAAGCTCTCCCATTATGGCTCCTGCTTCAACAGATGCTAGCTGATCTTTATCTCCTAGCATTATTAAATGAGCATTGGGTTTTAAGGCATTGATCATTTTTTCCATTAGGGATAAATCAATCATTGAGGCTTCATCCACGACGAGGACATCTAAATATAATGGATTATGTTGATTATATTTTGGCATATCACTCATTGGATTAATGCCAAGTAAACGATGTAGTGTCAATGCATTTGTCGGAATTTGAGCTTTCAGCTCATCAGAAAAGGGAAATCTTGCCAAATTAGCACTGATAGATTCTTTTAAACGAGCGGTCGCTTTTCCTGTTGGGGCAGCAAGTTTAATATTAAGTGGGGGTAAATTTGAATACTGTTGTTTTAACTGTAAGGCAAGCAAAATTTTAACCACAGTCGTGGTTTTTCCTGTTCCTGGTCCACCTGAAATAAGGGTGAAATTTTTAGTTAATGCAGTTGCAACAGCAATTTTCTGCCAATCAATATGCGGTGTTTGTTCCGTAAAAAGTTGTGTTAAAGCGGTACGATTAAGATCATTTTTTGCAAATTCTTGTTCAAAAGTGACCGCTTGTTTAAGATAACTGACAATACGGTTTTCTGATTGCCAATAGCGATAAAAATAGAGTAGGTTATGTTGAAACAACATTGGTGCCACTTTTGATGGATTATCACTAAAGGCAATATGATGTTGTAATATATTTTGCCAATCAAGCGGTGTGATATTTCCTATTTTTTGCAAAATTTGATTATAAAAGTCTTCTTCTAAATTTTTGTTTTTTAGACCAAAAGGATTATTGGCTAGGGGAGAATGAAGATCTAGAGCAGTATTACCTTGCATTACGTTATAAGAAACAAAAGCACTCAAAAAGATAGCTAGATCTTGCACTTGTTGGCTATATCCATAAGGCTGTTGTTTTTGGTTAATCATTTTTGCAAACTGATAATCCAATTCACTGATAATTTTTTGTTCTTTCAAACATTCTAATAAACACAACATTCTTTTTACCTTATAAACATTTTGCAGGTTTTGGTAGTCCAGCAATTTTAGTGGCTTGCTTGGCAGGTCCATTAGGAAATAGGCGTTGTAAATAACGGCTGCTGCCTTTTTCTTGTCCAAATTTATTGGCTAAGGTTTTGACCAACATACGAATAGCTGGTGAAGTATTATACTCTTGATAAAATTCACGTACTACATTGATGATTTCCCAATGTTCATCAGTTAAAACTAACTCTTCATTTTGGGCAATGGTTTCGGCTAATTCAGGCGACCAATCAGAAAGATTTTTCAAGTAACCTTCATTATCTGTTGGGATTTGTTGTTGATTAAATTCAATAAAATTTGTCATTTTCTAAAAACCAAAAAGGCGAATAAACATTCGCCTTAATATTTCAATAATTATCGATAGCTAATCTTAATAATTAGTCATCACCACGTAATGCACCTAGAATATTTAACAAACTCACAAAAATATTATAGATAGCAACATATAATTCAACAGTCGCTAAAATATAATTAGTTTCACCATTGTGAATAATGCGACTTGTGGTCATTAAAATAGCACCGCTTGAGAAAAGGATAAATAATGCACTAAGGGCTAAATGTAATGCTGGAATTTGCATAAAGATACTGGCAATCATTCCAATAATTAACACAATAAAGAGCGAAAACATCATTCCTGAAAGGAAAGACATATCTTTTTTAGTGGTTAATACATAGCCTGAACATGCTAAGAATACACCAGCAGTTCCTGCGAAGGAAAGTGTGACAACGTCACCTAATCCTGCTCCTAAATAGATATTGATAATTGGACCCAGTGTATAACCCATAAAACCTGTTAAGGCAAAAACACTCACAATTCCAAATCCACTACGAGCGGTTGCATTGGTTAAGAAAAGTAGACCATAAAAACCAATTAATAAGATCCAAGGGGACATTATTGGAGCATTGGTTACCATTGCTACAAATGCCATTGCTGCTGAGAATGCAAGGGTTAATGAGAGTAAAAAGTAAGTGTTGCGTAGAACCTTATTCGTACTTAAAACAGATTGTTCTCTTGTATTAGTGACAATACGATTTTGTTGCATAAAATCTCCTTGAGTTACAACATTAAATTTAGCGTTAAGTTAACGATAATTGAGTAAAAAGTCAATAAAATACGAGGCAATTTAGTTATTTAAACAGGGATACCGCAAATCCCCCCCTCCCTAACCCTCCCCCGCAAGCGGAGGAGGGAATTTTTAGTTCATATTATGGTTATACAATATTCCTCCCTCCGCTTGCGGGGGGAGGTTAGGAGGGGGGGGTAACAAGCTTCAAGAACGGCTCTTACTCTGATCTTTCAAAAAAGTATCAATAAAACCTCGTAAATTAATCCCTGCTGCACCTAAAAATATTAATAAAATACCCACAACTTGTACGACCACTAAATGCACATCAAAATAAAATCTATCAATTAACAAGGCTAATACAGGGTATAAGAAAGAGAGTGAAGCCACTTTGTATGCCTCTAATTTTTGTATTGCACCGTATAGCAAAATATACATCAAACCTGTGTGTACCACACCGAGTGTGATAGTTGCCGTTATTTCTTGAAAATTTGAAGTGGAAAAAATCTCAAATTTTGCAAAGGGAAAAAAGACAAGGATGCCTAATGCCATTTGAAAGAATGCAATTAGTATTGGCGAAAATCCAACTAAATATTTAGCCGAAACAGAGGCAACTGCATATAACGTAGCTGCACCTAAAGCTTGTAAAATCCCTACAATATAAACATCATAAGTCTCAATTACTCCCACTTTAGTTGACGATATAAGATATAACCCAATAAAAGAAACTAATAACCAAAATAGGATAGATTTGGTGATTTTTTCTTTAAAGAGTAATGTACAAATAAAGACCATCATAAAAGGTTGGGTATTATAAACCGTTGTGGCTACACCGATGGAGGCATTGTTATAAGCTGAAAATAGCAGATACCAATTTAATTGTAGTGCAATCCCTCCGATTAAGGATGAAACCCAAAAGACTTTAGTATATGTGGTCGATTGAAATAATCCTTTGTAAAAACAGATAAAACCTAAGACCAATGAACCAAATAAGCAACGGAAAAAAATCAAATTTGACGCTTCTTCTCCTGATAACACGACGGTCAGACCAATTGTCCCACAGATGATCATTGCAAGTAGCATTTCGATTAAGCCACGTTGTTGTTTTTTTATATAGGTTAATTCTTGCATTGTATCTCCAATTGTGTAAAAAATAGTAGAAATTAGTATAAACAGGAGACACAAAGATATGAATACAATAAATTACATAATTAGAGTTAAAATCCTTTTTTTATAATAAAATTTGTGCATTTGTATTTATTAAATAAATTTTATGGGATAATAAAAAGAAATACGAATAAGGTAGGGTATAACAATGGATAATTATGATATTAAAATTTTAAGATTATTACACGACAATGCACGTATAACAGTGAAAGAAATCAGTCAAAAAATACATCTCTCACAACCGACTTGTGCGGAACGTGTCAAAAAGTTGGAATCTAACGGTACTATTCAAAATTATACAACAGTGATAGATTGGCAGTCGTTGGGGTATAATCTATCTGCTATTGTCCGTATTAGACCACTGCCGAGTTATTTACAACGGGTTGAAGCTTTAATTCAAGAGATGAATAATATCAGTTGGTGCTATAAAGTGACGGGAGATGATGCTTTTATTTGCCAACTGCTAATTAAATCAGTAACAGAGCTGGACGATTGTTTATCACCCATTTCACAAATTGCGATGACCAATACCTCTATTATAAAATCAGCAATTGTGAGTAATCAATTTTTAGATATTGAAACCAGTTTTTCTTAAATTAACCCAATAAAAAATCCACATTTGCAAATTTCTCAAGTAAAATAACCGCTAGCAAATAAATTTATCAAAATAGGTAGTAAAGATGGCAAAGAAACCACAACAAGATTTTGAAACAACCCTAAAGCAATTAGAGGATATTGTGACCCATTTAGAAGCAGGGGATTTACCTCTTGAAGAAGCATTAAGTGAATTTGAAACTGCAGTGAAACTGGTTAAAAAAGGGCAGGAGCATTTACAAAAAGCAGAGCAACGTATTCAAATTTTACTGCAAAAAGATGAACATAGTGAATTATCAGACTATCAATAATATGGATGAACGATGCAAT
The DNA here is from genome assembly GCF_963693435.1 of Pasteurella atlantica. Taxonomy (NCBI): domain Bacteria; kingdom Pseudomonadati; phylum Pseudomonadota; class Gammaproteobacteria; order Pasteurellales; family Pasteurellaceae; genus Pasteurella; species Pasteurella atlantica. The sequence goes on from NZ_OY856306.1 coordinate 1,383,288, forward strand.
ATTCTCTTTCTTTAGATTTAATTGAAAAGCAACAACGAGTAAACCAGTTTTTAGATAAACAGTTAAGTATTTATAAAAACGAGCAGTCGCCTCTTGGTGAAGCAATGAGTTATGCGGTATTACTCGGTGGCAAGCGTATTCGTCCCTTTTTAGTTTATACCACAGGTAAATTATTGGGAGTGTCATTAGAGAAGCTAGATCATAGTGCAGCAGCGATAGAAGCTATTCACGCCTATTCCTTAGTTCACGATGATTTACCTGCAATGGATAATGATGAATTAAGAAGAGGGCAAGCAACCTGTCATATCGCTTTTGATAATGCGACAGCAATTTTAGCCGGAGATGCACTTCAAAGTTTTGCTTTTGAGTTGATTACTCAAGATCCACATCTCACCGCATCACAAAAGGTGGCACAAGTTCAGATTTTATCTCATTCAGCAGGTGCCAAAGGAATGTGTTTAGGGCAAAGTTTGGATTTGTTGGCAGAAAATAAAAGTGTAGAGATTGAAGCGTTAAAATATATTCATCGTAATAAAACAGGGGCATTAATTGAGGCATCGATTTTAATGGGATTAAATGTGTCTGAGTATGCTAATGACCCACAAATTAAGCAATCATTAATTGACTATGCTAAGGCGATAGGTTTAGCTTTTCAGGTTCAAGATGATATTTTAGATATTATTGGTGATACCGATAAAATCGGAAAAACAGTTGGTGCTGATGAGTCGTTAAATAAAAGTACCTATCCCAAATTATTAGGCTTAGATGGCGCAAAGGCTAAAGCTCAAAGTCTTTATCAACAAGGGGTAAATGCGTTAGATAAACTTCCTTTTGATACCTCGGAATTAAAGGCGTTAGCTGATTTTATTGTTAATAGAGAAAGTTAGAAACTATAAATTTTAGAGAAATAGAGTCCAAAGTGATTTAAAAAGAGGAGCTTGCAGACTTATGCGTGGAAAAAAGAATTTTTATTATTTCACTTTAAAATAAACAAGATAAAATCTCATCTCCAATAGAGTTAGAGATACTGAATTATGGGGTGTAAATTAGCACGAAATCAGTTCGTGATTGATTTTGATGATCGCTTAGCTGATTATCTTTAACTAAGGTGCAGTTACACAGTTTAAAAGTTGCTCGCACCTTACCGCTTGAACTTATTATTTATCTTTTCTCTTTGGTTCTTACCCATAAATCGGCATATTTCACAAAGGTAGAATGAGTAGAAAGCAGAGCAAGTAGTAAACCTTGTTTTCCATCTAAGAAACCTGCTTTTAAAATATACATTTTAACAAAGCACCCTAAGGCGTGTGTTATACCCTGTAATAAAGTCGCTTTTTTACCTGCATTTTCTTTCTGTTCTGCCCAAGCCTTGGCGTAACTTGCTGATTTTACTAAATAATGATGAATATCTTTATAAGTAAAGTGTAATAAATCACCTGCTAATTTTACTACTTGAGTATCATTAGGGTAATGTACTTTTTCGTGAACAAGTTCATCACCATAATGAGCAAAATCAGTTTTATATAGGCGAACCACATAATCAGGATACCAACCACTATGACGGATTTTACGCCCAAATACTTCACTTAAACGTCCAATTTTATATACTGTATTGGGTTTATTCTCTTTGACTGCTTGAATAATAGATTGTTTTAATTCTGGGGTAACTCGCTCATCAGCATCAATCCAAAAGACATAATCGCTGGTGACATACTGCTGTGCTATCTGACGTTGCTTACCAAAACCTTGCCAATCCGTATGGCTATAAAATCTTGCCCCATATTCACTGGCAATTTGTTCTGTTTTGTCGGTGCTGCCTGAATCCAAAATGACAATTTCATCCACCCAGTCTTTTACACTATCTAAACATTGGGCTAAATTTTCCTGTTCATTTTTTACGATCATCGCAATGCTAAGTGTTGGCATAATTTATTCCTATTTTAATATTGACTATTTTTAGGTTTTAAGCCAATAAATTTGCAAGAAGTTGTTTATAACGTACCGCTTGGGAGCTTTGCTGTAAACGTTCTGCGGTTAAAATACTTTTCAAATCATTTAGTGCAGTCTGAAAGTCATTATTTATAATTACGTAATCAAATTCATTGTAATGGCTCATTTCCGATACCGCTTGTGCCATCCGTTTAGCAATTACTTCTTCAGAATCTTGCCCTCGTGCGATTAAGCGTTTTTGTAATTCTTGTCTTGAAGGAGGGAGGATAAAAATAGTTTTCGCATTTGGTACTTTTTGCTTAATTTGTTTTGCACCTTGCCAATCGATATCTAAAAAAACATCAATACCTTGTTCAAGGCTTTTTTCTATCATTGGTAATGAAGTACCATAGTAATTTCCAAAAACTTCAGCCCATTCTAAAAAATGTTGTCTTTCGATGAGATTTTTAAATTCTGCTTGAGTAGTAAAGTGGTAATGTATACCGTTTTCTTCACCTGGACGAGGAGTACGAGTGGTATGAGAAACAGAAAGCTGTACTTCACTACGAGGTAAATCAGTAAGTAATGCATTAATTAGTGAAGATTTTCCAGCACCACTTGGTGCAGATACAATATAGAGGTTACCTAATGTCATAATAATTTTGTGTTCAATACGCAGAAACAGGGTAACCCTGTTTCTATATGTAAAATATTAAAAATGAAAAAATAATTATTTTCTCGCCAAAGGTGGAACAAAAGACAAACCTAAATCCCAAGGTTGTTCAATCCACGTATTCTGAGGAATATCAATCACATAATCGTCAACCAAAGGTGCTCCTGCAGGTTTTGCAAATACAGTAACAAAGCGAGCTTTAGGATACATTTCACGGATTTTTCGAGCAGTATTTCCAGTATCAACCAAATCATCTACAACAATAAAACCCTCACCATCACCTTCTGGTGCGTGTAGTACTCTTAACTCGTCACTTTGTTTATAGTGATCTTCATAACTTACAATACATACTGTTTCTACGTGTCTAAGTCCAAGCTCACGAGAAATAACTGCAGCAGGAAATAATCCGCCACGACTAACAGCAATAACACCTTTCCATTGTGATGCAGGGAGTAACTTTTCTGATAACTTGCGAGCGTGCATTTGGAACATATCCCAAGTGACGACATACTTTTCACTCATAAAATCTCCTAGAAGTAGGTAGGGGTAGTTTTATTAACACTACCATTAAAATAAAATTGGCGTAAGAATACCTGAAAATAGAGATTTTTTCTAGTGATGTTTTTAAGTTTTATTTTATCTATCATTTGTTTATTCCTATTGTGAATTACTATGTATATATTTAAAAAAAATGTAAACTATGTACTTGAGTTATTTTGTTATTAGGTTGTGAAGGATGAGGTTACCACCGCTAATAAAAATCGGAGATTAAAAAATGAAAAAATTATTATTAACAACCCTAATGTTGAGTGCTATCTCTGTTAGCCAAGCAACGATTTTTTTACCTTATGAGGACATCGATTCTATTGATGATCATTTAGTCGTGTATAAAAACAATCAAATTGGTGTGCTTGATAAAGCAGGTAAGTTGATGACTCCTTTGATGGATGGTGAGATTATAGCCATATTTGATGATGTAATTATTAGTAGAACAGAAAATAAAGTTACATTTACTGATAATGATGGAAAGGTTGTATTAGAAACTAATCATCGTTTTATCGATATTTATGATGATAAATTGGTGCAATTAAAAGATCATGATAACTGGGAATATTATTTAGTCGATCATAAAGGTAATAAAGTTGAAGTTAATAAAAACGATGTGATCTATAAAAATAGGAAAATAGAAAATAAAGACTATAATAAGTATGCGTTGATTGACACCACAACTAATAAAGTTTTAGTTCCTGTTGGAAAGTATAAAGAGATTAGAAAATTTAATAAATTTGACTTAGCTGAAGTAAAAAAAGGGTATGACAAACTTGGTTTTATTGATCTAAATGGACAAGAAGTAGTACCTTGTTTGTATAGTAATTTTAGAGTCTTAGATATGGGCTATATTGCCTTTGAAACGCAACAACGCCTATGGGGAATAATGGATAAAACGGGTAAAATTATTTTAAAAGCACAATATGATGAAATTAAAAATTATAATTACTCAGCTTTTTCCAAAGATATTGCGCTTATTCGATTAGATAATCGAGAAGGATTTTTAGATAAAAATCTAACAGAAATTATTCCTCCAAAATATCAAGATATAGGCTTGGTTGATAGAACTAAGGACTTAGTTGAGCTTAAATTAAATGGTAAAACTAAGATCATAAATAGAGAATTTAAAGAGCTATTTGTTAATAATAACTATGATGATATTGCTGGTGATTATGATTTTAAAGATCTTTTAGAAGTGAAGAAAGGTGAGTTGTATGGTTTGTTTACCAAAGAAGGGAAAGAAATCATTCCAGTGAAATATCCTTATATTTCTAAAATGGAAGGTGGTTTTATTAAAGTCGCTACTGCTGACAGCTTATATGGCGCCTATGATACGACGGGGAAAGTAATAGCCCCAGCGATTTATAAAAGACTCTGGTTTTCTCCACCGATGTTTTTTTATGAGCTTAATGATAAAGACAAAGGGAGAATGGACTTAGCGGGTAATAAAATAAATTTAGCTGAATATGAAAAGGGTTTTGTGCTTTCTTCTAATCTATTGGCTGTGAAGAAAGAAAAAGGCAACTGGGGATTAATTGATAACAATAAAAGAACAGTATTAGATTTTGATTATGAAAGTATGCGATATCTTTCTGATGATAAATTACTTTTTAGGAAAAAAACCTTATTTGGATTAGGAAAGGTAAGTGATTGGGGAGTGATGGATTTTAAAGGTAATGTCGTTACAGAACCAAGTTTTACTATTTATAAAAGTGTTAATAGACGTTTTATTCCAGATAATCTTCTTACTATTTCTACCAAAGCGTTTAATGTTGGTTTTTTAGACAAAGAAACAGGAAAAATCGCCATTGAGCCTAAGTATAATGAATTATTAAATGGTTTTACCGAAAAAGAGCAACAGTACCTTTTTGTGAGAAGTAATGATGGTGCAGGCGTGCTAAATCTTACCCAGAAAAAAGAAATTGTACCACCAAAATATGATGATTTAAAAATGCTAGATAATGATTTTTTTGTAGCTTATAAAGGTAGTATTTGGAGCGTCTATGATAATAAAGGGAAGAAGCTTTATGAGAGAAAAGTAGAGAAGTGATTGTGAGTAAATAAGCGTTCTCGGTTATTGAACCTATCGAAGTATAAGAGAACGCTCACTGATTAGGGAAGCTATAAACACTTAACATTTCGATACTTTGACAAACTCAGCAATCATATTAAGCGATAGATATAAAAAATATAGCGGTCACATCAATTCAAAAATTTGCAAATTTTCAACACAATCTACCCGCTATAAATAAGGGGAAATAAAAATGAAAAAGACGTTAGTACTAATCTTATCCACATTATTTTTAGGAATGAGCCTAATGTATTTGAATAAAGATAACTCACTAATCCAATGTAGTGATTTGCTGAAAGAATATGCAAACACGCCTCAAAATATTGCAAATAAATTACATTTTGAGGGTTGTGAGGTGGTTAATGGTCAAATAGAACTCGTTCGAGCAACCTATAAAATAAAGGCACAAGATTCAGAAAGTGTAGAAGATTACTTTGCCAAGAAATATGCTATTCCTAAAATGCAATGGCAAGAGTGTCACGCTGGGCTATGTGTGCTAAGTACTTCGAGTTATTTAGGCGTAGATTTCCCTGCAGAAAAAATAGAGAAATTGCATAAACTCGATAACAAAAATCTAGGATTAGGTTTAAGTTTTGATATGTCAGGGATTTATGATTATTTAGGGAAAACTATCAAGCAACGAGAGTATATCAAAGACTTTAAAATAGAGATTGCTATTACGCAAAGTCCTTGATGTTAATGTAAAAAACAAGCGGTAACATATTATCAAAAATTTGCAAAATAACACAGTAAGGTGAATAAACAATGCAACAAATACTTTTAAAAATCAATAACTTTAATATTGATACCACTATTGATGACTATGATATTGATGTCACAGAATTTTTTGATGAAATTGCTCTAGATTTAGAGGAGATTGACCCATTAACGGAACAGCAAAAAAAGGATTTAATTGATGCGTTATTTGGTTTTATTGAGCGTAGTCCTTCAGATATGCAAGAAAACTTTTCTTTTATTCATTTAATAGAAAGTATTGATGCACCTGACTATGCCATTTATGATTCAAAATTGATTGAAATTAATACTAAAACTGGCTCGAAAAATACGTTATTGTTACTATATCGGCATATAAATTCATTAGATGTGGACGAAAAGAAAAAATACCTTCCACTATTAGAAAATATTGCTCAAAATTCTGGATACAATGATGAGGTGAGGGAGCTAGCATTAGAGTTATATGAATATCAATTAGAGAATTAAAAAATGATACATTTTAAGAAAAATACAGGGGTAAAACCTGCCAGTAAAGAGCATATTGCTCTTGTTGAACAAGAGGTAGAACTCACATTTACTCAAGAATACCTTGATTTTATGGCACAAAATAATGGTGGAGAACCGATTGAGAAATTTTTTACGCTTGGAGATAATGAAAAAGTGGTAGAGCGATTTTTATCTTTTGTCGATGACTATAAAGAGAATCCATTAGGCTGGTATGATGTCGCAATCGTTTTTAATCAAATCTTTGACAGATTAAATGAATATTTGTGTCCTTTTGCTGCTTGTTTTGGTGGGGATTTTTTATGCTTTGATTTTGAAAATACGGATGATCCTCGAATTGTATTATGGCTTCACGAAGAGTCTGATGAAGATAAACCTTATATTGTTTATGTAGCAGAAAATTTTAAAGCGTTTTTATCAATGTTAAGAGCCTAAAATGAATAAAAACAAGCGGTCACATTTATTCAAAAATTTGCAAGAATGGAAGGGCGTGATGAAATCAAACAACCCTTTAAATATTAATAGGAGTATTTATGGAAAACAATGAAACCAAAACAGTTGAACTGATTACAAATAAGTTAATTGCATTTATTGATGAAATGAATAAATGGGAATTAAAAAATAAGGAGATTAGAGCGGAGGTTTGGAGTAAGGAAAACCCAACAGACGAGGATGTCAAAAAATCAAGAGAAGTAATAAGAAATGGTTTAGAGGCGATATTTTCTAAATACTGTACGGAACGAGAACTTAAAAGAAAATATGGAAGAATGGCGTCTTTAGATTGTTGCACCCCTCCCGAATATGCCGTTGATACTCAACCAATTCAAGAAATTGAACAAGTGAATAAAAATAAATATCGTATTTATACTAATCAGTTAGATGGGTTTAAACTTAAATTTCGTTATACATTAATATTTAAAAAAGGTGAATGGCGATTAGATAAAAAAGAGTGGTTTGGTGAAGAGAAATGGGAAAACTCGTCTTTTTAACTCTTCGTACAGATAATAACAATAACTAACCGTTAAATTTGGTTTAGATTATTTTTAATTTGGCGAGTTAACAATAAGGAGTATTTATGGAAAACAATGAAACTGAAACAGTTGCACTGATCACAAATAAATTAATTGCATTTATTAATGAGATGAATAAATGGGAATTGAAAAATAGGGCTATTAGTGATGAGCTTTCGAGTAAAGAAGATTTAACAGATGATGATATCGAAAAATCGAGAGAAGTAAGAAGAAATGGTTTAGAGGCTATATATTCTAAATATTGCACAGAAAGAATATTAAAACTGAAGTCTGGTAGAATGGCATCTTTAATGTGCTCAACGCCCCCTGAGTATGCCATAGATACTCAACCTATTGAAAAAATAGAGAGAATTAATAAAAACAAATATCATATCTATACTAATCAACTAGATGGATTTAAACATAATTTCCGCTATACCATCGTATTCAAAAAAGGGGAATGGAGGTTTGATAAAAAAGAGAGTTTTTCTACAAGCGAAAGTAAATGGTTGAGCAGGTCTCTTTAAATATAGCGTCTTGGCTAAGTTAAAATAGCAGCAACAAAGCAAAACGGTTACATTTATTCAAAAATTTGCAAAAGGATAGGGCGTGTTGAACTTTTAAGTACATTTTTTATAGTCTCAATAAAAGCCGATAACTTTTCAGCTATCAGCTTTTTCAATTATAGAACGAGATTAGTGTGCTTTAATCCAATCATCCATTTCAGTTTTAAGAATATCTGATTTTGTACCAAAGATAGCTTGAACACCACCTTTAACCACAATAACACCTGCTGCACCTAGCTCTTTTAAGCGAGCTTGATCAACAGTTTCAATATCTTTTACAGAAACACGTAAACGAGTAATACACGCATCTAGGTTGGCAATATTATCTTTACCACCAAAGGCTTTAACAAGCTCTTGAGCCATTAAAGAATGCTCAACGTGTTCAACTTCAGCTTCATCAGCTTCGTCTTCACGACCAGGTGTTTTTAAGTTTAATGCTTTGATTAATACTCTGAATACAGTGTAGTAAATAGCGGCATAAATTAAACCAACACCTACTAATAATAAGATTTTGTGTGAGTTTGAAGATAATACCGTAAAGTCGATGAAACCGTGTGAGAATGTCATTCCGTGAACAATTCCGAGTGCATTAGTAACAAAATATGCACTTGCTGCTAAGAATGCGTGAACCACATAAAGGATTGGTGCAACGAATAAGAATGAGAATTCAATTGGCTCTGTAATGCCTGTTAAGAATGAAGTTAAGGCAGCAGAAACCATTAAACCACCCACTTTGATACGGTTTTCAGGTTTAGCACTGTGCCAAATTGCGATTGCCGCAGCTGGAAGACCGAACATTTTGAACATATAACCACCAGCCATTTGACCGAAGAAGTTCATTTCAGGTGTACGGCTTGCTTCTGATGCTGAAACAAAACAAGTAACAATACCGTGTAATTCTTTACCAGTTACATCCACACAAGTACCCGCTTCAAAGAAGAAAGGTACGTTCCAAATGTGGTGTAAACCAAATGGAATTAACGCACGTTCAATCAATCCATAAATACCGAATGCAATTTCAGGATTTTGTACCGCAGCCCAGTAAGAGAATGCTTTGATTCCATTACCGATAGGAGGCCAGATGAATGCAAGAGCAACACCTAAGAAAATAGTTAAGAAACCAGTAATAATAGGTACAGCACGTTTACCCGCAAAGAAACCCAAGTAAGTTGGTAATTGAATACGGTAGAAACGATTAAATGACCAAGCTGCAATTGAACCTGCTAAAAGTCCGCCAAGAATACCTGTGTCAATAGCTTCAACACCAATAACACCCGCCATTACTTTAAGGGTAGCAACATAAATACCATAACCGACAACAGCTGCTAATGCCGCTACACCGTCATTATTAGTAAAACCAAGTGCAACACCAATAGCAAACAGAAGTGGCATTTGTCCAAATACTGAACCACCCGCTTGTTCCATCAGATTTGAAACAATTTCAGGCATCCAAGAAAAGTGTGCTGCACCAACACCGAGTAAAATACCTGCAACAGGTAACACTGATACAGGTAGCATTAACGCTTTACCAATTTTTTGTAAATTGGCAAAAAGGTTGTTAAACATATAAAAATCCTTGTTTTAAATTAAAAAATGTCAAAAATAACTCAACATTCTGTTGAGGACGCAATAATATGTTAAAAGGAAAGGATTTGCAAAAGAGATGTTGTTTTTTTTAAGAGTAGTTATAAAAACAAAACGAAAAATGAGCAATAAAAACACTTATTGCTCGTGGTGTATCTCGGTTTTGAATACGGATTAGGCAACAGAAGCGGAAAGCATCCAAATGAGTTTCTCTTGCTCTTTAATATAATCACTCATTTGTGAGGCAGTTCCTTCATCGTTCGTTTGAGCTGCCATTTCCATTACTTCACGCTGTTGTTTTAACAAAATTTGAAAACCTACTAATGTTCCAGCTAAACAGCCTTTTGCATCGCTTACCGCAATATCTTCTTTAATGCGAGACGCGTTTAAATATTGTGAAAATGCGTTATTTGGGGTTTGTCCTAAAGTTAAAATTCGCTCTGCAATTTCATCAACTTTAATCACTAAGTCACTGTAAATTTCTTCAAATTTTGTATGTAATTCAAAAAAGTTTACGCCTTTAATATTCCAGTGGTAGCCACGTACATTTGTATAAAATACTTGATAGCTCGCTAGCAGTTGATTTAATTCAATGGCGATATCGTTTGATGATTGGGTATTTAAACCGATATTATTAATCATACTCTTTTCCTTATTTAAAAGTTAATTTGATAAATGAATTGATATTCGCATACGGCAAATATCGATAAGTTGGGAGCATTATATATTTGCTCTTAAAATTTACCAGCTATCAATTTAATAGTTATTAGCAATTAAAATCAATAAAACAATAGGTATTAATATGTTTTTAAAAAAGACATACTATTCTATAATTCAGAAAATAAACATATTAGAGATAAAACTATATGCAACCTAAATATTATATCGGTGTAATGTCTGGTACCAGCTTAGATGGGGTGGATTTGGCATTGGTCGATTTTTCTACTTCATGGCCTGTTTTAAAAGCCAGTCATTTTGTCACTATGCCAGAAGCGTTACGTCAGTCACTTTTAACTTTGTGTTTACAAGGAGAAACCTCATTACAGCAATTAGGGGAGTTAGACCATCGTTTGGGTATGTTGTATGCGGATGCAATCAATCAATTTTTAAATCTTAATCATTTGAAAGCTGAGCAGATTGAAGCCGTGGGTTGTCACGGTCAAACCGTTTGGCATTCGCCACAAACCGCTTATCCTTTTACCACTCAAATTGGTGACGCTAATATTATTGCTGCAAAAACAGGGATTACGACTATTGCTGATTTTCGACGTAAAGATATGGCATTTGGTGGACAAGGTGCACCACTGGTTCCTGCCTTTCACCAAGCGGTCTTTTTTGATCCAAAATTTGCAACTGTTGTTTTAAATATTGGTGGAATTAGTAATATTTCTGTTTTAATTCCTGATCAAGCGGTGATTGGTTATGATACAGGAGTAGGCAATCTTTTATTAGATGCTTGGATTGGTAAGCACTTTAATAAATCTTATGATAAGAATGGCGAATGGGCGAAAACAGGGCAAGTGAATCAATCGTTGTTAGCCACTTTGTTAGATGAGCCATTTTTTAAACAACTCCCACCAAAAAGTACAGGGAGAGAGCAGTTTAACTTACAATGGTTAGAGCAAAAAATTGCAAATTTTGAACAACATCATACCGCTTGTTTACCTCAAGATATTCAACGTACATTAGTTGAATTTACTATTCAAAGTACCGTTCAAGAATTATTAAAGTTAGAAATCAAATCGTTACCCTGTCGCTTATTGGTGTGTGGAGGAGGGGCAAAAAATCCTCTTATTATGCAAGGTTTTAAAGAATTATTACCGCAATGGAATGTTGGCACGACAACGAATTATGGTTTAGATATTGATTATGTGGAAGCTGTCGCTTTTGCGTGGTTAGCTTATCAACGCATACACAATTTGCCCTCTAATATGCCAAGTGTAACAGGGGCAACAAAGGCGGTGAGTTTAGGGGTGATTTATCCTAAGTGATTTTGTGAGTTGGATCGAGTTTTTAAGTATTGTATGTGGGGGCTGATAGATCTTGTGTCTATAATATGAAAACAAATTTGAGTTGTCGACAATTTGTCGACGTGTGATCTAACTTATGGAAAGAGAAATAGAAGGAAAGTGATTAATGAATGAAATTAAATTATTTGAAGACAGTCAGATCCGTTCAGTGTGGGATGAAGAAAAAGAAGAATGGTTCTTTTCTATTGTTGATGTTGTTCAGGTATTAACGGAAAGTAAAGATCCAAAGCAATATATTAAAAAACTAAGAAGTAGAGACAGTGAACTTAATTTAAAGTGGGGTACAATTTGTACCCCACTTCAGATGATAGCATTAGATGGAAAAAAAAGAAAAATTCAATCTGCTAGTGTGCAAGGTATTTTTAGGCTCATTCAATCTATTCCTTCCCCAAAAGCAGAGCCATTTAAAATGTGGCTAGCGAAGGTTGGAAAAGAAAGAATTGATGAAATTATCGATCCTGAATTAGCGATAGATAGAGCATTACAAACCTATTTGAAAAAAGGGTATAAAAGAATGGATCAATCAACGTCTTCAAGCAATACAAGTCAGAAAGGAATTAACAGATACTTGGCAAGAGCATAACGTTCAAGCAGGGAGGGAATTTGCAATTTTAACAAATGAAATCTCAAAAGCTTGGTCTGGAATGACTACAAGAGAATATAAAGAGTTTAAAAATCTCAAAAAAGAAAATTTAAGAGATAATATGTCGACCTTAGAATTAGTGTTAAATATGTTAGCAGAAGCCACTACGACAGAACTGACTAATATCCACAATCCTATTGGTTTAGATGAAAATAAAAAAGTGGCAAAACGAGGGGGCAATATTGCAGGTAATGCTCGTAAAGAAATTGAAAAAGACAGTGGAAAACCTGTAATTACCTCTAAAAATGCACTTGATTTTGCAAAGTTGATTAATGATGTTGTGGAAATTACAGACAAAGATAATAAATCATAAAATTGCAAATTCTTAATAAAATCATACCGCTTATTTACTATAGAGAAAACAAAATGACACAACAAAACCTTTTAAATTCACTGGCTCAGATGATAACCGAGCAACGTAATCCAAATTCATACGATATTGACCAGCTTTCAGCACTGGAAATTGTGACAATTATCAATAATGAAGATAAAAAAGTGCCTGTAGCGATAGAAAAATCTTTGCCACAGATTGCGTTAGCCGTTGAAAAAATTGTGAATGCTTTCCAAAAAGGAGGGCGATTAATTTATATTGGTGCAGGGACAAGTGGGCGTTTAGGTGTACTTGATGCGTCTGAATGTCCGCCGACTTTTGGGGTTTCATCGGAAATGGTTAAGGGAATTATTGCAGGTGGTGAGCGTGCGATTTGTAATGCAGTTGAAGGAGCAGAGGATAGTCAAACAGCCAGTATTGAAGATTTACAGCATATTCAATTTTCAGCAAATGATATTCTAGTTGGCATAGCCGCAAGTGGTCGAACACCTTATGTGGTGAGTGGTTTAGCCTATGCAAAACAATTAGGTGCAACGACAGTGGCGATTGTGAGTAATCCAAACAGTAAAATGGCAGAAGTATCTGATGTTACGATTGAAACCATAGTGGGAGCAGAAGTGTTAACGGGTTCTAGTCGAATGAAATCAGGTACCGCACAAAAATTAGTATTAAATATGCTCACAACAGCCAGTATGGTATTAATGGGAAAATGTTATCAAAATCTAATGGTTGATGTAAAAGCAACCAATGAAAAATTAAGAGCACGGGCAATACGAATTGTAATGCAAGCCACAGAATGTGAAAAAGAGCAGGCTGAACAAGTATTAAAAGAGGCAGAGAATCATTCCAAATTAGCTATTATGATAATTTTAAGTGGTTTACCAAAAGACCAAGCAAAATTATTGTTAGAAAATAATCAGGGCAGGTTAAGACAAGCGATGGCTTCTTGAGACTATAAAAATTCGTGTGTTTTATCTACTCTACCACTTTATTTTTTGATACTATTCACTCAATTTAACCCATAAATCTAATAATAATGATAAAAAAAGCAATAACAACCCATTTAAAATGGCAATTTTTCTCTCTTTTTTGCTTGCTGTGTTTATCAGCTTGTAAGCAAGAGTCACATCCTTATTCATTTTACTACTGGCGAACAAATTTAACTCTAAACAATGCCGAGCATCAAGCATTGCAGAACGCTGACGATAAACTCTATGTTCGCTATTTTGATGTGGATAAACGAGCAGGGAAGTTTCAGGCATTAGCTTCGGTGGTTAAGCAACAAAGTTTTGTGACCGATAAACGAATTGTTCCCGTTGTGTTTATTACCAATCGTACTTTTTTATATATTACCGATAAAGAGCTTAATCAGTTAGCTCAAAAAATCGCGGATACCATTGAGAAAAAGTCTCAGCGTTTTGGACTGCACACTGCCGATGAAATTCAAATTGATTGCGACTGGACGGCTGGCACTCGTGATGATTATTTTAAGTTTCTGCAAATACTACAAAAAATCACAGGCAAAGAAATTTCCATTACTCTGCGACTGCACCAAGTCAAATTCAAAGACAACACAGGTGTTCCCCCTGTGAACAAAGTCTTTTTGATGTGTTATTCCACCTCATCGCCCTTAAAGAATAGCGATAAAAATTCGATTTTAGATGTGGCACTGTTAAAAAACTACCTGAAAAATATTGATGATTATCCGATTGAAAATATCACCGTTGCTTTGCCGATTTATTCGTGGGGCATTGTGACCAACCATTTAGGTAAACATAAACTTATCAATGCATTAAATAAACAAAGCTTAGAAAATAAAAACTTTAAGAAATTAGGGAATAATGAAGTAGAAGTCTTACAAGACAACTTTTATTTTGGCTTTTTCTTAAACAAAGGTTTTCGTATAAAAGTAGAAGAAATCTCGCCACAACAATTGCAACAAGTGGTTGATTTTCTAAATAAAAAAATTGGAAAATACGATATTATTTACTATCATTTAGATTCAAGGTTTGTTGATGGAAGAGAGTTGTCGTTATGAAAAAACGAACAATACTACTATGGATGACTTAGTAAGTTTGTTAGCATAAATTTTTTGATTTACTCGTACTATACTGATACAAGGAGATAAAAAATGAAAAAGCATATAATCAAATTATGTTTTACATTATGTGTTGTATGTTATCCTGTAATGGCACAAGAAAACAGCATTAAAGATGTTATTCCTAAAAACTGGAAAATTATCCAAGAAGTAAAGGGCGATTTAAATAAAGATAAAACAGATGATTTGGTTTTAATTATTGAGGAAAAAGATCCAAATAAAATTATAAAAAACACCTCATTTGGTCGGGATTATCTCAATACAAACCCACGAGGCATAATGATATTTTTTAACAAGCAAAATAAATATGTACTTGTTGAAAAAAATCTAAAAGGATTTGTTCCAAGTGAAAATGATGCTAACAACTCTTGCCGAGAAGATCCGCTAAATAAGATTGGAATTAATAATGGAATACTGGTAGTTCCTTTTAATTATTGGCTATCTTGCGGTTCTTGGTATGTTAATAATGCTAAATATAAATTTCGCTACCAAAATAAAAAATTTGAACTTATCGGTTTTGAGCATTTTGAAATACATAGAGCAAGTGGTAATAAAAGTGAACTGAGTATTAATTTTCTGACTAAAAAGAAAGCTATTACAACAGGTGGAAATGAATTTTCGGATACAGAAGATAATCCCAAAACGATTTGGAGTAAAATAAAAATAGATAAATTGTATCAATTGGAAAATTGTACTGAAAATACATATTTTGATGTATTAGAAGATTAGATTTCATAGAGAATACATTATATATACGAAAAATATAGCGATAGAGTATGTTCTGTTAGTACTAGATACAAGCGACAAGCCAAGTTCACTTTACCCATTGCCTATCCAATTTACTAGTTTAACTGAATAAGCTGGCAAGATACAAGCGACAGGGCATACCCTGTCATCACGGGATAAATATTGATGTAGTGGGAGCAAGCATATATCCTCTCCACTAACAAAACTAATCTGAAAAAGGAAAAACAATGAAAAAACAACTCCTTTCTTTGCTACTAGGTGTGGCGTTCTCACAACAGGTTCTTGCTTGTGGTGGTAATTATATTGATTTCGATGATCTTTATTTCAATTTATTTGCCCAAGATATTATTACCGATAAGGCATTTACCCCATTTTTATACGAATCAAGTCCATCTTTTTATCATAATGAAAAAATCACTATTCCTGATGAAAATATTGATGATTGGCAAGCCTATTTTGATAATAAACTCACTTATGAGCAAACTAAAAATCTTGTTTATAAAGCAACGATTGAGGATTTAGAGGATTGGAAGGATAGTGGGAAATTAGCAAAATTTGGGATAAAAGAATTAGATCATAATTTTATTTATGATCACTATACAGGCATTAATTACTTGATTGAAGCCAAGTATTTACAACCCTATATGCACCTTATCACTAGAGATGATTGGAGTGATGTAAAAACCGTTGAGAATTTGAATTATGAAAAAACGGTGGCAGATTTAATCAAGTGGTATAAACGAGCAGATGATAATCGTATTAAATTACGTTACGGCTATCAGTTAGTACGTTTTCATCATTATAATTTGAAATTTACTGAGGCGGTGCAAGCCTTTGAAGAATACGTTGAACCACTAAATTTAAAAACCGCACCCTATTATTTAGCACTTGATCAATATGCAGGAGCATTGAATGGTTTAGGGCAAAAAGACAAAGCAAACTACTTATTTTTTCAAGTATTTTTACATACCAAAAAACACAAAGACAGTGCATTTAGCTCAATGCAATTTAGCAGTGATAACGATTTTAATACTTTGTTAGCAAAAGCCAAAAACGACACTGAAAAAGAAATGGTGTATTTCTTATTAGCTTATCAATCTTTTAATAATCAACTGCCAATGATGAAAAAAATCTATGCACTCAATCCGAATTCAGAAGTGTTAAAGGTATTGCAGGCACGAGCAATACTCCAATTAGAATGGCATTTTTTAGAAAAATATCCTAGTAATAAAGCAAATAAGCAAAAAGATAATCGCCTGCCATTAAAGGACGATGATCATAATTCACAATTTGTTCAGCAATTAAATGAGTTACAATCTTTGACAGCGCAGTTATATCAAATGGCTGATGATAAAGCTTTTTGGGGCATTTCACTGGCTTATTTAGATTTTTTACAGCAAAAATATCAGTCATCAAGTGAGCGATTAAATCAAATTAAAACCGATAACAAAGCTTATCAGCAGCAAATTAGTACACTTAAAATGTTAAATGATATTGTTTCACAACCTGTCATTAATAAGTCTTTCGAAGAGCATTTAATGAATGAGTATGCCGATATTTTTGAATGGAAAAAGAATGAATATGGCTATGTACAAATCCCAAGCACAGCTGAGTTTGTGATGGATATTTTGGCAAACCGATACTTTATTCAAGGAGAATTGGGTAAATCTTTCTTAATGCAAAATATACTTTCTGATTTGTTATCGGTGCAGGATAATGAGCTGACCAAAGAAGTGGATAAATTTTATCAAAAAACCGATAAAACTGATTTTGAACAGCAAATTTTAATGAGAAATATGGACGTTGCTTCGCCAGTGTCTTTATTTAATTTTTTATATGGCGATAATGCAATGCGTAATGGTCATTTTTCTAAAGCATTACAACATTATAAACAAGTAGAAAATACCGATGGTTTCGTACCAACCACTTATGAATATTATCAAGATGGTAAGGAAATGAAGTCCACTTATATGGATTTAAAAAAATATGACAGATTTAATAATATTTCTAATGCTATTTTTGGACAAAATCGAGTAGAGAATTTTAATGGGAGTGTTTCCCATACTATGACTTTGCCAATATTTATTCGAGATTTTGATTTTATTAAAGACAAGCCATTGATGAATAAAGTTGAGTTAGCAGAAATATTAGTCAAATTACAAGAAATCGCCAAAGGCAATGATGAAAGAGCAGGTCACGCGAACCAACTTATCGGTAATATGATATACAACACCTCAAAGCTAGGTTATTTCCGACAATTATTTATTGCTAACTTTTCTAATGGTAATTATTGGCGATATGGTTTTTATAAAAAGCAAGAAAAACCAAGATATTATTATGGTAGATATTGGAATAGATGGGAAAAACAGATAGATGAAAATGCTTTTGACAAAGCTATCACTTATTATAAAAAAGCCCTTACTTTAACCAAAGACAAAGAGCAACAAGCCATTATATTATTCCAACTCGCTAGTGCCGAACAGGGAAAATATTATAAGTGGGAAGGTAAACAAAAAAATACCGATGATGAAGCACTGTTTAAACGTATAAAAAATGAGAAATTTAGAACTTATTTTAATATCTTGAAAAAAGAGTATGCTGATACCTACACGGTTAAGCAGTTACAGTCTAGCTGTTCGTATTTTAAGCATTTTATGAGTCAATAAATTATACTAAGTATAAGCGGTAACATTTATTTAAAAATTTACAAAATTTATTAAGGAAAAAATGATGACATTAAGAATAGCAATAGTAGGAGCTGGCGGAAGAATGGGACGTCAGCTGATTTGTGCAATTAATAATGGTGACAACGTCACTATTGGGGCAGCGTTTGAACGTAAAAGTTCATCATTGGTTGGAACGGATGTCGGAGAACTAGCGGGAGTGGGTACGTTAGGAATTGCTGTTTCTGATGATCTTAAGTCTCAAGCAGATAAATTTGATTTATTAATTGATTTTACTCGCCCTGAGGGAACTTTAGAGCATATTGCATTTTGTGTTGCTAATAATAAAAAAATGGTGATCGGTACCACTGGGTTTGATGATGAGGGTAAACAAGCCATTGAAAATGCAGCTAAAAATATTCCAATTGTATTTGCCTCAAATTATAGCGTAGGGGTGAATTTAGTGTTTAAACTACTGGAAAAAGCAGCCAAAGTTATGGGTGATTATTGTGATATTGAAGTGATTGAAGCCCATCATCGCCATAAAGTTGATGCTCCATCAGGCACGGCTCTTTCAATGGGCGAGCATATTGCCAAAGTGTTAGATCGTGATTTAAAAACGCATGGTGTATTTGCTCGTGAAGGGATTACAGGGGAGCGTAAGCGTGATGAAATTGGTTTTGCGACTATCCGTGCAGGTGATGTTGTAGGAGAGCATAGCGTTTGGTTTGCCGATGAAGGGGAGCGAGTAGAAATTTCTCACAAAGCCTCTAGTCGTATGACTTTTGCAAATGGTGCTGTGCGAGCAGCCAAATGGCTTACCACAAAAGAAAAAGGATTGTTTGATATGACCGATGTATTGGGGTTAGATAAATTATAATTTACCTAAAATAAAACATAACGACTGTAGCGGACAATGCGTGCATTGTCGTTAGAAATGATTAAAATAATCCATTAACGCATCAATAAGTACACGTACTCGTATCGGCAGATATTTTTGCGTGTGCCATACGGCATAAATATCTCGACTGGGTGGTTGCCATTCAGTCAAAATACGAACTAATTCGCCACGTTGTAGCTCTTTTTTACATAGAATTTCTGGTACATAAGTTAATCCTAAACCACGTTTTGCCAAAGATACGCACAAACGAATTTCATTTACTTGCAATCTTGTATTTGTATTATGAACTATATTGTGCAAGCTAATTTGTGTTTTTTCATTATTATGTTTATGGGCTAAATCAATTATAGGTGATAATGGTTGGGAGGCAATCCATTGATGATTAAGTAGATCATTAGGGCATTGTATCCGCGGATTATTTTGTAAATATTTTTCACTGGCGACAATACACATAGGCATAGTTGCTAAGTGTTTTTGTATTAGATTACTGTCTTTTTGTTTACCAACACGCAAAGCGATGTCAGCACTTTGTTCCAAGAAGTTATCATTACGATTATTAAGTGACAAGATCAAATTAATATCAGGATATTGTATTAAAAAATCAGACCAAAAATCCGCTAATACAACAGATAAATTTATCGGTGCTAATACTCGTACTGTACCTTTTGTTTGATTGTTATTTTGTTGAATATCTTGAATGTTTTGCTGTAACTTTTCAATGAGAGGCTGACATTTATCAAGATAAATCTCTCCCTCTGCGGTTAATGTTATCCCTCTTGGACTACGGTGTAATAATTTACAGCCAAGTTTATCTTCTAATTTTTGTAAGCGTCGAGTAAGCGTTGCAGCGGGGATATTTTCTTGTTTAGCTGCTTGTTGAAAACTCCCTGCTTCGGTAATAAGAACAAATAAATAAAAATCATTAAGCATTTCAAAAATGGAATTTAAGTTTTAAATTATTGCTATTCTATCATTTTTGTATGATGTTATGATAGGATAAATTAAATAATAGGATATAAAGGAGTAAAAAATGAATCTTAAATTTAAGTTATTTAATACAGCAATAATGTCTTTTTTATTATCAATGATGATGACTTTTTGGGTGACTTGGATAAATATCGGTTTTGTCGATGACTTTGTTTGGCGTTGGTTAAAAGCGTGGGGATTGGCTTTTCCTGCCGCTTTTATTTGTGTACTGATTTTAGCAACACCTGTAATGAAATTCAGCAAGAAAGTCTTTGGAATTAAGGAATAGCAATTAGTGAAATTTGCACGTAATGATTTATTAATCGGTATTTTCATTACCCGCTATTTTTGTGATGACTATTTTAGTCAAAGGTAGTGAGCCTTTTACTAGCCTACCGCAAACAATGGACGGTAAAGCGTGGTTTTCGGTATTATTTCAAGCTTATATTATTGCCATTCTAAGTTATATTCTTTGGAATAATTTAATGAAAAAATACCCTGCTACATCGGTTGCCCCACTATCTTTATTGGTACCTATCGCAGGCATTAGTTCAACTTACTTCTTTTTTGATGAACAGATAGGGATATATAAAGGAATTGCAATGTTGATTATTTTGGTGGGATTAACTGTTTTTATGAATGCACATCGAATTAATTTAAAACGTGAATATTGATCGTGTTAAGCGATATAATATCTAGAAAATAGCAAAAAGTGATTAAAATCTTACCGCTTGTTTGGTAAATCAAAATAGGAATAAATCAAATGAAAAATATAGAAAATTCAAACAGTTGGCATTCTATTTTTGGGTGGTATCACACAGGCGATTTTGTAGTAAATGATTTGCATATATTGAAAACAGGAAGCCTCAATCAACAAAGAGAAGCTTTTGAGAAAATCAAATTGGAAATCGAACATCAAGGGGGAGTCAGCTATTTAGCCCCCTTTTTAGTTAAAGAATTAATAGCAATAATCACACAATCTAACATACTGATAAAAAATGAAATAGAGCAGTTTTTAAATGAGTTAAATAAAATTATCATTGAAAATATAGCATTTTTTGAGAATCATTTAATAGATAAAAATAAGAACGGCTATGATTTTTTAGATTTACTCAATTTTTGTCATAAATATTCAGATGATGAAGATAGCATTTTGGAAACAGAGGATATGGAAGGTTTGCTAATGGCAAATGTTATTACTAAAAATTTAATTGATACTTATCAACGTAATCATTCAATATTTGGAAAAAATAAATGAAGCTACCAAACAGAATTAATGAAATTAGTTTAGATACAAGTATAAATACAGGTTGTTATCCATTAGATGGCTTTTTAACATTTTATGAGGGCGAATGCGGTGGAGACTGTTTTGGACTGTATTGGGAATATGGAAAAGAACACATTCAGGAACCCATTGTTTGTCAGATGTATCACGATGAAGGAAAGCTTATTCCTGCTTTTTCAAATTTAGATAAATTTTTAGAATGGTGGGAAATAAGTGATTATGGTTGGGAAGACGTGGAGATTGAGGATAAAAACTTTATTAATTACTTTTTGAAAAAAGGTGATGAATGTTTAAAACAAAATAAGCTCAAACAAGCTGTAGAGTATTATATAAAAAGTGTTAATAGCTGTTCAGAAATTAGCGAAGTTTGGTGCAAGTTAGCTTCATTATATAAAAGAATGGATAATGAATTAGCATATCAACAAGCGGTTATTAATTCGATACTATCTAATTGGAGCTTTGGTTTTCCATCTCAAAATGCTATTCGAATGCTCAAATCTCTCCGCCCTTTTGAGAAAATAAAAAATCACCCTTTGATTATTCATAGAAATAATCTTGATTTTAAATTTGGGGGAACAAAAGAAAATCCAAACTATCATACGATGAAAAAAATTATTGATGAACTCAGTGAGATTGATAAACATAAATCATTATTGATGGAGCATAATTATGCACTTATGATGTATTGGGAAACAACAGCATTTCAAGAAAGATATAATTTTGATTATTCTAAATGGAAAGAGGATTTTAAAGTTAAAACGATAAGGGTAGTGTAAAGAGATTGGGTATAAAATTCCCTCCTCCGCTTGCGGGGGAGGGCTAGGGTGGGGGGAATTGTTATTATTATTTAAAAAATTAATAGGGCGTGTTGAACTTTTGAGTATAAAAAACAAGCAACGTAAAAATCTGTTATAATAAATTCGCTAAAATCAACTAAACGGAGAATTACGTTGCCTAGAACAATTTTAACAGATAATCAATGGAATAAGCTATACAATTTTCTTTTTTGCACAGGAAGAATTTATAAAAAAGCTGAACATAGAAAAACAGTTGAAGGAATTTTATATCGAATTAGAACAGGGATCCCTTGGCGAGATTTACCTTCTTACTTTGGTAAATGGAATACTGTTTTTAAGCGATTTAATATTTGGTCAAAAAAAGGAATTATAAAAAAATTACTTTCTTTTTTTAATCAACACTTTGATTTAGAATGGGTTTTTATAGATGGTAGTATTGTTAAGGCTCATCAAGATGCAACAGGTAAGGGTGGTAACCAAGCAATAGGGAAAAGTGTAGCAGGAAATACAACTAAATTACATTTAGCAGTTGATAGCTGTGGTAATCCTATTGATTTTACGCTAACAGGCGGAGAAGTACACGATAGTAAAGAAGCGGTACATTTATTAGAGCTTATTCCTGATAGTGAGCATATTATTGCTGATCGTGGATATGATAGCCAAGAATTAAGAGAGATTATCAAAACAAATAAAAAGGCAAAACCAGTAATTCCAAGAAAGCAAAATTCAAAAATAGGCAATCATGATATGGATTGGTGCTTATATAAATATCGCCATCTTGTGGAAAATGCTTTTGCTTATTTAAAACGTTATAGAGCCGTTGCAACTAGGTATGACAAGACGCAATGGAATTATGAGAGTGTAATAATTTTGGCGTGTTGTATGAAATGGTTAAAAGTAATAGTTGAATAAAAAATGTACTTAAAAGTTCAACACGCCCTAGTTAAAGTATGCAATTGTCCTGACTACTTATTATGGTTACCTAACACTTAGGAATAAATATGCGAATATATTTTAGATTAAAATCTATAGAAGAAATAAAACAAGATTTGTCTTATTTAGATAATTATACAGTTAGTTGGTTAGACTTAACCGATGGTGATTTATGGATAGAAATAAATGAAAAAAGACTTTTTATTTATTCCCAAAACATAATGGAACATTGGAAAACTGATGATAAATTTGTTGATTATCAACTTGATACTTTTACTGTATATTTCTCTAATCTATTTGAGTTTATTTGCAAAAGCCTTTCAAAGAAATTGTATGATTTATTTAATAATTTGGAGGATGTTGTAAAATTTAACAATGTACTGAATGAGTATTTTGCAATATACGAAGATGAAAATGAAGAACGTTATAATGCTTTTATCCCATACTATCATAAAATATCAAATTTATGTTATGGCAGAATGCTATCAGAGTATCCTCCAACAGGCTCACCTTGTCTTTATTTTTTTAGACACAAAGATAAAATAAAAGTTATTTGGGATTGTGAAATTAAAAATGAAATTGGTATTCCATTATGGGAAGCGGACAGTGGTATTTATGAAATGCCTTACATTGATTTTGTTGAAGAAGTAAAACGATTTTTTGATAAATTTATAAAGGCAATGGAAGTTCAAATTGAAAATGCACTAAAAACAGATTGGGGACATTTAAAAATCAATAAAGATTTAGCAAAAAGATATCCAGATATTAAACAAGCTTATTTAAATGATCTTGCTTTTCTGGATAAAAATATAGAGGAAAATAATGAAGAAATTGAGCAAATATACCAACAAGTTTTAAGTGAAATAGCGGAAAACTATAAAAATGAATAAATTCACTAAAATATTAGATATAGTCTCAAAGATAGCGGTTATTTTATACATACTTTTTACACTATTTTATTGCTATGAAACATTTGATTTTTATACTTGTGAATATGCAGATCTTCGGCATTTTTTAGGATTACAAACTATGATCTGTCAAACTGTATTAGGCGGTGGTGGTTTAGGTGCAGCAATGTCTGTGGTTTATATTGTGCTAATTAGTATGGTGCTTGTTGCTTTATTGCCTTTATTAATTGGGTTGCGTGTTTTGGTCTATTTTTTGAGAAAAAGAATAAATAAAAAACAACAGAGTAGTGATTAAAAATCAATAATTTATACTTATAAAGCTTGATGAATAAAGTAGAAACGTAGCATTCTACATCTCAAAATATGGGTTGATATATCAAACGAATATTGTTAATTAGACACTACAACGTATTTTTATAACAGGGCAAGCGCATTTTAATTTAAGAACTTCCCATTAATGAAGGTTTTAAGTTTACCTAGTTAAAATATAAAAAAATAACAATAAAAATTAGCGAGTTATTTCAAATTGTAGGATAATGCTAAATTATGAATTGTATCTATGAGAATTTTATGCTGATCTGTCCCCATTGTAAGACTAAATTAAACCTATCTGAAAAATCATATCGTTGTGAGAATAATCATTGCTTTGATCAAGGAAAAGCAGGGGATCTGAATTTATTATTAGTCAATCAAAAACGTAGTAAATCACCGGGTGATAGCCGTGAAATGGTAAATGAACGCCATAATTTTTTAGAAAGTGGAGCTTATTCACCTATTACTGAATTATTGGCAAAAACAGTAATGAAATTGACACAAGGAGAACCGAAGGTTATTGTTGATGCAGGTTGTGGTGAAGGTTATTATTTGCGTCAAGTTCAACGACTTTGTTTCCCTACTTTAGACTATTTTCATAATAATGGTGGTCAGTTTATTGGTTGGGATATTTCTAAATTTGCGGTTCAAAAAGCAGCAAAATCGGCAAATTTTTCAGCACTATGGCTTACGGCAAGCAATGCCCATATTCCATTAGCAGATAATAGCGTGGATATTTTAATTAGTGCATTTGGTTTTGAAGTGGCTGAAGAATTTGCTCGTGTATTAAAACCAAATGGTTATATGGTTACCCTTGATGCAGGAGAAAAACACTTGTTATCTTTAAGAAAAGTGATCTATCCGATGATTAAACCTTTTCGTGAAAAACCATTATTAAATGAGTCTTTGTTTCGTTGTATTAAAAAAGATTATACAAGCTACTATACATTACTTAATAAAACTCAGCTTTCACAACTAATGATAATGACGCCTCATTTGTATCGAGCAACGTACGAAGGAAAAGTCGCTGTTCAGCAACTTAATGAGTTGGAGATTGATGTTGATGTTCAGTTACGAGTTTATCAACACAATGCTTAGAAAATGAGAGAAAATAAATTTTTTAAAATATCTATAAAATACTTGCATTAATAAAAAAAATGACTATAATCATTCCCTATCAGACGCGGGGTGGAGCAGCTTGGTAGCTCGTCGGGCTCATAACCCGAAGGTCGTTGGTTCAAATCCAGCCCCCGCAACCAGCTTTTTTAAGCTCATTTTCTTGTTTGAAAATGGGCTTTGTTTTTATTAGAACAAGGTAAAAACATATTTTAAAAAGTCCCAAACAATGTGTTGGGGCTTTTTTGTAGGAATTAAACAAGGTCATAATAAATATTTGACTATTTTTCTAAGAAGGAGCTTATATAGCTCTTTTTTTATATTTAATTATTAGGAGGTATCTTTGGCTACATTAGAGCAAAAGCTACAAGAACTAACGCAAACTTCTATTGAAGCAATGGGATTTGAGTTAGTAGGCATTGAAACACAGAGAGCAGGACATTTTTTAACTGTTCGTATTTATATTGATAAAGAAGACGGCGTAACTGTAGAAGATTGTAGTAGTGTGAGCCGTCAAGTAAGTGCTATTTTTGATGTTGAAGATCCAATTAGTGATAAGTATAATCTAGAGGTTTCCTCTCCTGGTTTGGATCGTCCACTATTTACTCCAGAGCATTATCAACGTTTTATTGGACGAGATGTAATTATACATCTACGTATTCCAATGTTTGATCGTCGTAAATGGCAGGGCGAGTTAGTTAGTGTTGAGAATGATTTAGTCACATTAAAGGTTGAGAATGAAATGCAAAACTTTGCATTTGGTAACATTCAGAAAGCAAATTTAGTTCCAATTTTTAATTTTTAAAAGGTATTTAAAATGAGTAAAGAGATTTTATTGGCAGCAGAAGCTGTCTCTAACGAAAAATTGCTACCAAAAGAAGCAATTTTTGAAGCCTTAGAAATGGCATTGGCAATTTCAACAAGAAAGAAAAAAGAATTAGATGTTGATGTCCGAGTAGTGATTAATCGTAAAACAGGTGATTTTCAAACATTTCGACGTTGGACTGTGGTTACAGAAGTACATAATACAACTCGTGAAATGAGTATTGAAGCAGCTCAATATGATGATCCAACTATTCAGGTAGGTGATGTGATGGAAGATGAAATTGATTCAATTCCATTTGATCGTATTACAATGCAAACCGCACGTCAGGTAATTACAACTAAAATTCGTGAAGCTGAACGCAATAAAGTGATTGAACAGTTCCGTTCACAATTAGGTGAAATTATTAATGGTACAGTTAAAAAAGTAAACCGTGAGCAAATTATTTTAGATTTAGGTTATCAAGCTGAAGCGGTTATTGTGCGAGAAGATATGTTACCTCGTGAAAATCTTCGCCCAGGAGATAGAGTACGTGGTGTTCTTTATGAAATTAAGCCAGATTCAAAAGGACCTCAATTATTTGTTACTCGTTCAAAACCTGTAATGCTTGAAGAGTTATTCAGACTAGAAGTACCAGAAATTGGTGAAGAATTAATTGAAATTAAAGGTGCTGCTCGTGATCCTGCATCTCGTGCAAAAATCGCAGTGAAGAGTAATGATAAACGTATTGATCCTGTTGGTGCTTGTGTAGGTATGCGTGGTGCAAGAGTTCAAGCGATTAGTAACGAATTAGGTGGTGAACGCGTAGATATCGTACTTTGGGATGACAATCCAGCACAGTTTGCGATTAATGCGATGGCTCCTGCTGATGTTGCATCTATTGTTGTTGATGAAGATACACATACAATGGATATTGCAGTAGAAGAAACAGCACTTGCACAAGCAATTGGTCGTAATGGTCAAAACGTACGTTTAGCCACACAATTAACCGGTTGGACTTTAAATGTGATGACCATAAAAGATCTTGATAAAAAACATCAAGCAGAAGATGATAAAATTCTTCATCTATTTATGGAAGCACTTGAGATTGATGATGACTTCGCACAACTTCTTATTGATGAAGGTTTTTCATCACTAGAAGAAATTGCTTATGTACCTATTGACGAAGTGACAACAATTGAGGGGCTTGAAGATGAAGATTTGGTTGAAGAGTTGCAAGAGCGAGCCAAAACAGCTATTACTAAACAAGTAATGCTTGAAGAAAAAATGTTAGAAGATGCACATATTGAAGATAAATTATTAAATCTTGAAGGTATGGAGCGTCATATCGCATTTAAGCTAGCTGAAAAAGGCATTGTTACATTAGAAGAATTAGCTGAGCAGGGTACTGATGATTTAGCTGATATTGAAGAATTATCATCAGAAAAAGCAGGTGAGTTAATTATGGCAGCACGTGAAATTTGCTGGTTTAGTTAATCACTGTAAGGAGAATTAAAATGACAGAAGAAAAAAAAGCACCTAAAAAATTAAGTTTACAACGTCGTACTAAAACGACAGTAAGTGCGACAACTACGGGTGGAAAAGCCAAAAAAGTTCAAGTTGAAGTACGTAAATCTCGTAAAATTGATGTAGAAGCAGTTAAAGCTGCAAAACAGAAAGAGTTAGAAGAAGCAAAAGCTAAAGAACAAGCAGAAAAAGAAGCAAAATTAAAAGCCGAAAAAGAAGCAAAATTGAAAGCGGAAGAAAAAGCTAAAGCGAAGAAAGAAAAAGCAGATAAAGAAGCAAAAGTAAACGCAGACGCTACGCCTAAAAAGACTAAAAAATCGGTAAAAGCAGAGGATAAAAAAACGACAAAATCAAAAGAAGAAGAGGAATTTCGTCGTAAACAAGAAGAACTTGCTCTTAAAAAAGCAGAAGAAGCTGCAAAAAAAGCAGCGGAGGAAGCTCGTCGTTTAGCCGAAATGACTCAAGATGAAGTCAAAACAGAAAAAATAGAAGAATTTGAAGATGCTCGTTTTACTTCAGATTATGCTCGTGAAGCTGAATTTGATTCAGAGCGTAAAAGTGAAAGTAAAGGGCGTAAAAAAACGAAGAAAGTCATTAATGAAGATTCTAAAAAGAATGAACGAGAAGAAAATCGCCGTAATCAAAGTCGTGGTCAAAAAGGTAATTTAAAACTGGGTAAAGGTAAGCGTAATGTGAAAAAAGGCAATTCGTCTATTCAACAAAGCTTTACTAAACCTGCAGCACCGGTTACTCGTGATGTGGTTATTGGCGAAACCGTCACTGTTGCAGAGCTTGCAAATAAAATGGCAATCAAAGCAACCGAAGTCATTAAAACGATGATGAAAATGGGGGCAATGGCGACCATTAACCAAGTGATTGACCAAGAAACGGCACAACTTGTTGCAGAAGAAATGGGTCACAAAGTTGTACTTCGTAAAGAGAACGAACTTGAAGAAGCGTTAATGAGTGATCGTGATTTAAATCTTGAAAAAGTAAATCGAGCACCAGTAGTAACCATTATGGGACACGTAGATCACGGTAAAACTTCATTACTTGATTATATTCGTAAAGCAAAAGTTGCTGATGGCGAAGCTGGCGGTATTACACAGCATATCGGTGCTTATCACGTTGAAACTGATGACGGTAAAATGGTTACTTTCTTGGATACACCGGGACACGCCGCCTTTACTTCAATGCGTGCACGTGGCGCTAAATCAACGGATATCGTTATCCTTGTTGTTGCTGCAGATGATGGTGTAATGCCACAAACAATTGAGGCAATTCAGCACGCAAGAGCGGCAGAAGTTCCTTTAGTTGTTGCAGTAAACAAAGTAGATAAACCAGAAGCAAATCCTGATCGTGTTGAGCAAGAATTATTACAATATGAAGTGGTTTCTGAAAAATTTGGTGGTGATATTCAGTTTGTACACGTATCAGCAAAACAAGGTACGGGCGTTGACGCATTATTAGATGCTATTTTATTACAATCAGAAGTACTTGAATTAACGGCAGTTAAAGAAGGTATGGCAAGCGGAGTGGTCATTGAATCTTACTTAGATAAAGGTCGTGGTCCAGTAGCAACAATCCTTGTTCAATCAGGTACTTTAAACAAAGGTGATATCATACTTTGTGGCTTTGAATACGGTCGTGTGCGTGCAATGCGTGATGAAAATGGTAAAACCATTGAATCTGCAGGTCCTTCAATCCCAGTTGAGGTATTAGGTCTTTCTGGCGTGCCAGCAGCAGGGGATGAAGCAACCGTTGTACGTGATGAGAAAAAAGCACGTGAAGTGGCTTTATATCGTCAAGGTAAATTCCGTGATGTGAAACTTGCTCGTCAGCAAAAAGCAAAACTTGAAAATATGTTTACGAATATGACCGAAGGCGATGTAGCGGAGTTAAACGTTATTGTTAAAGCCGATGTTCAAGGTTCAGTTGAAGCCATTAGTCAAGCATTAGTTGAACTTTCAACGGAAGAAGTGAAAGTAAAAGTTGTTGGTTCTGGTGTTGGTGGTATCACAGAAACAGACGCAACCCTTGCCGCGGCATCAAATGCAATTATCTTAGGATTTAACGTACGTGCTGATGCATCTGCTCGTCGTGTAATTGAAACCGAAAACTTAGATTTACGTTATTATTCAATCATTTATGAATTATTAAATGAAATTAAAGCGGCGATGAGCGGTATGCTTGCACCTGAGTTTAAACAAGAAATTATCGGTTTAGCTGAAGTGCGTGATGTATTCCGTCACCCTAAATTTGGTGCGATCGCAGGTTGTATGGTAACCGAAGGTATTGTAAAACGTAACAATCCAATTCGTGTATTACGTGATAATATTGTTATCTTTGAAGGTGAATTAGATTCATTACGTCGTTTTAAAGATGATGTTGCAGAAGTTCGTAGTAATATGGAATGTGGTATGGGCGTGAAAAACTACAATGATGTTAAAGTTGGCGACCAAATCGAAGTCTTTGAAATTATTGAAATTCAACGTTCAATCTAAAAAATATGTGTAGAGACAAGGCACGCCTTGTCTATGATATATTTTAACAATATATAAGCGGTTAGATTTATCAAAAAATTTGCAAATTTTTTATAAGATCTTACCGCTTGTTTGCTAACAAAAGGATATAAAAAAATGGCGAAAGAGTTTACACGATCAGACCGAGTTGCACAGGAATTACAAAAAGAAGTGGCAATTATTTTACAACGAGAAGTGAAAGATCCTCGAGTTGGAATGGTAACTGTTTCAGATGTTGAAATTAGTCGAGATCTTGCTTATGCAAAAATATTTGTTACTTTCTTATTTGATGAAGATGATAGTGTAGTTGAGCGTGGCTTAGAAGGTTTAAATCAAGCATCAGGCTATATTCGTAATCTCGTTGCGAAAGCAATGCGTTTACGTATTGTTCCAGAGCTTCGTTTCTTCTATGATCAATCGTTGGTTGAAGGTATGCGTATGTCTAACCTTGTGAGTGATGTTATTCGTAAAGATAAGCAAAAAAGCACAACAGAGGAATAATCGTGGGTAGAAGACCAACTAAAAAGGGCAGGGATATTCACGGTGTTTTTTTATTAGATAAGCCTCAGGGAATGAGCTCTAATGATATTTTACAAAAAGTAAAACGTCTATTTAAAGCAAATAAAGCAGGGCATACAGGGGCATTAGATCCATTAGCCACAGGTATGTTACCAATTTGTTTAGGCGAAGCAACCAAGTTTTCACAGTTTTTATTAGACTCCGATAAGCGATACGTTGTCACGGCAAAATTGGGTGAAAGAACGGATAGTTCTGATGCTGAGGGTGAGGTTGTGCAAATTCGTGGGATAAATGTTGAACAATCACAGATTATTGATGCTTTAACACAGTTTAGAGGCGATATTTTACAAGTGCCAACAATGTTTTCAGCATTGAAACATAATGGAAAACCTTTGTATGAATATGCCAGAGCAGGAATTACCGTTGAACGTGAAGCACGTCCAATCACGATTTTTGAGCTAAAATTTATCAGCTATGAAGCCCCTTATTTAACCTTAGAAGTGCATTGTTCAAAAGGGACTTATATTCGTACTTTGGTTGATGATTTAGGCGAAGTTTTAGGTTGTGGTGCACACGTGACAGTGTTGCGAAGAACTGGGGTTGCTAATTATCCTAAAAATAAAATGATGACTTGGGACGAATTACAACAACTTAGCGAGCAAGATGATTTAACTCTTTTAGATCAACATTTATTGCCCGTAGACAGTGCAGTGGCGAATTTGCCAAAAATTGATTTAGATGCAGAACAAACTAAAGCAATTGGATTTGGACAACGCTTAAAATTGATGAACGATCAGCAAATTTATGGGCTAGTTCGTTTATTTTCAGATAATCATTACTTTTTAGGTATAGCAGAAATAGATAAGAATAATGTTCTTAGACCAAATAGAATGGTTAATATTAATCACAATATAAAAGAATAAGGAAAGATAGCATAATGATGTACAGAAATGATGATATTAGAATAAAAAATATTGAACAATTACTTCCTCCAGTGGCATTATTAGAAAGCTTACCAGCAAGTGATATTGCAGCAAATACTGTAGAAAAAGCACGTGATACGATCCATAATATTATACAAGGTAATGATGATCGTTTATTGGTTGTAATTGGTCCTTGTTCTATCCATCATCATCAACTGGCATTAGATTATGCAGAAAAAATCAAAGAAATGAGAGCCAATCCACGAATTAACCAACATTTAGAATTAGTAATGCGAGTCTATTTTGAAAAACCTCGTACTACTGTGGGTTGGAAAGGGCTGATTAACGATCCTTATTTAAATGAAACTTACTCTTTAAATGATGGGTTACGTATTGCTCGCAAGGTACTTTCTGACATTAATGATATGACAGTTCCTACTGCAGGAGAGTTTTTAGATATGATAACCCCTCAATATCTAGCCGATTTTATGAGCTGGGGAGCAATTGGTGCAAGAACCACAGAATCACAAGTTCATCGTGAATTAGCGTCAGGATTATCTTGTGCTGTGGGTTTTAAAAATGCAACCAATGGTTCAGTACAAGTCGCTTTAGATGCCATTGCATCAGCAAAAGCACCTCATCATTTTTTATCCGTTACCAAATTTGGGCATTCTGCCATTGTATCGACCGCAGGAAACCCTGATTGTCATATTATTTTACGTGGGGGAAGTAATGGTACAAATTATGATGAACAATCGATTAAAAATGCGTGTGATGAACTTAAAAAAGCAAATTTTAGACCTCACGTAATGGTAGATTTTAGCCACGCCAATAGTCAAAAACAATTTAAACGTCAATTAGCCGTCAGTGATGATATTGCAAATCAAATAGCACAAGGTTCTGATTTGATTTCAGGTGTAATGATTGAAAGTCATTTAGTCGAGGGGCGTCAAGATTTAATTGATGGCAAAGCGCTTACTTATGGACAAAGTGTGACAGATGCTTGTATTAATTGGGAAGACAGTGAAAAAATCTTATTCCAACTTGCAGACGCCGTTGCAATACGTCGTAAAAATAGAGCAAAATAATTTAGAATAGGTCAAAAAATGTTGAAAACAATTTTAGTGATAGATACTGCCACAGAATCCTGTTCTGTGGCTTTGTTGCATAAAGAGAAAATTACCACTTTGAATGAATTAAGCCCTCGTAGTCATACACAACGCATTTTACCTATGGTTGATGAACTATTAAACAATGCCAATATTCAATTATCCGAAGTTGATGCCCTTGCATTTGGACGTGGACCAGGTAGTTTCACGGGGGTACGCGTTGGTGTCAGTGTTGCACAAGGCTTAGCTTTTGGTGCAAATTTACCTGTTATCCCTGTTTCAAACCTAACCACAATGGCACAACAAGCCTATCAACAGCTTGGTGCAAAAAATGTAATTTGTTTAATTGATGCAAGAATGAACGAGGTTTATTTCTCACAGCTAACCAAAACAGAAAATGGTTGGAAAGAGGTAATTCAAGAACAAGTTTGTACCCCTGAAAAAGCCATTGAGCAAATTCAACAAAGTAAAATACAAAATTGTGTGGTAGTGGGTACTGGCTGGAATGCTTATTCTCAGTTTAAAGAGAGTAATTTAGAGGTAACCGAAACAGATATAACTCTGCCACAGGCTGAGTTTATGTTGCCTTTAGCTCAAATTGAATTAGTAAAAGGAAATACGCAAAGGGCGTTAGATATTGAACCAATTTATTTAAGGAATGAAGTAACTTGGAAGAAGTTGCCTAATAAACAGTAGAGTAAATTAACTTTATGTCTAATTTGCAAATTTTGGATTTAATGTAACCGCTATATTTTGTAGCTAAATTAACTATTGTTAGGTGTACAGTATAAATATTAAGAAGTGAGTAATTTTACGAACCCCAAAAGTTTAATATAACTTTTGGGGTTTTATTATAGATAATTAAGATGATTTTTTAGCTATTACAAACATTGCTTTACTTTGTTTATCACCTAGTAGTTTAGCTTCTTCAACACTGAATCGGTGAATATTCACAAAATTTATAAGTGTATTTAAACCAAACTTTGTTCCTCCTTTTGGTGGTTTGCCAAATACTTTTAAATATCGGTAGATCATTTTGAGAATGTTAATATAGGTCATACCATCTGTTGTGTATGAAACTATAATCAATTTACCATTTGGTTTTAATAAACGATATGCTTCGGCTAGGGCTTTTTCAGGTTGGCTAACAACGTGAATTAAATTTGCCATAAATACCGTATCGTAGCTACTTTCAGCAAGGTTAGTTGAGTAACAATTAGTTTGTTGTACACTTATATTGTCAAATTCAATTAAGTTTGTTTTAGCAATTTCAATCATTTGTTCTGAAATATCAGTGGCTAAAATTGTGTTACAGTTAGTGGCTAACATTTTAGTGTAATGACCCGTGCCACAACCAAATTCTACGACATTTCCTAATTCTTTTAGCTGTGAAAGTTTTGCTATAATTTGAGAGATTGTTTCTTCACCTGCAATATAGTGTTGAAACTTATCAAATTTTTTTGCTATTGGAGACCAATCTTTTTCCATTTTTACCTCTGTATTTAATTATTTTGTGCTTTTAACATCATTGAAAATACGCCATTTTGTGTTTTTAAGATTTCAGGTGTACCCGTTTCAACTACTTGCCCTGCTTTAATTGTCACAATTTTATCGGCATTAACAACAGTACGCATACGGTGAGCAATAATAAGTACCGTTTTGTTTTTTATTAACGCACTAATAGCTTGTTGAATTTTGCATTCATTTCTAGCGTCAAGACTAGCGGTGGCTTCATCTAGCAAAATAACAGGCGCATCTTTTAGTAATGCACGTGCAATAGATATACGCTGACGTTCACCTCCTGACAATTTTTCACCATTTTCACCGATAAGGGTGTCATAGCCTTGTGGTAAACGTTCAATAAATTCAACACATTGTGCAATACGAGCTGCCTCTTTCACTTCTTCATCTGTTGCATCTTTGCGACCAAGACGAATATTTTCCATTATAGTACTATTAAATAGTGCAACATCTTGAAATACGATAGCAAAATGAGCAAGCAATACTTCTGGTTCAATCTCACTGATATTTTGACCACCCAATAAGATCTCACCACTATCTATATCCCAAAAGCGAGCTGCAAGTTTGGCAACAGTACTTTTACCTCCACCTGAAGGACCAATCAGAGCAGTGACTTCTCCTTGTTTTGCGACAAAACTAACATCTTGTAAAGTTTTCATTCCTGTTTGATAGCTAAAATTAACAGCCTTAAATTCAATATCAAAATGAGTTGGATTAAATGTTTTATTCCCTGTTTGTCTTGGCATTGCGTCCATTTCTTTCATACGCTTAATACGAACATTAAGATACAGTAACAATGCAAAATGGTTCATTACATCTATAAATGGGTCATAGATACGTCCAACAAGAATTAAAAAAACTAAATAGGTGAATAGACTGATAGTATCTTGAGAAAATAGCCACGCACCAATGATAATGACACTCGGTAATCCAAGTTTTAGCATAGAGTAAGAGATATTTAATAAAGCACCTCCGAGCAATTCAAGATTAATCAATTTATTCTCATATTCATCTAGGGTTTGATTGAGAGTGTCTAAATAGTGGGTTTCTTGGTTATAAGATTTAATCTCTTGCACCATATCCATACCATTTTGGATTTGTTCACTTATTAGCAGTCGTTGAGCATAGATAACATCGTGATTGCGTTGCATTTTTTGTTTAGATAAATAAAATACCAAAAAACCGACAGGGACGACCCAAAATATTGCCAAACTCATTCGCCAATCGTAAAAGAACATTGATAAGCCCATTACGCTCATACTGATGGCTGCGGCAAAAATCTGAGGTACAGCGTGAGAAAACAGCATTTCTATTTGGGTGGCATCTTCCATAATTAGAGAGCTTAAATCGGCGGTATCTTTTTTACCAAAAAATGCCATAGGTAGTTGGCGTAGGGTTTCGGCTAATTTAATACGACGGTCAGCACTTTCATTGTATATTTTGGTATAACACTTTTCGTAATCAATATAAGCTAAACTGTACATTACTAAAAAAGCACATAATGCAAAAATAAGATAAAATAAGATGCCGTATGATGGTAGCGTTTCTGATTTGAGTAGCCCTAAATAATCTTGTAAAAAAGTAAATGTAAGGACGACAGGTAACATCATACTTAAATTTAATAAGGTACGCCAGAAAATAGCGGTACGTAAGTCTTTTGCACCTGTTTCACTAAGGGCAAAATGGTTCTGGAAAAACTTAATCATTTTGCACCTCCTACATTATCAAGTTTCCAATCTATTGCTTGTTGATATTCATTCCACATTTGTTGATATAATCCACCTTCAGTAAGAAGCTGTGAATGTGTACCACTTTGTACAATTTTACCATTATCAATCACTAAAATTTTATCTGCCTGTTGCACAGTCGTTAAACGGTGTGCAATCATTAATGTGGTTTTTCCTTTACTGAGTTCTTGTAAAGCCTGTTGAATAAGATGTTCATTTTCAGGATCAGCAAAGGCAGTAGCTTCATCTAAAAGTACAATGGGTGAATCTTTTAAAATTGCTCTTGCTAAAGCGATACGTTGTTGTTCACCACCTGATAAATAAATTCCTTCTTTTCCAACCTGAGTCTCTAATCCTTCTGGTAGATTATCAATAATTTCACGACTTTGAGATAAATCAATGGCTCGATCAATTTCACTTTCACTCGCATTTGTTTTGCCATAGGTAATATTATCCCTTAGAGATAGTTTAAATAATTTCGTATTTTGAAATACAAAAGCAATACAATTCATTAATGTTTGGCGAGATAAGGTCTTAATATTTTGTCCACCTATCAATATCTCCCCTGATTTTACGTCCCAAAAACGTGCTAATAAACGTGCAATAGTGGTTTTTCCTCCTCCTGATGTACCAATAAGTGCAACAGTTTCACCTGCATTAATAGTAAAACTGATGCCATCTACTGCGTTACGATCGCTACCATCATAGGCAAACACTACATTTTTAAATTCTACATCAAACGTTTTTGGCATTTCGCTTTCAGGGACAAATGTCATCTCAGGATAGTCTAAAATAGTATCAAAGTGATCAAGACATTGTTTTGTTACACTAGTAAAATGCTGAAACTGCATACTACGCATAAATAACAAAGTAAAATTAGGTGCAATAAGTAGGTAAAAAATGATATTACTCAGTGTTTGTCCAAGGTTGTCATTGCTGATAAAAAATAGCGTAAATGGTACAAGAAAAAATGCAGCAGATTGCATAATGACAGTATAAAATGCCATTTGTTTTTGAAATAAAAGGGTGTAAGTATAAACCGTTTCTTTATAGCGAGTAATACTATCTACAAAACGAGTAAAGGCATAGACACTTTGTCCAAATGTTTTTACTATTGGAATACCACGTACATATTCAACAGATTCACTGCTCATTTCTTCAAGGTGATCCATATATTTTTGACGAAATTCTTCTCCACTTTTACTCATCATAAAACTCATTGAGATAAATCCTAAGGCAATTGGGATTAATGAAACTAGTCCCAATTGCCAATCAATTACAAGCATTAGTAACAACATAAGCAGAGGAGCGATAATAGTTGCAGATAAATCGGGCAATTGATGTGCTAAAAAAGTATGAGTTTGACTGGCATTATCATCAATAATTTTACGTATTTTACCGCTTTGATTATGATCAAAAAAGCCTAAAGGCATATTCATAATGCGTTGCATACCTATTTTTCGCATACCGACTTCTGTACGAAAAGCAGCAAGATGTGAAGAAGTTAAGGCTAAAAAATAGAGTAACATCGCCAACAGGGCAGATCCCAATGTTCCCCCAGCATACCAACCTACATTACTGAGATCAGGTTGGGAGGCAAATAACTCTTTGGCAATTAACCAAAGAAAAACAAAGGGTAATAAACCTAATGTTGCAGAAATTGCAGATAATGCCAAAGATGTGGCGAGTAAATATTTTTTCTCACCCATATAAGGTGTTAATCTTTTAAGTAAATGTGGTTTTGTTTTCATAAAAACTCCATTTTCAAGTTTAGGATTTTATTTAAAATGATTGAATTTTTTTCAGTAAAAAATAAGAATGATTTATTTTTTTATTATAAATAATATTTATTCTTATTTGCAATACCTAACAAGTTTCTTAAAGCTAGAATTTTTGTGGTAATATTGATTTCATAAACATATCATTAGAAATGAAAAATCCTTTGATCAAATAACAGAACCTATTTTAAAATTGGATTAATGATAAATTAAATATAAATGGCATAGAGACGTAGCATGCTACGTCTCTACAATATCAAATAGTATAGAGAAAAATGAAAAAACTAACCCTTTCCCCAATCTCCAAAATAGACGGAGAAATTAATTTACTTGGCTCTAAGAGCCTATCTAACCGTGCGTTATTACTTTCCGCATTAGCCACTGGAACAACTAAAATCACCAATCTGTTAGACAGCGATGATACTCGATATATGCTGAATGCGTTAAAAGAG
This sequence comes from Pasteurella atlantica, assembly GCF_963693435.1. Lineage (NCBI taxonomy): Bacteria > Pseudomonadati > Pseudomonadota > Gammaproteobacteria > Pasteurellales > Pasteurellaceae > Pasteurella > Pasteurella atlantica. The sequence goes on from NZ_OY856306.1 coordinate 1,421,519, forward strand.
TTAGGGGTAAAATACCAACTTTCTGATGATAAAACAGTATGTGAAATTCACGGTGTGGGTGGAGCATTTGGTATACAAAATGGTTTGTCGCTATTTTTGGGAAATGCAGGAACGGCAATGCGTCCATTAGCGGCTGCACTATGTCTAAAAGGCAATAAAGATGCCGAAATCGTGCTAACAGGTGAACCTCGTATGAAAGAGCGTCCTATTCTTCATTTAGTGGATGCATTACGTCAAATTGGGGCTAAAATTGAATATTTAGAGAATGATGGCTATCCTCCTATTGCAATTCAAAATAGTGGTTTGCAAGGTGGAAAAGTTAAGATTGACGGTTCGATTTCCAGTCAGTTTTTAACCGCACTTTTAATGGTTTCACCTCTTGTTGAGGGAGATTTAGAAATTGAAATTATCGGTGATTTAGTTTCTAAACCTTATATTGATATTACCCTCGTAATGATGAAAGATTTTGGTGTAACGGTGCAAAATGATAATTACCAAAAATTCCATATAAAAGGCAATCAGCACTATATTTCACCAAACCAATATTTAGTTGAAGGCGATGCTTCCTCAGCCTCTTATTTTTTAGCAGCAGCTGCCATTAAAGGTAAAGTTAAAGTCACTGGAATTTGTAAAAATTCGATTCAAGGTGACCGCTTGTTTGTCGATGTATTAGAAGAAATGGGGGCAAAAGTCACGTGGGGAAGTGATTTTGTGGAAGTAGAAAGAGGGGAGTTAAAGGGCATTGATATGGATATGAACCATATTCCTGATGCTGCGATGACCATTGCAACCACCACTCTTTTTGCTAAAGGGGAAACCGTTATTCGTAATATTTATAATTGGCGAGTTAAGGAAACCGACCGCTTAACCGCAATGGCAACAGAATTACGTAAAGTAGGAGCAGAAGTAGAAGAGCGCGAAGACTTTATCCGTATTCAACCTTTAGCATTAGAGCAGTTTAAACAGGCTGAAATTGAAACTTATGATGATCATCGAATGGCAATGTGTTTTTCGTTGATTGCATTATCAAATACCCCTGTAACCATTTTAGATCCTGACTGTACGGCAAAAACTTTTCCGAGTTTTTTTGAGGAGTTTAAGAGGGTTTGTTGTTAGGTTTACTTAAAAAAGTCAATGTAGATATATTTAATAATGTATATTTTCTAGGTTAAAAGTTATATTGATTTTGATTTTTTAAAGGGTAAAATGAGCAAATATGTTATATTTATGACTTGGTTTGAGAACTAAAACTGTTAGAAATTGCTAAGGTAAAGTTTATGAATCAGATATTGTCGCCAGGAATGCTTGAAGGGCCAAGGTCTTTTTTTACGGATCTAGATCCTAGAGATAAATCAACATGTAGATTGGATGCGTTAAGAAGCTTGAAACTACAGCTGTTGACTAAAAAATGGATTGTAATAGGCGCGTCATCAATTTTTCATTCTGAGTGGAGTGATATAATCAGAAAAAATGAAGGGTTAGTCGATGCTCTTAATCAAGGAATTATAATCCCAGCGATAAGATATGATTATGGGGACATTACAGGTTTTTTTAATGCCAAAAGAGAGTATTCTAAAGTTGATAGAGGTTTTTTTATTGAAAACACCTCGAAAATTATGGTTTGGGATATAGATTTTAATTCTAGTTGGTTTACAGATAGAGTTTTTGATGCTTTGGTTCGATCTAATTCTGTTTTGAGAAAGAGTACTCATCTTAATGATGTTGTGGCATCGGAGATAAAGGACTATCTTTTAGATCTTTTACTACATGAAGAAATAAATCAGTATTTACGTCGTGAGCATCTAATTAAAGCAACTAAAAAATATGGAAAAATACTAGGTAGCTCATTGAATGAATATGGAAATTTGGTTTATAGGATGTCAGGAGCTAGAACTGTTGATTCAGAGGGGCACTTTCCTCAGTCTAGTATTACTGATATAAATATATCTGGTATTGATAATATTTTATCTGATGATTCTATTTTTTGGGATGTGTATGTAGAGGCTGTTTTTAGCAATATTAATTCAGCTGTAAAAATATCTAAAAGTAGGCTAGATTCGTTGAGTTTTACGGATGTTTTGACTATTAGGGAAAAATTGTTATCAATAGGCTTTTGTGATGGATATGATGCTCTTCTCAAGGGGGTCAAAGAGTCAGTGGATATTGACGATCCCGAAAAACTCATACTACATGCAGAAGAAATAGTGGAAATAGCCCTCAAATTAAAGAGTGAATTCACTTCTCAGTTAAAAGAAGACAAGAAATGGTTTGAGTCAAAAGATCTATCGGGTTCTATATGGCAAATGGCAAATGGGCTTTCTTTATTGGGAGGACCTACAACAGGTACTTTAATGGGAGTTGTTTCAACTCTAGGAGCATTACCAGAAATTACAGCTCCGTTTTCTAAGAAAATATCAAATCAAATATCCAACCGGATAGTTTGGATGGAACGTTTTATAAATTCAAAAATCGGTTGGAGTCATTCTCACCGAGGTGCATTTTTATCTGCATATAAAGAGTTAGTAATGCATGGATTACCATAGTTAATTTCAATAAGATATTTTTATCGAACTCATTTCACTACTCGTCAATAAGCTCTGAATTTTCTTATTAAAATGTAAAAAATGAATAGCAGATACAAAATAATTACACACTACAAATCATAAAAGAATTTCCCAAAGGAGCTTTTAATAGAATATTTTAAACTTTCAACCAAAATCGTACCGCTTGTTTTTTTATTCTTGTTACTTTAATACAGATTGAGTAAATCTAAACATTGAGTACTATATATCATTGATTTAAAAATAATTAATGATAATAGTAAGCAAATAAACAAAGGCTCATAAATATGAACATTCAAATAACTCAACATATAAACAAGGAATACTATTTAGAATATTACGCAGAATGGTTGAAATATAAAAGTAAATTAAGAAAATATGAACAGTTAATTGGCATAATGGCAATTATAATGAGCGTCCTTACCTATATTTTTTATAAGGAATATTATTATCTCAGTATTGGGTTGTTGATCTTTGGAATCATTAGAATTTATGACTATTATTCTTCAAAACAAAAATGGCTAAAAGAAAGGTTAGAAAGTAAAGCTCTTAATAATACAATTCAGATTATATTCAGTGATGAAGGTATTGAAACCTGTAGTGAATTTGGGAATGCTAAAATGAATTGGGATTTTATCTCAAATTTTGTTATGACTGAAAGAGGTTTAATTCTAATACCTGAAAATGGAATTAGTATTTATCTACAAAAAAACTGCTTCAGAAATACAGAAGATCTAAATTTGATCATTCAGAGAATAAATAATGATAATCTGTAATTTCTTTCTAAAAAATAGATGTTTGAAAATAAATTATTTTATATAGACTTTAAAAAAATTCAAAAAAGTTTAAAGTACACTTTAAACTTTATGATTGTTTGGATGTTGTATTAAAAGTTGTGATATCTTATAAGATATTTAAAATATGGGAGTAAATACAATGCACATAAAAATATTCACCCTAATATCTAAAATTCTCACCATTTTGGTTATCCCTCTGGTTTTATGGATTGTAATTACGCCTTTTGTAGCCTGTAAAAACAGTGCATTAAAGCAATTTTTAGGGATAAAAGATGTTATGTGTCATAAAGGTGAATATGTGAGAAGTTCAGCCCCTTTTGACGAGTATGGATTTTATCTTTTAATCCTATTAATTTTGATTTTAATCATACGCTTTTTTCTCCATTCTAAAACCAATAAAACTGAAAGTAGAGCAGTAAAAATTGGACTTGTAACCTTTATTATAGGGGCTATCTATATAATTGGTTTTATTCCAAATAACTTATCTTGTATTGATTTAGAAAAAAGCGACACTATTTTTACGGCTGTTTGTTTATATTTACCGATACAATTTATCGTTGTGTTATTACTGCAATGGATTTTTAAACCTAAATTTAGCTATTATGTTCTGACTCTCTTTTTAGGGGTATATTGGATTTTTATACACAAATATGAATTTACTTATCGAGTTGCTTGTTGGTCAACTTTCTCAGAAGAAGCAATTTGGGAAGTTGTGCTTTCTGATGCAAGTGTGCCATTGTTTGCGTGTTTAATTGCTTTTAGTATTCTTTATAAAGTGTTAAATACAGAAGGGAGAAAATAAAATGGATATTCTAACTCATACTTTATCTGGTATCGCCGTTGGTACAGTGGTATCAAGCTTTTCACCTAAAGGATTTAAGCACAAAACAGGAATTGTATTACTTTCAGGGTTGGCGGGAGCATTGCCTGATTCTGATGTAATCAGTTTATGGTCGCAATTTGATTCTACAATAGGTGCGTTTTTTAATCTTCCTGTTAGTGGCAAGGTGATTTATTCCGCAAAATATTGGTATTCACACCACGCTTTTATGCATAGTGCGATGGCGGCTTTATTGTTTGCTATGATAGTGGGGTTACTAAATACACTTTTTAGTTCGTTGAATAAAAGTAAATTCTTAATGGTCAGTTTTTTCTGTGCGTTTTTAATGCACTTATTTGAAGATATGCCAACCCCTGCTTCTACTTGGGGTGGGGTAAACTTCTTTTTCCCGTCAAATAATTATATTGGTGGCACAGGTGATATTTGGTGGTGGAATAATTACGATCTTTTTCTGATTGTGTTGAGTATTGTGCTCCTTAATCTGCTTTTTACTTTTATCCGAAACTTTATTCGTTTTGATCTTAGAAAAGTCACTACAAGTATTTTTATACTTGGTTTTGCTTGTGTGATTTTTCAGGTTAAAACTCGTGATGTTAGTTTTGCTTATTCAGGTTATTCCAAAAACTATGCTCAGTTTGAACAAAAATCGAAACAAATTCAAAAAGAGATATTAGGGGAGTGGTTGTATAACATAATGGAAAGGTTTGATAATCAGTTGAAAATTTATTTTTAGTTAGCTATTTCAAATTTATAAAAAAGTACGATTGCTGAGTTGTTCAGAAGTACGGTTGCTGAGCCTGTCGAAGCATAAGTGCTTTTTTTCAATATTTCGATGGTTCTCAAAAGAAACTTACAATTATAGCGGTAGATACACGATGGTTAACAGGAAAACGCGATCGTGAATTAATAGTTCTTGTTTCTAAGCCATCTACACGATGGTTAACAAAAAAAATACTTGTTCTTGTTACACACAACAATTTCTAAGCCATCTACACGATGGTTAACTAGATCTTTCAGGTTCTTCTATTTCTTCTGGTTTTCTAAGCCATCTACACGATGGTTAACGCTCAGGGCGTGTAAATTGTTCTGTTACATCTTTTCTAAGCCATCTACACGATGGTTAACGTGGCTGATGTATTGGGCGTAACAAGAATGATTTTCTAAGCCATCTACACGATGGTTAACTCTTCAAATTGTGCGGCTGTTTGTGTCATAGATTTCTAAGCCATCTACACGATGGTTAACTATGTCTCTGATCGTAGTGAAGACGCCAGTCATTTCTAAGCCATCTACACGATGGTTAACAGTCTATAAACGTGACCATTTCTTACCGAAATTTTCTAAGCCATCTACACGATGGTTAACATAGAGTTATGTACCTTTTTTACGCCCCAATTTTTCTAAGCCATCTACACGATGGTTAACGACTAGCAATTACAGACAGCCCAGCATCCAGATTTCTAAGCCATCTACACGATGGTTAACAATCCACAATTTCGGGGAACTGTTTTTGTAAATTTCTAAGCCATCTACACGATGGTTAACTAGATTTAGAAATTAATGCTCTTGAATTAAGCTTTCTAAGCCATCTACACGATGGTTAACTTTTTATAATATACTTATCTATTTATGGAATATTTCTAAGCCATCTACACGATGGTTAACAACAGAGATGAAGCTTCAGCTATTTCTTTTTATTTTCTAAGCCATCTACACGATGGTTAACTAGAGATTTTATTCGCAAAATCCTGATTTTTCAATATCTAAGGTGAAAAAATAACAAAAATACCCTTTTTTTGAGTGTGTTTATAACTTATTGATAATAAAGTGATTTTAAAATAGCTAAAAATAAAGGGTATTTTTATGTTCTATAAAAATATTTTAATGATCAAGCGGTATGATTTTGTTTAGAATTTGCAACTATTTGAAATAGAAAGCCATATTTTATGAAAAATATGGCTTTTATTGAGAGAGATTATACTTCAGATTGGAAAATAACCGTATCTGATTTATCGGTATAACTGCTTATTTTATCAAAGTTTAAATAACGATAAGTATCTTCTTTATCATTATCTAAATTTGCTACATAAGATTGATATTCTTCAGGAGTTGGTAATTTACCTAAAATAGCGGCTACAGAAGCGAGTTCTGCAGAAGAGAGGTAAACATTAGCACCTTGTCCTAGTCTGTTAGGGAAGTTACGCGTTGAGGTTGAAACGACTGTGGATTTTGCTTCTACACGAGCTTGGTTACCCATACAGAGCGAACAACCCGGCATTTCAATTCTTGCACCACTCTTACCATAAATATTGTAATAGCCTTCTTCTGTCAGTAGAGCTGCGTCCATTTTTGTTGGAGGAGCAATCCATAAACGAGTTGGGATCACATCTTCAAATTGATTAAGAAGTTTACCTGCTGCACGGAAATGTCCAATATTGGTCATACAAGAACCGATAAAGACTTCATCAATGCCCGTATTTTGCACTTCAGAAAGTAGGCGAGCATCATCAGGATCGTTAGGTACACAGAGAATAGGTTCCTTGATTTCATTTAAGTCGATATCAATCACCGCAGCATATTCTGCATCTTCATCCGCTTCCATTAATTCTGGATTAGCGAGCCATTTTTCCATTTCTTTAATACGACGTTCAAGGGTACGCGCATCACCATAGCCTTCTGAAATCATCCATTTGAGTAACACAATATTTGAATTTAGGTATTCAATGATTGGTTCTTTATCCAGTTTAATGGTACAAGCGGCTGCAGAGCGTTCTGCTGAGGCATCTGAAAGTTCAAAAGCTTGTTCTACTTTTAAGTGTTCTAAACCTTCAATTTCCAGAATACGCCCTGAGAAAATATTTTTCTTACCTGCTTTTTCAACGGTTAATAATCCTTGTTGAATTGCATAATAAGGAATAGCGTGAACAAGGTCACGCAATGTAATGCCTTGTTGCATTTCTCCACTAAAACGTACTAATACAGATTCTGGCATATCTAACGGCATTACTCCTGTTGCTGCAGCAAAAGCGACTAAACCAGAGCCAGCAGGAAATGAGATACCAATAGGGAAGCGAGTATGTGAATCACCGCCTGTTCCGACAGTATCAGGGAGTAACATACGGTTTAACCACGAGTGAATAACACCATCACCGGGGCGAAGTGAAACACCGCCTCGATTCATAATAAAATCAGGAAGGGTATGATGTGTGTTTACATCAATGGGTTTTGGATAGGCAGCGGTATGACAAAAAGATTGCATAACCAAATCTGCAGAAAAGCCTAAGCAAGCAAGATCTTTTAATTCATCACGGGTCATTGGTCCTGTAGTATCTTGAGAGCCAACAGAAGTCATCATTGGTTCACAATATTGATTAGGGCGAATACCTTTTACACCACAGGCTTTTCCTACCATTTTTTGTGCAAGGGTAAAACCTTTTTTACTGCTTGCCACATCTTGTGGTTTTAAAAATATATCGCTTTCAGGTAATCCTAATTCCATACGTGCTTTATGAGTTAAGCCACGTCCAATAATTAATGGAATACGTCCACCAGCACGTACTTCGTCTAATAAAATTTGAGTTTTTAAGGTAAATTCAGCTAAGACTTCATCACTATTATGTTTACAAATTTTGCCTTCATAAGGATAAATATCAATGATATCACCCATCGCTAATTTGCTCACATCCACTTCAATAGGTAATGCACCTGCATCTTCAAGGGTATTGAAAAAAATAGGTGCAATCTTACCGCCTAATACTACACCGCCAGCACGTTTATTTGGAATATAAGGAATATCTTCTCCCATATGCCATAATACGGAATTGGTTGCTGATTTACGAGAAGATCCTGTTCCAACGACATCACCAACATAAGTCAGCGGAAAGCCTTTTTGTTTTAATTCTTCGATTAAGGTTAATGGACCTATTTCACCCTCTTTATCTGCGACAATTCCATCACGGCTATTTTTCAGCATTGCTTTAGCGTGCAGTGGAATATCAGGGCGAGACCACGCATCTTGAGCAGGGGAGAGATCATCGGTATTGGTTTCACCTGTTACTTTAAATACCGTTACGGTAATTTTTTCGGCTAATTTAGGACGAGATAAAAACCACTCTGCATTTGCCCAAGACTCTAAAATTTGTTGTGCAAAGGCATTGCCTTTTTTCGCTCGCTCTGATACATCGTGAAAGGCGTCAAACATTAAAAGAGTAGAGGAGAGCGCCTTTGTTGCCACAGGGGCTAATGTATCATTATCTAACGCCATTAATAATGGCTCAATATTGTATCCCCCCTGCATTGTACCTAATAATTCAACCGCATATTGTGTAGAAATAAGGGGTGAGGAGACTTCATTATTAACGATAGCAGAAAGAAAAGAGGCTTTAACATAAGCGGCTTCATCAACCCCTGCTGGAATGCGATTTTCCAAGAGTGAAAGCAAATACTCTTCTTTGCCTTGTGGCGGTTGTTTAAGTAATTCAACTAATTGAGCGGTTTGTTCCGCATTTAAGGGTTGAGGAATGATACCTTCTGCGGCTCGTTCATCAACGTGTTGTTGATAGGTGTCTAAAAAATTTGTCATAAAAAACTCCCTTGTTTTAGGGTTAAAAATAGATAATCAATTAAAATCAAGCAGTAAGATTATTTTTGCAAAAATTCCCACATTTCTTACCGCTTATAAAAAGGCCGCTTGTAAAAAGCTCTTACATATTAGTAATAATATCTTGAGCAAATTCAGAGGTTGAACGTAATGTTGCCTCTTCTAGCATTTCTGCAAAATCAAAAGTAACGGTTTTATTTACAATGGTTTGTGATACCGCTTTTACGACTAAATCCGCGGCTTCTGTCCAACCCAAATGACGTAACATCATTTCACCACTTAAAATAAGTGACCCAGGATTACCTTTGTTTTGTCCTGCAATGGCAGGGGCTGTACCGTGTGTTGCTTCAAAAATCGCCGATTCAAAACCAATGTTGGCTCCTGGTGAAATCCCAATCCCCCCTACTTGTGCAGCAAGTGCATCGGAAATATAGTCACCGTTTAAGTTTAAGGTAGCAATCACATCATATTGCGTTGGGTGAAGTAAAATTTCTTGTAAAAATGCATCTGCAATACAATCTTTAATAATAATTTTTTTACCTGTTTTAGGGTTGATCAAGTATTGCCATTCGCCTGTTTCGTCAATTTTTACACCACCAAACTCTTTCGCAACTTCATATCCCCACTCTTTAAATGCCCCTTCAGTAAATTTCATAATATTCCCTTTGTGAACAAGGGTTAAAGAATCACGATCATTATCAATTACATATTGTAATGCGGCTTTAACAAGACGTTGTGTACCTTGTTTAGAAACGGGTTTAATACCAATGCCACAGTCTTGAGTAAAACGAATTTTGGTGACCCCCATTTCATCTTGTAAGAATTTAATGACTTTATCCGCTTCATTTGAACCCGCTACCCATTCAACACCTGCGTAAATATCTTCTGAGTTTTCACGGAAGATAACCATATCTACTTTTTCAGGGTGTTTTACAGGGCTTGGTGTACCGTCATAATAACGAATAGGGCGTAAGCAGTTGTATAAATCTAATCCTTGACGCATTGCAACATTTAGAGAACGAATACCACCACCCACAGGGGTCATCAAAGGACCTTTAATGGCAACGTGATAGTCACGAATAAGATCTAATGTTTCTTCTGGTAACCAAGTATTTTCACCATAAACTTCATTTGCTTTTCCACCTGCATAAATTTCCATCCAAGAAATCTTACGCTCTCCACCATAAGCCTTTTGAACTGCCGCATCAATAACAGTTTGCATTGCAGGGGTTACATCAACGCCAATACCATCTCCTTCGATAAAAGGAATAATCGGATTATTAGGGACTTGTAATTTGCCTTGCGGAGTTAATTGAATTTTTTCACCTTGTGGAATAATTACTTTTGTTTGCATATTTTAGTGTCCTCATTAATAAAATTTAGTTTAATTAATAAACATTTCAACTTGAATTTAACATTTTTAACATTTTATTTCTTTACTTTTTCTTATTTTATTCTCTTTTTTTGTCATTTTTTTGAAGAATGTCTAGTTTTTAATAAAAAACCCTTTTTTATTTGTACAAATAATGATAGGTTAAAAATATTGCAACAATTTAATAACAATATGTAAACATATTACAGGGGGAGTGATGACAACAAAAAAAGCAGTATTATCGTTACCAGAAGGTAAAAGTTTTGAATTAGACATTCATAAGGGAACATTAGGTTATGAAGCAGTTGATGTACAATCATTAGTTAAAAATAAACTATTTACTTTTGACCCAGGCTTTATGTCTACCGCATCGTGTAAATCTGCAATTACTTATATTGATGGTGATAATGGCGTACTTTTACACCGAGGTTACCCAATTGATCAATTAGCAATGAATGGGGATTATTTAGAAGTTTCTTATTTATTATTATTTGGTGAACGACCAACTAAAGAGCAATATATTACGTTTCGTGATCAATTAAAAAATCACCATATTATTCACGAACAAATTTCACGCTTTTTTAATGGATTTCGTCGAGATGCTCATCCAATGGCGATTATGTGTGGTATCGTTGGTGGATTAGCCGCATTCTATCACGAATTAATGGATGTTTCTGATGAGGAGCATAGAGTGTTAACAGCAGTTCGATTATTGGCTAAAATGCCAACACTATCTGCAATGTGCTATAAATACTCTATTGGTCAGCCTTTTATGTATCCTAAAAATAGCCTTTCTTATGCTGGTAATTTTTTACATATGATGTTTGCCACACCTTGTGAAGAATATAAAGTTAACCCTGTCTTTGAAAAAGCATTAGATCGTATTTTTATTCTTCACGCCGATCACGAACAAAATGCCTCAACTTCGACTGTTCGAACAGCGGCATCTTCTGGTGCAAATCCATTTGCTTGTATTGCGGCAGGTATTGCATCATTATGGGGGCCTGCTCACGGCGGTGCCAATGAAGCTTGTATTAATATGTTGGAAGAAATTGGTACTGTAGATCGTATTCCTGAATATATTGCCAAAGCAAAAGATCGTAATGACCCATTCCGTTTGATGGGGTTCGGGCATCGTGTGTATAAGAGTTATGATCCTCGAGCTAAAGTAATGCGTCAAACTTGTCACGAAGTGTTAAGTGAGCTTAATATTTCTACACCAATTTTAGATGTTGCGATGGAATTAGAGCGTATTGCCCTAGAAGATCCGTATTTTGTTGATCACAAGCTTTATCCAAATGTTGATTTTTATTCAGGCATTATCCTAAAAGCGATTGGTATTCCAACCTCAATGTTTACGGTAATGTTTGCATTAGCAAGAACGGTTGGTTGGATAGCACATTGGAAAGAAATGTATAAACAAGAAGATGGATTTAAAATTGTACGTCCTCGCCAAATTTATACAGGTGAAGTACAACGAGATTTTCCACCAATTGATAAAACAGAATAATAAAAAAGGTCGTCATAATGGCGACCTTTTTTATTTCTAAGTCATCTATACGATGGTTAACTTCTGCGGTGCTAAAATAAACGCCCCGCCGTTTTTCTAAGCCATCTACACGATGGTTCACACGCTTTATGCTTCTTGCTTTTATGTTCTTCATTTCTAAGCCATCTACACGATGGTTCACTATCAATTTAAACCCATACATTAGAAATTATCGTTTCTAAGCCATCTACACGATGGTTCACACGAAGTTAATAAGCGTGCAGTAGAAGAGGGCATTTCTAAGCCATCTACACGATGGTTCACTGATTGGTTCTGTTGCTATTTGCTGGGCGACATTTCTAAGCCATCTACACGATGGTTCACATTTTTTCACCTTCTCTTACCCCCTTTTTTAATCTTTCTAAGCCATCTACACGATGGTTCACAACAGAAAGCAAATCGACAGGTGTTGGTAGTATTTCTAAGCCATCTACACGATGGTTCACCAATGCCGAAGTATGTGGCAGTGCCGAAGTATTTTCTAAGCCATCTACACGATGGTTCACAAATACAATACGCAATGGAACAAGGCTTAGCTTTTCTAAGCCATCTACACGATGGTTCACATGCCAAAGTATGTTTTCTAAGCCATCTACACGATGGTTCACAAAACGCCCTGCTTTATCAAACGAGCCTTTCGTTTCTAAGCCATCTACACGATGGTTCACAGATAAAGCCGTGTTGTTTTCATCGCAATACTTTCTAAGCCATCTACACGATGGTTCACTTGAATAATCAAACCATTCATCATAGTCAAATTTTCTAAGCCATCTACACGATGGTTCACGCTAAAACTGGTCTAGGTAATTTTTCACCTTCTTTTCTAAGCCATCTACACGATGGTTCACACAGAGAAAGAACAATGATATTTGAAACAGAATTTCTAAGCCATCTACACGATGGTTCACATGGATCCCAATGTTTCTGCGACTTGAATTAATTTCTAAGCCATCTACACGATGGTTCACGCAGGTAATTACAATTGGGGTAATATGCAAATTTTCTAAGCCATCTACACGATGGTTCACGCATTGCAATATTTAACCATGCTGTAATTAGTTTTCTAAGCCATCTACACGATGGTTCACATATTTGCGTGCGTACGTTAGAGTGTCCGAAATTTCTAAGCCATCTACACGATGGTTCACTTAAATTTATACTATTTTTTTGTGCATATTCATTTCTAAGCCATCTACACGATGGTTCACAAAATAAACCGCTTTTTTCTTTGAAAAAATCATTTCTAAGCCATCTACACGATGGTTCACAGGAAAAATTGTTCACAATTTTTACGGAAAACTTTCTAAGCCATCTACACGATGGTTCACTAGAGATTTTATTCATAAAATCCTTATTTTGCAATATCTGAAGTGAAAAAATAGCAAAAATACCCTTTTTTTAGCTATTTTTGTAACTTGTTGATAATAAAGTGATTTTAAAATAGCTAAAAATAAAGGGTATTTTGATAAATCAGAAATACAAGCGGTATGATGTTATCAAAAATTTGCAAATATTACTTTAAGTTGCTATTACCTTAAAAAACTAGGGATATTTTTTTCATATTCTTCAATTTTATCGTTATGCTGTAACGTTAGACCAATGCTATCTAACCCTTTGAGTAAACAGTTACGGTGGAAAGAGTCAATTTCAAAATGATAGAGCAGTGTTCCTGCTGTCACGGTTTGATTTTCTAGATCAACGGTAATTTGAGCATTTTCATTTTTAATCACATAATTAAATAAACCATCGACTTCTTGATGGGTTAATTTAACAGGGAGTAGTTGATTGTTTAGGCTGTTTCCATAAAAAATATCGGCAAAGCTTGGGGCGATAATCGCTCGGATACCGTAATCATCTAATGCCCAAGGAGCGTGTTCTCTTGATGATCCACAGCCAAAATTTTCCCTTGCAAGTAATATGGATGCACCTTTATAGCAAGGGAAGTTGAGTACAAAATCAGGGTTAGGGATTAATCCCTCGTCATCTAAAAAACGCCATTCGTGGAATAAGTTTTTACCAAATCCTGAACGGGTAACCCTTTGCAAAAATTGTTTTGGAATAATCGCATCAGTATCCACATTTGAAATATCAAGTGGTACCGCTAAACCTGTATGCTGTGTAAATTTTCTTGTCATTATTCTTTTCCTTTTTCCTATTAACTTATCGCTTGTTTATTATAATAATTCGATTTGGCGAATATCGACAAATTTACCATAAACTGCCGCCGCAGCTGCCATTGCAGGGCTAACAAGATGGGTGCGACCACCTCGTCCTTGTCGTCCCTCAAAGTTTCGATTACTGGTTGAGGCACAGCGTTCGCCTGCTTCTAAGCGATCATTGTTCATTGCTAAACACATTGAACAACCTGGTTCTCGCCATTCAAACCCAGCTTCTAAAAAGATTTTATCTAATCCCTCTTGTTGAGCTTGGGCTTTGACTAATCCTGATCCTGGAACGACCAACGCTGTCACGTTATTTGCTACTTTTCGTCCTTTTGCGACTGCAGCAGCTGCTCGTAAATCTTCAATTCGAGCATTGGTGCAAGAGCCGATAAAGACTTTATCAATATTGATTTCTGTCATTTTTTTGCTATGAGGTAAATTCATATAGGACAATGCTTTTTTTACAGATTGTTGTTCAATAATATCATTAACATCAGCAGGATTTGGAATGGTTTCTTCAATTCCAATTACTTGCCCTGGATTGGTTCCCCAAGTTACTTGTGGCTGAATATCACTGGCTTGCAATGTAACCACTTTATCAAAGGTTGCTTCTTTATCACTGTGTAATGTTTTCCAATACTCAACCGCTTCGTCCCATTCTTTGCCTTTTGGTGAAGAAGGGCGACCTTTTAAGTAATTAAAGGTTGTTTCATCAGGCGCAATTAAGCCTGATTTTGCCCCTAACTCAATGGCCATATTACACACCGTCATTCGTCCTTCCATTGAAAGGCTTTCAATAGCTTCACCACAAAACTCGACTACATAACCAGTGCCTCCAGCCATCGTTAATTTTCCAATAATGGCGAGTACAATATCTTTAGCCGTAATACCTTTGTTTACCTGTCCGACAACCTCAATTTTCATTGTTTTAGCACGGGCTTGTTTAATGGTTTGTGTCGCTAAAACGTGTTCAACTTCTGAAGTACCAATACCAAAGGCCAATGCACCAAATGCACCGTGTGTTGCGGTATGAGAATCGCCACAAACAATCGTCATTCCGGGAAGGGTAAGCCCTTGTTCTGGTCCCATAACGTGTACAATGCCTTGATTAAGGTGATTAATATCATAGAGCGTCACCCCAAATTCTTGGCTATTTTTTTCAAGCTCAATCATTTGCAGATAACCCATTTCGCCACTGCCCATTAAATCACGGCTATCCGTTGGCACATTATGATCCATCGTCGCCACCGTTTTAGAGGGCTGACGAACCTCACGCCCCATTGAGCGTAAGCCATCAAACGCCTGTGGGCTGGTGACTTCGTGAACCAAATGGCGATTAATATAAATTAAAGGCGTTTCCCCCTCTACTTCACGCACAACGTGTGCGTCAAAAAGTTTTTCATAAAGTGTTTTATATTGTGTGTTTGTCATATTTTTCCTTTGTTATCTTTTAATTGTATTTTGTAAATTTTTGATTAAATGTAACCGCTATTTATAGTTGATAAAAATTAGCCATCATAATTCATATCTACAATATTTTTATCATCTATTTCTATATCTAAAATATGGTCTTCAAAAAAAGTATCTCCAACAGAAATAAATGCTGATATATTACCTGTTTCACTTAAACTAATTCTTAGTCCATAAATATCTAAAGTATCAAACCAATTATTATCTGCTTGTTCTGTATCTTCAGCCATTTTTAAGTTATAAAAATCAATTAGTTCATTTTTGCAGTTACCAAGCCAAATAATATAATCAATAATTTTCTCTATTGAATTTTCAAGGGTGTTATTTTCATAAACCCAAAGTTCAAAGTTTTTAGCCTTTAAAATCTTATTAAAAATTATAATATTTTTTACTATTAGATATTTATTAGCATCTGCACAAAATCGAAATGTAAATTTTGAATCAAACTTAAAATCATCAAGTGATAAATTTACTTGCTCAATTTTTCTTCTGTATTTACGAATATCTTTAATTTTAAAATTATTTCCATGTGATTTTGCTTTACTTTGTAATTTATACAAATATGCAATATCTTTTTTGTCTTTTAAATCTACTAGTGGTTTATATATTTCATAAGCAGATTGATGATATTCTAAAAGGGAATATATATAAGACAAAATCTTATGTTCTTGTTCGTTTCTTTCTCTTTTTTCAAGTTCATAAAGTAAATCATACAATTTTTCTATACTTTCATTAGATCGTTTACTTTTTCTAAACTCAGCTGAAATTGCAATATACTGCTCTTGATAGTTTGTATTCATTATCCTTCCTTTTACAAATTTTTATAAAAATCATACCGCTTGTTACTGCTAAAGGTAGTTTTATTGCTCGTAGGAACAGGGCATGCCCTGTTCTTATTCTAAATATTTAACTATACTATTCTTTATATTCACTTTTCATAATTTCTAGAGAAGATGTTAATTGTATTTTTTTATCATCTGTTAAAAAGTCTAACTCAAAAAATAATTTTTTAGCATTGAAAAGAGACATACCTTGATTAATTCGCACAAACTCAATACACCCTAAAAATGAAACATTTTTCTGATCAAATAGTATTGCTACATATTTATTTAACTCTTTCTTATCAAGTTTACCTAATTCAATAGCCTTCTTTTTAATTTCTTCTAGTTTCATTTTATTGTATTCTTATTAAGTATCTATTTAGTTTTTACATACAAAAAATTTTAATTTATTTGTAAAATTATACAAAAATCTAACCGCTATTTTATCGATATGATGGTAATTATTGTTCACATGGACAAGGCATGCTTTGTCCCTACGTCTTCAAGTTATCAGCAATATTTTCCCATTCTTCAATTTGCCTTTTCCATTTTTCTTTACTATTTGATTGTTCACTAAAATATTTAAATTCATTGATAATTTTTATGAAATCATCTAAATCTGTAAGTAAATAGGGTAATTCGTGGGTCAAGTAATCAATATTTCTTAACATTCTTTTTAAAATTAAATCTAATACTTCTTGATCAGGTTTAAGCTCAAATGACTTTTTTAAGAAATAATCTGTTTCAAAATATCTACATTTTGTTTCTTCATACTGATTTGTTTCTCTTGAAAACATCACTGCATCTTGTAATGTACTATCAATATTAATTGCTTCTAAAAAATAGTTAGTTGTTTTGTGGTCTGAATAAAAAAACTGTTCCATCTGTGCAATCCATCTTATATATAATGGATCATTTTCTTTATATTTTTTTATAAATACAGGAATAAGCACCTTTTGAAAAAGAGGGTGCTGTATTCTAACTTCAGCCCTTGCAACCTCAATGCTATTAGTAGATAAAAAAGTATTATTTTTTAATACAATAGAGCAGATTTGATGAACAAAATTTTCAATCACTTCTTCATCATTTTGTAAAAGAGTAGTAATAAAACTATTTAGTAACGCACTTGCTTTTTTTCTGTTTCCTGTAAGTCTAGCATTATTATAATCTAGCCATTTTTGATTTAAGTTTTTATTATTTAATTTCATTTATATGCCTATTTGCAAATTTTTATAAAAATCTAATTGCTTATTTTTACTTACCTGTATATTGTTTCAAAACGTTTAAATATTTTTTTTCATCATTATGGTAGGTTAAAAGTGCTTTATATTTAATAAATTTTTGTCTGCTTATATATTTTAAAACATAAGGAATATAATTTTCCTTATCTAATAAATGCTCGGTAAAGGCTAGGCAAACAGCTGTACTAAAATCATCACCATTAGGATTATTTTCATAGGTTTCATAATAATGCACCTCTTGAAAAATTCTTTTTATTAAATCTTCATTCTTTGTACTGACAGCAGTATCAAATAAACAATGTAACTCAATCCATAACATCATAGGGTTATCAATTTCCCCATTATCATATTCAAATATTTCAGGTATATTTTTCTTTGTATGTACTATCCATTCTTTCATATTTTTTCCTTTAATTTTAACAAGATTTGTTAATAATGGTTTTTCATATTCCATAGTTCACATATATCTAGCAGATATGTTGTAATATTTTATACAAACCAATAATCATACATTTCTTGTAAAAATGCTTTTGTAATAGGATAGCCTGATTTTTCTCCTATCACACTATCAATATCACAGTAAGGGCATCTTGCTGTTTTAGTTTCATCATCAATCCATTCTTTAATAATTGCTGGTTTAAATATTTTCAGCAATCAGATCCCCCATTTCACTGGTCGAGATAGCAGTCGTATTATCCGTTAAATCTGCAGTACGATAGCCTTGTTGTAAAACATCTTGCACCGCATTTTCAATCGCAGTTGCAGCATCATTAAGATTGAAACTATAACGTAACATCATTGCTGATGATAAAATTTGTGCAATAGGGTTGGCAATATTTTTTCCTGCAATATCAGGAGCGGATCCACCTGCAGGTTCATATAATCCAAAACCTTTTTCATTTAAACTTGCTGATGGCAACATTCCCATTGAGCCTGTAATCATTGCACACTCATCGGAAATAATATCCCCAAAGATATTAGAGCAGAGCAGTACATCAAAAAAGTCAGGCTGTTTGATTAATTGCATTGTGGCATTATCAATATAAATATGATCGAGGGTAACTTCAGGGTATTCTTTCGATATTTCAGTGACAATGTCACGCCATAATACAGAACTTGTCAAAACATTGGCTTTATCAACAGATGTTAAGTGCTTTTTTCTTTTCATTGCTGTTTCAAATCCAATACGGGCGATACGTTCAATTTCATAGCGGTAATAAATTTCAGTATCAAAGGCTTTTTCTTGTTGCCCTGTGCCTTCTCGTCCTTTTGGTTGTCCGAAATAAATTCCGCCTGTTAATTCTCGTACAGTAACGATATCAAAACCTCGTTGTGCAATATCTGCACGTAAAGGGCAGAAGTTTTCTAATCCTTTATATAAAGTTGCTGGACGTAAATTACAGAATAATTCAAAATATTTACGCAAGGGGAGTAATGCCCCTCTTTCTGGTTGTTGTTCAGGAGGTAAGTTTTCCCATTTTGGACCACCGACAGAACCAAATAAAATGGCATCACTGTTTTTACACCCTATTAATGTTTCATCAGGTAACGGGGTATTGTGCTTATCAATGGCAATTCCGCCTACATCAAAATATTGATAATTTAGTTTAAAGTTGAATTTATTTTGAACAGTATCTAATACTTTAATCGCTTCTTGCATCACTTCAGGACCGATACCATCACCGCTTAATATTGCAACATTATAATTTGTCATTTTTATTTCTCCTGTAATTTAGTGGATTCAAGTTTTAAATCGGCGACTTGTTGAGAGCGGTAAATGGCATTAATGGCGTGAATTAATGCTCTTGCTGATGCTTCCACAATATCCGTAGCTAAACCGACACCGTGAAATTTGCGGTTATTATATTCTGCAATAATATCCACTTGCCCTAAGGCTTCCGCTCCTTCGCCTTTAGCGGTTAGGTTATAACTTTTAACAGTGAGATCTAACCTTGTAATTTTTAAAATAGTATTAAATACTGCATCAACAGGACCATTACCACCATTAGATACATCACTGTATTTTTTACCATCTAATTCAACTTGGACAAAAGCGGAAGCGGGGAGTTGGCTCATTGTTTGAGAGGTGATGACATCTAAATTTAAGCGATTTTCTTCCCCTTGTTGCATATCAATAAAGGCAAGTGCTTCTAAATCATAATCAAAAACTTGTCCTTTTTTATCGGCTAATTTTAAGAATGCGGTATAAAGTTTATCTAAATCATATTCGTTTTCTTTATAGCCCATTATATCCATATGATTTTTAACCGCCGATCTGCCTGAACGAGCCGTTAAATTTAATTTTTCTTTTTTCAATCCAATGGTTTGTGGTGACATAATTTCATAAGTATTTTTATGTTTAACCATTCCATCTTGATGGATCCCAGAGGAGTGTGCAAAGGCATTTTCACCCACAATCGCTTTATTAGGTTGAATTGGCATATTACAAAGCTGACTGACTAACTGGCTAACTCGATGAATTTCTTGTGTTTTTATTCGAGTATCTGCTTTAAATAATTCTTGTCTTGTTTTAATTGCCATTACCACTTCTTCCAAAGCGGTATTACCGGCACGTTCCCCAATTCCATTAATAGTACATTCAATTTGCCTTGCGCCATTTTGCACTGCCGTTAAAGAATTGGCCGTTCCCATACCTAAATCATTATGACAATGCACTGAAATAATGGCTTTATCGATATTAGGTACACGATTCATTACATTTTTGATAATATCACCATATTCCATTGGCAAACAATAACCAACGGTATCCGGAATATTAATAGTGGTCGCTCCAGCATTAATGGCAGTTTCTACAATACGACAAATATTATCAATCCCTGTTCTACCGGCATCTTCACAAGAAAATTCCACATCATCGGTATATTTTCTGGCTCGTTTAACCGCATTTACTGCCATTTCAAGGACATCATCAAAAGAGCGACGTAATTTTGCTTCAACGTGTAGGGCGGAGGTGGCGATAAAAGTGTGAATACGAAACACTTCAGCAACACTTAATGCTTCCGCTGCCACATCAATATCTTTATTTATTGCTCTTGATAATGCACAAACTCGGCTATTTTTTATATGTTTAGCGATAGTTTGTACTGATTCAAAATCCCCTTGTGATGAAACAGGAAATCCCACTTCCATTACATCCACACCTAAACGTTCTAAAGCTAACGCGATTTGTAATTTTTCTTTTACTGTTAAACTGGCTTTTAACGCCTGCTCCCCATCTCGCAATGTAGTGTCAAAAATAATGATGTTGTTTGTTTGCATATTATTATCCTTATTATTTATAAAGTACAAAGCCATAAAAAAGCCATAAAAAAACCCGCATTCTAGTGCGGGTTTATTGAACTTTTGATTTGATAATTATTTTAGTGTTTTTTATCTACAGTCCAACCGCACATATAAAATGTGATAATAAGTAATAGACTGAGTAAAAACATAAAATGAAACATAAAATAAAAAATCCTTTGAATTAAAAACAACCTTAATATTGCGTATTTGTAACCAGCTGTCAACTATTTTTTTTACAAAATGATTGTATTTTAGCAGGGAATAGTGCAAATAATGTTTTTTAAGTGAGTCTATAGCGGTTAGTTCTTGATTAAAATTTGCAAATCAAACTACTATATTTATTCAATACCCTCACTCTCTTCTACTTCTACCATTAATTTAGAAATGGCATTGCGGTAAGTGATCTCTAAGGTTTCTGAGCTGGTTGCCATTACACCTTGATCATTCAAATAACCATCGTGAACGTCATACATCCAACCGTGTAATGATAATTTTTTACCTTGTTTCCACGCTGCACGAACCACAGAAGTACGTCCTAAATTATACACTTGTTCAGCCACGTTTAATTGTACTAACATATCTGCTCGTTTTTCAGTAGGAAGCTTGCCTAAAAGCGAACTATATTTAAAACGAATATCTTTAATATGTAATAACCAGTTATTCACTAAACCATAATCTTCATTATTTAAAGAGGCTTGAATACCTCCACAATTAGTGTGTCCACAAATAATGATATGTTCAATATCTAACACATCAACCGCATATTGCACGACAGATAAGCAGTTTAAATCGGTATGAATAACGAGATTGGCAATATTGCGGTGTACAAAGAGTTTTCCTGATTCTAATCCTGTTAGCTTTTCAGCGGGTACACGACTATCAGAACAACCAATCCACAATAAACGTGGTTTTTGCTGTTCTGAAATTGCTTCAAAATAATCAGGCTGCTTTTGTTTCATCTCAACGGCCCAATGGTGGTTTTGTTCAAAAATTTCTTCTACTGATTTCATAAGGTTACTCATAATATTGAAAATGAATTTTATAATAACATAAAAGTTGTCCAGTTTATTTTGTAAATTAATGCAGATATACTGGTTAGTTCATATTTTTGTAAGGAGCAAGAAAAAACCACCATCTATTTAATAGAATAGTGGCTTATGCATACGAGAATGACGTTATAGATTATTGTAAAATCCAAACTCGTCCATAGTGTTTCATTAATCCAGCTTTATGTCCTGCTTTCTTACCTATTCCCTGATAAATATCAAAATGTTGACCGTTTATTGCACCGCCTACATCTAAAGCAATCATCAATCGAATTTCGTGACGTCCAGTCCAGTTACCATCATCATCAATAATTGGGGTTTCGACAAGTAGAGGAGTGCCAGAAGGAACGATGCGACGATCTGAAGCAACAGAAGCTAAGGCGATAAGTGGTACACCAGCAGAACCTTTTACTTTTCCTGAAGCATCATTTTTAAAGAAAACATAAGAGGGATTTCTTTCTAATAATTCTTGAACACGATCAGGATAACGTTGCCCCCATTCTCTAATTGCTTGAATAGACATTTTTTCTTTTGGAATTTCGCCATCTTCAACCAGTAAACGCCCAATACTGACATATTTAAAGCCATTTTGACCCGCATAAGCAAAATAATTTAAACGCCCATAGCCAAAATCAACATAACCACTACCTTGCACACCTAATAAAAAATTTTCCAATAGTGAATCCGTATAAGCAAGTTCCAATCCTTTTCCTGCTAATACGCCATCGTAAATTTGTTTACGAGTAAACTGCTTTCTATAGCGAGGTTTTGCATAAATTGGATATTGAAATCTACCACTTCGAGTATGACGAGCTTTGATAACAGGAGAGTAATAGCCTGTCATTAATACATTTTGAAAACCCTCTTCACCGCTCATTTGTTGAATATTAATACCATAAGCACTTAAACGATGAATATTTGCACCCGAATAGACCCAAGAAGCGATTTTATTATAAGTATCTGAGTATTTTGTAGAGAGAGTAGTTGAATAATCTTTCACGTTAGCAAGTTGACGTAAGAAACTACGGCGATTTACAACGGGTTTACGTGTTGGAATAACGTCTCTTATTATATATGGAGCATAAGGAAAATATTGACGATTTTTATATTTAGCACCTAATTTCTCTTTTTCTGTATAATTTTGTGTTGATTGATGAGGCTTATTAGAACAACCAATTATAAACAACGAACAACTGATTAACACGATCCATTTTTTATGCACTTTATAAATCATAAATATCCTTTTAATTAAAAACAACGGATAAGAATAACAAAATTTTATTTAAAAAGGTATTAAAAATCATTTGAGAATAACATCTAACCAGGGCAACCGCGTACTTTGTCTATAAATTAATCACACACACCAAAAATAAGCTCAGACCTCATTTCATCAGACCAGCCAGCTGATTTCAGCTTGCTTTTCATACTATTTTTAGCTGGATGTAGTCGTGCTAAATTAAGCCCTAAACGCCTAATTATTGCCATATTTTCAACGCCATCCCCCAAATAAATCGTACTATCATCTTCTTTAAAAACAACATCAAGTACCCAATGCGCTTTATTTTCAACTTCCCAATGACCCCTAATATATTTCGCAAAGTCTTCGCAAGGAACATCTAAGCTACTGATATAAAATACTTTTTCTTCACTTTTCTTGCCATTGTCTTCTCTTATCCTATGAACTTGAATAAGGCTTTTAATTCCTGTCCAACCTTGAGATTCCAAAAGCCAATCACTTATTGGTAATTTTGAATAATACCGTTGATCTATTCGACTTCTTTCACAGTTAACTTCTTGAAACTTATCTATTTTTATTGATTTTTCTCGCACTACTTTATGAAAATAACTTTCTATTTCGTTTCTAAATTTCTTATGATTATTTTTCAATGGCATCACATAATCACTCTTCTTTTCTATGATTTTCTTCGTTATTTTCTTTTGCGTATTCATCGCATCTACCGTAATGACGGCTTGATTTAGCTCTAAAATATCTATCATTTCTAGAATGCTTTCATTCTCATTTTTCTTACCTTTGGACTTATTTTGAGCTAAAATTAATCCTCTTGAACAACTCCAAGCCGTAATACTATGTAGCGCATTATGAGGCTCTAAATGTGAACTGTTTTTTAATGTTTTACCATCTATTGCAATACACTCTTTGCCTTGTGATTTTCGTATCTCATTGATAAAATTAATAAAAATATAATTTAATTTCTCAGGATTTATCCGTCTTACAATACGAGCAATCGTATCATCAACAGGAATACCATTTTCAAAATCTCGGTATTTTCGTAACCATTTTATATTCAATTTACCAAACTGATGAATTTCACTCCATCCTTCTGCACCTGATATTACCGCACTTACGACAAGAAAAATAACATCTAAGAAGTCATATTTTTTGTTTATATCTTTGCGAGGGTCTTCTAAATCTTTAAAAGCTGATAATATATTCATTTTTACACCTATTTGTTATTGAATAATAGGTGCTATTAGATCATATTTTTAAGAAAAGTGCGATCTTGCCCTGAACATCTAACCAAGCAATGTATTAATTTTCATCAAACAAATAAAAAATATTTTTTTCTTATTGTAATCTTAAAAAATAAGTGTACTATGCACATCTCAGACGCGGGGTGGAGCAGCTTGGTAGCTCGTCGGGCTCATAACCCGAAGGTCGTTGGTTCAAATCCAGCCCCCGCAACCATTTCTTCTAAACAGACATTTCAATTATCTTTCAAATTTAAAAATATAACATCTTTATCTAAAATGATAGCGGTATGATTTGTCATATTTTTTGCAAAGTTAAATTTAATACCTAAACCCATATATTTTAACGAAAATAATTCAATGCTAAGTATACTGAAATTTAGTATAATGTTCAGATCTCAAATTAATGAAATAAATTATTATGCAAAATATATATCAATGGCCTTTGCCTCACGCAATTTATCCAGATAGACATAACAAATCTTATCGTTTAAAACGATTTCGTTATCAACTGCGTTCGTTGCTACATCGTTCGAAAATCAAAAAATTTGAAGAATTTGTTAATCAAAATCCTCATTTAATAGAAGTACTGAATACATACCCAAACTATAGTTACCCTGTCGCGCATCGTTTTTTAGATAAGCGTTTTAATGCGACAGAGCGTTTAAATTCAATGTGTGAAAATCTAACTTTTTTACCGAACAAATTGTCAGAACTAGGGCATCGACCATTATGGGAAGAAGAAATTAATTTTGGTGAAGTGATTGCCGATTTTGATCTTCGTCTTAAAATTAATGAATTTCAACCAATGGAAGGGTATTGGAATTTAGAGCTATATCATAAACCAAGCGAACAATTAATTTACTTACTGACATTTGGCGAAATAAAACAAGGTTTATTGATTGGTGTTATTCAAGGGCCTAATCAAGAAGGCTCTAAAGAGATTGTAAAACAATTAACCAAAAAGTGTCACGGTTTAAGACCTGCCTATTTAATGGTAGATGCAATGAAATTATTCACTCAAGTACTGGGTTATCCGTCTTTATTTGGTATTCCTCAAAAATATCAAAATAAATCTCGTTTTGTTCGAAGTAAACGTTTTATTGTTGATTATGATGCTATTTTTAGAGAAAGTAATGGTGTTTTAAATGATTATTGGGAATTACCTCTCAACGTAGAAAGTAAAAATTTAGAAGACATTCCAAGTAAAAAACGCTCAATGTATCGTAAACGCTATGCAATGTTGCAACAATTACAATTATCAATGAAAGAGAAATTAACGCTCTCTTAAGGAAATCAAAATGATTAAAAAAATCTTATTTTTAGTTTTAGTCTTCACAACAGTAGTTGCTTGTTCTTCAATATCAGGAACCGGCAGTGTAGGTGGTGGGTCTAATGGTGTTGGTGTCAGTTTAGGCATTGGTACTGGCATTAAATTTTAATTTAAAATAATTAACAATAAAAATTATATCTATAGACTGTTTATCTATAAGGAAAAAAATGAAGTATCAATTAAAAAAAACAAACGGTAATGCTCGCCGTGGTTGTATGACTTTTTCTCGCCCTAAAGGTGAGTTTCACGTAGAAACCCCAGCTTTTATGCCAGTGGGAACTTATGGCACAGTAAAAGGTATGACACCTGAAGAAGTGAAAGCCACAGGAGCTCAAATTTTATTAGGAAATACGTTTCACCTTTGGTTAAGACCAGGGCAAGAAGTGATGCGTAAACACGGTGATTTACACGATTTTATGCAATGGCACGCTCCAATTTTAACGGATTCAGGTGGTTTTCAGGTATTTAGCCTTGCGAAAATGCGTAAAATTACTGAAGAGGGCGTTAGTTTTCGTCACCCTATCAATGGATCCAAGATCTTTTTATCTCCTGAAAAATCAATGGAAATTCAATATGATTTAGGATCTGACATTGTAATGATTTTTGATGAATGTGCACCTTATCCCTCAACTTTTGATTATACTAAGCAATCAATGGAAATGTCAGTCCGCTGGGCACAGCGTAGCCGTCAGCGTTTTGATGAATTAGGCAATAAAAATGCGTTATTCGGTATTGTACAGGGTGGCGTATTTGAAGAGTTACGCAAAGTCTCTATTGATGAATTGGTTAAAATTGGCTTTGATGGTTATGCAGTCGGAGGTTTAGCTGTTGGTGAACCAAAAGAAGATATGCACCGTATTTTAGAATATGTTTGCCCTCAACTACCAAAAGACAAACCTCGTTATTTGATGGGCGTAGGTAAACCTGAAGATTTAGTTGAAGGTGTGCGTCGTGGGATTGATATGTTTGACTGCGTAATGCCAACACGTAATGCCCGTAATGGTCATTTATTCGTTACAGATGGTGTGGTAAAAATCCGTAACGCAAAATACCGTGAAGATACAACCACGTTAGATCCACATTGTGATTGTTATACTTGCAAAAACTACACCAAAGCCTATTTATATCACTTAGATAAATGTGGCGAAATTTTAGGGGCGAGATTAAATACGATCCATAATTTACGTTATTATCAGCGTTTAATGGCAGAAATTCGTCAATCTATTGATGAAGATCGCTTTGATGATTTTGTGGTTGAATTTTATCAACGAATGGGCAGAGAAGTACCACCGTTGCAATCAGAATGTAAGGCGTAATCATTATTTGACAAGCTAATACAATAAGTCTAAGATGATTTATCAAGGAGTTTATAAATGTGGAATTTATTTAAAAAGCCGATTGAAAAATCATCATTTGAAGCGTGGTCGAAAATGTCCGATGATATAGCAAAAGTGGCAATTTTGGCTATACCTGTAATTATTTATGGAGCTGGTACCATTTTATCTAAAACTATGGATATTTTATTATTGCTAAGCTTAATTTATATATTTTTAGCAATGGGGAGAATTTTCAGGAAGAAGTTTAAGGAGATAGCATTATGAGTCAATTTACATTACCTTTAATTGTATTTGTATTAATAGGTCTAGTTTTTTTATTTGGTGCAAATTACCTAACTAAAGACTAAAATGTGCAAAAAATTAACAGAAACTAACCGCTTGTAGCAATACAAGTGGTTTTTTATTACACAGAAAAGGAATAATATGAATAAACTTGCTCTTTATTGCCGAGCTGGATTTGAAAAAGAAGTGGCGGGTGAAATCTCAGATAAAGCCGTTGAACTCGGTGTTTATGGTTTTACAAAATTAAAAGAAAATACGGGCTATGTCATTTTTGAATGCTATCAGCAGGGAGATGCAGATAGATTAGCACAAGAACTACCACTTTCTGAATTGATCTTCGTTCGTCAAATGATTGTAGTAGGGAAGTTGCTAGAAAATTTACCTGAAAATGACCGTATTACCCCTATTTTAGAACAATATCTTGCTCAACAAGATCAAGGTATTGATTTTAAAAAGAGCAGTGATCTTGTAGTAGAAACACCAGATACCAATGAAGCAAAAGAACTTTCTAAATTTTGCCGTAAGTTTACTGTCCCATTGCGTAATACCTTAAAAAAACAAGGTTGGTTACATAGTGGCTCAAAACGTCAAAATAGCATTACATTACAAGTTCTCTTTGTTGGCTCAGGCTGTTGTTATGTAGGCTATGCCTATAATGATAACCGATCATCAAATCCTATGGGCATTATGCGATTAAAATTCCCTATGGAAGCCCCTAGTCGTTCAACCTTAAAATTAGAAGAAGCGATTTTAACCTTTATTCCAAAATCCGAAGAAAGTTGGCATTTTAATGAAAATGTAAAAGCAGTAGATCTCGGCGCTTGCCCTGGAGGTTGGACATATCAATTAGTCAAACGAGATGTGTTTGTTTATTGTGTCGATCACGGAAAAATGGCAGACAGTTTACATAATACAGGGCGTATTGATCATTGTCCTGAAGACGGTTTTAAGTTTAAACCACCAAAACGCACTACCATTGACTTATTGGTCTGTGATATGGTGGAACAACCAATGCGAATTAGTGAATTGATCACAAAATGGTTCGTGAATGGATGGTGTAAAGAGAGTATTTTTAATCTTAAATTACCGATGAAAAAACGCTATCAAGAAGTGCAACGTTGCTTAAATTTTATTACAGAAACGTTAACTAAAAAAGGGTTTCAATTCACCATTCAAGCTAAACATTTGTATCACGATAGGGAAGAGATCACGGTTTTTATTAAGGTGAAAAAACAATTTGGAAGCGGTGAGATGTAGCGAGTTTTTTGCAAATAGGTAAAGCCATATTGAATAAGTAGTCAGTATGGCTTTACTTTTATCGTATAGCTATTTTGCTAGGTAATTTTTTAAATACTTCAATTGCTAAAATATCAAGAGCTTAATGAATTAATTGACTTCTTTTATTAATAAATTAATAAATGTCCGTACTTTTGTTGATAGATGGTATTTATTTGAATAGACCGCCCAAATACCTTCATCGGCAGGTTCATACTCGGTTAATAAGGGAATAAGTTGTCCTTGATTGATAGCATCTTGAACATAATATTCAGGCAGTTGAGCAATACCTAATCCTTGTATGCAGGCTTGTAATGTTGCTCGAGCATTGTTACTTACCCAGTTTGCATTGACTTTATATTGTAGCTTTTTGCTACGTTTATCAGAAAAAGTCCAAGTGGACGATGCACTTTTTAAACAGAGATGATTTTTTAATTCGTTTATTGTTTGTGGCGTACCATTTTGTGAAAGATAATTTGGGCTAGCACATAAAATGAGACGTCTTGAGCTAATTCGTTTTGCAAATAAAGCAGAATCTTTTAATGTACCAGTACGAATGGCTAGGTCATACCCTTCATTAATAATATCAATATTACGGTCAGAAAAATGTAGTTCTATTTTCACATCTTGATAAGTTTGCATATAACGAGCGGCAGCGTGAGTGACTTTAGTTTCACCGAATAATCCCGCAGTTGAAATTCGTAGTGTACCACGAGGTATCGCTTGCATTTTCATAATATTACAGAGAGTTTCATCTAGATTATAGATATTATCTTTAGTACTTTGATATAGGGTATCCCCCACTTCTGTAAGGTGTACACTTCGAGTATTACGTTGAAATAATTGCACGCCTAAACGCTCTTCTAATCTTGCAATTTGTCGGCTTACATTTGCTTTGGATGTTTTCATCATCTTAGCTGCAGAAGAAAAACTTTTTTGCTCAACAACGTGGATAAAAATAATCAACCCTTCTAATGATTGCATAATAAACGCTCCTAATTAATTGTTTCTGTATGGTAACACTGTTTTTCTTATAAATCACTTTTGTTTCATTATAAAGTAGTTACAATGTGCTTATTTTTTCAGAAACTTAACCTATACTGAGTGAGTAAAATCATTGCAATATAGAATATGTTTTAGGTTAAATTATTTATTATTTGAGGACATTATTATGAAATCTCGCGCAGCCGTGGCTTTTGAGCCGAACAAACCTTTACAAATTGTCGAAATTGATGTTGAAGATCCAAAAGCTGGTGAAGTAATGGTGCGTATTACGCATACTGCTCTTTGCCATACTGATGCTTATACTTTATCTGGTATTGATCCAGAAGGTATATTTCCTGCAGTTTTAGGACATGAAGGGGCTGGAATTGTGGTTAAAGTTGGGGAAGGAGTAACCAGTGTTAAAGAAGGTGATCACGTAATTCCTCTTTACACTGCTGAGTGTGGTAAATGTAAATTTTGTAAATCAGGCAAAACGAATTTATGTTCATCGGTGCGTGAAACACAAGGAAGAGGCTTAATGCCAGATGGAACTACTCGTTTTTCTTATCAAGGAAAACCGATTTATCACTATATGGGAACAAGTACTTTTTCAGAATATACAGTTTTATCTGAGTATTCAGTTGCAAAAATCTCTGAAAATGCGAATCCAGAGAAAACCTGTTTATTAGGTTGTGGTGTAACGACAGGGTTAGGTTCAGTAAAAAATGCTGCAAAAGTTGAAAAAGGCGATAATATTGCTGTATTTGGATTAGGTGCAATCGGCTTGGGTGTTATTCAAGGTGCAGTTAAAGCTGGTGCGAATAAAATTATTGCGGTTGATGTGAATGCGGATAAATTTGAACTTGCAAAACAAATGGGTGCAACGGATTTTATTAATCCATTAGAACTTGATAAACCAACAGAACAAGCAATTATTGAAATGACGGATGGGGGAGTGGAATACAGTTTTGCTTGTGTGGGTAATACGAATGTAATGCGTCAAGCTTTAGAATGTTGTCATAAAGGTTGGGGAGAAAGTGTGATTATTGGTGTTGCTGCTGGTGGTGAAGAAATTTCTACTCGACCATTTCAGTTGGTGACAGGGCGTGTATGGCGTGGTACAGCATTTGGTGGTGTGAAAGGACGTAGTGAATTACCAAAAATGGTTGAAGAATATATGAATGGTAAACTAGATTTAGATCCTTATGTGACCCATACGATGCCATTTGAAGAGATTAATTATGCTTTTGAATTACTTGAAAAAGGTGAGTCTATTCGTACAGTAATGCATTTTTAAGATGATTTACAAGTAAAAATTGAAACTTGTGATAATGGCGTTAAAATAGCTGTTATCACAAGTTTTTTATTTCCAAGAATTTATCGTGTTATTTTAGAGGATATAAAAATGCAAAAAATAGAAAGTTTTTTTAGTTTTGGGGGCAAACAACAAATTTGGCAACATAATAGTGAAACGCTAAATTGTGCAATGAATGTGGCAGTTTATTTACCCCCACAAGTACTTAACAAGGAAAATCCTCAGGCTTGTCCTGTTATTTATTGGTTATCAGGTTTAACTTGTACTGAACGCAACTTTATAGAAAAATCAGGATTTCAACGCTATGCTGCTGAACTTGGCTTAATTATTGTTGCACCTGATACTTCCCCACGAGGTGAAAGTGTTTTTGATGATGAAAGTTATGATTTGGGACAGGGAGCCGGGTTTTATCTTAATGCTACTCAATCACCTTGGGATAAGCATTATCAGATGTACGATTATATAGTCCAAGAGTTACCTGATTTAATTAATAATCACTTTCCAACGAATGGTAAACAAAGTATTTGTGGACATTCAATGGGTGGACACGGTGCGTTAATGATTGCATTAAAAAATCCTGAAACCTATAGTAGTGTATCGGCATTTTCTCCTATTGTTGCACCAAGCCAAGTGCCGTGGGGAAAAAAAGCATTGACGGCTTATTTAGGTGAAAATTATGAAAATTGGCAACAATGGGATACCTGTGCTTTGTTGGAACAAGCAAAAAATCCTTTGCCAATGTTAATTGATCAAGGATTAGATGATAGTTTTTTAGAAAAAGAACTTAAACCAGAGTTACTAGAAAATGTTGCTAAATTAATGAAAGCTGATGTAACAATTAATCGTCGTAAAGGGTACGATCACAGCTATTATTTTATTGCAAGTTTTATTGGAGAGCATTTAGCTTATCATCATAAAATGCTTTCTTAGAATAGTAGAACGGTAATTTTAAGAAATAGTGTTTAAAAAAATAGGAGTAAATGATGGCGGGAGGTTGGTCTCAAGATGGTGCGGTTCAAGAGCAAATTGATGCAAGCATTAATGATGCCATAAAAAGTGCATTAAATCAGCTTCCTAAAGGTGAAAGTGCTGAGTTTTGTGATGAATGTGGTGATGCTATTCCTCAAGCTCGTCGTCAAGCGATACAAGGTGTTCGTTTGTGTATTCATTGTCAAGAAGAGTTGGAAATAGTTCAAAGAGATCTTAGTACCTATAATCGTCGTGGTAGTAAAGATAGTCAGTTACGATAAATAAAAATCTCTTAAACTATTCGTTCAGGGGGATGGTATTTTAGGTAAAGGTACAAGGCAAGATTATACTTGTAAACTTACAATATGTTCATTATTTATCTTATTTAAAAGGTTGAATACCAAACAAAACCTGTTTAATTAATGTCGTTCTATACTTAAATGTTATAAATAAAGTTTATTTTCAAATTCAAATAAATAGTCATTTTGCTAATAAGTATATTTTTTTATTCAAGTATGATATTGCCCTGATGAAGGGGGTCAAAAATTACCAGCTACAATACTTAAAAATTGTTATTTATTTTATAAATTACCAACACCAAATTAAATAGTGCGACTACAAAATAGTTTAGGAGCGGAAAGATCATTTTACTTTTTTGCAAATTTTATCAAACATTTAAAACACAAACACCGTCTGTAAAATAGGCGGTGTTGATTAAAAAGTTAATATTAAATTAATTTTCTTCTTTTGGCAGTAACAGATTCATTAAAATAGCAATCACGGAACAAAGAGCAATTCCTTTAATGGCAAAGAAGCCAACATCAATAAGCATTCCTCCAATACCAAATGTGAGAACGACTGAGACAATACACAGATTACGAGGTTGATTTAAATCAACGTTGTTTTTAATCAGAGAATTAATACCAACAACAGCAATTGCACCAAAGACAAGCATCATAATTCCCCCCATCACAACTGCAGGAATAGTTTGTAAGAATGCACCAATTTTTCCGACAAAAGCCATTAAAATAGCAAAAACAGCTGCCCAAGTCATAATTTTAGGGTTGAAGTTTTTAGTCAGCATTACGGCACCTGTTACTTCTGAATAAGTGGTATTAGGTGGTCCACCTAAGAATGAGGCCGTAATTGTTGCGATACCATCACCTAACAATGTACGATTTAGTCCCGGTTTCTTTAAGAAATCTTTACCTGTTACTTGACTAATCGCCATCATATCTCCGATATGTTCGATAGCAGGTGCAATAGCAATAGGGAGCATATATAAAATGGCTTCTAACTTAAATTCAGGTGTCGTAATTTGAGGTAGAGAAAACCAAGGTGCTTCAATGATTTTAGTAAAATCAACAATTCCCATAAAAATGGAAAGAATATAACCCACAATAATAGCACATAGAATAGGAACTAAACGTAAAATTCCTTTTGCAAACACCGATACAATCAAAGTAACGAGAAGGGTAGTCATTGAAATAATGATAGATGTATTATAATCTGTCCCTGTTGCTTTTCCTGTTGCCATATTTACGGCGACAGGTGCTAAACTCAAACCAATAATAATAATGATAGGACCAACCACTACAGGAGGAAAGAGCTTCATCAATATATCATTGCCACGTAGTTTTACAAAAGTACTTAAAACTACATATACTAATCCAGAACAAGCAAGTGCACCTAAGGTTACAGGTATTCCCCAAGTTTGTACACCATATTGAATAGGCGCAATAAAGGCAAAACTAGAGGCCAAAAAAATTGGTACTTGTCGTTTCGTAATAACTTGAAATAACAAAGTACCAATTCCAGCGGTAAGTAATGCAGTATTGGGATTAAGTCCTGTCAGAAGGGGGACTAAAACCAATGCTCCAAAGGCGACAAAGAGCATTTGGAGCCCCATAAAAGCCTGTTTCGGTGGGCTCATATTTTCAGAAGATGACATAATTTACACTCCATTTAGTTAAAAAATCTGAGGGATTATACAGAATAGAAATAATAATGCAAACGTTTTCGTATTTGTTTAAAAATGAAATTTATAAAAAATTATTGGAGTATAAAATGTTATTTTATATTTTACTATGCGAATGATAATTATTATAATAACTTAAATTAATACTAAATAATGAGATGAAATAATGACTAAAAAAGTGCGAATAATGATTTCAGATATCACTGATCCTTGGTTTAATCTTGCAACTGAAGATTGGATTTTTAGTGAATTAGATGCAGATTGCCATACTTTATTTTTATGGAGAAATGCTGAAACTGTGGTAATTGGGCGTAACCAAAATCCTTGGGTAGAGTGTAGAACAGATAAAATGGAGCAGGATAGCGTGTATCTTGCACGGCGTCAAAGTGGTGGTGGAGCAGTCTTTCACGATCTAGGAAATACTAATTTTACGTTCTTATCTCCTAAGCAAGATTATGATCAGCAGGTTAATTTTAATATTATTATCAATGCATTAAAATCCCTAGGTATTGACGCGAAGTGTTCAGGACGAAATGATATTTTAGTTGATAATAAGAAAATATCAGGTAGTGCTTTTAAGCATAAAATTGATCGTAGTTTTCATCACGGTACATTACTGGTTAATACCAATATGACAAAATTGAGTGATTATCTGAACCCTCATCCATTAAAACTTGCTGCAAAAGGAATTAAATCTGTTCGATCTCGTGTGGCAAACTTAATTGAATATAATCCGCACATTAACCATCAAATAATTTGTAATGCGATTATTGAGAGTTTTTGTCAACACTATGGACAAACAGTAGAGGTCGAAATTCTAGATAAAAATGAATTAGAGACCAATAATCATCTTAATAAATACTATGAGATGATGGCAGATTGGGAGTGGCGATTTGGTAAAACACCAGAATTTACCCATCAAATGGAAACTCGTTTTGATTGGGGAATTGTAGATCTACATTTAAATGTGAAAAATGCAATGATTAGTGATGTAACTATTTTTTCTGATGCGCTAGATGTAAATTTAATTGAAGCCATCAAAACCAGCTTAATAAATTGTAATTACCAAATTGAAGCTATCAAACAAGCTTTAATTTCAACTTCTCACAAAAATAATGATTGGGAGCAGTCAATTAAAGAATTTATTGAATGGTTAAGTGATGAAGTTCGTTAATTTTTATATCGCTGAAAAATAACCATCCTACGTAGGAACAGGGCATGCCCTGTTCTTGCATTGTTTCTAAACTGATCTACACTATCGTATTAATTCACTTCTATTTGATGAAAGATGGCTTGGCACTGCAAAGTTTCTAAGCCATCTACACGATGGTTCACCAGTGGTCGTTACATTGCCTGAATTTACCTGTTTTTCTAAGCCATCTACACGATGGTTCACCAGTGGTCGTTACATTGCCTGAATTTACCTGTTTTTCTAAGCCATCTACACGATGGTTCACAACTATCTACCTTAGCGTTAGAGAAGGTAGAATTTCTAAGCCATCTACACGATGGTTCACTTGTATATTTGCTTCAGCAATATACAACAAAATTTCTAAGCCATCTACACGATGGTTCACTATATTTTATTACTCATAAATCTCAATGGGTATTTCTAAGCCATCTACACGATGGTTCACTGAAACTGTTACAGCTAATACTGGTGCTTTGTTTTCTAAGCCATCTACACGATGGTTCACTAGAGATTTTATTCATAAATCCTTATTTTGCAATATCTGAAGTGAAAAAATATGAAAAATACCCTTTTTTTGAGTGTATTTGTAACTTATTGATAATAAAGTAATTTTAAAATAGCTAAAAATAAAGGGTATTTTTTGAGTAAATAGGGGATACAAGCGGTATGATGTTATCAAAAATTTGCAAATATCCCTTTAAATTTTCATTACCTTACCAAAAACTAGATATATTCTTCCATTTTATCGTTATGCTGTAACGTTAATTCTATGGAGTATTTTTTAGTTGCTTTACTCTAAATGGTAAGTATTGCCATTGTACTCTATGAGATTTTTATAATTCGGGCTATCAGGGAGTGCGACAACGGGAACTACGCTCTTAAACTTTATTGTTTTATTTTTAAAGGTTAATTCATAATAGTAAAGTTCCTTAGTACCTATTCCTATCGCAAAATGATTACTGCCGCTAAAATAGTATCCAAGTTTCACTCTATCTGTCAGCTTTAATTGATATTGTGGTTTTGTTTTATAAAACGCACAATTTTTGGGTTTGGCATTTTCATCCTCAGGTTTTATTTCTCTAACTCTAAATGCCCTATGGGTATCATCACAAAAAGGAAATTTTTCTGATGAACCGTAAAACATAATATTATTTGGCGAGCGAAGAAATGATGCTATCCTACTACCGTCATTTGTGGTGTATCTAAGTCCCTTAACAATTCTTTTGTTTTTATTGAATTCAAATAAGTAGTATGAGTTTGCGTACTGTATCTCTCTAATACATTGTAATTTCCCAGAGAAGTGTTGTTTAACCATAAGTCTTTGCTTTTCTTCAACTAATTTGTTAAATTTTTCCTCATTATCTTTTATGTCTTTTTGATTAAATTCATCTTTAAATTTTTGTATTAAGACATTTTTTTCAAAGTAATCTTCTAAATTTAAGGGTTGAATTTCTTTCATTTTGTCATAGGGATAACTCATCTCATAACCGATGAAATCCTCATCAATATTAGCTGTTTTACCATTATTGACAGCTAATACAATTATACCTGTATCAGACACTGAGTAGGCTTTTACGTTTTTGATCGTTTTAAATAATTTCACCTCTTTGGTGTCTTTATCTTTTTTGTAAATCGAAAAGGTATAGTGATTATAGTAATAAGGCTGTGAGAGATAAAACTCGTTAAAACAATCGAATGGTATTGGTTGGTTTTCTACTTTGGTTAATTTATATTCCTGATTGATGATATCTTTAAAAAAGGGCATATCAGGGTATTTGTCTTCTTCATCTTTCATTAATTCACGTGCCTCACTGATGATATCCTCAACGAGGGAGGTGTCTTTTTCAGCTTTAGATGAACAAGATATCAACAATAAGAATATAATAAATAATTTCTTCTGGTACATTTTTTCTCCTATGGAATTATGAGGGAGTAAAGGATTCAAAAAACAAAAACCTTTACCTGCTATGTTGGTAGCTGTCTACTTAAAATAATAATCTCCTTTAAAATTATCAATTTTAATATGTGTTCGTTTTTAATTATCTACATCAATTTTTCAACTATTTTTTCTACCGTTGGTTCATAATCTATTCCTTGTCATTTTTCATTTAATTATAACTCTTGTTATCAATTCTTTATATATGCCACCTTAAAATTTTGAGTAAGTAGCTTATCCGTTGTATTTATACACTATTTATGTACTATTTTTTATTATTCAATAATTCTGATTGAATAAAGTTAATTGCTTCAACAAGTTCATTTTTTGACCAATATCCTATTTCAATTTGTTTCGTACTATTAGATAAAACTATTACTTCACATAATGGGTCAAGTTGAATACTAAATGAAAACTTGTCATTTTTATATTCTGCATAGCTGTCTTCTAATTGATAATTGATACTCTTGTAAAATACAAGATGATTGAAAATATCGGGGAATTTCTCTTTAATATTTAAATAAAGTTCCTTTCCAAAACCAACATAACGTTTTTCAAACTCGTCAAATGTTTCTGAAACAAAGATAAAACTTTCTGGTATTTTTTGCGTATTTATTTTCATTACTATTATATATTTTCCTATTCTAAAAATATTAGATATTTTTATCAAATTGATCTGTTAAATTTATACTTAATAAAATTGTTGTTAATATTCAGAGCTTATTTTTTCATATAACCAATGATGTGTAAGTATATTAGAATCAGGGAATGTCCTGTTTTCTATGTGTTTTTACAATTTACATTATTCATAATTTCCAACTATCAATTAGTCAAAATATTTATTTGTCAAGGCATACCTTGATGCTAACGTTTGTATCCACCGAATTATCGAGCAACGGGAAAATGGTATAAAATATTTATTTATAATCTAATCCTTCATAAAAATACCATCCGTTTCCAAATTCAATTAATTTAGTGATTTTATAATGTCCTATCCAGTCGCCTATTTTTATATTACTATCAATTTTAATATATCCTTTACGACAACCATAGAGACCATCAGGTGTTCTTACAAAACCTCGAGACAGTTTAAATTCAACATACTTTTCTCGTGATTCAAATTCTGAAAGAGCATATAAATCTTTTAATTTATTATCAATTTTCTTCAATTTGTTTTTTTCTAATGTTGTCATATTGTAATTAGTGGGTAAAACTACTTCGTTATTTAATTTAATATAAATATTTGATATTCCTGATGCATCAGTAAAATGAACACCATCATAAGATGTATTTAAATAACTAATTTTAGAGTTAATACTTTCTTTATAAATAAATTCTAAATCTGATTTATTTATTTGATAAATTAGAATGTATTTTATATCCGTTAATGTAATGACCCCAATTAATATGCTTAACGATATAAATAAAAATAAGATAGTCTTAAAATGATTGTTTTTTTGTGAGTTTTTATTATATGATTTATTGCTTATTATTACTTTTGGGTTTTGTTGATTTTTATTTTTCAATAATTTTATAAATGATAAAAGTATGTACACTACATTTAGTAATAAAAATATCGTTAAAATGAGTATTAAAATTAACACTAACATACCAAATAATAAGTGAAAATTCGTAAGTAGAAGTTCAGAGAAGTTAACCCTTACTAGTTCCACACGACTTTTGAACAAATTAATAAAAATTAAAATAGTGATTAAAGTGGATAAAACACCTAGTGAAATAATTAAAAATTTATGCCTCGATTTAGTATAATGTTTGTCATTATTTGTAAGTTTAATATAACTTAAAGTAACTCCAAAAGTAATAATAACTAATCCTGAATTATATAAATCTATACCGTTTGAAATGATTTTATGATTTATTAAAATTAACGCTATAATTAATACAACAATACCTGATATATATGTAATATTTCCTATATTTTTCATCGTAAAAATTTTTGATAATTTTTTTGTTTGCATAATTATTCCTTTTATTTTTCTTCCATTTCTATCATATTAAACATCACACCTGCTTTTTCTTTTGGTGTATTACAACGTCTATTTTTTGCTGTTTTAACATCAGACATAACGTGAGTAAATTTCATTGGCATTTCACCTTTAATCTCAATATCACAGAATATTTTGCCATCTCGTTTATAGAGTAAAAAATTATAATTATGTCCTGTGGGATCATCATTTACAAAATCAGAGGGGATAAAGTGTCTAAATGAATAATAATATTTGTTATCATAAACAATTAAAAAGTCATTCTCTCCAAAGTTTGTTGAAAAGATCTGTTTTTCTTTTCTATTAAATATCGTTTTCATCTTTGTTGAGAAGAGTTCAGAGTCATTTTCTCGGTTTATAGAAACAAATCCATATTTGATCGCTACTTTTTCAATTTGCAAGCCACCTTTAGTTTTAATCATTATCTCATTGTCGTTATTCCTGCAACTCGTCAAGAAAAGAATCAAGGTCAATATAAGTGTATAGGTTATTTTTGTTTTCATTTTCTATTTTTCCTATTGTTATTCGATGTTATAGCGGTCAGATCCTAATTAAAATTTGCAAAATAAGGGTTAATTTTAGTACTTAATTTTTGTATTTTTCATAATATCAATGATTTCTATTGTTTTTGATCCTTAATAACTTTATAGCACCACAACACCTTATTAAAGGATCTAATACTTAATAAAAAACAAACAGTTGGAATAATAAAATAACTTTTGTAAGTTATATATTGATATGAAAAAGTAAAATAAAATAGGATAAAAGAAAGAAGACATAATGTTATTAGGATAGATCTCATTTTAATCAACTGAGCAAATTCTATATTCATTTTATCAAGCTGTTTTTGTCCGTTCTTTATGTATGTTATTAAAGTATTAAAATTTTCAAATTCATCATCTGATAATCTTATTTCGACATTATCTTTATTTGTTATTTTAATATGTCGATAAGAGAATCCACCATTGTAGCGACGTATCAAACAATCAATACGGTGAGATTTTTCCCATAGTATTTGCTTATAGTTTCTTGTTAATAGATGAAAACAGTAAATCCCTTTTTTATTAACCCAAATAATTTTAGACTTATATAAAAAGAAAAAACCTAAAGAGGTCACTAAAAGGATAATTGCAACTATTAAAACGATCTCACCCTCTGGCAAGAATCTATAACAAAATAATAATCCTAAAAGGAGAGCTCCAAAAGATAATAATAATTTATAAACCAGCGTAATTATATTAGGTATGGCAAGTTTCATTAAAATCTCCATTATTATTATGGTGTATCTGTACAACAATTTGCATTATATTACTATCAATTTCTTTTTGAACCATAACAAGGAGACATTATTGCTGATTGTTTTTTATATGTTATGATGGCTCAGAAGTGTATAGTCTATCATCTGAAAAATGATATATAAATAACGTTTTAACTTATTAGTGGAGCATTTTGATGTTAAATATTTACAAAATTAGTTTATTCACTGTATGTATGAGTTTACTAATGTCTTGTGATGGAAGAAATCCTTCGCATAAGTCTCCTATAAAGGCGGATATGTTGATATATACAAAAAAACAGGAATTGTGCTTTAAACCTAGCATATCTAAAAAATTTATAGTTAAAGATGTAAGTTTCACTTTACAAAAACTGCCTGAAAGTCAACAATCACACTCTGTAAGTTATATTTGGACTATATTTTATGATAATTCGCAATATTTAGGTGAAGAAGTTTGTACTAATTTTTCTGAGCAACTTTCGGCTCCTTTAAAAGTTAACTCTGAATATATTATCTTTATGAATGGATTAGTCGTAAATAAATACCAACAAATAGCTTCTGGTTATCGTTTTTATTATAACAGTCAAAGAAATATTCAAAATCTTGTTCCAATACTTTAATTGTGACATTGTCACGTTTTTTTGTAATTTTTAAATACCTCTTTCTTTATTTCCATATTTTAGTAAACTTACCCTATTATTTTAATCACCGATATTTGCAATGAGTAATATTCTAACTGTTACACAACTTAACTATACCGTTCGTAATCTACTTGAAATGGAGCTGGGGCATATTTGGCTGACAGGAGAAATTTCTAATTTTAGCCAACCTGTTTCAGGGCATTGGTATCTTACTTTAAAAGATGATAAGGCTCAGGTTCGTAGTGCGATGTTCAGAATGAAAAATCGATCCGTTAATTTTCAGCCTCAAAATGGAATGCAAGTATTGGTTTGTGCCAAAATCAGTTTGTATGAGCCAAGAGGGGATTATCAACTTATTATTGAAAGTATGCAGATGGCAGGGGATGGTTTATTACAACAGCAATTCGAACAGCTGAAAATAAAGTTATCTGAGGCTGGGTTATTTTCACAACAATATAAAAAAGCGATCCCATCATTTGTAAAAACAGTGGGAATTGTGACATCTTCAACAGGTGCAGCATTACAAGATATATTAAATGTGTTACAACGTCGCGATCCTAGTTTAAATATCATTATTTATCCAACTTTGGTGCAGGGGAGTGAAGCAAAACGTGACATTGTCACAAGTATTAATGTAGCAAATAGCCGTAAAGAATGTGATGTACTTATTGTAGGGCGAGGTGGTGGCTCATTAGAAGATTTGTGGTGTTTTAATGAAGAAGACGTTGCCTATGCCATTTTTAATTCGAATATTCCCATTATTAGTGCAGTAGGACACGAAATTGATGTAACCATTACAGATTTTGTGGCAGATCTAAGAGCTCCAACACCTTCAGCAGCCGCTGAATTAGTGAGCCGAGATCAACAAGATCTATTACGTCAATTACAGCAATATTATGATAGATCCAATTTTGCTTTCGATCGTTTATGGGGAAGTAAGATCACTCAGCTTGAACAATTACAAAAACGTTTAAGCTTTCAACATCCTATGCGTCAAGTTGACTATCAAAAAACACAGCTTGAACAACAAAAAACATTGTTATTAAAGGCATTTCAACAGGTTGTTAAAACTAAAAAGCAGAGCATTGTACAACTAAATCAGAGGGTAGAACTAAATCCATTGTCTTCTTATTTAATGAAACAACAGCAGAAGCAAGATTATTTAACACAACGTTTAAACTATGCGATAGAAAAAAAATTCACTCAAAAACAACAATTATTCCAACAATATTGTACTCAGCTTGACAGTTTAAGCCCCTTAAAAGTACTTTCAAGAGGCTATAGTGTAACTAGAAATGAGAATAATGAAGTGATCACATCAATAAAACAAATTAAAATGGGCGATCAAATTAAAACAAAAGTATTAAAAGGTGAATTAATCAGTGAAGTTATTAAGATAAATCATTAAGATCCTTTTATTTTTATAGCGGTAAGATCCTAATAACAATTTGTAAAAAACTAAAATGATCTTACCGCTTGATCCTTTTCTAGAACATTAATAGAGATCCACAAATCGTTATCTTCCTTCTTTTTGATCTGCAAATTTTTGGTAGTCACTATCAGAGATATGTTCCAATCCTTTATTAATTAACATTTTTAAAATCTCCGTATCTTTAAAACTGGTTTTAGTTAAAATCACGGCTTTTACGTGCTCTTTCTGTACACGATCCCAAGTTAAATTATCAATATGTTTAGTAGGCATCTTAAACTCTCTTTCTATAACTTATTATAAATAAAGGAAATAATAACAACTTTTTAATAAAAAACAAAGGGTTTATCCATCTAATTTCTGAGAAAATAAGTTGATAAACATTTCTAATAAATTATAAACTTAGAAATATAGAGCTAAAGAGAGCAACTACTCACTTTTTTAGGATCCTTTCTTGTTATAAAGTAAGCATCCACTTGCAAAAATAGATTTTTAAAGATCTATAAAATAATGTTAAAATAAAGATCTGCTCACGTGATTGTTTTAAAAGGATCTTTTTTATACTAATTAGATATAAAAATTTAAAGCGTGGATCTTGGATTATTTTTAGTAAAAAAATAGAAGAATAATAACAAAAAACAAGGAAATAAAGTTATCCACTTATCCACAACAAAAAACAACTAATTAGTGCAAATGCCCAATTTTGATTTTCTGAAGGGATAAAAAGAAAGTAAATACTTACATATTTGATTTGTATATATTAAAAATGAAGCTTGCTATTGCTGAAGGTAATTTAATGAAAAAGATATTTTGTTGGAGTAAGTGCTGTACTACCTAAAAATCTGAAAAGTTTAAATATTTATATAATATTCAAAATTCCCTTTGTTGGAGATAAATTTGTTAGATTTAAAGGCAGTAAATCTGAAATTATATTAAATGCACCTCATCTGAGGTTTCAAATTTATTTGGATTACTTGCATAATAATTTTATTGAGGCAGTGAATAAAGCAAAATTAGAGGAGAAAAAACAGAGACGTCAAAATGATGCTTCAGTA
Source organism: Pasteurella atlantica (assembly GCF_963693435.1). Lineage (NCBI taxonomy): Bacteria > Pseudomonadati > Pseudomonadota > Gammaproteobacteria > Pasteurellales > Pasteurellaceae > Pasteurella > Pasteurella atlantica. The sequence continues at coordinate 1,464,780 of NZ_OY856306.1, forward strand.
TTATAAATTAAGATATAATAATGAAAAATCGTAAAAATAGTATGAATTTCTAAATAAGCGGTATGATTACTGTAAAAATTTGCAAATTTTTAACAGAAAGCTACCGCTATCAAGATTTATTTAAAAGTCCAAAATCAAAAGGCATCAAACTAAACTTGGTTTTTAAACCACTTTGTTTAATCTTAGATTGGTTGTAATTCCATAATCATTGCCTTTTGAACGGCATCACGCTCGGAAATTTGCTTAGCCCAACGCATTAAGTGTTGATAGGATTTAATATCTAAAAATGTATCTGAACCTGTGTATAACTTACCCAACGCTAATTGTCCATACCACGCCCAAATCGCCATATCGGCAATGCTATAACCACACTTGCAGATATACTCATTATCCGCTAAATGCTTATTTAATAAATCTAATTGACGTTTTGTTTCCATCGTAAAGCGGTCAATAGCATATTCTATCGGCTCTGGTGCATAATGATAAAAATGCCCAAAACCACCACCTAAATACGGAGCAGAACCCATTTGCCACATCAACCACGACAAACATTCGGCTCGATCTTTGCCAGATTTTGGTAAAAAGTATCCATATTTTTCTGCTAGATAGATTAAAATCGCTCCTGACTCAAATAACTTTATCGGTTCATCAAGTGACTGATCGATCAAGGCAGGAATTTTAGAATTAGGGTTTATTGCCACAAAATCTGAACCAAATTGTTGTTCTTCCATAATATTGATCTGATAGGCATCAAATTCAGCACCAGCTACATTCAAAAGTGCTAACTCTTTAAGCATTATATTGATTTTTATGCCATTAGGCGTATTTAATGAATAGAGTTGTAATGGCTTATCGCCACGAGGTAATCTTTGCTCAAATTTTGCCCCAGCAGTGGGGCGGTTAAAATGATGAGAATTTTCTTTATTTTTCCAAACCTTTGGCGGTGTGTAAGTCGTCATTACATTTACTTCTTTTTGTTGCTTTCTTTGTTTTAGAATAAGTCACAAGTAAAAATACCAAACCCGTTAACGGAATAAATCAACTGATAAGTATTTATTTTGTCCTAAATTTATTTAAAGGTGGTAATTTCTTCTGCATCAAGGCGAATACTGCCGTGTGATTGATAATTTGCTTTGCCGATTGCAATGATCATTACAGGTACATATCTTTCAGGATCAACGCCTAATGACTCGGCAATTTTATCTTCTTCAAAACCACCAATAGCGTTGGTATCGTATCCATAAGCACGAGCGACTAACATTAATTGCATTGCCATTAAACTTGTATCAATTTTAACAATATCATTCATTTTTTGTTTAGAAGCATTTTCATAAAATGGCATAAACATTCCCATCAGCTCTTGCTTGATATTTTCAGGCATTAACCCTTTTTCAACTGCTCTTGAATAAATATCCTCCGCTTTTTGGTAACATTGCATATCGCCAAAAAGGACAATCATTGCTGCGGATGTATCATTTTGTCTTGTATTAAAGCGAATAAGTGGTCTTAAAATATCTTTTCCTTCCGGCGTATCCACGACAACAAATCGCCAAGGCTGTAAATTCACAGATGATGGTGCTTTTACTGCTTTATTAAGCATTTCTAGCATTTCTTCACGATCTATTTTGATATTTTCATCAAAAACTTTTATAGACGTTCGATTATAAACAATATCTTCAAAATTATTATTTTTCATATTTTTTCCTTTTATTTGTTGATTGATTTTAATAGTTCTTCTGCACACAATTTCCCAAAATCATTAGCGGCTTGTGGACTTGCACCAGTAATCAATTTTCGGTCGATATAACAAGTTTTATCGGCTTTTTTATTGACAAAAGTAACACCTAAATTTTCCAATGTTTCACCAAATTTCCAAGTTAAATGCCCTGGCATATAGCCAATCATCGGTGTTTGTTTATCAACACTATCAGGGAAGGCAGCCATTTTATAGCCTTTGTAAATAAACTCTTTATCATTGTCTAAATTTGCAGCCAATAAAGCCGCAGGGGCGTGACAAATCGCCATCATATATAAATCTTTTTTGTGTGACCAATGAATGAGTTGGCTTAAATTTTTATCTTCGGGTAATCCAAGCATTGCACCGTGTCCCCCTGGAATAAAAACAGCTACATAATCATCATTATCATTCATTTTATGTTGTACAAAATCAGCTAAACTTTTTGGATTTTCAAATTGTGATTGATATTCTGAATAGATTTTTTGAACATTTTCATCTTTTTGTGGCATTGCCCACATTTCGATTTTTACTGATTTTCCTGTTGGTGTGTAAATATCAACATCAAAACCTGCGTTTTTAAGGTGTAACATAGGCAATAGCATTTCGACAGGGTGGTTTCCTGTTGAAAATTTTGTGCCGTTTGCCATTGTCATATTTTGCTGTTCGGTACAGATCATTAAGATTTTTTTCGTGCCTTGATAGGTATTTGGATAAATTGAACCGTCAAAATCAGTTTTGTCTGATGTTGCTAGCTTTAAAGCAAGTTTTGACGGAATAAATGCACCGTCTTTGGCAGGTTGTGGTGCAAGTCCGAGTAGTTTTTTTAACATAATGTTTTTCCTTAGGTAATAATTGAGTATTAGAAATGTGTAAAAATTTCGTCTAACTCAAAATGAGATTTGGGTAATTTTGCATTAAAGTCATCATCAGCGTGATAACTCAATGCTATGGTTAAAGTTGGCATTGTTTACTCTTTTGTACTCAATTAACTTGTATGCAAAATATTATATTGAGTAAAAATATATTTGCAAGTTGTTTGTGTACAAATTATTTTTTATTAGAAATTATCATTAAAAATAATTTGATTCCCTTTACGATGAACACCTGAAAATAAAGCTTTTGCTAACTTTTCACCAGTAATTGCACCATATTTTTTAAATTTTCCTCTCATTATATATTTCAAAATTTTAACTAAAAAAATACCAATATTTTCTACAAATCGTTGTTCGCAACGATTACCATAAATCAGTGATGGACGATAAACCAGAATATTGGGAATATTGTATTGTAAAATATCTCGTTCCATTTCGCCTTTAGTTCGGCTATAAAATACTCGACTATTTGTATTCGCACCGATAGCTGAAATTACGCTAAACGTTAGTATATTGTTTTTTTCTGCTAATTTTGCTGATGTGACAGGAATACCGTGATCAATAGCTCGATATAAGATTTTATCGGGTGTCTTGGCTTTTGTTGTTCCGATACAGCAAAATACTTTATCGGCAGTGAAATTATCGGTTTGTTGCTCTAGTTCTAACATATTACAAACGATTTCTTCCAATTTAGGGTGTGTTTTTCCTGTTGTGCGACGAGTAAATATTTTTACTTTTTCGTAGTCATCACTTGCTAGTAATAAATCTAGCAAATAACTACCAGTAAGTCCTGTTGCACCAAGTAGAATGGCAGTTTTTTTCATTTTTTTCTCTTTTATCATTTTGATTTCGTTATTTCTTAGACTTGATTAAGTAACTAAATACGAGAAAGAAGAAGAGTCCAAATAGCCAGTCATTTATTCCATAAATACTGTAAAAGATGCCTGCCATTATATCTTCTTGATATACATCTGAAAGATTATGATGAATAAGCCAATTTATCCACATACACCCATAAATAGATTTCTCAATAACGAATATACCAATTAGCCATTTTAGATGATGAAATGATTTGGAAACGGATAAAAATACACCACCCCATACCATTATCATTAATAGTCCAAAATTAGACATTACAATGGGATCGTATTTAATGATTGTTTCATTGGTAAAAAATCTTGAAAAGAAAAGTACTGACAGGTTCATAATACCTGATAGGATAAATCCTTTGCTAATAATTATATCTATTTTACTCATTGTTATATCCTGTTTTTAACCCAAATTACTTAATTTTTTATAAGGAATTACTGATATATCAATTATCACTAAATATATAATAAGGGCTATTAAACGTAATAACAGCCTGAGTATAAACTCAAACTGTTATATTTTTTATATTATAAGATTGAGTTTTTACTTCAATTTATTTAATAAAAGTTCAGCAACTAATTCTGATGAGGCAGGGTTTTGCCCAGTGATTAATAGATCATCTTCAACTGCATAAGGAACCCAATCGCCTTTCTTAGAGTAAATACCACCATTACTTTTTAACATATCTTCTACTAAAAATGGCACAATATTAGTTAATTGAACAGCCTCTTCTTCACCATTTGTAAAACCAGTGACTTTTTTACCATTAACTAAAGGTGTTCCATCTGTATTTTTGGTATATTTAAAAATTGATGGTGCGTGGCAAACCGCAGCAACAGGTTTATTATTTTGATAAAAGCTTTCTATCAATGCAATTGAATTTTTATCTTCTGCCAAGTCCCATAAAGGTCCGTGACCACCAGGATAAAAAACCGCATCATAATCTGCTTGATTTACCGTTTCTAATTTAATGGTTTGAGCTAAAATAGCTTGTGTTTCTTTATCTCCATTAAATCTGATTGTTGCAGGTGTTTGAAAGTCAGGAGATGCACTTTTAGGATCAATCGGTGGTTGTCCACCGTTAGGCGATGCAAGCGTTATTTCAATGCCATTATCCTTCAATACATAGTAAGGTGTTGCAAACTCTTCTATCCAGAATCCTGTTTTTTCTCCAGTATTTCCTAAATCTTCGTGACTTGTTAGTACAAATAATACTTTTTTCATATTTTTTCTCTTGTTGTAAATGGTAAATTTTTAATAGTAATAGTAATAGTAATAGTAATAGTTATTTCAACTACTATACTTTAAAGTCGCTAAGGTTAAATATTAAGGTTTAACAATACGCCAAATATTTCTAAATCCATCACCAGTGGTGTCGCCAACTTTTTTATCTTTAATCCAATAATATAAGGGCTTACCTTTAAATGCCCATTGTTTTTTGCCGTCATCACGAATGATTACGGAGTAGTCCCCATCATTGATTGCATTATCTTTAGCAAATAATGGTGGCCAATAAATTGCACATTCATCATTACAAACACTTTTGCCACTGTTGGCAATGTCTTTATCAAAAGTATAAAGGGTCATACCATTTTTGTCTGTAAGTAAGCCATTGAGTGTGCTGACAGGCACCGATTGAGTACTATTTTGGCTAACTGATGATGCGTTATCAGAGGTGTTGGCATAGCTTGTCATAGTAACAGAAGCTAATAAAACGGAGGTTAAAAGTAATTTTTTCATTGTGTTATTCCTAATTTATTTTAATGATATATTGACTTCAATATTGCCACGTGTGGCATTTGAATATGGACAAACTTGATGAGCTTTTTCAAGCAATTGTTGAGCAGTTTCTCTCTCTACACCTTGAATATCCGCCACTAAATCAACAGCTAAATCAAAACCACCTGTTGTATTTGGTAAAATACTTACCGTAGCTGTAATGGTACTATCAATTTTCACTTTGGATTTTTGAGCGACTAGGTTTAACGCACTATCAAAACACGCCGCATAGCCACCAGCAAATAATTGTTCAGGGTTAGTAAAGTCATCATTTTGACCACCTAATGCTTTTGGCATTCTTACTTCTAAATCTAATACACCATTATCCGATTTAATGTTGCCATTTCTTCCACCAGTGGCAGTTACTGTTGTTGAATATAATGTTTTCATTTTGTTTTCCTTTTATTTTGTATAAGTATTTTTTACAATTTGTTGTACATCATTAGGTGTAATAGCTTGATGTTCTCCAAGCCCTAACCAACCACGTTGAGTAAATCTTTCAGCGATAATTTCGGCACTACCATTGTAATCTTCCGTATAAGCCGATAGCGTCGTTTCGATACCTAATGAATTAAAAAATTGTTCTGTTTTTAAGATACCTCGCTGTGCTTTTTGTTCAAGGTTACCTTCTGTAACTTGCCAAACTCGTTCAGCATATTGAGCTAATTTTTCTTTTTTAGTTTCAAAACAATGCTCATAATAGCGTGGAGCAACAATGGCTAAGGTACGTGCGTGATCAATACCAAACAATGCGGTTAATTCGTGTCCAATGGCGTGAACGCCCCAATCACTTGGTACGCCTTGACTGATCAATCCATTTAATGCCATCGTACACGACCACATAAAGTTAGAGGCAGCTTGATAATCGTTAGGATCATTCAAAACAGTTTCACCCACTTCGATCAAGGTTTGTAAAATACTTTCAGCAAAACGATCTTGGAGTAAACCACCAGCTGGATACGTCATATATTGTTCTAAAACGTGAGTAAAAGCATCTATTACCCCATTTACCAATTGTTTTTTAGGCAAGGATTGAATAACCGTAGGATCAAGTACAGAACATTGAGGGAACAATAGTGGCGAACCAAAAGATAATTTTTCTTTTGTTGCTCGGCGAGAAACAACTGCACCTGAATTCATTTCAGATCCTGTGGCGGGCAGTGTTAAAACGGCAGAAAAAGGTACGGCTAATTTTATTTCTGCTTTTTTGGCTAAAATATCCCAAGCATCGCCTTCATAGTGTGTGGCAGCCGAAATAAATTTTGCACCATCAATCACTGAACCACCGCCTACTGCAAGAATATAATCAAGCTGATTTTCTTTAATCGTTTTAACCGCTTCCATTAAAATTTCATATTCGGGATTAGCAGGCACGCCACTAAATTCAATAAGGGTATAGTCTTTTAATGTATTGATAATTTGATCATAAACACCATTACGTTTAATACTTCCCCCACCATAAAGCATTAAGATTCTTGCATCTTCTGGGATCTCTTGAGATAAATTGGCTATTTGTCCTTGTCCAAAAAGGATTTTAGTCGGATTTTTGTATTGAAAATTTTTCATTTTATACTCTCTATTAGTTGAATTTATTTTGCATGCAAATAATTATATAGAGGAAAAATTTATTTGCAAGTATTTTGTGTACAAAATATTTTCTGTTATACAAAATTTAACAATGGAAATAGAGTATCTTAGAAAAGGGTTATTTTTTACAATATGTCGCAATGATGTCTTTGTTGTGGGAAGAAGATTAATTATATTAGTGTAGGGGAGTCATACAAAAATCCTGTTGATTTTACTCTAACAGAAGGGGCGTTCATAATAGTAAAGATGTAAAAAATGATAAATATCATACCGCTTATTTCTTGAAAAAAATCATAAAGCCCCAATTTTAAGACTAAATAATCGACACTTTAATCTATTATGTTGAACCACTAACAAAACTTATAGTCATAGTGTTCGACTTTGCCGTAAATAAACGTGTTCAAATATAAACAAAAATAATAAGGAATTTTATATGAATAAAAAAATAAGAAAATCATTGTTAGCATCAATTATTATTGGTACGACAGCTCTTAGTTTTTCAAATGTTAGCTATGCGAACTCAATTTTAGATGCCTTAACTAATTCGAATGATACCCAAACTGTTAGCCTTGCACCAATGTTAGAGAAAGTAAAACCAGCAGTAGTGAGTATTGAGGTGGAAGGAAAAACCAAAGAGCAATCTTTCCAGCAGAATATTCCTGATGAATTTCGATTTTTCTTTGGTGATGATTTCTTTGGACATAGAGGGAGTAATGCTCCTCGCAAATTTAAAGGATTAGGTTCTGGTGCAATTATTAACGCTGAAAAAGGCTACGTATTAACCAATAATCACGTGATTGATAAAGCTGAAAAAATCACTGTTTTATTAGAAGATGGGCGTAAATTTAAAGCAAAATTAGTGGGTGCAGATCCAATGTCTGATGTAGCGTTAATTCAAATTGAAAACCCTAAAAACCTAGTAGAAATTAAATTTGCAGATTCAGATAAAACCCGTGTTGGTGATTTCACCATTGCAATTGGTAATCCATTTGGATTAGGACAAACTGTGACGTCTGGAATTGTATCAGCGTTAGGTCGCTCGATGGGTAATTTAGATCGAGGCTATGAAAACTATATTCAAACAGATGCAGCAGTCAATCAAGGAAATTCTGGAGGACCATTAATTAACTTAAAAGGTGAGCTAATTGGTGTCAATACGGCCATTATTTCTCCAAGTGGAGGTAATGCTGGTATTGCTTTCGCTATTCCAAGTAATATGGCACACAACTTGGTAAATCAAATTATTGAATTTGGTCAAGTTAAACGTGGAATGCTTGGTATTAAAGGGGGCGAACTTAATGCTGATTTGGCCAAAGAATTTGGGGTTGACGCTCAACAAGGTGCCTTTGTTAGTGAAGTACTACCAAATTCAGCCGCTGAAAAAGCAGGGATTAAAGCAGGGGATGTTATCGTAAAAATGAACGGTAAAAAAATCTCAAACTTTAGTGAAATGCGAGCCAAAATTGCAACCTCTGGAGCAGGTAAAGAGATTGAACTTACGTATTTACGTAATAGTGAAAGTAAAACTGTGAAAGTAAAATTACAATCTAGTGATGAACATTCACAAACGGCATCACAAGATTTATTACCTGAATTAAAAGGTGCTAAATTTAGTAACTATAGTGAGGGCAGTACGAAAGGTGTCGAAATTTCAGAAGTAGAAAAAGGATCAATGGCTGAAATGCGAGGGTTAGAAAAAGGTGACATCATTATTGGTATCAACCGTAAATCTGTCAAAAATGTGGGAGAATTAAGAAAAATTCTTGATAAAAAACCATCAGTAGTTGCACTAAATATTATGCGTGGTGATATTAATTTATTTGTGATTACTCAGTAATTTTTGACATACTTTTAATTATTTATGCCTCCTGAAATGGGGGCTTTTTCTTACTGTCTGTACAATTTCATACGCAACAACTTTAACCAGTCAAACCCGCCAACAAAAGCAGGTTTTAACTAATCAACAAGCTAATAGCATTTATTATTGGGCAACAGAAAAAGTAAATATCTCTAACCCGCTGATTTTCTACAAATAAAATCAAATATAAATGTAGGTAAAATACGTTTTAAGATCCAAAAAAGTTTTGTTGGAAAAGTCACTCTATAGCGAGCTTTTGGTTTCTTGGTATTTAATATTTTTAAACATACTTCTGCACAAGCACTTGGTGGCAAAGCAAAAGGATTTTTATTTTCTTTAGTATTAAAATATTTGATATGTTTTTGATAGGTTTTTTGATGTATTGAATCGCTAACATCTAGTTTTTCAAATTGTTTTTTGCTATTTGAACGGAAATTACTTTGTATAGGACCGGGTTCAATAAGGCTTACAAAAATATCGGTATTTGCTAATTCTAAACGTAATGTATCCGCCATTCCTTCTACGGCAAATTTCGTGCTGTTATATGCTCCTCGAAAAGGCACTGCAGCAAACCCTAAAATACTGCTGGTAATAATGATTTTACCTTGCTTTTGTTGGCGAAATATTTTTAACGCTTCATTCATTACTTCCCAAACACCAAATACATTGGTTTCAAAAATTGCTTGTAAATCTTGACGTGAAACATCTTCAACCATACTTGGCAAGCCGTAACCTGCATTGCAAAAAACTGCATCTAAGTGACCGCTTGTCTGAATGCTTTCAAAGGCGCTATGAATTTGTTCAGAATTATTTACATCCAGTAATAAAGACTCAAACCCTTCTTGTTGTAGGCGAATAACATCTTCTTGCTTACGGCAACTTGCAAAGACTTTCCAGCCTTGTTGTTTGAGTAGTTTGGCTGTTTCATAACCGATACCAGAAGAGCAGCCTGTAATTAAAATTGTTTTCATCATTTGATATAACTCACAAAAGATTCAATGGCTTCACTTTGAGAAGTGGTCGAAATTTGCTCTTGTTCAGCAGGCTTACCTATTCTGACTAATGCAATGATTTTATCTTTTTCGGTACAGCCAAATGCGTGACGTAATGCAGAACCTTCAACCCATTTATTGGTGATCCAGCAGGTTTCAAAACCTTGAGCATTAGCGGCAAGTTGCATAGCATAAGTTGCACATCCAGCAGTGAGCATTTGTTCCCATTCTGGAATAGGTTTCTTATCACTATATTTACACACAACGCCAATAATCATCGGTGTTGTACTGGTGATACTTTCTGCTGTATCTAAACAACTACTTCCCATATCAAACTCATTAACCGTTGCAATTAAATGCTGTTTTAATTGAGGCATTCCACTTTTATCAATCACAACAAAATGATAAGGTTTTAATAGACCGTGATCAGGGGCTCTTAAGGCTGCTTTTAAAATATGGTCAAGTTCTGCTTGGTTTGGTGCAACATCATTAAATTTTCTTGATGAGCGACGATGTTGAAGTAAGTGTAAAGTACTATTCATATTCTATATCCTTTAAAAATTTAACGCTATAGTAGTGCTAACTATTTTTGGAACGCTTCTTGGTGAGCTAATAATTGCTCTTTATTTAAACTAAACACACCTAATCCACCGTGTTCAAATTCAATCCAGTTAAATGGAACCTCTGGGTATTGTTCTATTAAATGAACCATAGAATTTCCGACTTCACAAACAAGTGAACCGTGATCAGCTAGGTAATTAGGTGCCGTGGCTAGGATACGTTTCACCAATGTTAAACCATCAACGCCAGAACCTAATGCTATTTCTGGTTCGTGATGATATTCTTCTGGCATATCTTCTAAATCTTCTTTATCTACATAAGGAGGATTGGTGATAATAAGATTATATTGATCTTGAGGTACATTATCGAACAAATCAGATTGAATAGGAATAACACGTTCACTCATTTTGTGGTATTCAATATTCATTTCTGCCACATTTAATGCCTCTGTAGATAAATCAACGGCATCAATATCCGCATTTGGAAATTGTTCTGCACAAGCAATAGCAATGCAGCCACTTCCTGTACACATATCTAAAATACGAAGAGGTTCAGAATGAAGAATTCCTGCAAAACGGTTTTGTATAAGTTCTGCAATAGGGGATCTTGGCACGATCACTCGTTCATCAACATAAAATTCTAATCCAGCAAACCACGCACAATGAGTGAGATATGCAATAGGTTTACGCCAGCCTAAACGCTGTTTTACCATACTGATAATATGTGATTTTTCCGTTAATGTTAAACGAGTATCAAATAGTTTCTCTGGTATATCAGAAGGTAAATGTAATGCTGCTAAAATAAGTTGTTGAGCTTCATCCCAAGCATTATCATAACCGTGTCCATAATAAAGATCTGATGCATTAAAGCAACTGTATGCCCAACGCATAAAATCTAATGTAGTTTGTAGTTCATCCGCAACGTTTGATTGTTGAATTTCATCTAAAAGTTCAAGATTGTATTTATATTCTGACATTAATTTTTTCCCAATTTGAAATTTAATCTATTTATACCATATTTTGCTTTGTGTTAGAATGGTATAGTTAATTTAAAAGGAAATAAAATGTTAAATGATGATGAGTTATCTTTGTTTAAAGAAGCCGTAAAAGGTATCAAAAAAATTAAACAAGATACAGTAGTAATAAAAAAACAAACACCTCAAAAAGCAGTTGAATTAAAAGAACAAAAAGAGAAAGCGGATACATTATTTTATTTTTCTGATGAATATGAACCCTTGTTAACGGAAGAAAATGAAAAAGTAAAATATCGTCGTGAAGATGTTGATCCTTATTTGTTAAAGCAACTACGCCGTGGAGATTTTTCTCCTGAGCTTTTTTTAGATTTACACGGTTTGACCAGAAAACAAGCTAAAATGGAATTGGCCAGTCTTATTTTAGCCTGTGAGAAAGAAGGGGTGTTTTGTGCGAGTATTATGACAGGATACGGCACTTTTGCATTAAAAAGACAAATTCCTCGTTGGTTAGTGCAACACCCTAAAATAATGGCATTACATCAAGCCCCACGAGAATGGGGTGGCGATGCAGCTATTTTGATTTTAGTTGAGCAAAGCCATCAATTTTCACCATTTAAAAAAGATTTGAAATGATCCGCTACTGTATAAATGTTATACTGGTTTCTTTTGGATCATAACGGAAATAAAAATTAATGAATTATAAAAACAAATCACTATGCCGTGTACGGACAATTACGTTATTTTTATCCTTAACTCAAGATAAAAATCAATGGCAACAGGCTTTACAGGAAGCCAAACAAGAATTTAATTTATTGATCCCAAGTATTCAAAATGCAGGTTATGAAATCCAAACCATTCGTATCGTCACTAATGCTTTTGGTGAATATTTAGATACCACTAACATTGACACTGCTAAAGCAGATTTAAGTTATCTCAAACACCTGTTAAACCAACTTAATGACAGTGGTTTACGTATTCGATTTGCGATTGGAGAAGCAAAAACAGAGCGAGAGATTAACCTGTTACCTGAGCTTATCCAAAGTTATGGTGATTTATGCAATGCTTGTGTTAATGTGCCATTGGATAAAAATGGTGTATTAGATAACAACTTAATAGAACAATCAGCTCAGGCTGTGAAAAAAATTGCCCAAATAACTGAACGAGGTGAAGGCAACTTTAATTTTACGGTTAATTTTAACTGTGAACCATTTATCCCTTATTTTCCTGCTAGTTACCATTCTAGTCAATTACCAAATTGCTTTGTGATTGGTTTTGAAACACCTGATTTGTTGGTGGAAGTATTAGAAAGTTTATCAAAATCTGAACATAATGATTTTTTTAATACTGCTTATGAAAAAATGTCACAGGCATTGCAATATCATATTGATGAAGTCTTAAATGCAGTGTCATCCACTGAACTTACTGGACGTTTTAAATTTGTAGGAATAGACAGTTCTGCAGCGCCGTCTAAAAGTTGTAACTCAATGGCAACTGTGTATGAATTATTAGGCGTACCTTATTTTGGTGCAGCAGGAACAGTAGAAGCCTCAGCCCTTCTTACTCGAGTGTTTAAATCCGTTAAAAATGTGCCTCTTATTGGTTTCTCTGGATTAATGCTCGCATTAACAGAAGATACAGGTTTAGCTAAAGGTTCACAATTAGCACAATTTGATATTCGAGCATTACTTACATATAGTGCGGTATGTGGCATTGGATTAGATACCGTCCCTGTTGCAGGAGATGTGACCATTCCACAACTTAGTGCTTTAATGCGAGATACTGGCACAATGGCATTTCGTTTAAACAAGCCCCTCACTGTGCGAGTGTTTCCTATTCCCAATGCAAAAGCAGGCGATAGCACTCAGTTTGAAAGTGATGATTTGTGTAACAGTAAAATTTTAGCAATACCATAAAACAAGCGGTTACTTTATAATAAAATTTTGCATTTTATTGTAAAGTGTATAATGACCATATACTTTTAACTATTAATTTTTAAATATTAATTGCCCCCACCCTAACCCTCCCCCGTAAAAACGGAGGAGGGGATCTTAAGAGGGGAGGGGCGTCAAAGAGGTAACAATGAAATATAAATGGATTTTATTTGATGCAGATGAAACCTTGTTTTCTTTTAATTCTTATTTAGGATTAAAAGCAATGCTTAAGCATTATGATATTGATTTTAGTCAGCAAGATTATGATGAATTTCAAGCAATCAATAAACCATTATGGGTGGCGTATCAAAATAAAGAAATTCAAGCAGAAGATATTCAAATTCGTCGCTTTCAAAAATTATCTGAGCAGACAGGACAACCGCCTTTAAGCTTAAATAAAGAATTAATGAATGAGATGGCAAAAGTGAGTCAGCCTTTAGAAAATGTTATCGAAATGCTTAATCATCTTTATGGACAAGTAAAAATGGGGATTGTCACCAATGGTTTTACGCAAATACAAGATGCTCGCTTAACGAATACGAATACTAAACATTTTTTTGATTTACTTGTTGTCTCAGAAGAAGTGGGAATTGCAAAGCCTGATAGAAAAATATTTGAATATGCGTTATCTAAAATGAATGATGTTCAAAAATCGCAAGTATTAATGGTGGGCGATACGTTAGCCTCTGATATTTTAGGAGGGAATAATGCGGGGTTTGATACCTGTTGGTTTAATCCACATAATGATGATAACAATTCTCAAATTCAAGCTACTTATGAAATCAATAATATGCGACAACTTATTGATATTATTAAGTAATAAGAGAGCATAAAAATGAAACTAATTCAGCTTCGGTATATTGTTGAAATTGTGAACCAAAATTTAAATATTTCAGATACTGCTAAGGTGCTTTATACTTCTCAACCTGGTATTAGCAAACAGGTACGACAACTTGAGCAAGAGCTTGGTGTGAATATTTTTGAACGTAATGGAAAACATTTAAAAGGATTAACCGAAGAAGGTGAAAAAATTGTGAAAATAGCCAGAGAAATCTTGGTGAAAACACAGGGGATTAAGTTGATTGCAGAAGAACAAACTCAACCTGATATTGGGATAATTCGTATTGCTGCACCTAACACACAAGCTCGTTATGTATTACCACAAGTGATTGACGTATTTAAAAAGAAATACCCCAATATTAGTATTCATCTTCATCAAGGATCTCCTGCTCAGATTTCTAATGCATTGCTCGAAGGAGAGGTAGATTTAGTGATCGTGACTGAAGCACAATCTCTTTTTGAAGGTGCAATTTTATTACCCTGTTATCTTTGGAATAGATCAGTTATTGTAAAAAAAGAGCATCCACTTGCAAAATTTGTGAACCAACCTACCGCTTTAACAGTCAAAGAACTCAGTAAGTATGATTTAATTACTTATACTTTTGGTTTTTCAGAAAATTCTGATCTTGATAATGCTTTTAGCCAAGCAGGAGTTTTACCTAAAGTTGTCTTTAGTGCCACAGATGCTGATGTGATAAAAACCTATGTACGTTTAGGACTGGGGGCAGGAATTATGGCATCAATGGCTTATACTGAATTTGATGATGATTTGATTAGAATAGATGCTAGACATCTTTTTCAATCAAGTATGACACAAATAGCATTTAGAAAGGGAATGTTTTTACGGCATTACCTTTATGATTTTATTACGGAGTTTGCACCACATTTAACTCGAACATTAGTAGAAACAGCAGAGCAATTACGTGATAATAACAGTATTGCTCGTTTGTTTGAACACACTCAATTAGAGGAAAAATAGATGAAGTTATGGACAAAAATTAAATATGTTGTACTGGGGAGTTTGGTATTAAGTAGTGCAGTATCAGCAGAAGATTTTAATATAAAATATAGTTCAAATTATTTAATGCCGGCGTATGTACATTTTAAAAATGATGATCATAGCTATGAAATTAATGCCAAAATTAATATTCCACTGTATAAAATTATTTTTTCATCACAGGGAACAACTCATAAAGATGGCTTTAATATGACAAGTTATCGAGATCTGCGTAATGGTAAAATCTATTCAATCAGTGAAATGAATGACAATATTATTACTTATGGACGAGTAAAGAAAGGCAGAGAGTTAGAAATGGTGAAAATAAATATGCCTGTTTTTGATTTATTTACAATGGCTTACCAATTAAGTTATTTTGATAAGTTACCTAAAAACTTTCAAATAACAAATGGGAAAAAAATGTATTTAATGAAAAATATTGCCGTAAAGAAAATAGTTAAAGCAGTAAAACAGGATGGGAAAGCTTATAAACAAATTACCTATAAATTTAAAACAGGACATAAAGATATTACTGTTAAAAAATATCTTGGTGAGAAATTTCCTCGTTATATTTCTTATAATAAAGATGGCGATAATTATAAATTAGAGTTTGATGGTTTTGTTGAGTAATGCTATAAATATAGTTTAAGGATGTATGATTATATAAATACATCCTTTTTTATTTATAACTATAACTTCGCATAATGTATATCAAGATTATGTTGAATTTGAGTGCTATACCATTTTTTAATAGTGCGAAAATTTATACATAATCTGCATTATGCGATGTTTTTTCCCTTCCAAATATAACCATATTTATAAATAATATAGTTAAAAATACCGCTTTAAGCGTGCAGCGGATTTGCCGCAGCACGCCAAAAGCGGTATAAAAATGACTTATTTTTGATGATAAAGGGGATTATTAAGGGGCTTGCCCCTTGATATAGCGTAAGCGTAGCTTAGATATTTATTTGAAAAAATGAATTAGTTGTGCGTAAAAATGTTTTTCAGAAAACAAGAAAATACTCACCCCCTATTAGACCAAATTCCGATATATAATCTTAAAAAATGTTTGAATTATAGAATTAAGTTGAATTTGCTCCGTCCACTATCTTTAAAAGTGAAAAGTGGACTCTTGTCTCATTTTGAGACAAAATAGCTTTTTTTTTAATCAATTCTAAAATTCTATCTTTTCAGATTTTCGCATTATTAACCAAGTTTTTATTAGCTGTTTTATAGCGTATTGATCTTCTTCAGGTAATTCTTTTAATGCTTTTTCTAAATATGAGAAACTTTCGGTTTTTTCACCATAGATAATTTCTTCTATTGCAACTCCTAAATTAGCAGCTATTGAAACTACTGTATTTATTTGTGGGTTATTTTGTTCACCGCTTTCTAATTTTGATATTTGCCCTTTTGATATTCCGCTCATATCTGCTAAATCTTGTTGGCTTATTCCTGCTGATTTACGAATATGTTTGATATTTTCACCGATATGTTTCATATAACTCTCTTTTATGTTTTTTTTTGTATTATTCAGTATAGTTTTTTTATAGTTTTTTTTCATATTTTATTATTTTAATACAAAAATTTGCATTTATAATATGTTACTAATATACTTGTTTACATTAAGTTTCCTAAATGAAGAATTTTAATGATTGATTTTTTGAAAATTTCTATTAGTTTTAAAGAAAGTGAATTGCTCATCCTTAATGATGGGGAGACTGCTTTTTTAAAAACGTCTTTAGAAGTTATTGCTAAAAAATCAGGATTAAAATTATCAGCTGGCAATGTTTCTTTTGAAATTGACGGTGATTTACACCTTTCAGAACTTCGCCATCCTTATGAACAATTACCAAGCCATTTTTCAACTTTAGCAATAAAGATATGGCAGGGGAGTGATAATCTTTCAAAAATGCCTTTTTTAGAATTAAAAGCAAGCCCAGCGAAACTATTACAGGGTCATAATGTTTTCGGTTCGACAAATATTGAACTTTGTGCTTTTGAAATGTTGAATACTCTTGCTGTTGGTCGTCCTGAACTTTATGAAATGTTAGATATATCCTCTGCAACAGTTGATTGGATTGATGTTACTTATTCTGCTCATATTCCTAATGATAGCCTACAAAAACAGTTAATTGCATTTTTAAAAAATATTCATTCAGGTCAATCAAAACAAACTAGATTTAACCGTGATTATGAAACAACAGTATGCTGGAACACAGGAAGCCGTAGAAGAACATTAAAAGCCTATTTAAAAGGTTATGAATTACATAGAAGAATAGGGGAGCTTCAAAACCAATTGATGAAGTGTAAATCTCCTTATTTAATGAACTCATTAAATATTTTAACTGATATTAGATTACAAGAATTTGCAAAGAAATGTGTTAGATTTGAAGCTAGATTATTACAACGTTATTTAAATGATAAACATATACCAAGAAATTTGTTTGATTTAATTAATTATCAAAAAGCTTATGAAAAAAATGGTGAAGATTTAATAAAAGATTTATGGATAGAAGCTTTTAAAGATATATTTGATGCGATTGGAGAAACAAAAATGAATGTTTATAATGAAGAAAAAATTATTAATTTATTACGTAAAAATTATTTAAAAATCACCCCTAAGGGTAATGTTAGTTATTCAAAAGCAGATCGTTTGTATGGGTTTTATGAGAGATTATTAGATCGTGGTTATGATAACGTTTATCGCTCTATGTCTCGTGAGACTTTTAGACGTAATTTGTATGATTTAATGGCGATCGGTCTTACAAAAGCACAATTACAAAATTTAAAATCTAAAGAAAAAAATAATATTATTCCGTTTATGAAATTAGTAGAAATTGATTTCACCCATCAAAAACCATCTTGGTATATTGAACCAAATTACACATATTTAAAAGCAGCTTAAAGGAGCGTTAATTAATGAAAGATCTATCAAATTATTTGTTAAAAGTTGAAATTTTACCTGACTCAAAAGTTGTTGAGCGTTCTGGGGTAAGTGAAAAAACGGGCAAAGAGTGGCACATTAAGACTCAGCAGGCTTATATTCATTTAGGTAAACCTTACCCTTCAGAATTTAAGATAAAGGTTCCTGACGGCTCTGAGCCTTATCCTGAAGGATTTTATTATTTACATCCTTTATCATTTAAAGTAAGTTCTTATTTAGATAATATACAGCTTAATGATATTGTACTTATTCCTGTTGATGAATATTAATCTCCTAAACTTCGCATAATGTATATTATGTTAAATAGGCAAATTAAACAAGTAAGTCGTGTTTTCATAATTATTTAATCTTCATTATATTTTTGGTTCATAATTTATCAACAAACTCAGGCACAATCTGGCTCGCTAATCCATAATAACCTTGTTTAAAAACAGAATGGGTACTTGTGGCGTATTACAACAACTGCACTTATCGTCAGAAGTAATCGCCTTTTCCCTGTGATACACCTTTCCTGATTTAACACAACGCACTTTTAACAATTCACCGTGCATATGAATTAAGTTTTTTGAGCCAGCTCGTTCGTGTAAATTATCCACATTTTGAGTGACTAAGAGAAAATCTTTACCTAATCTCTGCTCTAATTTAGCCAGTGAAAAATGGGCTGCATTAGGTTGAATTTGAGGATCAAATAACTTCTCACGACGTTGATTATAAAACTGTTGCACCAATTCAGGATCACGCAAAAATCCCTCAGGGGTTGCCACATCATCTATACGATGATTTTCCCACAACCCATCACTGGCTCTAAAAGTTTGAATACCTGATTCTGCTGAAATTCCAGCACCTGTTAATACAACGACTTTCATATTATTTCCTTATTATATTTTAACTCATACTTTTTAATTGAAAAATACACCATACTCCCCACCCCAATCTTTAGCTTCTTGGTCAATATTCCAATGCCAATAATTTTGTTCTGTACTAAAACCATCACCCACAAAATAACCATTTACTAAAATAAAAAAAGAAGCAAAAACTAACAGGAAGATAACCCCTATTTTATAAACTTTTGAGGGACATTTAATTTGTTTAACTACTTTATCAATAAAGAATAAAATCACACTCCAGATAAGTACATTTACGATTACACCATAAACACTATAATAATTTTCAAGAGATACCGCCCCCTGTTTTTTGTAAACAATAGGATTAGCCCAATAGGTCGGCAACCATTCATCACCAATAGATTGATAAGAAAAACCAAGGAGATTAGATAGTACTAAGCCTAATGCAATATATAAGATAATGGGGAGTGTGTATTTTTTCATTTTTATCGTACCTCTTATTAACTGAGTATTCCTGCAATACATAATTTTATTTTAAAAATCTAAATTTACTCTTGCACCAATTAAAAAACCCATCCTTTGAGTAATCATCCTCCATCGTCGATGGATATTTAATGATTTCCATTGCTATTTGTGGTATTTCAATATTAAACGTCTTTGTAACCCAATTCTCAAAATATATATTTCTTTCTAAATTTGGGTCTTCTTCATAAGGTGAAATACTAAACTCCTCTTCCCAACAAATCTCTGAATATCCGATTGCTAAAAACCTAATAAAATCCAACATATTATTTGCCAAAATACAAAGCAATGTAGATCCTGAACCTGAGCCTATATGAACTATCTTGATTTCATCAGTATCTGATGTCCATAAACCACACATCGAACCATCTGCACTGGTAGCAAAACAACAAAATCACTCTTTAAATTCAAGATCTTGGTTATCATCAAACCAATACCAAGTATCTTTTTCATCACAAGTAAATCGAATAATAGTCCCTTTAGGTTCACTTTGGGGAGAATAAAGGAAACCAATTCTTTTACCATTTTCATCATCAATATAAAAATTATTTTCCTCAATCCATTTATAAAGTAATCTTAATTCTTCAGGTATTCGCATATCCTTTGGCAATACATTTTCTAATTGAGTGATAAGCTTGCTTTTCATATTGATTGTCCTTTTTGTTTCGTTATATTTACTTACCGTTAAAATATTTTATGGCATTTTGTAAATTTTATTTAAAATCATACCGCTTTAATGACACTTTTCTTTTTTAAATTAAGTTTATTCCTCATTAATTCGATTTCCTTCATCAAAATAAAAAGAATTCTCTTTTAATTTCACAAAACCATTCTCATTTATTCCGATAAATAAACTACAATTATTTATTTCAGGTTGCCAACCATTGTCTAAACCATAAATAATAGCATTCATAATTGTTTTAGGTCTAATTTCAAAATGCCAACTGTAAGGATCAATATATAAAATACTATTTGGGTAATTCTCCTTAAATACTTTTATATATACATTTTTAATATAAATAGAATGTCTTTTTAACGTCCAAATATAAACATTATCTAATACTTTGATTTTTCTTTTGATTACTCTGCTCATATCTTATTTCTTTTTAAACGTTAATCACTTGAATAAATATAATTTTTACTTCAATTCAATGCTATAACCTAACTCTTTTGCTAGCTTTATAAAACTGGCAATGCTATGCGAATTCCACTGATTACAAGTTGCTATCTTTTCATCAATTAAGTTAATTGTTTGAACATCTTTTATATAATACCTTTTATATCCTGATTCAGAATAAATATTATAAGCCTTAGCGTATTTATCAAATATTCCATAATTTTTTTGATATTTATCTGGAAATACACTTTTTAATTCAGCAAAAGTGACATTAGGATTATCTTCAACATAAGCCTTAACAACTTCATTAACCAACTGGGCTTTATTAAGAATTTTAGATTTAAAGATAAATCTTGAATAATCTTTTGTTGAATAATTGAAAGAAAAATAGGTATCTGAAATAACAAATATATTATTATCTTCACTCCTGTATCTGCTCAAAACTATTCCTGCTATTGGTATCTCGTCATTATATTTATAACCATTTCTTAATTTTATTTGTAACTCTTCACTTATTGATGTTCCAACTAAAACACCAATCCATTTTGGTTCTTGATTATTTTCCCAATATTCTCCTATTTCAAGAATTTGCTTTCTTTCATCTAAATAATCTTCTAATTGCTTTAATGATTCAATATTAATTTCATTTAGTTTAAGCTCGACGATACTTAAATATTCAGCACCATACGATGCTAGAATATCTATTCGCCCATCTCTATTTCTTCTTCCTTTTTTTAAAGCAATTTCTTCATCAAGTATAGCTACTTCTGTAAAATTTTCTTGGTCAAGCGTTAAAATATCTTCATTTTCTATAAGATAAGCCTCCATTGCCAATTCTTTTTTGAAAGGGTATGGTTTTAATTCAATATTATTTGCTGTTACTTGTTTAAATATTTTCATTTTTTCTCTTTAATGATTACTAATAATTTAGGTATATGAAATAGTAAATAAAAAATACTCTCATTTGGAGTTAGTGTATTTTAGTCTTTTATGCTTAAAAAGTTCATTTTTATTAAACTCAACTATCCTCTTTAAATCTACAAGTATTTGCAAATTTTTCTCTTAATCTACCCGCTTAAATCATTCAATAAATTTATTTGGGTTATCGCTATGCTTTTGTTGATATTCTCTTGCTGCTTGAGTTTGTTTTTGTAACCATTCTGTAAAAGGTATTTTCTTACCGCTGTATGCAACAGCAAAAATTGATTTGCCATCTTGTGAAACTAAAAACTCACCATCAGTAGGGATTTTGCGGTTATCGTAACTATACACAAGATAAAAAGGAAAATATTTACTCGGTCGTTCAACAATTTCAAAGTGTAAAACTTTTGGTTTAGCTAATGAATACACATTAACGTAGTAAATATCAGCCAATAGTTTCATTTTTTGTTGAAAGACGTTAAGTATTTTCTGCTCTTTTTCTGAATAATTAAAAGGATAAGGGTAATAATTTTCGTGAATTTTTACATCTTTCTCTTGAATTGGTTTAGATAAGGGAGCAACCTTTTCCCCTTTTTTATTAATAAAGCCCCATTTCCCATCCACGACTGTTTTATGATCTTCTCCTGCTTTTTTCCAATAACAGCCATCACAAACACTGGCATAACCATAATTAAAGGGTGAGGAAAAATCAAACTGAGGTTGAATAACAATTTCCCCCTCTCTATTTGCAAAACCAATTTTGCCATTTTTAACAATACGTTGATAGCCCTCCACTCGATAATCTGCTCCATTATCGTACCAAAATGTTTGGTATAGATACTCTCCTTTACGATTAAACACACAGCCAAAAGTATGTGGCTCTTGTTTAATGTTTTTAGGGCAGCCTACAAAGGATAATAAGGTATCTTCAACCACTGTGCCATCTTCAGTGCCACTATAATTGAGAAACTCCGCTGGAATAATAATATTACCATTTTGATCTTTTACGCCTATTTTATCTTTTGCATTGTCAGTAAAATAAAATAACGTTTCTTTATTTTGTGCAAATGCTGAAAATGAACAGCATATTAGGATAAATGTTATTAGTTTTTTAATCATTGTGATAATCTCTTTTAGGTTTACTCTTTATTTTCACTCATTAACTCATACGAAGAAAATAATAAACTAGGTTTTATATTTGGGTAATAAAGCTTTTCTGGGTTTGCTACTTTTAATACTTTATTGCCAAAATGAATAAACTGCTCATTATCTTTGATTTCAACAGTGTATTTTGCTTTAAATTTTAAATTCTTTTTATGGGATTTTTTAGCAAAATATTCTTCGCTTGATTGTTCATAAAAGTAAGCAAATCCTTTACTAAATCTAACATAAAAAACTCGTTTTATAGAAAAGTTTTTCATATCTGGAGAAGGATTTTCTCCCAAAACATCAGTATAACGAAACACCTTGCCATCTAAATACTCTTTGCTCAGATAAGGACTTGTTAGTTGGAGTGAAAATAAAGCTATATGTAAGATAAGAAAAACGACCAAAAGCCACTTACAAATATTTCTAAAAAACATCAAAACTAAAAATAAAATTCCAAATAAAACGCTCATAAGAGCAAGTAGCAAAACATAATATCCATATAAAACCGTGTAATACTTGATGAAAAATTGATTTTTTATTTCAACAGGAATAAGTTTGATATTTAAAATTCCCTCAGGAAAATAAAAAATTGCCAAAAAAGTAAAAGCAACTACCATTAAACCAATTATGCTAAATTTAAATTTTTTTATCATTATTTACTCCGTTACTCTGTGCAATTGTTTTTGTTCCTCAAATACTCGCAATAAATCATCTTTGGGGATAATCATCGGCGATGAAATATAAATAAACATTGAGAAAAATGGCACGTGCATAAATGAACAGGTTAATTGCTTATCAGCAGGTTGTAATTGCTTGATAATTTTTTCTTGTATATGTTGGGCGTGTAATGAGTGATCTTCATAGGTAGAACAACCACAAGCATCTATAAATTTCTCCTCTTCTTCTTTGCTCTGAATTATAAACTCCTCGTTATAAGTAAAACTTGTAGTATAAAGAAATCCATTATTATAGGGTTTTACAGAATTTTTATCCGTCAAGGCGTACATTGCCTCTTGGGAATGTGTCCAATCTCGCTTTGTGATTTTAGGCTTGTCTTTTACATAACACTGCATATTACGAATATCCTTATACAAAGGCTGGCGTAAATCACGATCTGACCAAAAAGTAAGCCTAAAATAGCGTGGGTCTTCCTTATCCACTGCAATGCTATGATACGAAAATTGTTTTGTCAGAATGTCGCGTACCTCACTGCCATTGAATAGTAATTGACAGCCTGATAACAATAATGTGGTGGATAATATGAGTAGTTTTTTCATTTTATTACTCTTTTGTAGAATTAATCTGTATTTTCATTCTTAATCTTATATTGAATATATCGTTTTAAATTATCTAATTTTTCCTCTTTTGTTCCCGTTCCATCTGTTTCTATGACTTCAAAATTAATAAATTTTCTGTTATACCATTTTCTTCTTTCCAAAAAAGGATAGAAAAGAGAGGTTTCACTAATAATCAATGTATCACTGCTTGGAGGAAGGGTAAATGGACGATACACATAGGCATTAAATAGTCTGTCATCTACTTTTATAAAATAAAAACTATCATTTCTATAAAAAGTACTCATTATCGCACCGATAAAATAAACTAAAATAATCAGCGAATACAAGGTGTTAATAAAACAGACAATGCCTTTAACAACACCTGTTTCAATTTTGTAGCGTTCTTTAAAGGTGAAATAAACAAGAAGCATTAAACAGATGATATCCGTCCAAAAGCCAATTAATGAAATCCCTAAAAAGATCATCGACATCATATAGACTGCTGTCAATATTGTTAAAACTATTGAGATATTTTTATAAATTTTATTCATTTAATACTCTACTGGTTTATCTTTAAACTATTATTGTTGTAAATTTAACTGCTTTCATCTTACCAAATTGTTAATCTTGTTGCTATTTTATTTTATTGTGATTTAGTTAAGATTGCGTTATGCTCGAAAGTTATACCAATTTGGTCATCTAGGTAAAGTGAAAGGAGTAATAATGATGATGAAAAGGTTGCAAGCTATTGTTAATAAAAAATTGTTGATGGCAAAATTCCAGCAAAATCAATCTCGCCAGAAGCAGGCACATTAATACTATTTCGTGGGCGTAATTCAATACATAGGGTTATACCTACTGTTGGCGATAAAACTCGAATGCTATCGGTACTTGCTTATAATAATGCTCCAGATGTCGCATTATCCGAATCAGCAAGAATGACTTTTTATGGGCGTTTAGTTTATATCGAGCAACGGGCGGATATACGCAAACTGCGTTTGCTAATCACGCCCCTACGCGAATTAGCTATAACGCTCTTCAAACTCTTTCATAAAGCTAATCAACGCATCAACCCCCTCTATTGGCATTGCGTTATAGATAGAGGCTCGCATTCCACCCAGTACTTTATGTCCTTTCAACGCTTGTAAGTTATTTTCCAATGCTTCAGCCACAAATTTTGTGTCTAACTCAGGATTGCCTGTGACAAATGTCACGTTCATTCTAGAACGGTTTTGAGGAGAAACAACATTTGAAAATAGTTTACTTTGATCAATAAAATCATAAAGCTTTTGAGCCTTAGCGATATTCTGTTTTTCAACTTCTCCTACGCCACCTAAGGCTAATAAATGTTTAAACACTAATGAACAGAGATACCACGCAAAAGTCGGTGGCGTATTAATCATTGAATCCGCTTTTTGTTGAACCGCATAATCCCAAACTTGTGGAGTGTTTGGCATTGCTGTGCTAATCAAATCATTGCGAATAATCACAATGGTAATGCCTGATGGACCTAAATTCTTTTGCGCCCCTGCATAAATCACCCCAAATTTAGAAATATCAATTTGACGGGAAAGAATAGTAGAAGACATATCTGCCACTAACACGCCATTCCCTACTTTTGGTACGTCAAAAATTTCTACACCACTGATAGTTTCATTCGGGCAATAATGTACATAGTCATACTGCTCTGCCACATTTTCAAAATCTAACTCTGTTACCGCTGTTTTTTCACTTTGAGGATCTAAGATATCAACTTCTGTGACTTGGGTATATTTACGCCCTTCTGCTGCTGCCATTTTCGACCAATGACCACTTGTTAAATATAATGCCTTACCTTTCTTGGTTAAATTCATCGGAATAGCCGAGAACTGCCCTTTTGCACCACCTTGTAAAAAAAGAATTGAGTAATTATCAGGAATACCATATAAGGCTCTTAAATCTTTATCAGACTGCTCTGCCAACTCCATAAAAGGTTTCCCTCGATGGCTCACTTCCATTACCGAAACCCCTAAATTATTCCAATTCATCAACTCTTGCTGTGCTTGTTGTAAAACCGCTTGAGGGATCATTGCAGGACCTGCACTAAAATTATAAACTTGTGCCATATTTGCTCTCTTTATTTTCTATAAATGTTTTGTTATAAAAGATAGTCTATTTTTATCATCTTAGACTGGGATAATCAATGCCTTTTTGAGTTTATTACAGAGCAAGTTTAGGGCAACCGCAAACTTTTACCTATTGATTTTAGAAATTATTATGTGAAGGAATAAAAAATATCTGGCATTGAATTAAGTACGGATAAAACTAGGACGTCATACCCCGTATTGTGTATAATTATCCTTTTATAAAATAAACTTTTTTAATGAACATTATTCTTCCTCCTTTAAGCCTCTATATCCATATCCCTTGGTGTGTGCAAAAATGCCCTTATTGTGATTTTAACTCACATGCTCAAAAAGGGATTATTCCCGAAGAGGATTATATTCAGCATTTGTTAAAAGATTTACATCAGGATCTAATCCGTCATCAAAGTGCAATACAACAACGTAAACTACACTCTATCTTTATTGGAGGGGGAACGCCAAGTCTGTTTTCACCGCAATCTATTGCTTATTTACTCAATGAAATTAAGCAGTTAATTGATTTTGATGATAATATTGAAATTACCTTAGAGGCAAATCCCGGTACGGCAGAAGCAGAAAAATTTATTGGTTATGCAGAAGCAGGTGTTAATCGTCTTTCTATGGGTATTCAAAGCTTTGAGCCTGAAAAATTATTAAAATTGGGACGTATTCACGATGGTAATGAGGCAAAACAAGCGGTACGATTTGCACAACATTCTGCAAAATTTGGTTTAAAAAGTTTTAATATGGATTTAATGCACGGTTTACCCAATCAATCTGTAGATCAAGCATTAAGCGATCTAAAACAAGCCGTTGAACTCTCCCCGCCTCATTTATCTTGGTATCAACTGACTATTGAACCGAATACCTTATATTATTATCGCCCACCTACGTTACCTGATGACGATGATTTATGGGATATTTTTGAACAAGGGCATCAAATTTTAACGAATGCAGGTTATGAGCAATATGAAACCTCTGCTTATGCAAAAAAAGGGTTTCAATGTAAACATAATTTAAACTACTGGCGATTTGGTGATTACCTTGCGATAGGTTGTGGTTCTCACGGTAAAATCAGTTATTCTAATGGTGAGATTTATCGTTTCAACAAAACCAAACATCCTAAAGGCTATATGCGTGGTGACTATTTATATGAAGAAAATCAAATAGAAATTGATGACCGATCATTTGAATATTTTATGAACCGCTTTCGTTTGCTCGAAGCTACACCTAAAATAGAATTTGAACAATATACAGGACTAAATCGAAACAGTGTCACGCTAGAAATTGAAAAAGCCATTGAAAAAGGCTATATAATAGACACCATTAACCACTGGCAAATTACCCATAAGGGGAAATTATTTTTAAATGAGCTTTTAACGATTTTTTTGAAAGATTGATAATTATGATTAGTACTATGTAGCGAATGGAATAACCGACTATAAAAATGTAATAAATTAAAGATCGGGAGCATATACGCAAATTATGTTTACTAAAGCTCTCCCACAATATATTTATTAATCAATGAGCTATATTTTACTATGAAATATAGCGGTGATATTAAATTCAAAATTTACAAATCTAATATTTTATTAGCTTAAAAACCATATATTCAATGTATTGTATTTATAAATCTCAACCAACCCCTTCGTACTTGAAGACTCTGCAACAAAATCAACAATATCTTTTATTTGCTGACTAGCATTATTCGGACAAGCTTTATACCCACAAAGTGATATAAAACCAAAATCACCCATTGAATCCCCTACTCCAACGGACTCTTTAAGGTTGATATTAAATTTTTCAGCTAGCCATAACAACGCATTTTCTTTGTTAATATTAAGGGGCGTAATATCTACTGCGGTTGTTGAATGTGCGATATTAACTCCTTTCAGATCAATTTTATCTAAAATTAGGCTATATAGTTGTTCAATACTTATGCCGATTGGATTTAAGCTGATACAAATTTCTTTACCTAATTCAAGTTTAGAAATATTGGTAAACTCAGGTGATATCGTTAAAATTTCTTGAATTTCTTTTAAATGCTGTTTTGTTTCAGGTGTTATATTAGGATTATAAATAATCTCTTCCGTTTCTGTATGGTAAATATAAGCCCCATTTTCACAAATACACCAAGTTTTTAAATCCAACATTTGTGCAATCGCTTCAACATAAAGTGCAGAACGTCCAGTACATAACATTGTTCCCCGCTCTGCTTTGTGTATTTGCTGTTTTAATTGGTTTAAAGAAATGAGATCAATAGGTTGTCCTTTTCCATCGGTAATACAACCATCAATATCTAAAATAAACATAAATCCCCTTAATTATATAATATTGAGTCATAGTATATACCAAATTAAATTCTGTTATAAATCTATCTGAGCCAGTGTTATCAAAATTTTTTGAGTTTTTTTCTTAAAAAACATTCCCCATAAAGATATTGATTACGGCAAGTTAGCCCAAGAAACAAATTTCTATTCTGGTGCAGATATAAAAGGGATTGTCGATAAAACAACGGAAGTCGTTTTAGATGAAATTCTTGAAACAGGTAAAGAGCGTGACGTTGTGATGGAAGATTTACTTGGAGTGATTGCCACCACAAATTCAACGGTACTCCATTGGTTTAAATTGGTCGAAAATGTGCTAGATTATGCCAATGAAACGGGCGAATATGATGAAGTGGAAGAATTTGTACAATTTAATAAACCAAATAAACCTAAGAAGAAAAGATTAATGGGATTTTTGTAAATAAATAATTTGCAAATTTTTATTAAAATCTAACCGCTATCTATTTGTTTTGTAACAAAGCAAAATAAAAATATCAAACAAATAATTGATGAGGATTTACAAGAATGAACACTATAGAACCCCAATTTAGATATGGAACAGAAAAGGCAATTAGAGAATTATCAATTAAGTTTAATTATCCCTGTCATAAAGGTATGCAAGATTGGGCGTATGAAGTTGCTAACCCAAAAGATATAGAAAATTTTTTAGTTCTTATAAAGAAGAGACAGATGAAGATAAAAAGTTTGTTTTAATGGAAATGATGCTTCAAGCGTTGGATGAAATTGAAAATCAAGAAGAATTTGACAAAAATTGGCGTATTTTAAAACCTATCATTAACCAAGATTTTTATATTCACGAATACACCATTTATTATTGGTGTTTTTGGGGTTATAAAGAGTCAGATTGTTGGGAAATAACTTTGTATATAAGAGAATTATGGAAAGAAATTAAAAATAAATGTACAACAATGTAGATACATATATTTGGAAGTTTAATCCTACTCTACTCTGCTATTCGTCAATGTAAAAAAGAAGAAGGAATAAAATGATAACGAAACAATACGCACAAAACAAAATAGAAAAATTATTAAAAAGTGATTTTAAAGATCAAGTTGTTATTCTTGAAGAAGCTACCATAGAAAGCAAATTTTGTTGGGTGTTTTTTTATCAGTCCAAAAAATACATTGAAACACAAGATTTTTCATATCAGCTTGCAGGAAATGCACCTTATATTGTAAGTAAAATAGATGGAGCTATTGAAGAAACAGGTACAGCATATAATATAGCGCATTATATTGATATATTTGAAAATAAGATGAAACGTTCAAAAATATAAAATAAAAGAAGTAATAAAAAGGAGGTAAATAATGAATAAATTTGATTTGAAATTTCTAAAAGAAAATGATGAAAGTGATTGGGTTAATTTAATTGATGAAAATATAAGACATAAACCGCCATCAGAATGGAGTAAGGAAGAGAAAATTTTTTATCCAATAATGTTTTGGCATTCGTGTATGTCTGCTGGATTTTCTGAATACTATCAGTTTTGTGACAATTTTTAACTAAAGTGCAGTTACACAGTTTAGGAGACAGTCTCGAATATAGCGGGTAGATCAAATCAAAAATTTACAAATTTAATATTTCATAATAGACAGGTTATGCCCTGCTTACACAATAATATATTTATATATCAATTACTTATATTAAAAGCCAATAGAATATAGCGGTCACATCCCATTTAAAATTTACAAATATACTCCCTTACAATAAACCTCTTGCAATCACACTTTAATTCACTATAATGACGCAGAATTTAGTCGGGGTGCTGTAACAAGCTGAGAAATACCCGTTGAACCTGAAACAGTTAGCACTGACGTAGGAAACTAGAATGAAATTCTTATCTTTTCAATTTTATTTTCAAATAGTTATGATGCTTATTAACTTACATTTAGTAGGTTAATATGTCTATCATTTTCTCTATTCATATAGTGGCTTGTACCTTACAAGCTTATACTACTTCATACTTAATTTCGATCAAGCACTGCTCTGTTTCTGTTTTTCAAACACTACTCTCTCGGCTATTTTCAATTAAATTTATTACACTTTAAATGACTGAGAGGAATATTTATGTCAAATGTAAAAACACTAAATGAACAAGTTGTTATTATCACTGGTGCTGGGCGAGGTTTAGGTGCGTCTATTGCAAAATCTTTTGCTCGAGAGGGGGCAAAAGTAGCCATTAATTACCGTAATAGTAAAGAACAAGCTGAATTACTTGCTGACGAATTAGGCAATAACGCTATTGCAGTACAAGGAGATGTAAGAGATAGAGAAAGTATTGCTCAAATGTTACAAACAGTGATAGAAAAATTGGGAGAGCCTACAACATTAGTGCATAACGCCCTTGCTGATTATCGTTTTAATGGTGATTTACGTGACACTATTGAAAGTTTAACTGAAGAAAGATTACTGCAACAACATAAAACAGCAGTAGTTGGCGCATTAAATATGATACAAGCAGTTGTTCCATATATGGAAAAATCCCATTTTGGTCGAATTATTACAATTGGTACGAACTTATTTCAAAATCCTGTGGTGCCGTATCACGACTATACATCAGCAAAAGGAGCATTATTGGCACTTACCCGTACTGCTACCAAAGATTTGGGTAGCAAAGGTATTAGTGTCAATATGGTTTCAGGGGGATTATTAAAAACAACAGATGCCAGTTCAGGCACACCTGATGAAGTATTTGATTTTATTGCTCAATCAACTCCCTTAGGCAGTGTAACTACTCCTGATGAATTAGCAGATACGGTCTCATTCTTTGCAAGTCCGTGGGCAAGAGCCGTAACAGGACAAAATCTGATTGTTGATGGCGGCTTAGTCTTTGGTTAATTTGTGCTTATAAACATTAATTTTAAAAAGGAAATAGAATGGAAACACAATTAATCTCTAAAATACGTCAGCAAAATCCATTAATACATAATATTATCAACATTGTGGTGGCTAACTTCTCTGCTAATGGTTTGTTGGTATTAGGTGCTTCACCGATTATGTCTGATTCATTAGAAGAAATGCACGAACTTCCTGCTTTATCTAATGCTTTGGTTATCAATATGGGAACATTGAGTGAACCACAAATTCAGGCAATGATTTTGGCAGGAAAAACGGCTAATTCAGTAAATGTTCTCGTTGTTTTTGATCCTGTTGGGGTAGGTGCAACATCATTTAGAAAAAATACCGCTAAACGTATTCTTGATGAAGTGAAATGTGATCTTATTCGAGGTAATGCAGGTGAAATTGCCTATTTGGCTGGTGTTGAATGGAATGCCAAAGGAGTTGATGCTGGGAAAGGTGACGCTGATTTAAGTGAAATAGCCAAAATTGCTGCTCAAAAATATCATTGTATTGTCGCAATCAGTGGTGAAATTGATTATATCAGTAATGGTAAACAAGTGGCTAAAATTGAAAATGGTACACCGATGTTACCTAAAATTACAGGCTCTGGCTGTTTATTAAGTGCGGTATGTGGTGCATTTTTAAGTGTTGTAGATAAAAAAGATTACTTTACCGCTGTTATCAATAGTTGCTGTGCTTATGCGATTGCAGGTGAAATAGCTGCAACTTCTCTAAATTTAACAGAAACAGGTGACTTTTATGTGAAATTTATCAACTCACTTGGTGCATTAAATGATGAAATGGTACGAAAAAATGCGAGGATAAGTTATGAAAATTAATCAAGTTTTAACTATTGCAGGTTCAGATAGTGGCGGCGGTGCAGGTATTCAAGCTGATTTAAAAACCTTTCAAATGCGTAAAGTGTTTGGAACGTCTGTTATTACAGCAATTACAGCTCAAAATACAACAGGTGTTTTTGATATTCATCCTATTCCTTTAACAACCATTGAATCACAACTAAAAGCAATTGCTGATGATTTTGATATTAAAGCCTTTAAAATAGGAATGCTTGGTACGGCTGATGTGATTGAGTGTGTAGCAAATGCTTTACAAAAGTATCATTTTGGAAAATTAGTGTTAGATCCTGTGATGATTGCAAAAGGTGGCACTTCCCTACTGCAAGAAAATGCAATTACAGCCTTAAAACAGAAATTATTACCTTTTGCAGATGTTCTTACACCAAATTTACCTGAAACCAAAGTACTTACAGGTATTGATGTGGTTGATGAAAAAACAGCATTGACAGCAAGTTTAATTTTACAAGATATGGGGGTAAAAGCAGTTTTAATTAAAGGTGGGCATACTGAACACTTTGCAGGAAGCACATCAAATGACTGGCTTTTTAATAATGGTACTTGTACAACATTAACAGCCAAACGTTTTGACACACCACATACTCACGGCACTGGTTGTACCCTTTCTGCTGCAATTACCGCTGAACTTGCTAAGGGACAAAGTATAGAAAATGCAGTACGAACTGCGAAGCAATTTATTAGTGCAGCAATTAGTCATCCGCTTAATATAGGTTCACAACACGGTCCTGTTAATCACTGGGCATACGGAGAAGAAAATGAAATTTAATACTGACATTTTACAAGTTTATTTTGTTGCTGGCACACAAGATTGTCGCCACCTTGAAGGCAATCCAACTGGAAATTTAATCACTATTTTAGAAGACGCTCTAAAAGCAGGGATTACTTGCTTTCAATTACGAGAAAAAGGGAAATATTCGTTACAGGATCGTGAAGAAATAAAGTCTTTTGCAATAAAATGTCGTGATCTGTGCCGAGCTTATCAGATTCCTTTTATAATGAATAATGATGTAGATTTAGCGATTGAAGTTGGTGCTGATGGCGTACACGTAGGACAAAAAGATGAACCTATAAAAAGTGTCATTAAACGTTTTTCACATCTTGGTTTTATTGGTTTATCTTGCAATAGCCTTGAAATTGCACAAAGTGTTAATGACTTAGATGGACTTTCTTATTTAGGCGTTGGTCCTATTTATGAAACCTTTACCAAAAAAGATGTAGGCTCAGCAAAAGGCACACAATTTTTAGATCAACTTAAAGAAACTGGTATTACTAAACCATTGGTTGCAATTGCAGGTATAAATGAACAAAATGTAGCAGATGTTTTACTTAAAAAAACTGATGGAATTGCTATTGTCTCTTCGATGATTTCATCTACTGATCGTAAAAAAACAGTCTGTGCATTAAAAGGAAAATAAATTAATCTAGCTATAATTGTTCATAAAAAGTGATTTTTTATAAAGAACATTAAATTTATCACAATATAGTGGTAGAATTAAAATTATTACCCCCACCCTAGCCCTCCCCCGTAAACGGAGGAGGGAATATAGCTAGGCTAGGAGGTGGTAAAATTGCACAATTAATTTATAGGATAACCAAATGAATATACTACAACCCAACTCCCCTGCCCCACTTTTTACACTTTTAGATCAAAATGAAAAAGCAGTCTCATTAACAGATTTTAAAGGTAAAAAAGTCTTAGTTTATTTCTATCCACGAGCAATGACACCCGGTTGCACGACACAAGCCTGTAGTTTACGTGATAGTAAAACTGAATTAGATGAATTAAACGTGACAGTGTTAGGTATTAGCCCTGATTTACCTCAAAAGTTGGCTAATTTTGAGCAGAAAAAAGAACTGAACTTTACGCTACTTTCCGATCCTGATCATAAAGTTGCCGACGCCTTTGGTGTGTGGGGTGAGAAGAAATTTATGGGAAGAACCTTTGATGGTGTGCATCGTATCAGCTTTTTGATTGATGAAAGCGGTATCATTGAACAAGTTTTTTGCAAATTTAAAACTAAAGAACATCATCAAGTGGTAATGGATTATTTAAAAGGAAAAATGCTATGAAACAAAAAGCGATTTTCCTCGACCGTGACGGTACATTAAATATAGATTATGATTATGTTCATAAAATTGATGATTTTGATTTTATTGAAGGGGTCATTCCAACCTTAAGAAAATTCAAAGAAAAAGGCTATTTATTGGTTTTAGTTACCAATCAATCTGGTATTGGTCGTGGTATTTTTACAGAAGAGCAATTTTTAGAATTAACTCAATGGTTTGATTGGTCTTTAGCAGAACAAGGCATTGATTTTGATGGTATTTATTACTGCCCTCATCACCCTGAAAAAGCCTTAGGTGAATACAAACAGGAATGTGATTGTCGCAAACCAAAGCCAGGAATGTTCCTTCAAGCAATTAATGAGTTAAATATCGATCCTGCTCAGTCATTTATTGTGGGTGATAAGCTAAGTGATATTCTTGCAGGTGAGAATGCAGGCGTTAAAACCAAAGTGCTTGTTAGAACAGGGCATAAATTAACAGAAGAAGGTATTACAAAAGCAGATTATGTGTTGGATAGTTTGGTGGATTTATTGAAAATATTGTAAATTAAGCGGTGTGGTTTTATAAAAATTTGCAAATTTAATAAAGAGACATCTTGGATAATATAATTTATGAATTAATCTTATCCAAGATGTCTCTTTAATTGTTATATCCTAAACACAACTCATATTAATAGGCGTAACCTGATAATCTTTTTGTTTCTGCTCAGCAACCCATAAATCATAAGTGGCTTGTTGATGTAACCAACTTTCAGGGCTAGGACTATTCTCCCCTAACCATTTATGTAAACGAATTGCCATATCCGCACTTATTGCAGATTTGCCATTTAGCAATCGTGACAATGTAACTCTATTTATACCTAATTGCTTTGCTGCCTGTGTAACACTCAAACCAAGTTCGGGTAAAATGTCTTCTCGTATCATCTCTGCTGGATAAGGGGGATTATACATCTGCATTTATTCTCCTTAATGATAATCTTGATAATCAACAACCTGTGCGTGTCCATTTTCTATTTTAAAAGTAACTCGCCAATTTCCATTTACTTTAACACTCCAATGATCTTTTAAATTACCAGATAATTGATGTAAATTTAAACTTGGTACATTCATATCTGTTGGACAAGTCGCACTATTCAATCTTGCTAAAATACGTCTTAATTTTCCTGAATGAGCAACTACAATCCCTGCTGTACTTCCCGTTTTATAAAACTTTTCTAGCCCTTTATGTTTAAATGAAATAATCATTATACACAACCTTTACTTATAATAAATTGTAGCCTACAACACTACACAAGGCAACCGTTTTATATTGTGCCGTAAAAATAAATGATTAAATTATTTAACCTTATTTTCTCGATAAAGGTCGCAAAAATAACATTACAAAAGCACGTCTTCATTGACATAGTGTGAGTTTTAGATAAAGTATTAACGCTATTTGTAAATAAGCTTATCATTAATAGAAAGGTATCTTTATGAAAATACTACGCAAACTTATTTTAACTTTCTTATCTATTCTTACTACCTATATCGTTGTTTCCCTTATTTTAGGTTCAATTACCGTTGAACGAACTAATCACTTCTCTACTCCAAATCAATCTATTTATTTAACGAGTAATGGCATTCATTTGGATATTGTGTTGCCTAAAGAGGGGGTGAGTCCATCGCTATTGTCTGATATCGAATATTATCCTACGGATCGCTATTTAGCTTTTGGTTGGGGCGATGAAAATTTTTATCTCAATACGCCGACGTGGAAAGATCTCACATTCAAAACGGTATTTAAAGCCATTTTCCTTAAAAGTACCGCATTATTGCACGTTACTCGATACCAAGAAACATCCCCGAATTGGGTGGAAGTGAAAGTCACAACAGCAGAATTACAAAAATTAAATCATTATATTGCAAATTCATTTATCACTGATAACGCAGGGAAGAAAGTATTACTCAAAGATAAAGGTTATACATTTAGGGATTATTTTTACAAAGCGAAAGGCAGCTATTCAATGTTTAACACCTGTAATAGTTGGGCAAATAATGGATTTAAACAAAGTGGTTTAAAAGCCAGTTTATGGACACCTTTTGATTTTGGACTTTTAAATAAATATCGATAGCGGTAACTTCTTGTTAAAAATTTGTATATTTTTTATAACAGTGTTTTATGTCTAAATTTAGTGAATCAAACGCCTGTGCTATGTTAAACTAACGCAATACTTTATTCTATTTTTTATGACTCAAAAACAATATGCAAAAACAAAAGCCTTTTATTTTACATAGTCCTTTTAAACCAGCAGGGGATCAACCTGAAGCCATTGCAAAACTAAAAGAAGGCTTAGAAGACGGTTTAGTTCATCAAACGTTACTGGGTGTAACGGGTTCAGGTAAAACTTTTACCATAGCAAATGTGATCGCAGACTTAAACCGCCCTGCAATGCTACTCGCGCCAAATAAAACCCTTGCGGCACAACTTTATGCTGAAATGAAAGCCTTTTTTCCTGAAAATGCCGTTGAATATTTTGTGTCTTATTATGATTATTACCAGCCAGAGGCGTATGTGCCAGCGAGCGATACCTTTATTGAAAAAGATGCGTCCGTAAACGAGCAAATCGAACAAATGCGACTCTCGGCTACCAAATCTTTTCTTGAACGCCGAGATACGATTGTAGTAGCCTCTGTTTCTGCGATTTATGGATTGGGGGACGCTGATGCTTATCTTAAAATGATGTTGCATCTACAAGTAGGCGAGATCATCAATCAGCGTGAAATTTTATCTCGTTTAACCGAATTGCAATACACTAGAAACGATCAAGCCTTTCAACGAGGTACGTTCAGAGTGCGTGGCGAAGTGATTGATATTTTCCCTGCGGAATCGGACGATCAGGCGTTACGAGTCGAACTGTTTGATGATGAAATTGAAAATTTATCCCTATTTGATCCTTTAACAGGACAAAGTTTAGGGCGAATGCCACGCTATACCGTTTACCCTAAAACCCACTACGCCACACCTCGTGAGCGTATTTTAGAGGCGATTGAAAAAATCAAAGCTGAACTTGTTGAACGTCGTGAATATCTGATCAAAGAAAATAAACTTGTTGAAGAACAACGCCTGACACAACGCACCCAATTTGATATTGAAATGATGAACGAACTCGGCTACTGCTCAGGCGTAGAAAATTACTCTCGCTATCTTTCAGGCAGAAAAGAGGGCGAAGCTCCGCCAACATTATTTGATTATATGCCTGCTGACGGTTTGCTAATTATCGACGAATCTCACGTGACCGTGCCGCAAATTGGAGGAATGTATAAAGGCGACCGTTCTCGTAAAGAAACACTCGTGCAATATGGCTTCCGCTTGCCTTCTGCATTAGACAATCGCCCACTACGGTTTGAAGAATTTGAAGCCCTTGCACCACAAACCATTTACGTATCCGCCACCCCAAGTAACTATGAATTGGAAAAATCAAATGGCGATGTGGTTGAACAAGTGGTTCGTCCAACAGGACTGCTCGACCCTATTATTGAAGTTCGCCCTGTGGCAACCCAAGTCGATGATTTACTTTCAGAAATTCATAAACGTACCGAAGTAGAAGAACGTGTTTTGGTTACGGTTTTAACAAAAAAAATGGCGGAAGATTTAACGGATTACCTTGATGAACACGGTGTGCGAGTACGTTATTTACACAGCGATATTGACACCGTTGAGCGTGTGGAAATTATCCACGATTTACGAATGGGAATGTTTGATGTACTGGTTGGAATTAACTTATTACGTGAAGGCTTAGATATTCCAGAAGTATCGCTTGTCGCCATTTTAGACGCTGATAAAGAAGGCTTTTTACGTTCTGAACGCTCACTAATCCAAACCATCGGTCGTGCAGCTCGAAACTTAAACGGAAAAGCAATTTTATATGGCGATAGAATTACCAACTCAATGGAAAAAGCCATCAGCGAAACCCAAAGACGTAGAGCCAAACAGCAAGCTCACAATGAAAAACTGGGTATTACCCCACAAGGTTTAAATAAAAAAGTCAGTGAATTGCTAGATATTGGGCAAAGTAATAAAACAAAACGAAATAAAAAATCTGCAAAAGTAGAAGAAAATCCTACCGCTTATATTCCAAAAACTCGCAAAGCTCTGGAAAAAGATCTCAAAAAATTGGATGCCGAAATGCGAGAGTTCGCTCAAAATCTTGAATTTGAAAAAGCCGCTGCCACAAGGGATAAGATTAAGCAGTTAAAAGAGTTTTTGTTGATGGTGGATTGATCGCATAAAATACCTTTATTTTTAGCTTTTTTAAAATTATTTAATTATCAACAAGTTACAAAACATACTAAAAAAAGGGTATTTTTGCTAATTTTTTACTTCAGATATTGAAAAATAAGGATTTTATTAATAAAATCTCTAGTTAACCATCGTGTAGATGGCTTAGAAATAAAATCACTCTACCAAAAAAAGAACTCAAGCGTTAACCATCGTGTAGATGGCTTAGAAATATTAGTATCTAAAGATAAATTAAAAGAGAATGTTAACCATCGTGTAGATGGCTTAGAAACGATTATGATTGGGCAATTGTTGAACCCTCTTGTTAACCATCGTGTAGATGGCTTAGAAATTTTTCATCTTTAACATTTATAGGAATTTGAGGTTAACCATCGTGTAGATGGCTTAGAAATACCACCCTAATTAAAGACCTTTTTTAATTGCGTTAACCATCGAGTAGATGGCTTAGAAAGACTATGAAAAAAGTTGAGGGTTCTTATTCTTGTTAACCATCGAGTAGATGGCTTAGAAAATCAATAGTAACATCTAGCTTAAATTTATAACGTTAACCATCGAGTAGATGGCTTAGAAAGAGTAGGATATAAAAAATCACTTACATAATTCAAAACTCAAACAGATAAAACACTATTCTAAATAATAATCTTAAAAATACTATTGAATTTCACTTTAAAACTGCTTAAAGTTACGCTTAATCACATAGTAATAAATAGAAAAGGAAAAAATAATGGATCTTAGTTATATGGCAAAAATGCCACAATCTGAATTTACTGCTCGCCGTCAGCGTGTATTTGAACAAATGCAGGATAATTCCGCATTAATCGTTTTTACAGAAACAGAAAAACGCCGTAATAACGATTGTGAATACTTATTTCGTCCAGATAGTTACTTTTGGTATTTAACAGGCTTTGCAGAACCTCAATCGGCTCTACTTTTAATTAAACAACAGGGTAAAATGCAAAGTATTCTTTTTCTACGTGAAAAAGATCCATTAATGGAAACGTGGAACGGTCGCCGTTTAGGTACTGAAAATGCACCACAAAGCTTAGAAATAGATGAAGCTTATAATATTGAAAACATCAACGAAATTTTTGCAAAAAAATGTGACAATGTGACCGCTTGTTATTATGCAGAAGGTTTACAAACTTGGGGAGATAAGATTGTTTCAACTGTTTTTGATAACGTGATTAGCTGGGAAATAATGCTGTCTGAAATGCGTTTAATTAAATCCAAGTTAGAAATTGATTTAATGCAACAGGCATGCCATATCTCTTCAATGGCACATATTCGAGCAATGAAAACCACTCGCCCAAATCGTTATGAAATGGAAATTGAGGGAGAAATTCATTATGAATTTAGTCGCTTTGGCTCTCGTGGTCCCTCTTATAATTCGATCGTGGCAGGAGGCGATAATGCTTGTATTTTACACTACAATGAAAACGATCAAGTATTACAAGATGGCGATTTATTACTGATTGATGCAGGGGCTGAATTTGCAATGTATGCAGGAGATATTACACGTACTTTCCCAATTAATGGTAAATTTAGCCAACCACAACGAGAACTTTATCAATTAGTATTAGAAGCTCAAAAATCACTGATTGAACAAGCTCGTGCAGGTATTTCAATGCAGACCCTGAATGAAATTTATATCGAAAAATTAACCACAGGTTTGGTTGAATTAGGCATTTTAAAAGGTGATGTCAAAACGCTGATTGAACAAGAAGCGTGGCAAGAATTTTATATGCACGGTTTAGGACATAGTTTAGGCTTAGATGTACACGATGTAGGTAAAATTGGTAGAGATAAAAGATACCGTGATCGTCCGTTGGAAGTAGGAATGGTGTTTACCATCGAACCAGGTGTCTATATTCCAAAATCAGCAAGCGTTCCAGAACAATATAAAGGTATTGGTATTCGTATTGAAGATAATATTGTGATTACTGAATACGGCTGTAAAAACCTCACTAGTAGCTGTCCGAAAGAAATTGAAGATATTGAAATGATGATGGCTGAACAAATTTAAAATTCAATCGTTGGTGTAGGGACAAAACAGGGTATGTTCTGTCCCTTGTATCTACAATGTATTTATATATCAAATAACACGTTACCTGTTGTTATTACTCAAAACTTTAACCATTCAAATAATAGCGATGAAAAAAAGAACACAAGCCTTGTTAATTTTTGTATTTACACTGAGCCAAATTTACTGTGCGATGGGAA
The DNA here is from genome assembly GCF_963693435.1 of Pasteurella atlantica. Lineage (NCBI taxonomy): Bacteria > Pseudomonadati > Pseudomonadota > Gammaproteobacteria > Pasteurellales > Pasteurellaceae > Pasteurella > Pasteurella atlantica. The sequence goes on from NZ_OY856306.1 coordinate 1,505,311, forward strand.
AGCTAGATAATGTCCACTCCTCGGCTCTCCTTTCTTTTTTTGAAGAAGCCTTAGGTATGTCTATTTTTACTGTTATTGCTTATATTCCTATTGCCTATCTTTTAGGTAAAATCCAATCTCAAAATCTAAAAATTCTCGCCAGATTTATCTTTTTTGTAGTGATTTGGTTTTATTTAGATTACTATGTTTTTGAGTATCAAGTGGCGATGTGGAGTACCTTTACTTTTTACGAAATGCTTTATCAAACACTTAGTTATTCTTGGCTCGCAATACTTATTTTGGCAAGTGTATTAACCTATATTTTTAAACGAATGGAGAAATGATTTTATGTATTATGTGAGCAGCGTAGTTAATTTAATCGCTTTTATTCTCTTTATTGGTTTGATATTAGGTTGCCTTATCCCAAATCGTTTTTTTCATAAAAATAAAGGCAATAAATTTGCCCTTATTTCTGTAATAATTATCGAAATTGTCTGCTTTTTTCAATTAAATAGTGCGGGATTTATTTTAGATAAATCTGAATTTGATTACTTCTTAAATGATTACTACTTCCCTACTCTACTAACAATAAATAGTCTTTTCTTAGCAATTTTAGTGTGGATATTGATGAAAAAACAACAATATAAATTCGTCTTTTATCTTAGTTATATCACCTTTATTTTACTCAGTTTCTTTGTATATAATCATTTCTATAACTATATGAATCACGGACAGGGTGGTTGATGATATTTATTTTCTACAAGAAATTTCTCCAGTAATAGATTGCACGGATTTAATTTCAATAGCTTCTACCACACTATCATAATCTTCTGCAAACCCCTCTGTGGCTTTTCCTAAATCTTTTAATACCAATTCTGCAAGGACTGGAGTATAAGGTTTGGAGGGCTTAGCGACTTTTTCATTATACAAATTATTCAATTTATCTGTTGGATCAACAATCCAATACCCTTTTTCTGATCCACAAGGTTCGAAAGACGACACTTCGTGACCAAAGGTTAATAAACCTTGTACAGCTGTATTATCTTGAGCAATATTACAACCTGATAACGCTATTGTAATTGGTAAAATTAAATGTGTTTTTTTCATATTTATGTCTCTTGTTTTTTGATAACGGGTTAGGTGTATGAATAGTGGCGGGTTAAAAAAACTTTAATCTTAGCAGATAAAATGCAAAAACGTTTAGTTAAGCACCTAACCAGCTATTGTTTATACACCATGTTACCTACTGTTATTATTTTCTCGTGGGTCGTAAAAACCCCCTTGCTCTCGTAATTTTTCTTCACTACGCGTTTTATCAAATAGATAAAACCAACGCTCACCATTAAATAAAATAACTTCATCATTACCTGTTATCATCAAAAGTTCATCATTTGCAACCATATCATTTATACCACCTGGAATAAATACATTTGTGTCCATATTTTTGGTTTCAACTCCTAATAAAAGATTATCATTGATAATTTTTTCAGGATTAATAGAGAAACTTCCCACCTTGACTTCTTGCAGTTTATCATCTCTATACACTGCCATACCATAAGCACTTGCAAACATTGGCAAAACATAAAGTTCTCCCTTAAACCACTCTATTTTTTTAATTGAATGCTCCCAATGTAATTTTTTTGGTATAGTAATTTTTTGCCACTCATCCTTACGCCCCTTGAGAATATAACGCTCACAATTCAGATATACAAAATTATCACTTGCACAAATAATCTGTTTGATATTACAGTCAAGAGATAATCCAATAGGCTTCCATTCGTTATTTTCGTAAATCCATAAAGTACCTTTGTTTCCACCTGCATAAATTTCATTGTCAGAAAATCCGTCAATACACAAAAAACCATTTGTGAAATTATTATCGGAAAAATGCTTTTGAACTTCTTTTGTACTAATATTTGCCCATTTAGTATTCTTGATGCGTTTATAGACTTCTCCACCACTTGCAGACGCATAAACAACATCATCAATAACTGCCATATCAGTTATTGCTCCCTTTGTAGCAATAACTCTACCAAATAACGTAAAGCCATCATAACCGCTCACAATATTTTGTTGTCCAATAACAAAATTTTTATTGCAAACACCTAAAAAATCTATACCTTTAACATTACTTATCGCAACTAAACGAGTAGCATCATCAACAAACCACTGAAACCATTCATTCCCTTTTTCTCGTAAAGTGGGAACATATCCTGTAATACTCATTACACGAGGATAATCCCAATCATCATATTCCTTTCCGTGTATTTTTTTATCATAAAAATTTTCACCAAACAAATAAATTCCATTAGAGTGCAATACTCCTCCGACAATATTTTGGTCTATATTTATTTCTTTTCTAATATCTTCGTAATATCCCATAATTTTAAACAGTTTTAACAGGTAACGGTTTAGAGCATGAACATGAACAGTAGCGAATAAAAATGCACGAACTTTCGGTTAAGCACCTGACCCGCTATTATTTATACACTATGTTACCTACCGTATTTATTTTTCTCTTGGGTCGTAAAATGTTCCACTTGCTCGTAACTCCTCTTCGGTTTTGTTTTTATCAAATAGATTAAACCAATGATTACCATCAAATAAAACAACTCTATCACTATCCATTATCATTAGTAAATCTTCACTTGTAACCATTGTTTTAGATGACATTGAAAACCCAAAATGAATTGTTGCTGGAAATTCAATATTTTCTAACTCTCCGTTTCTTAATCTTTTTAGTTCCGCATCATCTAGAAAATATAGCTCTCCTTGAAAACAAGTAATTTGTTTGACAATATTAGAAATCTCATCTTTAATAATTACTTCCCACTGGTCATTTCTACCTTTTATAATTCTATCCTCGTTATTGATAAAAACATTACCATCAGAACAAATAATTTCTGTTATTTCGGATTTATTACTTGAAGGGATTTTAATTTTTTCCCACATTCCATTTTTATTTGAATAAAAATTTCCTTTTTCATCTGCTGTGTAAATTTCATTGGCAGAAAAACCACCTATCACAGAAAAACCATTGTTAAAGTAAGATTTTTTTTCACTTTCTGAGAAGTATTTTTCTGTTTGTTTATTCGTAATTTCTTCCCAATTATTATCACTAATTCTTCTATAAATAGCACCACCTGTTGTACAAACATAAGCAATTCCGTCAATAACGGCCATATTCATAACAACTCTTTTACCTAATTCAATAACATTTTCTGTCCAAACGACTCCGTTAGTGCCATTTTTAGCCACTTTTTGACTTACAAAACTATCATCAGTTAAATAAGAACAAAAATCAACATCTTTTAAACAAGTAGCAGGATAAAGAGATTTTATACCACTATATATTTCTCCACACCATTCATCGCTTTTTTTTCGATGTTTTGGAATGTACATATTTATAATTAACTTTTCAGGATAATTCCACACATCGTATTTTTTTCCGTGAATTTTGGGCTCATAATAATTTTCAGTAATCAAATATATACAATCTTTGTGGATTGCTCCTCCAACAAATTGAAGATGTTCATTTGCTTGTTTTATTTTGTTGTAATCTGCCATAATTCCTTTCTCTTTTGTATTTCTGTTACTCTATATGGTTGCTAACGATCCGAATGTTTACGCTGTTGCGAATAAATATACGATATTTTCCAGTTAAGTAAATCCCTTTAAATGCAATACTCTTACCGATTAGAAAATACGAATATTTATTACTCCTCTTAATTCACCTATCGTATTAAGTTCTATTTGATTAGGATTATCTAAAATATTTATAAATTCTTGTTTATTCATCATTCTGTTAGCGTATTATTAGAATTAAAATGATTGAATGTCTCTTTCAATTCAGGAGTATTATTCATATCAAATTTCCTTCCCCAACCTTTTGTGCCAAGTTGTCGATAACCATCTCCTTTTTGTATTAAAAAATTTTCATATAATCCCAATTCAAAATCATTGTTATTATTATCAGATAAAGTGATATGAATAATACTCAAGCCTTCTTTACCGAAAATTTTTTTCCATTTTCCAGTACTCAAACTGTTAATTTCATCAACAATTCGTTTAATTTTTTGCTCGTCTTCAATTATAAAACTGCAATCTTCCGACCAACAATAATCACCATTAGAAAATAAACTATAAACTCCTATCTTTTGAATATTATGGTATTTATTTTTAGTAGAAATTGGTGTGTAAGTCACACAAGCAATTAATATAACAGAAAAGACAATACAACATATTACTATATATGCAATATAGCGAAGAGCTATTTTAATTTTTTTGTAACTTGCCATAATTTACTTCTCCTTTAACCTTATAATATATTAAATCTTCTGTATTTGTTTCTAAATTTTTCATAAGAATTTCAAATCCATAATCATTATGGGTATTGTTTTGTTTTCTCAATAAAATTATTTCTCTTTAAACTATATTCTTCGCCTAAATTCACTTTTTTCATTTTTTCTTAATGACACATAACAAAAGTATAAGCACTATTGCGTTTATATTCTCTTTATTTTCACCGTAATTTATATATTTTAATAAAAATCAATCAATATTTGAACACCTTATTATAAGCTGTTTAAAATCAATAGTTAAATAATACAAATTTAAAATGAGTTTGAATAAGATGCCTAACAGACAAGATGTGTTAAATATATTTATTTGAAGATGTAACTGGTTCAAAATATTCCACAACAAATATAGCAAATATTTAAAAAAATCTGCTTTAAAAACAGGTGTAAAAAAACAATTGATAAAACAAACAATCTATTTTATAGCGGTACGATTTTTACAATTTTTTGCAAAAAAAACCAAAATAAAATTTTTACTTTACATTTTAAATAAAACAAATTGCAAACCATGCTATTTTTGAATAAAATATTATCCATTCCTGTTTAAATAGTGAGTAAATATGACAAATATAAAAGAACAAAAGCTCAAACAACAAGGCAAAATAAAACGTCTTACCAATAAAACCTTTAAATTTGATGAACGTGTAGGTGAGGGTTGGTTCTCTGCCGTCTATTTTTTAAAAACAGCCCAAATTGCACAGGCTAACTTCCCCAAAGATCGAGTTACTATGCAATTTTTCCAAAAGAAAAATGCTATTTTATGTGGTATTGATGAAGCGGTGGCTTTATTACATTGTTTTGCAAAAGAGCCTGAAACCTTAACTATTCACGCATTAAATGATGGCGATAAAATTTCACCTTATGAAAGTGTGCTCACCATTGAGGGGGAATACGATAAATTTGGTTATTTGGAAGGGATTATTGACGGTATTTTGGCTCGTAGAACTTCTGTTGCGACTAACGTTTATCAAATTGTACAAACAGCAAATAATAAACATATTATCTTTATGGGCGATCGTGATGATCACTTCTCTCAACAAGCTGGCGATGGTTATGCCGCTTTTATTGGTGGTTCTTCTGCTCAAGCCACTTATGCAATGAATGAATGGTGGGGCGAGCAAGGAATGGGTACAATGCCTCACGCCTTAATTCAGCTCTTTGGGGGCGATTTGGTGGCGGCTTGCCGTGCTTATAAAGAACAATTTCCTGATGATCATTTAGTGGCATTGGTGGATTATCATAATGATGTCATCAACGATTCTCTTTTAGTGGCAAAAGCTTTTGGTAAAGAGTTATACGGTGTTCGAGTGGACACCTCACAGCAGATGATTGATAAATACTTCCTTGATAATCCACAAGAATTAGGCAAGTTCGACCCTCGAGGTGTGAATAAACGTTTAATCCAAGTATTACGTAAAGCCCTAGATGACAATGGTTTTCCTTATGTGAAAATCATTGTTAGCGGTGGTTTTAGTGTGAAAAAAATCAAAGAGTTTGAAGAGGAGAATGTCCCTGTTGATTCTTATGGCGTAGGCTCATCATTATTAAAAGTCAATATTGGTTTTACAGGTGACTGCGTATTACTCAATGGCAAACCACAAGCAAAAGTGGGACGAAATTATGTCAAAAATCCTCGTTTAGAGTTAGTTGACTTTCCAGTAAACACACAGAGTAAATAAAAAATGAAAGCAAATTGGAATGTAGTAGCGTATGCTGATTATTTAGTAAGTTGGTTAGAAAAACAACGTATAGAAAACTATAATGCGAATGGCTATACCATTGGTATTAGTGGAGGGATTGATTCTGCTGTTGTCGCTTGTTTATTAGCAAAAACAGGGGCGAGAGTGCAAGGTATTGCTCTACCAAGTGCAAATACTCCCGCTATTGATATAGAGCAATCTCAAGAATTAGCGGAGAGTATTAATTGCCCCCTATTAATTAGCCCTATTACTGACATTTATGATACTTTTATAAAAAGTATGCAGCCACTATTTAACGACCAAGCAGAACGCCAAAATGTGATTTCAGGTAATGTTCAAGCAAGGCTACGAATGATCGCTCTCTACGCTCACGCACAAAGCCATAATCATATTGTAGTCGGCACAGATAATGCGGCTGAGTGGCATATGGGCTATTTTACTAAATTTGGCGACGGCGGTGCCGATATTCTCCCTTTAGTTCATCTTACCAAAGCCCAAGTTTATGATTTAGCTCGCTATTTGAATGTTCCTCAAAGCATTATCAACAAAGCCCCGAGTGCAGGTTTATGGGTAGGTCAAACCGATGAAGATGAAATGGGCGTGACTTATGCAGAAATTGATGCTTATTTACAAGGCGAAACGGTCAGTGAAAAAGCCTTAGAACGTATCAACTTTTGGCACAATCGCTCTCATCATAAAAGAGAGCTTGCGGCAGTGCCGGAGGTTTTACCAAGATAAATACAGACACTGAGTTCTTTATTTTATTCCATAAGGACAGGATCTACCCTGTCCTTATATTTTGCATATATCCAACCGTTCTTGTTTACTTGTAAATTTTTGTTTAAATGTTACCGCTTATTTTTGATTAATTTCCGTTTTTAAATTATCTTTGGGTAATGAATGTCCAAGTTTATATGTGCTGTTTAAAATTTATTTTTTCTCACTACGCCTTTTCCTAAAAAATTGGCTAATCTTGTGACTACATTGCTCTTTTAATACGCCACCTTGAATCTCTAAAAAATGGTTCATTTTGTAATCTTCAAAAAGGTGATAACGAGAGCCTACGGCTCCTGTTTTGTAATCGCTGGCACCAAATACTAAACGCCCTATTCGGCTATGTAAAATGGCTCCTGCACACATTGAGCAAGGTTCTAAAGTTACATAAAGGGTGGTATCCAGTAAACGGTAATTTTTTGTAAATTTTGCTGCAGATCGTACCGCTTGGATTTCGGCGTGAGCCGTTGGATCGCAAAGGGAAATAGATTGATTATAACCCTCTCCAATGATATTGCCTTGATTATCAACCAACACAGCCCCAACAGGGATTTCCCCCTCTGCTTCCGCTTTGTCTGCCAGCGTTAAGGCATACTTCATAAAGTATTCATCTTTTTCTGAAATAACCAAAGAACAGTGGTTTTGTGTGGGTTGAATAAACATTTTATACCTTGATTTCTTTCATTATTTCCGCTTCCATCCAATCAAACATTGCATAGCGTTTACGATACATTGACCGTTTTTTCGCTATAACCTCATTTAAGTCACGGCGTGTGATTTGTGATGAAAGCTGCCAATAACCATTAATTAATGTTGCCTCATTTTCTTGCCAAAAGGTATTATAATCAAAATAGACTTTTTGTGAACCATAGCAACGCTTTTTGACTTGATATTTTAATGGAATACCCATTAATTCTTTATTCATTCCTTGAGCCAGTAAACGAAATGCCTCAACTAATAAATACATTGGTCGTATTCCGTGTAGTTTTTTCGTCAGATTTCTTACAATATCTTGTGCTTTCACACCTTTAGGACCTTGAACGCAGGTAATAAGTAACTGATTTTTGTTTAAAAAAGTAAACGAAGCATTATAAAGATGACACTGGTTACTATCGACCAAACTTAAAGCAAAAAATCCTTCAAAAGGATCAATGTCATAAATATCTAAATTTAAAGAAAATTCCTCATCCAGTTGAACTAATTTGATTGTACCCAACTCGATGAGTTTTTGACAATTTAATTCCTTAATTTGAGTATCCATTTCCTCGAAATTGTGACAAATAGCATCTAATCGTTGTTTTACGGAAAAGCGTTTATCTGCATATTTAAGTAAAAGTGCATTAAAACGCCAAATATCTTTTTGAAATAATCTTGCCCATTGCTTATTTTGATTTAAAAAATCAACCATTATTGCTGTTTTTTTGCCACAATAAATACGAGCAAAAAAATAACGAAGAATGTTGCGACAACGTTTTAAAACACGTTTGTCTCCATTTTGGATATACATTTCTACAGCATTAGGAAAATGCGAAAAAATCCTTTTTTCTAACATAATTTAACACCTAATTAAAATAAAAAGTCCCCCTATCTACTCCTCGCAAGCGAAGGAGATAATAGGGGGATAACTTATTGATTATTAATGCTTAATAATTAACGTTTACTACGACTATCATTAAAACGTTTTTCTTTAAAACCGCCGCCTTCTTTACGACCTCTGCTGTTTGAACGATTATTATCAGAACCAGAACGTCCTCGTCCACCTTCTGAACGACCACGTCCTCTGCCACCATCACGGCGACCGCCACCACCAGATTGTTGCTCTGCTTCGCCAATAAATGACATTTGCATCGGTTTATTTAATACACGTGACTTAGTCGCAAAGTGCTGAACAATATGCTTTGGTAAACCTTGTGGTAATTCTAAGGTTGAGTGTTTATCAAATAATTTGATATGGCCAATGTAACGACTATTGATATCACCTTCATTTGCAATTGCACCTACGATATGACGTGCTTCCACACCATCTTCACGACCAAGTTCAATACGGTACATATCCATTTTTACACCGTTACTTTCACGATGTTCACGACCACCACGACGATCATTACGACCTCCATCACGATCATTACTACGCTCTGCTCTTGCTGGACGAGCTTTCGCATCTGGTGGGAGAATTAATTTTTTATTTTGAGTAAGCATCATCATCATTGCTGCTGCTAATTCTTCGTGATCTTGATCTGCAGTAAATAAATCTTCCAATAATTGACGATACATTTCTAAATCACGATGCTCTAACTGTTTAGAAATTTGTTTTTTGAATTTCTCACTACGACTTTCCATTAGCATTGCGTGATCAGGCACTTGAACTTCGTCAATTTTTTTCTTCATCAAGTTTTCAACATTACGCAATAAACGACGTTCTCTTGGATCAACAAAAAGTAACGCTTTACCAGAACGACCCGCACGACCTGTACGACCAATACGGTGTACATAACTCTCTGAATCTAATGGAATATCATAGTTGACCACTAAACTGATACGATCAATATCGATACCACGAGCAGCAACATCCGTTGCAACTACGATATCTAAACGTCCTGATTTTAAACGTTCTAAAGTTTGCTCACGTGCAACCTGTGTCATATCGCCATTTAATGCCGCAACACGGAAACCATTACGTTCTAACAATTCCGTTATATCCGTCGTTGCCGATTTTGTGCGAGTAAAGATAATTGAAGCATCAAAATCTTCTACTTCTAAAAAGCGTAACAATGCTTCATTTTTACGGAAACCATTCACTAACCAATAACGTTGTTCGATATCAGGAGCTGATTTTTGGGTTGCTTTAATTTTAACTTCTTGCGGATTATTCATAAAACGACGCGTAATACGACGAATCGCTTCTGGCATTGTTGCAGAGAATAACGCTGTTTGATGCTCGTCTGGTAATTCTGCCATTACAGTTTCAACATCATCAATAAAGCCCATACGTAACATTTCGTCCGCTTCATCTAATACGATTGCTTTTAAGCGTGACAGATCTAACGTTTTACGACGAATATGGTCTAAAATACGCCCCGGCGTTCCCACCACAACGTGTGCACCCTGTTTTAAGGCACGAAGTTGGATATCATAACGTTGTCCACCATAAACGGTAACAACATTTAAACCTTTAATATTTTTTGAGAATTGTTCTAATGCATCAGCAACTTGAATAGCTAATTCACGAGTCGGTGCCATTACCAACATCTGTGGATAACGCTGACTTGGAGCAATTTGTGCTAATAATGGTAAACCAAACGCTGCAGTTTTACCGCTTCCTGTTTGTGCCATACCTAATACGTCATTACCATTTAATAAATGTGGAATACATTCTAATTGAATTGGTGACGGCGTAACGAATCCCATACCTGTCACAGCATCAAGTAATGCTGTTGGTAAGCCTAAATCGGCAAAAGTTTGAGTTTCGATTTCTGTCTGAATTTGTGTTTCTGTAGTCATATAAGTCCAAAAAATAATGAATAAGCCTTATGGCTTTTCATTGAATAAAAAAATTGCATTGTTGAGGGCTAAGCAGTTGATCCTGTTTAACTATTCCTGAGTATAGCGGTATGATTTTAATAAAAATTTGTAAATTTTTGTACAAATCGAACCGCTTCATCGTTTTAATTCTCCCAACAATAACGGGATATTAGTTTTCACCTTTTATTCGGCTAAACTAAATAATGCAAAACGATACTCAACAAAGTTGTTCACCAGACCTGCTAATTAGACGGAAAAGGTATTGTATTCCCTTTTCAATTTGATTAATTTGAGTGTTTGTTTTGCAATTGTGTTTTATAAAAATAATCATAAAACACTGTAGAGATAGGGCGTACCCTATCTCCACGTAATTTAATAATAAATTCTCTTTATTATTCTTCTGTCTGTTCTACTTCTAAAACAGTTTCTGTTTCTTCTTGTGGTAACTCTTCGGTTGTTGATGCAGCATCGACACCTTTCATCGTTAAGCGAATACGCCCTTGACGATCGATTTCAACGACTTTCACATTCACTTCTTGACCAAGTGTTAGATAGTCACCCACTTTCTCTACTCGCTCTTCCGCAATTTGAGAAATATGAACTAACCCTTCTTTACCACCTAAAATAGAGACAAATGCCCCAAAATCTACAACGCGAGTAACTTTACCACTATATACAGTATTCACTTCAACTTCTGCTGTAATTTCTTCGATACGAGCCATTACTCTTTTCGCTGCATTGCCATCTATTGCTGCAATTTTAACAGTACCATCATCATCAATATCAATCGATGTGCCTGTTTCTTCGGTTAATGAACGGATTGTTGCACCACCTTTACCGATTACATCTTTGATTTTCTTAGGATCGATTTTAATGGTATAAATTCTTGGTGCAAAATCTGAAATCTCTTCACGAGGACCTGCAATTGCTTGTTCCATCACGCCTAAAATGTGCATTCTCGCACCTTTTGCTTGATTTAATGCAATACGCATAATTTCAGGGGTAATTCCTTCAATTTTGATATCCATTTGCAATGCCGTTACGCCGTCACGAGAACCCGCAACTTTAAAGTCCATATCACCTAAATGATCTTCATCACCTAAGATATCAGAAAGAACAACAAAATCATCACCTTCTTTTACTAAGCCCATTGCAATACCTGCAACCGCTGATTTAATAGGCACACCTGCATCCATCAATGCTAATGAAGCACCACAAACAGAAGCCATTGATGAAGAACCGTTTGATTCTGTAATTTCAGAAACAACACGTACAACATAAGGGAATTCTTCTGCACTTGGCATAACAGCTAAAACACCACGTTTTGCTAAACGACCGTGACCAATTTCACGACGTTTTGGCGAACCAACCATTCCAGTTTCACCTACAGAATATGGAGGGAAATTATAATGGAATAAGAAACGATCTGATTTTTCACCTGTTAATTCATCAATATTTTGCGCATCACGTTCAGTACCTAATGTTGCGACTACTAATGCTTGCGTTTCACCACGAGTAAAGATTGCACTACCGTGAGTACGTGGAAGTACACCAGTACAAATATCTAATGCACGCACCGTTTCTTTGGTACGACCATCAATACGAGGTTCACCGGCAATTACACGACCACGTACAACTTTACTTTCCAAAGAAGTGATAATATCAACAATTTCACCTTCAGAAACTTCTTCACTTTCTATTTCTGCTGCTAATTGTGCAATAACGTCTGCTTTGATTTCATCAATTTTTGCATAACGTTCTTGTTTTTCAATAATACGGAACGCATCGCCAATACGAGACTCAGCTAATGCTGTCACTTTTTCGATTAACGCTGTATTTGGTTCAGGAGCTTTCCAATCCCAACGAGGTTTACCTGCTTCTGCAACTAATTCATTGATATTTTGGATTACCACTTGTTGTTGTTCGTGACCAAATACAACCGCTGCTAACATTTGCTCTTCTGATAAAATGTCTGCTTCTGATTCAACCATAAGTACCGCATTTTGCGTACCTGCAACCACTAAGTCTAAACGGCTGATTGCTTGCTCAGAAATTGTTGGGTTAAGAACGAATTGATCATTAATAAAACCAACACGTGCCGCACCGATAGGACCATTAAAAGGTACACCTGATAATGAAAGTGCTGCTGATGCACCGATCATTGCCACTAAATCTGGGCTAATTTGAGGATTGACAGACACCACTGTCGCAACAATTTGGATTTCATTTAAGAAACCTTCAGGGAATAAAGGACGAATAGGACGGTCAATTAAACGAGCTGTTAAGGTTTCGCCTTCAGAAGGACGCCCTTCACGTTTAAAGAAACCACCCGGAATACGACCTGCTGCGTAAGTACGCTCTTGATAGTTCACTGTTAATGGGAAGAAATCTTGTCCTTCACGCATTTCTTTTTTTGCTACGACTGAAACGAATACGGTTGTATCGTCCATACTTGCCATTACGGCTGCTGTTGCTTGACGAGCGATTGCACCCGTTTCTAGTGTTACGGTGTGTTGACCGTATTTAAATTGTTTTACAATTGGATTCATTACATTACCTGTTAAGTTAAATATCTAAGGTTCTGTTTTATTCCTAAAAAATTGCGACTAGCAAAAATCATCTTACCCTTATTCATAGGTAGAAAAATAACTTTTGATAGCCGCCTCTCAGTACACAGAAATAAAACTGTCGTATTATACTATATATTTTTAGAATTGTCGCATAGTTTGTGAAATAAAAATAAATAGACTATTGTTCATTCTCCTTTTTATGATCAAAATCTAAATTAGCAAAATCTCGAAATTGTTGTTCTATTTCTGGTTGTTTTAGCTTTAACTTACTGGTACAAACTGCCCAACTTTCACATAAATTTTTAAATACTTCTAAATTGCAACCTTTATTATCTGAATAACATACAGTTTTACTTTCTGTATCATAACACATTCTAAAATGTGGAAATTCATCACCTAATGCTCTTTTCTGTGAACGATAAACCTTCCTAATTAAAGGTGAAGCATTTTTAACATAAACATCAACAACTAATATTCGATGAGAATAAATAATAATCACTTTCAAAGGTTTAAAATTATCGAATTTCTGGGGAATATCGTTATTAAAAAGTTTGTTTTTTATACTAGAAAATAGATCTATCACTTATGTTCCTTTAAATATTCAACAATATTCTTATTATCAACCTGATAATATTTAATTTCGTTTTTATAACCATAATAACAAAACGGACATTTTTCTTCGTAAAAATAGCCTAAATCAATGCCCTTTTTAGACTTTATTTTATTTCTTTGATCATAAAGATAGCTGTTTAATCCTTCCCAATAAGAAATTTCATCAGGTTTTGATTTAGCACGAGCAACACCTAAATTTTTCAGTCCATAAAAATAATGATTTAATTCTAATGGGCTAAATTGTTCTATCTTTTTATTAAAATCGATAATACCGTTCTTGGTAAATGCTTTCATTAGCAATTTAGGTACAACCAATAATTTATTAAATGAATACTGCGGATCTAATGGCGATTTATTTATTTCTAAGCCTAATATCTCTTTTGAATATGACGTAATCGTTTCAAAACCCTGACAATAATCACATTTTTGAAAGAATAAATTAAATCGAATTGGAGAGATTTGCCCAATGATATTATCAATCAAACTGAATAAGCGAATACTGTGATATTCATAATCATTACCTTTCTTTACAGCAATAATACCGCTACCTTTTAAAAAAGCTTCGTTAAAATTATTGGTAGCCACTAAATAAAAAATAGGATCTTTTTGTGAATTAATTAGTCCATTTTTATATTCTTTTTTTAATGTCTCTATCGTTGTTTGTGGTAGTTGATGATATTTATATAAATGGCTTATGGCAGGATTATAAAAAAATTCTGTTTCATTATTTAGCTTATTTTCTACATCATCTTTATTTTTATAAAAAAAGACATTTTTATCAGGCACGCAAATCTTGTGAGTATTTTCAAAAATGTTTACTACATCAAAGTAATTTTGCTGTTTGTATAAATTATTGATCTTTTTCATTGCATTATTCTCCTTTAAAACTCAAAAAATTATTTTGGTGAACATCGCCCATAACAATATTCTTTTCTGTTTTTGTCTGAATATCTATGCCTAAATCAATAATATATTCACTGTTTTTGATAAAATAAGGATTGTGTTCAATACAGATTACGGTGTTATTTTTAAGATAAGAATACAAAATCTCTAAAATTTTATTGATAGAATTTTTATCCAAGCCTGATGCTGGCTCATCAAAAAATAAAAAGAAGCCACCTTTCTCTAATTTTTTATGATTTTTCAAAAGAAAAGTAGCAAAACGCAAGCGTTGTTGCTCGCCACCGCTTAATGTTTCCGTTGAACGCCCTAAACTTAAATGATCCAAAGATAAAGCGGTTAAAATTTCTACCGTTTTTGCTAAAAAAGCAAATTCTTCTCGTTTTATCAATTTAGACAGTTGCATATTCAGTACATCAATAATGCTCATTCCATTTAGTTTAAATAGTGCAACATCATTACTGTATCGACTTCCTTGACAAATTGGGCAAACAAAAACTTCTTTTTGGTGGTAAATTTTATTGTGGTATTCAATCATTCCAATACCTTTACATTCATTGCACCCACCTGTTGAATTAAATGAAAAATCAGAGCTTGTTAATTCTGTCTTTTTAGACGTTGCATATTGCGTAAATATTTTTCTTAATTCATCAAAACAACCTAAATAAGTAGCTAAAATAGAGCGTGAATTATTATGAATTTGTGTATTCGTGAAAATTTCTGTGTTACAGTGATTCTCTTGTAATGCTTTTGGCAATAATTTTAATGCAAGGGTTGTTTTCCCTGCACCACTTGCCCCAATTATGCAAATTAATTTGTTTTGTGGAATACTTAATGATTTTATATCTACATTATAAAGCGGTGCTAAATTAACAGTGATATTTTTGCTATTTTTTACTAAATTATGATTTTTAATAAAGCCTTTAATTTCAGGTTTTTCAACAAGATAACCGCCTTTCTCGCCCGCTTCTTTTCCTAAATATAAAATATTATCCGCAATATCATCAAAAAAATCAGAATGCTCAACCATTATCACAAGATTATGTTTTCTTAACGCAAGAATATGTTGCTTAATATTGTTTAAATCTAACTGGCTTAAATTTGAAGATAGTTCATCAAAAATCAGTAAATGATTGGTTTTATTTTCTTTCAGTAAATTAAATATTTTTACTCGTTGATTTTCCCCTGCACTCAATGTCGGTAAACTGCGAGAAAGGGACAAATGCCCTAATGATAATTTTTTCAGGGTTTCAAGATCATCAATAATCTGTCTAATATTTTCATTTTGAATGGATATTTTCGTTAAGAAATTGTGTAGTTCATTCAAGGATAAATGCAAAATATCAAAAATATTTTTATCTTTGATAAAAACAATGAGCGTTTCTTGCCCAAATCCTGTGCCTTGACAAGTTTCGCATAGTTGTTTCTGCACTTCGCCTTTTCCATTACAATTGCGACAATAATTTGCCAACACAGAATTTGTCGTTTTAGAAAAAAGACTATTGCATTTTCGTAATAAAATCTGACCGCTAAATGTATCTAATAAACTGCGATTAAAGAAAACCCACTCGTTATTGTGTTTCATTGCCAAATGAGTGGCATTTTTTTGATAAAGTGTAAACTGCGTAGCATCAATTTGAATGAGTATTTTATACTTTTCCGCTTTAATATTCCTAACTTTATCACTTGCGATCTCTTTTTCTCGATCTCGCTCATCAATAATAATAACCTTATTACTGTTTAATTTTTGACAAATAACATTAAAGCTTGACGCCGTTATTTCCTCATATTCACTGAATAAATAATAAAATTGTGCCGTTGGGTAAAATCTATAAAGTGCATTTAATGTCGTAATGCTATCAAGTTCTTCAATCACATTTCCTTTATGCAGCACAACACCATCATCAATAAATAATTTTTTTATTGATGAAAGCAAATTAGTTCTAGTTGCAACTGTTGAAGTAATAGACTGTCTTGATACTTGTTGTGCGATCAACTTGGTTGGCAAAATATGATCGCATTTTTCAAATTTTGGTCTAACCGTATAATAATAAAGGTCGTTTGTTTCCTGAGCAATTTTATATTGTCGCAAGCATTCTGCATAAAGCACTTTTTCAACTAAGGTACTTTTACCACTGCCACTCGTCCCTTTTACAACAATTAGTTGCCCGATTTCTGCCTTAAAATCAATATGTTTAAGGTTATTTTCATAAATATTATAAAATTCCATAAAACTACTCTTTTCTGTCAAATCTAACGGTTACAAGTTCTCTTGATTTGAATGTGCAATCTTGATTAAATTGCACTGTTGCTTGGGTTCTTTTATGTAATGCAAAATAATTATCAACAATTAACAAATCGCCTTTTTTGTTCAAAATAACCTCTGAATATTGGTTAGCAAGTGCATCAATTAAACAATTTAATGGATAGTCACCAATTTGTACTGTTTTTGCTAAATGATGATCGATATATTCAAAATGATAACGCATCATTAATCGATTAGTATTTTCTTGTACATAAAATAAATTACGCCACACTTCATTTCCAACAACATAAGGTAATTTTATATTCAATACTTCATCATAAGATAAACCAAAAATATCCATTAGTCCTTGTACAATATGCTCGCCAACAACCACTTGATTTAACCCAAAATAAGGCGACTTAGGATCTTCTTCCAAACAAAGCATTACAATGTAGCGAGGCGGTTTTAATGTCCACGAGAAATCTGTATGAAATCCGCCATTTTTAGGATTTTCAGCTAAATCATCGCTATAAACGAGGGTATTAAAATGATGATAATCGCATTCCATTCGTGGAGAAAAATAAATGTGAAAATCATCACGGATCTCTTGAACCAGTTTCTCAAAATCAAGTCCGTAACCAGTTATAGATTGATAACCTTGTTTTTCAATTAAATCAAAATCAATGAGTGAGGCTAAATTCATAATCATTTCCTTTTTGGGTAATTAAATGTTCTTTAATGTAGAGTGAAAAAATTTGGGGAATAATTGTCTTATGGGCAAAACACATCGGCGATTTACTTTCTTTGCGATAAAGTGGGCAACCAGAAGCACACACTTTGCGAAAATTACATTTTTTACAATCGCTATTATTTACATATTGGATAGCTTTACCTCGTTTAATGATTTCAACAAGGCTCTGTTTTTCTGACAATGTGCCGATCGGCTTACCTTTATTAAACTCACTATGGCAAAAATACAAATCGCCATTAAGGTATAACGCTGCCCCTTTTGTTCCCATTGCACAAGGATTTTCTTGTGGACGATGCAAATTCAGATCGCTGACCAACATATGATGAGAAAGCAGGTAGCCTTCTTGAATTTTCTTTTCAAAATAATGAGCTAACGCATTAAAAACAGTAATGAAATCTTGATTAGTAAAGCCCACTCCTTTCACATCACAAATTCTAAAATCTAATTTATGCGTCACTGCAAAATCAATGATTGGCAAAATATGATCAGGATTTCCCGTTGTTAAAGTAAGTAATAATGCTGGGGTAATGCCTTGTTCAAGCAAAAAAAGGATATTTTCCATCACATTATGAAAACTGCCTTTATTGCTACGAAAAATAACCCGATGAGCATCGTGAATTTCTTGTGTGCCATCAAGAGAAACGGCAATATTAACCTGATTTTCTTTAATAAATCGAATAATTTGTTCGCAATTTTTATGCTTTCTGAAACCAACTAAGTTGGTATTTAATTGCAAGTGTAATCGTATTCCACTTTGCGATAATGCTTGTTTAAAAGCGGTTATTTCTTTATGCCATTTTGCAAAAACCAACAACGGTTCGCCGCCACTGATCTTAATACCAACTGATTGAATATTAGGTTCTTGTAAAATTTTCGTTTTTAACAGATCAAATAAATTAGGATCGATCTCTTGGGTTGAATGCAACGATGGAATATAACAATAAGTGCAATTTAGATTACATTTATTCGTGGTTTGTAGCCAAAAATTTAAGTGCGTACTGGTTTTTTCTGGTTCAACTTGTGTGAAAATAAGATTTTCTTTCTGGGCAAATTGTTGCAAAGTAAAGTCGGTTAAGGGTAATCCCAAACGATGATGCTCTTTTAAGCGATTAAATAAAACTTCACTCTGACAAAAAGTAAAAGACCAATCATCAGAGCGAAAGAATGTTGTAAAATCAACAATAACATATTGATTATCGACAACCAAAAATAGTAAATCTTGTTTTAATTTCATCATTCTAATTGTCGATAATAGGATTAAGCAACTTTTTGCATAATGCTACTTGCAAAGTTTTTAATATATTGATTATCGATAGCCAATAAAGGCTCGTCTTCATCAATATTACAAGGACACGCTTGTGGACAATTTGGTGCAGTAAGTGTTGCACTATAAAGCATTTTACCTGTTAAATCAGCCCATAGTTGTTGAGATTCATTTTGAGCATCAAGCCATTCTTGACGGTTCTCATCACTTAATCTTCCAAAATAAGGATAGTGATGTAAGAAGCCACCAAATAACTCTAAACAATCTTTCAAATAAGCACGAGTATCTAAAATGTGCATATGCCAAATTTCATCGATATCGCCATTTGGCACCATTTGTTCGCCGTTTAGTGCTTTTGTTGCTGCCATATAAATTCTATAATCAGCAACCGCTTTTTCAGCTCTTTCTTTGTTCCAATCTTCTCTTTCACATAATTTATCAATCGCAAGAGAGAAGTCCCATTTATTCACAATTTGTTGTGCTTTTTCAAAAATAGTTTTATCAAATTTATTGATCATTGACATAATTTTTTCCTTTTGTCATTCAAGTCTAAACGTACATAATTTTATAAATCATTAAAATTATGCCCAGCCCAAATTGTACAAAAAAAAAACAACTTAACAACAGTTATATATTATTAAGTTATCAAGAAAACAGGGCAAAATTATACTTTTAAACTTATAATATTTTAATTATTTATTTTTTTTAAAGGTTAAATATCAAACAAAGCTCTTTGATTATGAATGTTTATTTACACTTGAAAGATAGCAATAAAGTTTATTCCCAAATTAAAATAAACAGTTATTTTATTAATGTGTGTATTTTTTATTCAATTATGATTTTACCCTGAGAGAAACCGTAAACCTTTACCTATTGAGTTTTAAAAATCAATAATTATTATGTAGGTACTATTAATAAAAGTAAGCATAAAAATTGTAAATTTTGAACGGAATGTAACCGCTATATTTATGCCTAATAATGTTTTGTGAGGCTTTTTATATAGAATAACAAGTGAATATACACAAACTGTGTTTTCTGATACCCCTATGTTAATTAATATAATCTTTTGATTTTTATTATATTTTAGATACTATCTTCCCTAATTAAAGTATAATTTTACCCTATTAATCACAAAAGTGGTCAGAGAATAATTGACATAATCCCACCACTGTATTACAATTTGTAATACGCAAATAAATAGTAAGGTAAAAAATGATTACACTTAGACTTGACCCAATACTAGAACAACAAGTTAATACAGCAGCAAAAAAGCTGGGCTTTACACGTTCTGAATTTATCAGAAAAAGTATTATCAACTATATCGAAGCACAAAAAACACAAACTGCTTGGCAAACTGGTGAAGATTTATTTGGAAAATATACGAGTGGAAAAGGTAATCTATCTGTAGATAGAAAAGATATTCTCAAAAACAAAATTCGAGCTAAATATGCAACAGATTCTAATTGATAGCGGACCTTTAATTGCTCTATTTGATGCCTCTGACAGATATCACAATAAGACGATAGAATTTATCCAAAATAACAAAAGCACATTGATAACAACTCTTGCATCTGTAACAGAAGTATTACATCTACTCGACTTTAATAGAAATGCTCAACTAGATTTTTTAGAATGGATTTCTCGTGGAGGAATACAAATTGCGGATATTCAACAAACTGATTTTGTCAGAATTAAAGCCCTAACTGATAAATACCGTGATTTACCAATGGATTTTGCTGACTCTTGCCTTGTTTTACTTGCTGAAAAAATGGGAATTAAAACAATTGCGACCATTGATCGTGATTTCACAATTTATCGTATCAATGGAAAGCAGACATTTGAGACAATTCTATTATAATTATCTCGCATTGAAAACTAGATAATAGAATCGGAGAAAAAAATGAAACAAAAGATTATTTTACAATTTAAAATTGAATTATTGGATAGTTCACCAACAATTTGGCGACGTATTCAAGTTCCTGAGAACTATAGTTTTTGGGATCTACACATTGCTATTCAAGATTCAATGGGATGGTTAGATTATCATCTACATCAATTTATGATCAAACAACCACATAAAAGAAAATATACTGTTATTGGAATACCATTCGATGAAAATGATACTTTAGCTGGTTGGGATATTAAAATAAGTGATTATTTTAGAGAACTAGGAATTAATGCGAGCTATGAATATGATTTTGGCGATGGCTGGGAGCATAAAATAACACTAGAAGGAAAATTCCTTGCAGAGAAGGGAATTAAATATCCAATTTGTACCAAAGGAGAAAGGGCTTGTCCACCAGAAGATTGTGGCGGTCCTATGGGATATGATGAATTACTCGACATTCTATCAGATAAAAAACATCCGTCCTACGATGATATGATATCTTGGTTAGAGAACCATGCTAAAGATTATACACCTTATGACCCAAACTTTTTTGAACCTAATTTAGTTAAGTTTAGTGACCCTAAAAAACGTTTTAAAATGGCATTTGAATAAAATTTTATATGTATAAATTAGCGTTGATATCTCAATAAAATATAAGCCAAATACTTATACAACTTAGAAAAAAATGAAATTCGAACTCTGCATTGACAATATCCAATCCGTCCAAACCGCAAGCAAAGCCAAGGTTGATCGTGTAGAACTCTGCTCTGCTTTAGCAGCGGGAGGATTAACTCCTTCTTATGGATTAATTAAACAAGCACTTCATTTTAACAACCTATCCCATCACGTAATGATCCGACCTCGTGCGGGTAATTTTGTGTTTAATCAGGCTGAAATTGAGATAATGATTAACGATATTTTAATTGCCAAAGACTTAGGGGTTGATGGTGTCGTTATTGGCTGTTTAACAGAAAATAACGATATTGATATTCAGGCTTGTAAAAAACTGATTTCAGCTGCTGACAGTTTAGAAATCACCTTTCATCGTGCTTTTGATTTATGCCAAAATCCTAAAACTGCATTGGAGCAAATTATTGATCTTGGTTGTACTCGTTTACTGACTTCTGGCTTGAAAAAAACAGCTTGGCTAGGCAAGGAAAATATCGCTCAACTTGTGCAACAAAGCAAAGGACGTATTCAGATAATGGCAGGGGCAGGGGTCACTTCTGAAAATGCGTTAGAGATCGTTAAGGCGACGGGGATAGAGAATATTCATTTTTCTGCCAAAAAAGTACAACAAAATAAAACACTACAGACTGACATAGCTATGGGTAGCAACAGTGATTATGATAATCAAATTATTCAAGCAGATTTTGATGAAATATTGCGTATCAAACAGGCTGTTTTGAGTGCTTTATAGCGGTACGATTTTTATTATTTTTTGCAATAGTAACCATCCATTAATAATATAGCGTAGCAAAAAAACGAAAACTTTAATTTCAGCACTGGACTTAGCCACTGGCATTTTATATCCCCAATGTTAAATCGTCTTTTACCTTATGATACATTAAGGTTGCTTTTATACACTTTTTTAGTTGTACAACAGGTATTTCTTGGTCAAGCTGAAAAATAATGGCTCTATTGTTTTCATATTCAAATAACTTTCCAAATACCAATTTAAAAGTTTCCACCAACCTACTTGTACATTTAAAATACATTTGATATTGGTTTGGGGTCTTTTTTTTCCAATCCATTCGCAAGGTACTTCCTGTTTTGGTTAAGAAACTTGGTTCTCCCCATTTTAATGTTTCTTCTAAATCTGTAATCTCTGGAACTTCTTCGGCAGTTTCAATGACAAGTTCCCTTAAATCTTTCATTTTATCTCGTACAAAATCGGGATAACTTTCCAACTTTGTTTCAAACTCTGGATTTGTGGTTATTTTCAACTTGCTCATTTTTTTCATTTAATAGCAACCAAAATTTCTACTTCCGCATCTGTAGGATTTTGTGCTTTTTCGCCATATATTTCAAAATCTGCCGTGTATAGTCTATCTAAATCAGTATTCCAAATCTTAGCCCACGCTTCATAAACCGCACCTTTGGTTAAATCACCTTTGGCAATAAATTTTTCATAATTACCGTCTTCAATAGTTTTTGCAACCATTCCGTTGGGAATAACATCTGTATTTTCAACTTTGCAACCTAAAATAGTAGTATAAGTTAGCTCTATAAACTAATAGCGGATAAAAAAGCCTAAAACTTGGATTCTACACCTAACTCTATTATTTACACAACTCCAAATGTGGTTTTTTCGTTAAGTGTTTCATCACAACGGTTACTTTGCTTTGAAGTTTCATTTGGTAGTAGTTCTTGCCGAGTTTTTTTATCTCATAGCCTTTGTAACCTTGGTTAAAACTTCGGTCAAATGACTTGAAATATTCAAGAAAATTAAAATCATCGACATATAATTCTCCGCTTGATTCTTTGGTATAGCATTGTACCTTACCTTCTTTTAGATATATCGCACCATTTACTTTACCCTTGACTACTTTTCCTATTTGAAAATAAACATCAAGAATTGCTTTATTGTGAGCGTCTTTTACGCTTGTATGTGTCCAACCTACCAAATCAGCATAGGTTACTTTTTTCATATCATAAACGGTATCAATAGTTTCTTGACTATAGTGATAGCCTTGTGCATTTACTTGCGACACACTCAACAAACCAACCACAGCCAAACTTATTAGTGCTTTTATTTTGTTCTTATTCATAATAATCCTCTATCTAATTAATAATAAATATTTCATAAAAGTAACATTTTCTTATTTTATTTGCAAATGTACCACCTCATTGTCAATCAATATATTTAGAATCTTATCGCAGCAATAGGTAAAATAATCATTCATTGAGGTAAACTGCGTATAGTCTATATTATTTTCCACATACACTGTTTTTGTTGATTTTAGTCCAGAATAATTATCTTTTTTTTGACCTTTTCTCAGCTTAAATCCCCACTCAACTTCATCACTTGTTGGTATGATAATTGTAGCATTTATTTCACAATTCTTACCTTTATTAAAATAAGAAAGTTTTTTTCTTACACTCATATAACTCTGTTCATTACATATAAACAATACTGCTAAATGAAAAAAATCTGTATTTTCCTTTACATTAACAAGGGTGTATTTCATAGATAAGGTATTGACTAATTCTTCGAACGGCTTAGCATATTCTTGCTCAAAAAATCCTATAATTTGAACGATAAAATTTGTATGATAACTAATTCTTTTTTCCAAAACTTCCTCTTTTAAGTTCTATTTGTTTAACTACTGCTAACGGCTTAAGTATATAAGTATAAATGGTGACCGAATAAAAAATAAGATTTTGGTAGTTTAAAATTTACAAAGTTTAAGCCAAGTGCCTGACCATTTCTTACTATACTACATTAATGTATTTTCCTTTTATATATTATTCCGCAAGTAATTAAATTATATGGTATTACCAACATAATATAAGATATGATAAGTTTTAAATTCCAACCAATTCCCATACTTCGATAATAAATACGCTCTATTGTCTTTTTATTATCAATGCTGATTTCTTTAATCCAATGCTCAGTATCTGACATTCCATAAGAATTAAAACCATATATGTCATACATAAATTCATTAGATAATTTTTCAGTCCAATAAATAGAAACAGTTGAAAAAAGGAAAGTTAAAACAATCGATAACAATAATAAAATGAAGAAATTATTTTTCTTTAGTAATTCTCCTAAAACAAAAGGAATACTTATTATTGGTACATAAGATATCAAAGTAAAAATTAAAAATATCGTTTCTAAGGTACTTGCTTTCATTTTTCTTTTAAATTATTTTTTAATAGGTATTCTTATACTGTTACGGATAAATATAATTATGCATAAAACTAAACGTTGCTTTAATCAAGTGGATTTCTAAAAGGTTTATTTTCCTCATAATTTACTCTGCGACAGAGCTTATACTAAAAGGATATAACGCATTTTTAGTTGCAACTATTTCTACTTTTTGCCCTACCTTTAAACCAAACAAGTTTATTTTTTCAATAAACAAAATTTTCTTTATTGAATTGTAGGATGGCTTAAAAGAAATATCCATTTGCTCCAAAGATGGACTTGGTTTTTCTATTTTTGTTATCGTGACTTGCAGTTTTACTTTTTTACTTTCTTTAATATCTTTTGCCAATTTAGGCAGTCTATAATAAAAATATGCCATTACAAACATAAGTAATGTAACAGCAATGATAATGACCGAACAAATTACAATTCCTTGTGATTGAAAAAGGTTTAAATCTAAATTATGTCTCAAATAGAAACTTTTTATAGGAAGAAACCTTTTAGGTATTGAAAAAATGACAAGAAAAATAGCTGCTGAAAATAGACTTATTCCCAATACCTTTCTTACCATTTTATTTTTGTAGTTTTTTAATTGTTCAAATTCTTGATTTGTTAAATTTTCAAGTTTCATATTATTTATTTTCCTTTTGTTAATTTGTTTTAAATTTTAATAAATACCCAAAGTAATACTGCAACAATCATAACCAATGCAACCAATTTAAGCGGTGTTTGTTTGCTCCCTTCCTGCACCAAGCTTTGATTTGAGATTTTTATCGGCTTAGTATTCACCTTTTTCGATTTTTTAGTATAACTCTCATCATCAACACTATTTTGTGGTGGTTTCTGATCGCATAAAGGATTTTCAATATAATTATGTTCAATAAAAGAATGCATAGGAATGTATTTTTTAAATAAGTCTTCATCGTCTTGATAACGCATAACAAGAGAACAATAATCAGGGGCATTTTGAGACAAAAATATAACAGTATCTTGATACAATTTTTCATTGTTCACTAAAATCTCTTTTACATCGTCATCTAATCGTTCTAATAACTTTTCAAAAGTTGTTTGAGCACTCTTCTCTAATAGCGTATTAAAAAACGCCTCATCTTGATTATTCGGTGTATTTTCTGTTTGTAACTCTTTTAAGAATTCTTGTAAACCCGTATCATCAACATCAAATCCTGCTCTTCTTAGTTCTGCTACCTCTGACTGAATCTGCTCAAAATTCTGTTGTGTCACCTCAACTGTCTCAAGTTCTACATTGTTATTTACATCAAAAAGCCCTGTTCTTTGGGATCGAATAACTTCACAGCTACCATTTTCTTCTACAACAGCAAGGCTTTCTGTATCACCCGTTTGACTGATTAAAATACGTTTCATTTTTGCTCCTATCATTAAGCTTTGTTTGGATAGTACAATATTAATACTATTTTTTCCACTTTAGTTATTTTTATGGCGGTACGATCTTTGCCACTTTTTGCAAATTATAAAAAACGTTGTTCACAGTAGTATTATACAAATGATTTGGCATTAGTTGTCCAACAGAGGTTCATAGGTAGAGTAATTATTTTAATTATCAAGCTGATCTAACCAATACCCCACAATCATTCCAATCAAAGCAGAAATAACTAACCCTTGCTCAACAGCAAAGGTGAAATAATTTAATACCAAAATGCTTATTCCACTCGTCATCACCGCAATCAACACCACTTTTGTTTTAATCATAGGAATAACCATTGCAATAAATGTGGCTGCAATAGCAAAATCTAAACCTAGTTGATCGACATCTTGTAATAAGTGAGCAAAATAGATGCCTGAGAAAGTCGCAATATTCCATATAAGATAAAATGTAAAACCAGCAATAATGGCATACCAATAATCAAAATAGCCTTTTTTAAATTGCTCTGCTTGAGAAATAACAAACATTTCATCGGTTAATAAAAAAGCGAAAAAAACACGTTTAATTAAAGGTAATTTCACTATCTCATTATGATAAGTGGCAGAATATAAAAGGTGGCGAGAACCAATCATTACAGTGCTATTAATTAATGCTAACCAACTGCCCCCAGCCCCTAAAATAGCAATGCCAGATAACTGTGCCGCCCCTGCAAAAATACATAAAGACATCATTTGAGCTTGTATATTGCTAAGCCCTGCTTGTATCGACAATGTACCACATAAAATTCCCCAAGGTACGCAGGAGAGAGCTAAGGGTAATACAGCTAAAATTGCTGATATATTTCTTGAAAATTGCTGTTCTTTTTTTATCATTCTGTTTATTCTCTACTCTTTCAATTATTATTTGCAAATTTTCGTTGTAATGTTACCGCTTATTATTGTCATAAAAAGGGCTATAAAAATGTTCTTAATCCATAAAAAGCTACCATACTTAAAATAATTACCGTAAAGGTATGCTTAATAAAAATACTAAATAAAATGGCACAAATACCTGCCCAAAAGTAGCTACTATCAATCAATACAGTTACTTGCTTAGTAGCAATAAAATCTTGAAAGAGTACGGGGGTAAACATTGCCGTTAACACACAAGGTGCGGTAAAAAGTAGGATCGATCGAACTTTATTACTTAAATTAATTTTAAAACTACGGGTAAAAAAGAGATAACGAATTAAAAATGTGATAACTGCCATTACTAAAATCGCAATCGTAAAATAAGATGATGAAATCATTGTACTCCCCTTCTATCTAATGAATAACCCACTAACATACCAATTAAGGTGGAAATGACTAATCCTTGTTCAACAGCTAAATAACTGAAAAATAAAATACACACGCCACTCGTCATCGCCGCAATAAGAATGGCTTTATTTTTGATCATTGGTACCATCATTGCCACGAAGGTTGCAACAATAGTGAAATCAAGCCCAAACTGATCAATATCTTGCACAACTTGAGCAAAATAAATACCACTAAATGTCGCCATATTCCATATCACATAAAATATAACGCCACTAATGACAACGTGGGTATAATCAAGATAACCTTTTTTAAACTGTTCTGTTTGTGCAATAACAAAAATTTCATCAATTAAGAAGAAAGCAAAAAACATTCGTTTAATCAACGGCAACTTTTCGATTTCTCTTTGATAGGTCGCCGCATATAAAGAATAACGAGCCCCAATCATCACAGTATTATTCACTAATCCCAACCAGCTACCACCAGCACCTAAAATAGCAATTCCTGAAAGTTGAATGGTGCCTGAAAATACCAATAATGACATAATTTGAGCTTGCATACTGCTCAACCCTGTTTGAATTGACAAGGTGCCACATAAAATTCCCCAAGGAATAGCAGATATTGCAAGGGGTAAGACTGCAAAGGTGGCATAAATTATTTTTGATAAAAAAGACTGTGTTTGTTTCTCTGTCACTCCATTGCTCCTGTTTATTTTTATATCTATTTTTTACATAACAATAACATTAGCAATACAATTTTGCAAACTTCAATAGTCTCTATAAATTTGCAAATTTTTCAATCTATCTACCCGCTATTTTTACTATAAAAAAAGCCCTTCTCAGTTGAAAAGGGCTTTTTTAAAAGATATCTTTTAATTATTTATAATCTTGCAAACTAAACACTTGTTTTAATAAGCGAGTATTACGCAATCCAACATTATGACGGATTCCCTGCTCTTCTTTAGCAATCATTGTAAATACGCCTTTTAAGGCTTCGTTAGTCACATAATCATTTAAATTTGGATTCACCTTATTCACAAAAGGAATATTGTTATATTGTGAAATCACGTTTTGCCAAATGGTATCCGCACCCACTTTGGTAAATGATTTCTTAATAACAGGATTAAATTGACGATATAACTGATTAAAGGTTTGTGTTTGTAAATACTGTGTTGCCGCATTATCGCTACCCATTAAAATATTTTTAGCATCACTAAAACTAATATTTTTAATCGCATTAACAAAAATAGGGGTTGCGGTTTTAACTGCATCTTCAGCACTTCTATTTAGTGCTTTAACGCCTTTTTCTGCAATATGTCCTAATCCAACTTTATGCAAAGTATCATTAACCATCTGTAACTCTTTTGGTAATGCAATTTTAACCAATTTATTTTTATAGAAACCATCAACTGCGGTTAATTTACTTACCTGATGATTTACACCATTATTCAGTGCTTGACGTAACGCTGTTGCAATATCCATTTGTGATAATGAGGTATTTTGCATAACAGAGGGAAGTTGTTGCATTACCTCTTGAGGTAGTTGAAGATTTTCTAAATTTTTACAACCTGCAATCAGTGTGATTGTGGTTAATATTACGATTTTTTTCATTATCATTTCCTGATTAAAATTAACTCTATTCTATTGTAACATAACTGCTTATTCTGTTATAGAATTAGAAAAAAACAGCCTTACTCAAAAAAGTAAGGCTGTGTTATCTATTTATCCTTTAACTGTTTACTTAACGTTTCTTTGACTACGCCATCAAATGAATCAGGCTTTTCTGTTTTATGCTGTTTCAAGTAGTCATCTCGCTGCTTAACTAAAGTAGCGATTTCCGCTTCTAATGATTGACGTTTTTTTAACTTCTCTTGAATAATGGCTTGCTTTTCCTTTGTGCTTTTATTTTTTAACACTTCAGGTAATTTGCTCTCTTCTAGTTCCTCTAGTGCCACTTCTTTATTTTTAATATCAGCCACTAAGTCACCCGCTCCAGAAATAACTTTTTTAACGCCTTTTTTCTTGGCATAGTAACTTGCATTATCAACTTGTGTTGTTTTAGGTGCCGCACTACGCACTCGCATTTTAGAAACGACTTCAGCTTGTACGCTATGATCACCATAGACAATAATCGTTGTATCCAACGCTTCTTGCTTTCTTAAAATTTCATCATCATAAGGCGTATCAATTTGTACAACTTGACCACCATCTTGCGGAATAGCTAAATACGTACCTTTACCTAAACGTGCCATTTTTTTCCATACTTTTTTGGTCGCTCTGCTATCCCCTGCTTGCACTGTATTTACAAGAATACTTTTCTCCGTTGCTTCAGTAATAATCGCAGGATATTGTTTTTCGTCTAAATAATCCATATGTGGTGGTGCATCACCCACTAAGAATAAAACACGCTTAGCATTCTTATCGGTACTCCATTGCAGCTTATTAACGCCCTTATCAAGTGCTTCATTCACTGACTCTGGCATATCTCCACCACCATCAGCATCAAGCCTTGTTAATGCAGAATAAAGTGATTGCACATCCGTATCCAA
The DNA here is from genome assembly GCF_963693435.1 of Pasteurella atlantica. NCBI lineage: Bacteria > Pseudomonadati > Pseudomonadota > Gammaproteobacteria > Pasteurellales > Pasteurellaceae > Pasteurella > Pasteurella atlantica. The sequence continues at coordinate 1,534,993 of NZ_OY856306.1, forward strand.
ATTATGTACAGTCTTTACTACATAATCATCACCACGATCACGATAGGCTACCAATGCCATACGAATTTCTGCATTTGGATTAATATCAACAATGGTATTCGCAATAGACCAAATTTTCTTTTTTGCTCCATCAATCAACGATCTCATAGAACCTGTTGTATCCAGTACAAAAGCCACTTCAACAAGGTTTTTCTGATGTTGCATTTGTTGTGAAACTGGAATTTGTTTGTTTTGAGTGTTTGGCTCGGCAATAGCCCCTCCACTAAACAATGCAGTACATAAACCTGCAAGAAGTATTTGTTTAAATTGTGTTTTCATTATTTTCATCCTGTTGTTTAATTTAATCCTAGTATATTATCGAGAACAAAACGAGGTGGTTTATATAATTCTGACAAGGGTGACGGCATACTTTTAACTTAAATATTCCCCCTCCCTCACCCTCCCCCGCAAGCGGAGGAGGGAATTTTTAGCTTATATAATCGTTCCTCCCTCCGCTTTGGCGGGGGGAGGCTAGGAGGGGGGGGATTTCAAGTACGATTTTTCCCCATGATTTTTTATTTACACCCCATAATTCGGTATTTCCAACTCTATTGGAGATAAAATTATAGATGTTCCATCTGATTTATTCTTAACGTGAAACAATAACAATCCTTTTGTCCACCAATCAGTCCGTAAGTTCCCCTCTTCACATTGTTTTGGGCGATATTTTTCTAAAAAGGCTTGTTCACCACCTAAAACAATACTACCTACCGCAAAAGGAGGAATCCATATCAAACCAATATTATTCTCTTGATCCCACCCCACTGATACAAATTTTTCTTTTACATCAGCTTCAATAAACGCATAATTTTCAATAACTTTTGACGGTTCATATATAAAATCTAAAAAGTCAATCCACTCATAATAATAATGATATAAATCTGCTGCTATTATGTCTTCTTTCGTATAAAAGGTATTCATTTTATCTTTTCCTAATTCATTTAAGCTTTATCTAAACACTTAGAGATAATTAACTCTTCATTGCTTTTGTCTAAAGTAAAATATTTTTTAATTCTGGAGTTTTTCAATAACAGGTAAATTCCATCAATATTACTTTCAACTTTAGATTCAGAAGTAGGAGTAAAATAATGTACTTTAGGAATAATAATTTCCGATAAATTATCATAGGTTCCATATTCATTATCTGGTTGATTTTTCATAAAAATTCTACCACTATACGCATTTCTATTTTCATTATTTCGATAGAAAAAACAAAAGAACTTAAAATCATTAAGCAGTAAAAATAGTTCATCCCAATTCATATTTATTCCTTTAATCTCGTATGCTGATATTTTTGCAAATTTTACTCAACAAGTAACCGCTATAATCAATACTTTAAAATATAATTTACTCTTCCCACCATTCTAGTTTAGGTAACTTATTCAAATTAAAAATTTCACCAATTCTAGGGGTGACTAATTTAATTTTATCTTGTTCTGAAACCTTATCATTATAAGTTTGTAAAGCTTTTGCAATACGTTGCACAGGTTCATTCCATTGATGAGTGGATAAATCAAACTTGCCCCAATGTATCGGTAAAACCACTTTAGTTTGAATGTCAATACTCGCCTGAGCGGTTTGTTCTGGTAGCATATGAACATCTTTCCAACTTTCGTTATAAGCCCCATCTTCCATAAAGGCGATATCAAAACCACCAAAACGCTGTCCAATTTTTGCAAATTCAGGGGAGTAACCCCCGTCTCCGCTAAAGTAAGCTTTAAGTTTTGGAGCAATAATTGCCCACGAACCCCATAAAGTCTGACGATGATTAAAAATCCCTCTGCCACTAAAATGGCGACTAGGAGCAAAAACAAATTGGATATGATTAAAGTTTACCTCTTCATACCAATCATATTCAGTGACTTTTTCATTCACCACTCCCCAACGCAACAAATGTGCTTTAACCCCTAAAGGTACATAAAAATGCCCCACTTTGGCGTTCATTTGCTTAATGCCTTGATAATCTAAATGATCATAATGATCGTGTGAAATCAATACCACATCAATAAAAGGTAAATCTGCCACTTTGGGGGTATTAGTCATTTCAAAAGGTTCAACTAAAAATGGAATCGGAGAAGCATTATGAAAAACAGGATCCGTTATAATCGTTGTATTATTGGTTTTAAACAATACCGTAGAATGCCCTAACCATACAAACTCACCATTATTTAATGAATTTAACTTTTTAGTGATTAGCGGTTTATCTGGATTTTTACCCTTTGGCGGAAAAATAAAATTCATTGTTAACGCCAAACGATCTATTTTTCGCTCACCTTGTGCCATTCCAATTGAAGTCGCATTGGTCGGAATTAAGTTTTGAAAATGCTCTCCATCAAAGTGCGTAGATTGTTGAATTTTATCCATACTCTCTGCATTTGGATCATCTCCAAAAGTTGGATGTAAATTCACATATAAAACCCCGATTATCACTAAAACAGCAGTTAGTAACAATAATTTTTTGAGTATTTTTAGGGCAGTTTTCATTCGTTATTTTTCCTTACTATTTTATTCAAATCAAAATTGACATAGGAAAGGGGGGGGGTACAATATAACACTTCATTCACAAAACTTAAATAACGAGGTAAAAAAATGTTTATTATTTGGCAAGGATTTGGATTTTTAGCCGCCCTTATTCCACTTATCATATTCGCTGCAGTACAATCCACTTTAGTGGCAACATCATTTGGTGCATATATTTTTGATATTGCCGCAACATTATCTGCTATCGCCGTATGGCTAGTGGGTTCAAAACTAAATGGTGGAAAAGGGAAAGAACTTATTGATCCTGAAACGAATGAAACTGTTATTTTAAAGAAAAAACACACGCTTTTCTGGATCCCTATGCAATGGTTCGCCATTCCTCTTATTGGGATTGCGGTGATAACTCTTGCTTCACATTTTTAAAAACTACTTGCACTTAAATATAAGCGGTCACTTGTTCAACATTTTTTGCAAATTTTGTTCAACAAGTCACCGCTATAATAAAGTTTATTTTAACTGAATATGTATATGATCATCGTGCCTAACTGCTCTACAGCCGTGATACCTAATTTTTCGATGATGTAACTTCATTCGATCTTTTAGATGAGGTTCAATAAATAATTTTCCTAAACTATTATTGTTTAACACCGTATTAATCAATTTTTTCGTACCTTTAGTAGAAAAAACTAACTCGTTATTTATCGTACCAAAGGTTAAATATTTCGGATAATCATATTGAAAATAACCTTTTTTAAAACACCTTTCAATTTGATTCTTTTCATAAAGTTTTGGAGCTTCAAATACCCCATAGCCACTATTCGACTTTTGTTTATTGGTGATTATGCCATTTGGGGTTTCATAAATTAAACTGATATCTAGTTTTTTACCATCGTTATGGCTGAAATGGGGCAATAGGGGAAATTTGTTTATAAAAGGAAAACTCGCATCTAAATAGTGGATTTCAATATCTGTTCCTTTTAACTCTTTTGCAACTTGTTGTAATAATTGATTTAATTTTGGTTTGACATAATTTCTGTTTAATAAATCCGTCATAAAAGTAACAGGTTTTATTTTAGTATTATGCTGTACGGCTTCTCTTCCAAAAAAGGGGGCAACAAAAGGAATAACAAAGAATGTTGAGAATAAATACAGGGTGATAAAAATCATTGAGCCCTGTAATTTGATGACTTTTTTAATACGTTTTGATAAAAATAGAGAAAGTAAAAAAATCACCCCGCCAATTTGAGTGACAAGGGTTAAAATACCAAAAATGAAAAAATAACTTATTCGTTTGATGGCTTTATTCATTGTGAAATCTCAAGAAGTTAATTAAATTTTTTAGAGATAAAATTCTTACTTTCACTATCATCAGGATTTAATAGTTGCACAACAAAATCTGGTGCTAAATTAAACATTTTAATTATATTTGTGACGGTATCAGAACTAACCGCTTCTGCAAAATCTTCCAATATTGGAATAACATTACACTCTTTTTCCCACACCTGATACATCTCATCACCGATTATTTGAGCTTCTTGCCATTTGCCTTCATATATATCTGAAAAGTTGTAATTTTCCCAAGCAGCAATATCATCAACATCCACCTTTTCATCTGAAAATAAAAGGGAAATTTCAATAGATTTATGCCAAGGAAAAATGCCAATATCTAAGACTTTCAATTCTCTATTTTTATAAATATGCACTGCTTCTTGTAATTTATTTGCAATGACTTTTTCAATATTGTTTAAATTGTATGACATAGTTAGTATCCATTAAATGTTCCCCTCCTAGCCTCTCTCCACAAGCGGATAGAGGAATAATCCATATCTCGCTCACAGAAAAAATAGATCCCCTCCTCCCGCTTGCGGGGGAGGGTTAGGGTGGGGGAATAATTTCTATTTTTTACATTATTTATTATTAATTTTTAAAAATCAATACATAAAAGTAGTGTGTATTCCATATCAATTTATTCACAAACAGATAATCCTTGTTTATAACATTGACTATAACGCTCTGCCTGCTCTGCTCGTTTTTGGGTATTTGGGTGAGTAGAAAATAAGTCACTACCCTGTTGTGAGTTGTCTAAAATCGGCTCTTCTTTTGTTGAAGACAAAAGTTTACTATCTGCCTCTATTCGATTAAGAATTTTTGCAAAAGATTTAGGATCAATACGAGCCTGTAACATTTTATTAAATGCAAATTCATCTGCCTCTGTTTCGTGATCTCGAGAATAACGATTGGCAACGACAGCGGTACCTAATCCCACCACTAAATCTGCCAGTCCATCAGTATCGCCCACAACAGAAAGTACAATCACAGTCATTAATGATTTTTGTACTACAGACTGCAAGCCGTGACGATTAACAATATGCCCGACTTCGTGTAATAAAACAGCATCTATCTCATCAGAATTTTGACTGATTTCTACCAGTCTATCTGTCACTATAATATCACCAGAGGGCAACGCAAAGGCATTCGCTAATTCAATATCATCATCTAGGGAGAAACGTCTAAAACGAAGTTGATAGTTTACATCATTATCAGGGAGCAAAGGTAATAATTTATCTTTAAAACGTTGTTGAATACGTGCTTTCGTTTTGTCATCTAACTTACTCTCTTCTAACATAAATTCATCAACAAATTCTAAGGTTTGCTCACCAAGAACTTGTCTAATTTCGGTAGGAACAATATAGGCAATTTTTTGACTTACCCAAGGCACACCCCATTGTAAGAAACTCAAGGCAAAGACAACCACAATCAGGGTAAATAGAATAATACGTTTAAAACTACTTTCTTGACGATGTAACCATAAGAAAAAGCGATTACTTTTAGTATTAGCAATTAGCGTATCAACAGAATTATTATCAGAAGTAATAAAAATAGAGCCATCCGCTAGCTCTATTTTTCGTTCAAGATTACCTAATCTAGGCTCAATAACAAGTTGATGGATTTCTCCTGTCAGTGTTTCACCATTGGAAATTTCAACACTATAAATACGATTTTGTTGCTCACGATGAACAATTTTATCATCGCAAGCAACGGTTAGCGTTGCTTCACACTGTGCAGCACTACCTTTAGGAAACCATCGACCTGTTATTAACATTAAAAACCAACACCGACATCAATATCAAAAGCATCCCCAATTTCTTCACCAATTGCAGATTGCTCTTTTACTTTTTGGGTTAAATAATCATCAATATTAACATTGCCATCATCAATCCACGTATTGGTAACAACATAGCGAGACATTCTTACCGCCGCCCAAGATGAGCCAATACCAAAGGTAAAAATAACGAGTAACATATTGGTAATCATTGTTCCAAATAAACCTTTTGCAGTAATGGTTGATTTAAAACAAACCTTATCATCAAGTAGCATATTTTGATAAACATATTGACGCTGGCGACTATAAATATAGGCACCAATAAATAGAGAGAATATTAAGAAGCCTGCATAGATTAAAATAAACATTGTGATAAATATAGGGTTAGTTTCCATTTCATAAGCAAGATCATAGCGGTTCATTCCTGATAAATCGAAACCTAATGCTATAAAACCTGCTACAAAAACGCCACCAACAAGAAGAGTAATCAATGCTGCTTTCACATAAATCATAAAGAGTTTCTTTTTAGTCACATTAACGGAAAATTCACCTTGCCCAAATTTCAAACCACCAATAGTATATTCAATCTCTTTTTTCTTTCTTATAACCATAATATAAACAGATAAAACAAGTGCTATAACAAAGCCAACAATACCAGTAATTATAGGCAAGACAAAAAGACTCACTGGATTTTCATTGCCACTCATAGCCTGTGTAAAATTATTCTGAAACATATAGGCACTCACCGTACTACTTGCTATAACTGGTAAAAGAAAAACCAAAAAAATCAATATTGGTAGCCATAAATAAATTAAATAAGCTCGTCCTAAGCCTCCTTCAAAACTGAATCTCACATTACTAAAACTGGTCATTCGAGCATTAAACATCAAACTACGCCAAATTAACCAAGGTGCAACCACAAATAGTAATAGAGGTAAAATTAACGAAAGAGCTGGAGTGAGTTGACTTAATACACCATAGCTAATCACTAACACTAAACCAATAATATAACCTACTAGCAACTGTCTCCCTGTTGCGTGATAATCTAAAGTGCGTCCTTGATACTCGGTATTTCCGTAAAAATAACGAGTTGTACGCACTTTTGCCCAAGGGTAATACAATCCCAAAGTCACGATAGTTAATAACACATTCACTATCCAAATTTTGAAATACTCACCGCCTTTACCATTAAATGCTAATGCTTTCATTTTTGCCTCTATAATTTAATTAAATGAACAAGAGAATGATAAAGTAAAGTTTTAGACACTTCAATTTTATTCTATAATTTAAACAAAAAATAACCGCTTATTTGATAAACAAGCGGTTACATTTTAATAAAAATTTGCAAAAATATAATTACAACGCTTCACTTTTTGCTAATGCTTTCTTATAAGACTCAATCGCCTCAACTCTCTCTACATAATCTGCAATATTTGGAAAATCTCGCTGAAAATTAAATAATTTCAAACGATTAATAGTCAATAATTCAAAGCTTGTCACGATATCTGCTGCAGTAAGTTCATCGCCAGCTAAAAATTGATTTTCTTCTAGTTGATCATTCATATAGCCAAGTAATTTTTTAATACGTGGCATTGGAAAAAATGTTGCGGCAGTTTGGGTGACACGTTTAATCAATGGACGTATTAAGAAAGGTGTTTTTTCTGTCATTGAATTAAAAATAAACACCATCAATAACATTGGCATTAAACTTCCCTGCCCTGCGTGGAACCAGTATAAATAAGGCACGCGATTTTTATCACCTTGTGCAGGACGCAGTCTCTTCCCTTCTTCACTATATTTATCTAAAATATAATCCACAATTGCATTGGTTTCTGCTAACACAACATCGCCATCTGTAATAATCGGTGCAGTGCCTGCGGGATGTAATGCCTTATATTCCTCTGGGGCAAGCATTGTTTTTTTATCACGTGCATATACCTTTAATTCATAAGGTACATTAAGTTCTTCAAGCAACCAAATAATGCGAAAAGATTGTGAGTTTTCTAGGTGGTGTAATGTAATCATTTTAAAGCCTCTTTTGTTGTTAATAATTCGATAATTTTCTATTAAATTAAGTCAGATTTGAATTTATCTAATAAAAATATAAGCTGTTGATATTCTGTTTCAGTTAATGCTTGTGTTTGTTCCTGCCTAATTTTATCTCGCTCTTTTTGGGCAAGAATTTTTAATTTAATCCCTTTATCTGTTAACTTCACTTTTTTCATTCGTTTATCCGTGTCACTGACGATAAGTGTAATTAAATTTTTATCACACATTTTTTTCAGCATTAACGTTAAACACCCATTATCAATTAAGGTTTTTTTGTGTAATTCTCCAACGCTAATATTATCCTCTTCCCACAAAGCCATCATTGCTACATATTGCGGATAAGTTAGATCAATCTTTTCAAGTGATACCCTATAACGTCGTGTGATTGCATTTGAAATCACATAGAAACGATGACAAAGCTGGTTAGATAATTGTTGATTATTTGTTGTCATTGATATAATTGTCCTTGTTTATTTAAGTTTTATAATAATTTTTTAATTTATTGTCTCTTCACTTTTCCATTCTATCCACATCAAAAAGGCAGAATAAATCGGAGCAAGTAAACAAGCAATGCTCAGCCAAATAAGTATTGTCGTATTTATTGGCAAAAATAGAAGAATAAGCAATCCGACAATAGCCAAGATCATTGGCATATCCGCATTTTTATAGATAAATTTCAAGCCATCAGAAACTTTTATTACCTTCATCAACCCAATACAAGAAAGTAGAAAAATAATAATCGGTATGATAAGTACCAGTTTATCTGCTAAATGAGGGGTTTGAACATATTCAAGTAAATTTAATATTCCTGTATCAATCAAACCTAAACTTGCCATTAAAGGAAAATGCAAGCCTAACCACATTGATTTAGAATAATTATCTTTTTTGGGTAATCGGCGTGAAATAAAATCAAAAAATATCCACCAAAGTGTCACTAATAAAATGAAACTGCCTATCACATTCAGTATATTGAGGATAGTCCAATGATGAATATGTGTTGAGCCACTAACTATTGATGCGACGCCTTCCCCTAAAATAATAATACCAAGTAAACCTAATCGTTCTACAAAAGACTCACCGATATTTCTTATGGCTTCTAATTGCTCTGCCTTCGCTTTCTTATTTTCTTTTATCATTGAAAATAATGTAAAAATAAGTGAGAAAAAGACCGCTATAATCCAAATAAAATAAGATATTTTTGCAGGCGTAAAAACAGAGACAAAAAATGCGATGGTCATCAAACAAAATAAATAAACAAAAGGTTGTGATATAGGTTTATGATCGACATCGTGCACACCTGTTCGCCACCAAAGAATGGTAAAAAGTCCTAAAAACAATCCATAAGAAATAGCAAACCCTTGATATCCACCATCAAAAATACTATGGATAAAAATACCCATACCAATTAAGCAGATCATTTGTAAGAAAATAACAAATCGAGTTTTTAAGTCGTGATTTCCGTGTAATTCGTGATAAAGACTACCATTAAACCAAGCCCAAAACATCATCAAAAAGAGAGACACATAAGCTAAAACACTTGTTATAGAAATATTACCTACAACAATATGAGTAAGTTGAATAATAATTGCAACATAAACCAAATCATAAAATAGCTCTAATTGTGAAACTTCTCGATTTGGGTTTCTTTGTGTAATATCGGCGGGTTTTTGCCACCAAATTCTAAAATGATTAATTAATAGTTTCATTGTTCTTATATTTATATAGGTTGTTCAAGTTAATAGTATAGCAAAGAAATATTTTGTACACAAAGTACTTGCAAATAAATTTTCTCTTTGCATACAGATTAAATTAACTATTAAATAAGAAAAATCAATGAAAACATTATATTCAACAACAGTGACTACTACCAGTGAAAGAAAAAGTTATGTTGGGTTAATGAAATACGAGAAGCAAATAGACAAAGTGCCATTGCATTTGATGGGAAAATACTTCGTCACTCCTTCAATGGTGATAGAAAAACAACATTACATAGTTTACCCTGAAGAAGAGGTAACCATAAACACAAATTACAAGCGGTTAGATTATGCGTATTTTTTGCAAATTTTTCATCAAATCTAACCGCTTGTTTATTACTTCACTAATTTTAATTTTGAGTTTCTTTTGGCTTTTATCTCAGTTTGAGAAGTTTGGCGGTTGGTGTAGTTTTCTTCATTATAATACTCCTCTTCTTGGAACATTATTCCCTCACTGGTTTCCTGTGCATATAACGCAATAATTGACCCTAAAGGAATATAAAGATCTCTTAACATTCCGTTAAAACGAGTACTAAAACTTACCGCTTCATCATCAATGGTATATTGCCCAATAGAACGTGGCGAGAGATTTAAAATAATTCGACCTTCGGTGATAAATTCTTTTGGTACATCAACATCTGGATATTCAGTATTGACCAATAAATAAGGCGTATTGTCACTGTCAAGGATCCAATTATAATAAGCATTATAAAGATAAGGACGTAGTGGCTTCATTATTCTTTCTCGTCCATTAAAGATTTTGGTGGTTTACCACCAATAGATTGAATAAAGCTTTTACGTTGAAAAATACGCGTCATATAGGTTTTTATTGCCTTACTCCCTGCACCCGTAAATTCGACACCTAAATTATGCATACGCCATAAAAGAGGAGCGATATAGCAGTCTAATAGAGTGAAGTCATCATTTAAAAAATAAGGTTTTGTAGCAAAAATACTTCCCAGTGCTAAAAACTCTTCTCGCAGTTGGCTTAATGCTTTTTTTGCTTCATCAGATTCTGGATTTTCATTCACAATATCAATTAACGCATACCAATCATTTTGAATTCGATGAATAGTTAAACGCGTTTCTGCTCGTGCAACTGGATAAACTGACATTAATGGAGGATGAGGAAAACGTTCATCAAGGTATTCCATAATAATACGAGAATTAAAAAGCACTAAATCACGATCAACTAGAGTTGGAAGATTGCCACGAGGGTTTAATTCCAGTAAGTCTTCAGAAATAGTGTTAGGCTCGATATCTTCGATTTCATAAGGTACCCCTTTCTCTGCTAGTGTGATACGAACTTGATGGCTATAGATATCATTTTTATTAGAAAAAAGCGTCATTATTGAACGTTTATTTATATTCGTCATTGATTACTCCTGAAACAATCTTAAATTATAGAAAATATAGCGACGATTATATCACAGATTAGATCTAAGTTTCACTTGAAAAAAATTAACCAATTAAAATAGTAGGTTTATTTACCTTATTCTCGAGAACCACAATCTATTATTTCATCGTTTTATCTATTTTCCCACGCTCTCCAATGTTCTGCTGTAAAATAGTCGAGAATTGTTGTTGCTCCTCTTCTGATAATCCCGCTTTAGGAACAATGTGTATAAGATATGGTGAAAGATGAATTAACCAGTATTGTTTACTTTCAATATACTGATAAATATGATTCCAATGTACCCTTTCTTGAGAAAACTCACCAACAAATAAACATCCCTCTTCATTTACCGTTAAGTTCATCGGTTGCTTAATAAAGGCATTATTTGCATACTCAAACTTTATCGTCTGTTTTCCAATAAAAAAGGCATATCCTACACATAAAATAATTGCTATTAAAAGTAAATAACCTTGAGTTGGGTAATGATGATTAAAAGTAGCACTTAGTATTACTATTATAAAAAATAATAATGACCACCACACAATACTATGCCAATTTTTCTTACGGTTTCTTATACTTATGCTATTTGCATTTATATAATCTTGTTCTGTAATTTGGTATTGAACATTCATTCTTTATACTCCTTTATTTAGGGCATCTAATAGCTTTGCAATCTCTTTATAAATAACTTTACCATAATTTTGTTTTTTTAAACAATTGAGAATACTCTGCTCTTTTTTAAACTCAATACCATCTGTTATTTTATCAATGATTTCAGTCTGATAGACTTTATCACATAATTCAAAATGGACACCTGAGAGCAAATATCGCCCTTTTCCGTATTTACCACTGATTACAGCAGGTAAAAACTCGTTCTCTTTTAAATTTGGATAATAAAATAAAACGTCCTTTTCACTGTTATTTTCAGGAATAAAATAGCAGCCTCCGTGATAATAGAATGGCTGAAATAGAGGTTGATTATTTGAGGATAATTGTACTATGGCTTTGGTATTTACACTGTCATCATAATAGCCATTATTTGTAAATTCTTTGATTGATCCTACCGCTTGCCCTTGAAATAACCCCAATTCTCTTTCACCAACAATCTTATACTTTTCGCTACTTTTAACATCATATCCCGTAAAATGAATACTTTTAGCACCATAATAAGCTCCTGCACAAATCCCTATATACAAATTTCCTCTTGCAATAAAATTTTTAATATTTTGATTACCAACGCCATTTAACTTTTTACAATAAGGTAAGTCAGCTCCACCGCCAATTATCAGTGCATCAAAATTTTCTAAAATAAGGTGATTATTAATAATTTGTTGAGCATTAATAGGATAAAGTTGAATGGAAAAAGAAAGAAAAGGTTGCAGTTTTGAAATAAACGATGAAAGCAAGGATTGATAGCCAATCAATCCGACACCTTCATCATTATAAATAGCAATTTTTAGCGTGTTCATTAAAACAATAAATTAGCCTTGAATATTATAATTAAACACCCAGCTTGCAATTAGCACAGTGACACCAGTAATAATACGTAGCCACGCAAAAATCGTAAAATCTCGACGACTCACCCAAGCCACTAACCAGCGAATACAAAGTAATGCCACAATAAAAGAAATCAGTGTGCCTAAACCTAATACCATCATATCTTGAGAAGATTGTAATAGATCTTTATGTTTTAATAGATCTAATAAACCTGCACCAATTAACACAGGAATACCTAAGAAAAAAGAAAATTCAGCTGCCGCTTTACGAGAAACACCAAGCCATAACGCCCCAATAATGGTTGAGCCTGAGCGAGATGTTCCTGGAATTAAAGCTAAACACTGGAATAATCCAATTTTTAATGCCGTTTTAATATCTACTTCTTCTGCTTCTGTGGCGATAATTTGTTTCGGTAATTTTTCTACATAAAAAATCAACAAACCGCCAATAATTAGCATTACCGCCACTACAATAGGGTGAAATAGATAAGCTTTAATTTGATCCGCAAAGGTAAAGCCGACAATCATTACTGGGATAGTTGCCACAATTAAGCTAAAGCCTAATTGACGTGGATTACTTAATCCCTCGGCTTTACCAGTAATCAAACCAATAAAAGCGTGCCATAAACGTCCCCAGTAATCATAAATTACGGCTAAAATTGCTCCTAGCTGAATAACTACAATAAAAAGATCCGATTTTTCAGGCGTCCAGAAATTCATAAGATCTGATGATAAAATCAAATACCCCGTACTTGAAATCGGTAAAAATTCTGTAATTCCCTCAACAATTCCCATTATTAAGGTTTTGATTATTAATAAAAAATCCATAATTCCTCTGTATTAAAATAAATATACCACTTACTCAAACTCAATATATTCGTTTACTTTTTGATTAATATCAATTCTAGTTTGAATATCTAATTCATTAACTAACCAACCATTTAAAACACAGTTTTTGATAAATTCATCAATTCGATTAACTCCATTAATCTCTTTTAATGTCACCACAACACCAAAACGAAGATCCATACTATCTTTTTGATCTAGGCGGTTATTTGTTTTTATCTCCATTCCCCAGTTTTTGTTAGTATAAGATTTTTTTGATTGCTTTCTTTTATTTTCTCTTTCTACAATATATTTAACATTATCCCACTTTCTAAACATTTTTCTGGCTGTAATTTCAAAAACATAATCATCCTCCTTGTTTTGCTTATCATCATTAATTTCTTTTAATTTACCATTATCTTGTATTCGACCAAAATGAAGATTAAGTTCAGTATTTGTATAATCAACCCCCTGAGATCTCTCACATTTAGGAAAATAACACATTGTTGCTCTAGCAATATAAGGATATTTATCATCTTTTAATGGGATTGGGAAATAGTAATTATATGTATTCCATTTCTCACTAATATCTGAAACTAAAAATCTAATCTCATCATCTTTTGTATGGATAATCTCCTTTATATGAATTGGAACAATACCATGTCCATAAACAGCTATCTCTTGTGGGGTTCGTTTTCCCTCCCAACCTCTTGCTGAATCAATAATCATTGCTTTTGCAATGGTTCTATTTAATCCTAAAATATCAATTAAATATGATAATTTTCTCGCAATCCAAGGTGCTGCAAATGATGTCCCTGCAACATTAGCCTCCCCTAATGGCTCACATACTTTAATAAATTTCTCTTTACTTCCTCCATAGTAGCTAACATCTGGTTTTGCAAAAAATGATAATGCTAGACCTTGTCTAGTATATTCTGTTGATATACCATCTTTAGTTACTGCATTCACTACAATACTATTTATCGAATCTGCTGGTGAACCTATTTTAACAATACTATTGTTAGGTTTATTTGTTCCAGCAACAACAAAAATAACATCATTCTCATATTGAATTTGGTCTAATACAGCAGCTTCTGCAGAAATAAAATTATCATTAATTTCTTGATTACTTCCCAACGAAATATTCCAAACTTTGATATCCTTATTACTTGCAATAATTTCTTTTATTTGTTTTATAATAGTAAAAGATGAAAAACTGGATGCAACAGCAACACCAAAATGTCTTACCTTAAATCGACCACAGCCATCATCTAACCATGGATTTAATCTTGCTCCATCAACAATAAGTGAGGAAACTGCTGTTCCATGATTATAATCTTGCGGTTGTTTAGGAATATCTTTACTTACCATATCATAGTACTCAACCCATTCATTAAAATACACCTTGCAATCAAATAATGTATCAATTACACCAATGGTAGGTTCAATATTAGGTGATGGAATATAAAAATTACTATTTTCCTGCTCTATCTGGAAGTTTTTGGGAGATAATTTTGATAAATCAACCGTCGACATAGAAATTAAATAAGGCATTTTTTTAGATAAAAGAGCTACTTCTTCTTTATCCAAAAAGACTGTATTATCATCCAATATTCTACTTGATAAGATATCAATCCCAATACTTTTTAAAAGCACTTTTACTTCTACATTAGTATCAAATAAAGTAATAATACTTTGCTGAACGTCACCGGTTACCATTTCTATATTAAAATTATCAATATACGAAACATCAGCAATAACCTGTTTAAATTTAGATTTACTAATATCAAAATTATCAAATAAAATTTGATTTATTTTATGATCATCCTCAAATATTTTTTTGTTAATTCCTTCTGAAAATTGATGATTTAAAATATCTTTTACTTTAAGTAGCAATTCTATACTTCTATTCAAATCATCTAGATCCAAAAAATAGGTGATAATATGCTTAGTCTTTTCTTGATTAAATTTTGCACCCACAATAGAAAACTGAGACTTTTTCCCTTTGAATAATCCTAAAATACGATTACTTTTTGCTACAATTTTATTGTAATAAACACTGATTAAAATCCCATCAAAGACCCTTTGTTCTTTCTCCCAAAATTCCTTAATTTTAATCAGTTTATTCTTTAGTTGTATTATTTTCTCCGATGTAACATTTACTTTACTGTTCATCGAAATTCCACTACCGTTTATACTTTTTGGTTCTTGAATAAATCGTTTACCTTTAAGTTCCAAGACATTATTCATAATAATCCCCTCCTTGATTTAATTTTCTAGATACTGAGCTTTTAGATTCACCTTTAAGTTTTTCTATTTCTCTAACTGTAAAGCCTTGTTGATGAAGAGTAGAAATATCAACCTGTTCAATACTATTTACTAAATTAGTATACAATCTTCGTAGATAATCATAAGGAAGTTTTGTATCACTAAATGCTAAAGAGGTTTTTATTATATTTTTTAATTCACCTGGGCAAGGAAGGACAGGCGATATATTCAATATTTTTCTAAATAATCTTATATCTTTAGAAATACCTTTAAAGTTTTTCATAAATGATGATAAATAATATTCTGAGACTTCTATTAAATCCTCTTTACTATATCGATTAAAATTAATAATTGCATCAAAACGTCTAGATAATGCTTTATCAAAATTTGAATATAAATTAGTTGTCGCGATAATGACTATTTCTCTATTTAAATCAGTTAGTCTATCAAGTTCTTTTAAAATTGTAGATGTGACTCTCCCCATCTCACGAATATCACTGTGATTGATTCTATCTAATGCAATAGCATCTATCTCATCAAATAAAATAACAACTTTATTTGGATATGGAATCCTATTTATTTCAGAAAACATACTTACAATATTTTTATTAGTTTGACCTAGTTTACTGTCAATCAAATTTTCAACATTAACATAATATAATTTCCTGTCTAATAACCTCGTAACATGTTTTGCAGCCTCAGTCTTCCCAGTTCCAGGTGATCCTTCAAACAAAAATTTATTAATACCTATATTATGATTTACTGCATTAATAATGCCTTTTATATCATCAGATATTTCTATTGGTAAATTTAATGGGGTGAGGCTATAAACATCAAAATTATTTAAAAATTCACTCTCAAAATCACTTGCCTGGGGGATATACAAATTCGCTTCAGATATCAACCCCATAATGTATTCAGATAACTGAGTATCTCCTATTCGATCAAAATATTTTGCAATATTTATAGCCTCATTTCTAAAAGAACTTTCATTTTTTTCAATATGATATTTAATTAAATTTAATATATTTTGTTTTTTCACAATTTTTGCCCCGTAGTTATATTACTGCTCTAAGTATAACACAAACAGGGACAAAATAAATATACTTTGGGACATTTTTGATATTATTTGATATTAAACAGCTGACTTAACTCAGTCGCAATACTATCTTCATTATTTGAACCAATGGTTTTATCGGCTTTATCTTGAACCTCTTGTTCACAGCCTCCCATTGCAATACCTAAGCCTGCAAATTCAAGCATACTAATATCATTGAAGTTATCCCCAAATGCCACCACTTTTTGTGGTTCAATCCCTTCAATTTCTAATAATGCTTTTAAACAATTCCCTTTGGTATTTCCTTGATGCGTAATATCCACACGATCCGCCCAAGACCATTCAGGACTAACTTGATCAAGCGGTAACTTATTCACAAAATTTTGCATTTTTTGGAGATCAGGATCACTGATTAATACTTTCCAAACAGTCACACCTTGATCAATCAGATCTTGATATTTTTCAACTTGATGTACATCTGGACGAACACTTTCATCACAAGAGTTTACCCATTTTAAAAAACGTTCAAAATGTGGATTAAGTGCTTCATAAGTCATTGCATCACGAAAATAAACTGAAACATGAATACCTTCAGCTTGTGCAGAATTAATCAAATCGGACGCTAATTTAGGAGGTAATGGCTTAGACACTAGCACTTTATTTTGATGAAAATCATACAAATAGGTGCCATTACAACAAATGACTGGCGTATCTAAACCTAATTCCGCATAATAAGGACGAACCGCCGTATGATGACGTCCTGTTACAATATAGACTTTAATTCCTTTTTCACGTATTTTTTGAATTGCTTGTTTACTCGATTCTAAAATCGTGCCATTACTACTTAATAATGTACCATCTAAATCAAATGCAACTGCTTGATATGACATAGTATTTACCTTCTAAAAAATTAAACAAAAATTTCTCTTACTAACAACTGTAAACTGGTATTCCCACGAAATTCATTAATATCTAAACTATATACTAACCGCGCCGTTTTAATCGACAAATCTGGAAACAGGGTTAAATCTGCATTAAATAAAATCGCATCAAATAATTGATTATGAATTTCTACCATCATTTTAAGGTGCTTACTGCCCACTAAACGTTGTTGAATAATTTTAAATTCACCTTCAAAAAGTGGTTCAGGAAAAGTTTGTCCCCAAGGTCCACTTTCTTGAATTAAACGTGCTGTTTCTAAATTAAACTCATTATGTTGCAGCTCACCATCGGTATAAATAATATTTTGTAACTGTTCCGCACTGACTGTTTGGTTAATGATTTCATCAAAGACTTTTTGAAAATGCACAAAATTATCTTGATGAATAGTTAATCCCGCCGCCATTGCGTGACCGCCAAATTTCAGAATAAGATCAGGGTGTTTTTGATCAATAAGCTCCAATAGATCACGCATATGTAAACCAGAAATCGAACGTGCCGATCCTTTAATAAATTCACTCTCCTCACTTTCTTGTGCAAAGGCGATGACAGGGCGATTAAACTGATCTTTGATACGAGAAGCTAAAATACCAATCACACCTTGATGCCAATCAGGTTGATAAAGCACAATACCGTATGCTTTTAAATTTTGCATTAAATTAGGCAGTTTTGCACAAATTGAAAGAGCTTCCGTTTTCATATCTTGCTCAAATTCTTTACGTGTTTGATTTAAACTATCCAATTCAAACGCAATTTGACGTGCTTTGCTCATATCATCACAAATCAATAATTCCACACCTAACGCCATATTTTCTAAACGCCCTGCAGCATTTAAACGAGGGGCAATCGAAAATCCTAAATCACTGGCTTTTAACTGGTTAATATTTCGTTTTGCAATTTCAACTAAGGCTTTAATTCCTGCTCGGCAATAACCAGAACGAATACGATTAATGCCTTGATGCACTAAAATTCGATTATTGTGATCTAAAGGCACAACATCAGCTACCGTCCCTAATGCAACTAAATCCAATAACTCAGCTAAATTTGGTTCTTTTTCCTTAAATAAACCTTGCTCTCGCATTCGGCTACGTAACGCTAACATTACATAAAAAATAACGCCCACGCCAGCCAATGATTTAGAAGGAAAGCTACAGTCAACTAAATTTGGATTGATAATCACATCAGCACAAGGCAATTCTTCTGGGGGTAAATGGTGATCCGTAATCAGCACTTGAATATGATGTTGTTTTAATAGAGCAACCCCTTCCACTGAAGAAATACCGTTATCTACTGTAATAACAACTTCTGCGCCCCTATCTATTACCATTTGAGCGACACTGCTACTCAATCCATAACCTTGTGAAAAACGATCAGGGATCAAATAATCCACATCTAAAAAGCCAAGCTGCTTTAATGCTAATAATGTTAATGCTGTACTGGTTGCGCCATCGGCATCAAAATCCCCCACAATAATAATTTTTTTCTGTTGATGATAAATTTCAATCAATAGATCGAGCATTTTTTCAATATTGGCAAATTGCATTGGAGAATGTAGATTTTTTAACCCATATTCTAATTGTTGAGGTAAAGTAATACCTCGAGCTTGATAAAGACGATTAAGTAATGGATTATCAGATAGTTTTTCTGTTGTAAGGGGAAAGCGTTGTTGTATGATTTTATTTAATGACATAATTTCTTATTTAAAAGTAAGCGGTACGATCTTATAAAAAATTTGCAAATTTTTAATTAAATCATACCGCTTTAAAAGGGATTATTCTTGTAACATTTTGAGTAATTCTTTTGGTGCGACATAACCTGCTATGACTTCACCTTTAGACGTAATCATATTTGGTGTTCCTCTAATGCCAAACTTCACACCTAAATCATATTGCTTATTAATCATTTTAGGTGTGGCTAATGTCTGAGGTAATTTTCCATTTTTTGCTTGAGTTAACGCATAATTTTTATCTTTTGCTGCCCAAATCGCTTCCATTTGACGAGCGGTTTGGCTTTTTAACCCAGCACGAGGAAATGCTAGATAACGAATAGTTATACCTAAATCATTATATTCCTGCATTTCTGAATGAAGTAATCGACAGTAACCACAACTGATATCTGTAAATACAGAAACCACATATTTTTCATTTTTAGCGGGAAAAATGATCATTTCATCTTTTAAGTTTTCCAGCTCTGGCATTAATGGTTTATAGGTAATATCTGTTACCTTATCATTCTTAAATTCTAAAATAGAACCTTGAATAATAAAACGTCCATCGTTACTAATTTGTATCACTCCTTGATCTGAAATAACAGATTTAAAGTTTGGCAACACAGAATCACTAATTTGAATATTTTTAGCACCCATTTCTTCTAACTGTGTTTGTAATTTTGTATTATTAGCAAATACATTGCTAACAATAAATAACCCTAAACAAACAAGTAAACTTTTTTTCATTTTTTATCCTTAAATTCTATTTTAATTTCTTTATTATACGTTTAGCTTTTGCTAAAAATATTTTTCGTTCTTTATTTGACATTGTAGAGTTAGCATTAACTCCCGGTAACCTGACTGTCATAGGGTTTACTGCTCTGCCATTAATATGAAATTCATAATGTAAATGAGGACCTGTTGAACGCCCTGTGTTTCCAGAATAACCAATACGTTGTCCTTTCTTCACTCGTTGCCCTCGCTTCACTAATTGACGACTTAAGTGCATATAAACTGTTGCATATTTTTTATTATGTTGAATTTTTATATATTTACCCGCTCCTCGACGCTGATAAGCAACGACTGAAACAATACCATCGGCAGGTGCAATAATTAATGTTCCAGTTTTAACACCAAAATCTACCCCTTTATGAGGTCGTACTCTACGAGTAATTGGATGACGGCGATATGGGTTAAATCTTGAGGTCACTCGAGGTTTAAAACGTAACGGATAACGAGAAAATTTTGTTTTATTTTGTACGGCACCATTTTTACCATAGTAACGTCCATTAGTAGCTTTAATCGCATAATAATCTTCTTTTCCTCGAGTCAGACGAAAACCTTCAATCTCTCCTACCGTAATACGCTTATTATCAACATATTCACAATTTGCCAAAACAACAAACTCATCCCCTTTTCGAAGTCTTTTTAATGATAATTGTGGTTTTAAGCCTGTTGCTAATTGACTAATTTGACGTAACGATATCCCCAATTTTTGTAAGCTTACACTTAAATTCCCCTCAATTTCGCCTTTTAATAACTCTTTTTTCCACACACCTTTCTTCAGTATTTCTTTATATGAATAATCGCCATCTTTCTCTCGATCAAAAATATGCTCTTCTTTCTCAGAAACAAACCAACTCATATGTTTTAATTTATTATTCTCAACCACTAAATAAATCTGTTGTTTTGATTTCAAATGAGAAAGTTTAGGATATTTTTTAATTAAATCTTTTGAAATACTTTGGTCTAAACCAAATTGTTCAAAAACATCATTTAATGTTTCACCTACTTTAACTGTATAATCAAATTCTTCAGGATCAGAATTATTTTCTAAAGGACTATTTACACCTTCCGTTACAACGTCTTTTCCAACCAAATCCTCTGATATAGGGATTGTTGCTTTTACTAATTCATCAGAAATATCTATAACTTGATCAATCAAACTTTCATTAACAAAAATATCATCACTACTAATAATGGCTTGTTCTTGTATGACTATATCTTGATCTTGCTTTTTAAATGCAAAAAAAATACTCAACGATAATAAAAAAAACACAGCAAAAAAAATTATCCAACGTTTCCGTTGTTTTCTCTTTTTACGCTCTGCTGCTAAAATTATATATTTCAAGTTATTTACCTACTTTTACCGACTCTATTTACTTACTTTATTATGAAAAAATACAGGTGCGAATTATACACATTTATTTACAATTATTTTAGTCTTTTAATCATTAATTGTTGCGACTTTTATCAAAATCCGTTAATTTTATCACATTTCCAAAATCTATAAGAAAATTATTGCAAAAAATGACTAAAATCACACCGCTTATTTCATTAAAAAATATTAATGTTTATTTTAATGCTCAGCATATATTACAAAATATTCATTTAGATATTTATCCGAATACCATTACCACTATCGTTGGTCCAAATGGTGGAGGAAAATCAACTTTATTGAAAGTATTATTAAAATTGCTTTCACCAAACTCAGGTGAAGTTATTCACGTAAAGGGGTTAAAAATTGGTTATGTACCACAAAAACTGCATATTGAAAATTCAATGCCAATTAGTGTTGAACGATTTCTGGCGTTAAAACCCCAGTGTACAAAAGTAATGATTCAAGAAGTTTTAGCTCTATTTTCTATTAATCACCTTGCTAAAAATAGTTTACAAAAACTTTCTGGTGGCGAAATGCAACGTGTGTTGTTAGCTCGTGCAATGTTAAATAAACCCCAACTCTTAGTGCTTGATGAACCTATGCAAGGCGTTGATATAACAGGACAAGCCGAACTTTATCAATTACTCAATAAAATGCGTTCAATGTTAAACTGTGCCATTTTAATGGTTTCTCACGATCTTAACATCGTAATGGCAAATACTGATGAAGTACTCTGTATTAATCATCATATTTGTTGTTCTGGAACACCTGAAAAAATTACCAACGACCCCAAATTTATTGATTTTTTTGGGGATCAATTTGCGAAAAATATTGCGGTTTACTCACATCATCACAACCATCATCACGATCTGCACGGCGATGTTTGTACTGATTGTCATTGTAAAAATTAAGGTCTATTTATGTTTGAAATTCTACTTCCTGCTTGGCTTGCTGGCATACTACTTTCCTTTATTACTGCTCCTTTAGGATCCTTTGTAGTATGGCGAAAAATGGCTTATTTTGGTGATACTCTCTCTCACTCTGCTCTACTCGGTGTTGCTTTAGGCATTTTTTTAGAAATTGACCCTTACATTGCGGTTATTATAATGACAGTTATTCTTGCACTACTTTTAGTTTGGCTTGAACATCGAACTAATTTTGCGATAGATACTATGCTGGGCATCATCGCTCATAGTAGCCTCTCTTTAGGGGTTATCACAATTAGTTTACTGGATAATGTACGAGTAGATTTAATGGGGTATCTATTTGGTGATCTACTCGCCATCGATTTTTATGATCTCAAAATTATTGCCATTGGTGTTTTGTTTATTGCTCTATTATTGATATTATTTTGGAAAAAATTACTCTCAATAACAATTAACCCTGAGCTTGCTCAAATTGAAGGATTAAAAGTAGCACAACTCCGTTTATTACTAATGCTTTTAACTGCTTTAACAATTGCATTAAGTATGAAATTTGTCGGTGCATTAATTATTACTTCGTTGCTTATTATCCCTTCTGCAACAGCAAGAAGATTTGCAAAAAGTCCTGAACAAATGACCGCTTATGCGATACTTTTTAGTATTTTATCTGTCTCTGGTGGTTTATTATTCTCTGCCTTTAAAGATACACCAGCAGGTCCATCTGTTGTTATTTGTGCTGCTTGTTTATTTGGTTTATCTTTATGGAAAAAAGATGCTTAATAATTATTTAAAAATTTGAGAATATAGCTACTATGACTAGAATAGACAACTACGATCAACGTTTTGGCGGTATTGGTCGTCTTTATACGCCACAAGGATTAGAAAAATTACGTCAATCGCATATTTGTGTGATCGGCATTGGTGGTGTGGGTTCGTGGGCGGTGGAAGCATTGGCTCGTTCAGGGATTGGCAAGATTACCTTGATTGATATGGACGATATTTGCGTCACCAATATCAATCGCCAAATTCACGCACTTTCTGGGCAAATAGGCAACCTAAAAACCGAGGCAATGCAAGAGCGTATCAAGTTGATTAACCCTGAATGTGAAGTGCAAATTATCGATGATTTTCTAACCAAAGATAATTTGAGCGACTATTTAATGCGTGGTTATGATTATGTGATTGATGCGATCGATAGCGTGCAAACCAAAGCAGCGTTGATTGCTTATTGCAAACGCAATAAAATTAAATTGATTACTACTGGTGGAGCAGGTGGTCAAACCGATCCAGCACAAATCCAAATTGCTGATT
The DNA here is from genome assembly GCF_963693435.1 of Pasteurella atlantica. Taxonomy (NCBI): domain Bacteria; kingdom Pseudomonadati; phylum Pseudomonadota; class Gammaproteobacteria; order Pasteurellales; family Pasteurellaceae; genus Pasteurella; species Pasteurella atlantica. Next base: position 1,558,503 of record NZ_OY856306.1, read on the forward strand.
TAAGCAAGACGATCCAAGATCCTCTAGCCTCAAAAGTGCGTAATATTTTGCGTAAAGAGTATAATTTCAGCACGAATCCAAAACGCAAATTTGGGATTGATTGCGTGTTTTCAACTCAGCCGTTGATTTTTCCCAAAATGAGCGAAGGTTGTGAAGTGTCAGCAACAATGAATTGTGCCAATGGTTTTGGAGCGACAACGGTGGTGACTGCCACTTTTGGATTTTTTGCGGTAAGTCGTGTAATTGATAAACTTTTAAAGCAGATTTAATGGCGATTTAATGTTAAAATTAACGCCATATTGAGAATTCATTATTTTTATTAACAAAGAGGATTTTATGAAAATTATTTTATTAGGTGCACCGGGTGCAGGAAAAGGAACACAAGCACAATTTATTATGAATAAATTTGGTATCCCACAAATCTCAACTGGGGATATGTTCCGTGCAGCAATCAAAGCTGGTACTGAATTAGGTAAACAAGCAAAAGCGTTAATGGACGAAGGTAAATTAGTACCCGATGAATTAACCGTTGCATTAGTGCGTGATCGTATCGCACAACCAGATTGTGAAAAAGGTTTCTTATTAGACGGTTTCCCTCGCACAATCCCACAAGCAGACGCATTAAAAGAATCAGGTGTTGCGATTGATTTCGTTTTAGAATTTGACGTGGCTGATGAAGTGATCGTTGAGCGTATGAGCGGTCGTCGTGTACACCAACCTTCTGGACGTACTTATCACGTGGTTTACAATCCACCAAAAGTAGAAGGTAAAGATGACGTAACAGGCGAAGATTTAATTATCCGCCAAGACGATAAACCTGAAACCGTATTAGATCGTTTAGCGATTTATCACAAACAAACTAAACCATTAGTGGAATACTATGGTAAAGAAGCACAAGCAGGCAACACAAAATACTTCAAGCTAGATGGTACGAAGAAAGTGGAAGAAGTCAGTGCTGAATTGGATAAGATTTTAGGTTAAAGTTAGACTTTAACTGAAAATATTAAAAAATAAGCGGTAGTATTTAGCATAAATTTTACAAAAATAAGAGGTTAATTATTATGTCAGAAATATCTAGTCTTTCTCCTTCATTACTTTGGAAATGGTTTGATAAAGTTTGTGAAATTCCACATCCATCTTACCACGAAGAACAATTAGCTCACTTTATTGTAGATTGGGCAAAATCTCAATCACTCTTTGCTGAACGTGATGAAGTGGGTAATGTATTAATCCGTAAACCTGCAACAAAAGGAATGGAAAATCGCCAAAAAGTGGTATTACAAGCTCATTTAGATATGGTGCCTCAAGCCAATGAAGGCACAGATCATAATTTTACCAAAGATCCAATCCAACCTTATATTGATGGAGAATGGGTTACTGCAAAAAATACCACGCTTGGTGCTGATAATGGTATTGGTTTAGCCTCTTGTTTAGCCGTATTAGAAAGTAATGATATCGCTCACCCTGATTTAGAAGTATTGCTCACAATGACGGAAGAAACAGGTATGGCAGGAGCGGTGGGTTTACGCCCGAATTGGTTACAAGGTGATATTTTAATTAATACAGACACTGAAGATAATGGTGAAATTTATGTCGGTTGTGCAGGAGGAGAAGACGCTAGTTTTGATATCCCAGTGCAATACGAAGACAATAAATTTGATACAGCAATACAAATATCTCTTAAAGGGCTACGAGGCGGTCACTCTGGATGTGATATTCATACCACCAGAGGAAATGCCATTAAATTAATGGTACGTTTCTTAGAAGCACTTAAGCAACAAGTTGAATTTCAACTTATTGATATTCAAGGAGGAAGTGTTCGTAATGCCATTCCTCGTGAAGCGGTGACTTCCATTGCATTTTTTGCAAAAAATAATGACAATGTGACCGCTTTCATTAAGCAATTTGAAGCGAAGTTACAACAAGAATTAGCTATTGCTGAACCTAATTTAGTGTTCTTAGTTGAAGAAATTCAACCTGCTCAACAAATCTTTACTCAAAAAAGCACAACTACCGTCATCAATACATTAAATATTCTGCCTAATGGAATTATTCGTAATAGCGATGTGGTTGAAGGTGTGGTAGAAACCTCATTGAGTACAGGGGTACTAAAAACGGAAAATAATCAAGTTTCTGCTATTATTTTAGTGCGTTCATTAGTTGAAGAAGGTAAGATTGAAGTTCAAGGAAAATTAAGAGCTTTAGCGGAATTGGTCGGTGCACGCGTGACATTTTCTGGTAGCTATCCGGGTTGGAATCCTGATCCTAATTCAAAAATCACTCCTATTACAAAGCAGGTTTATGATAAATTATTAGGTTATGAATCTAAAATTAAGGTGATCCACGCAGGGCTTGAATGTGGTTTATTGAAAAAAGCCTATCCAAATATTGATATGGTTTCAATTGGTCCAACAATCCGTAATGCTCATTCACCAGATGAAAAAGCCCATATTCCTGCTGTTCAAATTTATTGGGATTTATTAATTGAGTTGTTGAAAAATATTCCAACAGCCGCTTAATCGTTGATATTAATATTTAGAGACAGTTTAATGTTTAACTGTCTCTAAATATTCCAAGATTTACTTACCCCTCACAACTGCTACAACTTAGCAAGTTACGATTAAACACCTGTGCCGCACTCATACTATATTGATAATAAATAGATTTTACCCCTAATTCTTCCGCCGTTAAATAAAGTTGGTTCAAATCTCTTGCTGGCGTATTTGGATGCACCATTAGGTTAATGCTCTGCCCTTGATCAATATACGCCTGACGCTGTGCCGCTTGCTGAATAACACTTAATTGGCTAATTTCCGAGAAGGTTTTAAAGACATCTTTTTCGTGTTCAGAAAGCTCGGTTAAATGTTGCACCGAACCATCATTCACTAAAATACTTTCCCAGATTTTTTCGTTATCTAGGTCTTTTTCTTTGAGTAATTTTTCTAAGAACGGATTTTTATACACCATTTTGATTTTCGCTAAATCTTTGACATAGTAATTCGATTTAAACGGCTCAATAGATGGCGATACACTACCTAAAATAAAGCTACTAGATTTCGTCGGTGCAATACTCATCAACGTGGTATTACGGCGACCATAACCTTGTAAAATTTCAGGCTCGCCAAAAAGTGTCGCTAATTCTTGGGAGGCTTTTAAGGTTTTTTGTTGTAGCGTTTTAAAAATCTCATTATTTTTTTGCATTGCTTCAAAACTATCAAAAGCAATATGATTTGCTTGTAAATAACTATGCCACCCCAAAACACCTAAGCCTAACGCTCGATGACGTTTTGCAAAACAATTTGCTTTATCTAAAAAAGGAACAGTTGCACTTTTTTCAATAAATTCACTCATTACTGCGTCTAAGAAATAAGTCAGCACTTCTGGTGCGTCAGTCTCTTTCCATTCATCAAAATAGAGCAAATTCATTGATGATAAACAACACACAAAACTTTCTTGTGTGTTTGATGGCAACATAATTTCAGTACACAAATTAGAGGCGTGGATATTCATATTTTTATCTTTATAAACATCTGGTCGCCCTGCATTCGCATTGTCTTTAAAGAAAAGATAAGGAATACCCGTTTCTGTTTTGCGTTGTAAAATTTTTGCCCATTTCTGACGTTTATAAGGGTCGCCTGCTTTCATTGATTCAAGCCACTCGTGACCCACACAAACGCCATAATACATTAACTGAATCGGATTGCCTTCGGTGTGAATATCCAACCATTCTTCAATATCGGCGTGTTCAATATCAATGTAGCCCGCAAACTGCCCTTTTCGAGAAGTGCCTTGTGAAATCACATCAATGGTGGTGTCGAATAATTTGCTAAAATTAAATGAGCCATCGGATTTACCATTGTGACTAATATTGCTACCACGAGGACGAATATCGCCAAAGTAGGCTGATGTGCCACCACCTATTTTGCTCATCATTCCGACTTCCGCAACAGTGGACATAATATCAGCGATAGAATCCCCAATATAACTGCCAAAGCAAGAAATCGGTAGTCCTCGATCTAAACCAAAATTAGACCAAATCGGCGAAGAAAGAGAAAAATAACCACGTGCCATATAGTGATAAAATTTATCGGCAAAGCCTTTAATATTTAGCTTTTGTTCTGCGTGATCAGCAATATAACGAATACGCTCTAAAGCGGTTGTGCCTTCAAGCAAGTAACCACGTTGTAAAAATAAACGGCTGTCTTCATTTAACCAGTCAAAATCTGGTCGCTCTGTATTTGAATAAGGGGTATTAGAATAAGTCATCGGCGGTAATCTGCTTCATTTTTTTGCTGTAATCGGTACTACGTTTGTTAAAGAAATCGGTCTCTTTACCAGATAAAATTTCAATATCAAACCACTGGGTTTCTTTTAATAGCTCTTCATTCACTTGATAAGGGGCTTCAAGCCCTAAGGTTGAAAGTGAATGGTTATAACGGTTCATTATGTAATTTTCGACGGTTTTAAAATCAATAAAATCAAGATCACCCTCTTCAAAAATCCACGCAAGAATACTGCGTTCTGCCTCTAAAGCTTGATTTGCTAAGCCTTTTAATTCTGCATAAAAATCATCACTAAATAATTCACTGTGTTCATCACGTAAAATTTCATAAAGTGCAATTCCAAAACGTCCGTGAATTTCTTCTTCTTTTGAGGTGGCTTCAACCGCATTCGAAATCCCTTTAAATAAATTTTTATGTTTATTAAATGACATAATCACTAAAAACTGTCCAAATAATGAAATATGCTCAACAAACAGAGAAAATAGTACCAAAGAGAGTACAAACTGCTCTTTACCCATCTCTTTTTCTCGCATAAATTCTTCCATATAATTGATGCGATCCATAAGCGGTTGGATTTCTGTAATATTTGCAAACATTTCATTCAAGCCTAATTTTTCAAGCAAGAAAGAATAAGCATCTTTGTGGCGAACTTCACTTTCTGCAAAAGTCCCACCCACATCATCAATTTCAGGTTTTGGAAAATAACGATATAAATCGCCCCAAAAACGTTTTACATTCACTTCAATTTGAGAAATGGCTAGCATTGAACGGGTTAAAACACTGCGTTCTTTTTGATTGATAACGGTTTTATAATCTTGAATATCACTTGAAAAATTAAATTCCGTATGCAACCAGTAAGAATGGCGAATAGCATCTTTAAATTCGAGTAATTCAGGGTATTCATAAGGTTTAATTTGAATACGTTTTTCAAAAAGGTTTCTTGACATAATTCCCCAATATTTTATTAAAATTAATGGTACAATATACAATAAAAATAGCATTAATGCTAATAATTACTATTAATATTACAGCAGTTAATTATCAACTTGCTGTTTTCTAATGAGAAAATAATAAATGCAAGAAAATACCTTTATTTATCCAAAAGCACATCTAATTGCAGGTGTTGATGAAGTAGGACGAGGACCTTTAGTTGGTGCCGTAGTTACTGCTGCAGTTATACTTGATCCGAACAACCCAATCAAAGGATTAAATGATTCTAAAAAGCTGTCTGAAAAACGCCGAGAAGAATTAGCAAAAGAAATTAAACAAAAAGCATTATGCTGGTCTTTAGGACGTGCAGAACCAGAAGAAATTGATCAAATCAATATTTTAAATGCCACAATGCTAGCAATGCAAAAAGCCGTACAAGGGCTTAGTTTACAACCTGACTTTGTACTCGTTGATGGTAATCGTACGCCTAATTTTTCAATGCCCTCCGAAGCAATTATAAAAGGAGATGGCTTGGTTGCTGAAATTAGTGCAGCCTCTATTTTAGCAAAAGTCACCCGTGATAACGAAATGAGAGAATTGGATAAACAGTTTCCTGAATATGGTTTTGCCAAACACAAAGGTTACCCAACTAAACTCCATTTTGAAAAACTAGCAGAATTTGGAGTAACACCTTTTCATCGCAAAAGTTTTTCACCTGTTGCTAAAATTTTACAGCACGTTTGATTTGCATTAACCAATAAATATATTGATAATAAAGTTATCATTATTCTAATCAATGCTTTGGGGCATTATTAACTTACGGTTTAAAATATTTATACGACTGCTGAACCTGTACCTATCGAAGCGTTAACCTGTTTCTCATAAACTTTTTTCACGTGAATTAAACTAATCAGTTTTAAAGTAGGTTTAATCAATAATTGAGCACTTCCCACAATAAATAGCCAAGTACCACTTGTCACCAAAGAATCGGATAAAAAGAAAAAACTTCCAATTAAAAACCAAATTGCAATAAACAAATCGTTAATTGCTCCTAATATTTCATATCGTCGCTGAATAATGATATGTTGTTGTTTTAAACCTAAATTCATCATTTAATTATTTCCTTTATGTTTTATTCTTCGTCAATCACAAACTCAAACCAATCAATCACATCTTTTTCGTGAATACCATTTTTAATTAAGATATCCGCATTTTTAACTGAATGCGGATTATTAGAAATTAAAGGATGCCAATCAAACAACGATTTCCCCTCGTAAAGTAAGCGATAGGCACAGGTTGAGGGTAACCATTTAAAATCAGGTAGGTTTCTTTTAGTGAGTTTCGTGCAATCATCCTCTAATTGAAAACGTGTCATATAATTCATACATCGCCCTGTTTCCACATCAAGCTGATTACAGGCGATCCGAGTAAAATAGAGTTTTTCTCGTTTACCTCGTCCTTGAATATACTTACGATAACAACACTTACCGCAACCATCACATAATGCTTCCCATTCAGCATTATTCATTTCAGTTAACGTTTTATGCTCCCAAAATAGCGGTGCGATCCTTTCAATATTTTGCAAATTTTGCTCCAAAACTGTTCCTTATAACACTACATCTTAAAAACAAGCTTTTATTTATCTAATTGTTTTTTTAACGAAGCCAACGCCATTGCTCGATGGGAGATTTTTTTCTTTTCTACACTTTCCATCTCTGCAAAGGTACAATTTTTAGGTGGATAGAAAAATAACGGATCATAGCCAAATCCGAGGGAGCCACGCTCTTCTCGTAAAATGTCACCAAAACACTCCCCCACTGCAATTTTAGGTGTCGGATCCATCGGATGTTGTAAAAACACAATACAACTCACAAATTTTGCCCCACGTTTATTCGCCTCAATATCCGCTAAATCTTCGATTAATTTTTTACGGTTAGCCACATCATTTCCCTCTTCCCCAGCATAACGAGAAGAATATAAACCCGGAGCCCCATTTAACGCTTCAACAGATAAACCAGAATCATCTGCAAGTGCAGGCAACCCTGTTTTTTCACTGGCATAACGGGCTTTTAAAATTGCATTTTCAACAAAAGTAAGCCCCGTTTCTTCAGGTGAGCTTATACCAAATTCACTTTGAGCTACAACTTCAAAACCAAACTCACTCAACACATCTTGCATTTCTTTAACTTTACCAAGATTACCCGTTGCTAATACAATTTTTGTTTTTTTCATTTTTAGCTTCCTTTAAAAATTTAGTTATTTATGGCTATTTTGAAGATAATTAAGCATATTTGCAAATTTTAATTCGCATCATACCGCTATTTACCCATCACACTTTTGTTTATTTTATAAACAAATCGACACCATTACTCCGATTTTGCTTGCGTTTTTTTTTTTTTTTTACAATCGGAAGGTTTACACATATTTTTTAACAAAATATTTACGGGCAGTAAAAGGATTTTACATCCCCTCAAAAAATCCTAAGGAAAGGTTATCAACTTAAAAGAAGGTATCTTTTTATGAACAACATCTACAAAATCGTGTTTAATCAAACAACACAAACATACACCGCCGTCAGCGAATTAGCCAAAGGCGCTAAAAAATCACAAACACAGTCTTCTGTCTTCCGTCCTCTGTCTTCAGAACAGCAAGCGGGTACATTCTTACCCAAATTTGCAAAAATTACCTTAGCAATCTCAATGATATTAGGTTTTAGCTCTTCAGCAATGGCAGTGGTTTCTGATGCAGAATTTAAAGCATTAAAACGACAGGTTGAAGCATTAAAAACACAGAAAACTTTTTTTCATGTTAATAGCGCAACAAATACAGGAAGTGGAGATCCAATAACAAACTCAGGTTATATATTTACAAGTGCAGGAGCAAGACGCTTAGGAGCAATAGCTGCTGGGGAAAGTGCAGTTAGTGGTGGTAATAATGCAATTTCAATAGGTAGATATTCTAATGCAAAAGGGCTTCAATCAATAGCTATTGGAGGAAGTGGTGCTCCTTTAAGTGCTTCTTCTGGACTATTATCTCAAATTCAAACGATTGCAAGTGGTTCTCAATCAATCGCATTAGGGGGGGATGTTCACGCTGAAGGAAATGGTAGTATAGCTATAGGTGGAGATGATTTGTTTTCTATTTCAAATACTAATTTTGATGGAACTGATGCTTCTTTAGGTTTAGCACCCACAGAATGGAAAGGTAATGTTGGAGAACTTGGAAAGTATTACAAATCCTTAACAGGCAAAAATATGGATATTTTCACCAGAGGAAAGGAAAAGAAAGAAATAGAAAATCGTTGGACAACTAAATCAAGTGGTGAAGGCTCAGTGGCTATCGGTTTAATGGCTGTATCAGAAGGTGCTTTATCAACAGCTTTAGGAGTAAAATCAAAAGCTATAGGTCTTTCATCGATAGCATTAGGTTTAGCCGCTCAAGCACAAGGAAGGGAATCAATAGCTTTAGGCGCTGCTGCACTTGCCAATAACAAAAACTCCGTCGCCTTAGGTTCAAAAGCAGAAACACGTGCCTTTACACAAGAAGATAGTGCAACAGTAAACGGACTTAAATATAAAGACTTCACTGGTTTTGCGGATGGTGTGGTGTCTGTGGGTAAAGATTATCACGAAAAACAAATCATCAATGTTGCACCGGGTAAAATCGCTCAAACCTCAACCGATGCGATCAATGGTTCACAACTTTTTGCTACCAATAAAGCCATTGGTAATGTTGCAAAATCGGTTAAAAATAACTTCGGTGGTAATGCTGCATTAAATGAAAATGGGAACATTACGTTTACCAATATTGGGGGAACAGGCAAAGGCACGATTCACGAAGCGATTGGGGATATAAAAACCACTGCCGATGCAGCCAAACGTAAAACCCTTGCAAATAGCACTACACTGAATAACAAAGCAGATAAAAATGCAGGTAATTTAAGTACGGCAGATGTTGCTGCGTGGAAGAGAAAAATCGATACAGATACTAACTCTGTTGAAAGAGTCACTAAAGGTGACGGTATTGAAGTAACAGGTGGGACAACAGCGAAAAATAAAAACTGGACGGTCGCCCTATCGCAAGATACCAAAACTAAACTTGCAAAAATTGCTCAAAATGAGACCGCTTTAGGTAATAAAGCAGACAAAAATGCGGGTAATTTAGGCGCAACAGAAGTAAATGCTTGGACAACCAAGTTAAATACAGGTGCAAATATCGCCGCACCAAAAGGCAAGTTAGTGACTGATTCGCAAGTAAAAACTGCTCTCGACACAAAACTGGATGCGGATGATATCACCAGCAAGGATAAATCGGTGACTATTGATACCAAAACTACCGCAGGTAAAGTGGACTTAAAAATCAATGTTGATGGCTCAACCATTAAAGTGAATGACGAAGGTCAATTACAAGCCGTTGCCTCAGCACCAGAAGTGGATGGTACCAGCGTGGCATTAAACTCAGCGGGTAAAGTCTCTGTCAAAGATAAAGGCATTTCAGCTGCAAAACTAGCCGATAATGCGGTAACGGAAGACAAAATTGCAGATGCATTATTAACCGAGTTAAAAGCAAAATCACGTGAAAAAGTGAAAGCGGGTGCGGGTATTAAAGTCAGCCCAACTACCGTGGCTGCGGATAAAGATAACCAAGAATTTACGGTATCATTAAGTGATGCAGTGAAAACCAAATTGGATAACTTAGCCGCTAACCCAAATGCGACTTACTTAAACAAAACAGGCTCAAACATCGGTAATGACACCGCAAAAGCGACCTTCGGTCAAAATGTCGGTAAAGCAAGTATTACGGGTAATGGTACACAGCTTGTTCAAGAAAAAGCCGTGAAAAGCTATGTGGATGGTAAAGCGGTTCAGTTAGGTAACCAAATCACGAATGTGAGCAAAACCTTAAAAGAAGAAGTGGCGATTGTTGAAAACAGTGGCTTAACACTAGATACCACTGCCGCAACCACAACCAAAGGGGCGATTTATACCTTAGGTTTAGATGCAGCGAAAGTAAAAGAAGTGGCAGGCACCACAACCCTTCCTGCTGATTTAGCGGCAAAAGCCAACAAAGATGCGTCTAACTTAACCGACCCTGCAGATGTGGGTAAATGGAAGAAAAAACTGGGTATTGATGGGTTACCAACTAACGCAAATATTGCAAGTAAATTGGAAGCGGATGACATCACCAGCAAGGATAAATCGGTGACTATTGATACCAAAACTACCGCAGGTAAAGTGGATTTAAAAATCAATGTTGATGGCTCAACCATTAAAGTGAATGACGAAGGTCAATTACAAGCCGTTGCCTCAGCACCAGAAGTGGATGGCACCAGCGTGGCATTAAACTCAGCGGGTAAAGTCTCTGTCAAAGATAAAGGCATTTCAGCTGCAAAACTAGCCGATAATGCGGTAACGGAAGACAAAATTGCAGATGCATTATTAACCGAGTTAAAAGCAAAATCACGTGAAAAAGTCAAAGCGGGTGCGGGAATTAAAGTCAGTCCAACTACCGTGGCTGCGGATAAAGATAACCAAGAGTTTACGGTATCATTAAGTGATGCAGTAAAAACCAAATTGGATAACTTAGCCACTAACCCAAATGCGACTTACTTAAACAAAACAGGCTCAAACATCGGTAATGACACCGCAAAAGCGACCTTCGGTCAAAATGTTGGTAAAGCAAGTATTACGGGTAATGGTACACAGCTAGTTCAAGAAAAAGCCGTGAAAAGCTATGTGGATAACAAAGCGGTTCAGTTAGGTAATCAAATCACGAATGTGAGCAAAACCTTAAAAGAAGAAGTGGCGATTGTTGAAAACAGTGGCTTAACACTAGATACCACCGCCGCAACCACAACCAAAGGAGCGATTTATACCTTAGGTTTAGATGCAGCGAAAGTAAAAGAAGTGGCAGGCACCACAACCCTTCCAGCAGATTTAGCGGCAAAAGCCAACAAAGATGCGTCTAACTTAACCGACCCAGCAGATGTGGGTAAATGGAAAGAAAAACTGGGGATTGATGGATTAGCCACTAACAGCAATATTGCCAGCAAACTGGAAGCCAATGACATTATCAGTACAGATAAGACTATAGGTATTGATACCAAAACTACCGCAGGCAAAGTGGACTTAAAAGTCAATCTTGATGGCACAACACTGGCGAAAAATAGCAAGGGTGCAATCGGTCTTATCGATAATGCGGTGACGACGGCGAAAATTTTAAATGCGGCGGTAACCAAAGAGAAACTAGGCACAGATGTCACTACTGTTCTTAATAAAGTCGGTGTGGGTAAAGTAGAAACGGGTAATCAAAACACCGTAACAGGTGGTGCTGTGAAAACGTATGTTGATGGTAAAGCAACGGAGTTAACCACTCAGATTACCAATGTAGGCAAAACCTCGAAAGAAGAAGTGGCGATTGTTGAAAACAGTGGGTTAACACTGACAAAAACAAACGCAACAACAGAGAAAGGGGCTAAATATACCTTAGGCTTAGATGCGGAGAAAGTAAAAGAAGTAGCAGGTACCACTAACCTTGCGACAGACTACTTAAAAGTAGATGGCTCAAACATTGCTAACAATAAAGCAACACTGGGTCAAAATGTCGGTAAAGACACCATTGACGGTAAAACCACGGAGCTAGTTCAAGAAAAAGCAGTAAAAACTTATGTTGATACAGCACTTGAGAAAGTGGGTAAAGCCAAAGACGGTAAAGACGGTTACATCGGCGTTGATGGTAAAGACGGTAAAAATGGCGTCGGCATTGATGGTAAAGACGGTATTACGGTGAAAGGCAAAGACGGTAAAAACGGCGTCACTATCAAAGGTGAAGATGGTGTGAATGGAACCAACGGGGTCATCGGACTAAATGGACACGATGGCATCGACGGAAAACCAGCGAAAGATGTTTCCGCAGACATCAAAGTGGTCAATGGAAAAGCAGGCGTGAATGGAAAAGACGGCGAAAGCTTAACCCGTGTGATTTACCAAGATGAAACTGGTACAACACATACGGTTGCCACACTGGATGATGGATTAGTCTTTGCTGGCAATACGCCGAATAAAGTGATGAAAGCCCTTAATGACACCTTAGTGATTGAAGGACAAAAAGGCACAGACCCAGCTAAACACTTAACGAAAGACGCTGAGTTTGCTGCAGACAATATCTTTGTTGATACCACAGATGGTAAGTTAGAAATCAAACTGGCGAAGAAACTGCAAGGTGTTGAAGGTATTGGCATTGCAGGTAAAGACGGTTTAAGTATTGCAGGGAAAGATGGAGCAAATGGCTTAAACGGTAAAGACGGTGAAAATGCAGTTGCGATTAATGGAAAAGACGGCATTTCAATCAAAGGAAAAGATGGAAAAGACGGCGTATCTATTAAAGGTGAAGACGGTATTTCCATTAAAGGTGAAGATGGCATGGATGGTTTAAACGGCATCGGACTCAATGGAAAAGACGGGATTACGGTTAATGGAAAAGACGGTAAAGACGGAAAAGATTCCATTGCGATTAACGGCAAAGACGGCATTTCAATCAAAGGTGAAAATGGCAAAGATGGCATTTCCATTAAAGGTGAAGACGGCATTGCGGTAAATGGTAAAAATGGAAAAGATGGCGTATCAATCCACGGTGATGATGGCATCAGTATTAAAGGTGAAGATGGTAAAACATTGGTTACTCTTGGTAAGGATGGTCAAAATGGTGTTATAGGGCTTCAAGGAGCACCAGGTAAAAATGGTGCAGACGGCAAATTCTATGACATCAGTATCCAAAATGGAAAAGATGGTTTAGATGGCACCACAACTGACAGAATCGTTTATGTTGATAAAGCAACGGGAGACAAAAAAGAAGTCGCCACACTGGATGATGGGTTAGTCTTTGCTGGCAATACGCCGAATAAAGTGATGAAAGCCCTTAATGACACCTTAGTGATTGAAGGACAAAAAGGCACTGATCCAGCTAAACACTTAACGAAAGACGCTGAGTTTGCTGCAGACAATATCTTTGTCGATACCACAGATGGTAAGTTAGAAATCAAACTGGCGAAGAAACTACAGGGTGTTGAAGGTATTGGCATTGCAGGTAAAGACGGTTTAAGTATTGCAGGGAAAGATGGAGCAAATGGCTTAAACGGTAAAGACGGTGAAAATGCGGTGGCGATTAATGGAAAAGACGGCATTTCAATCAAAGGAAAAGATGGAAAAGATGGCATTTCCATTAAAGGTGCAGATGGCATTGCCGTTAATGGTAAAGACGGTAAAAATGGCGTGACTATCAAAGGTGAAGATGGTGTGAATGGAACCAACGGGGTCATCGGACTAAATGGACACGATGGCATCGACGGAAAACCAGCGAAAGACGTTTCAGCAGACATCAAAGTGGTCAATGGAAAAGCAGGCGTGAATGGAAAAGACGGCGAAAGCTTAACCCGTGTGATTTACCAAGATGAAACTGGCACAACGCATACGGTTGCGACGTTAGATGATGGTTTTATCCTTGCAACGGATAATGGCAAACAAGCAGTAAAACTGAATGACACCTTAAATATCAAAGGGGGCGTAACAGAAACCGCAAAACTCAGTGATAACAACATTGGTGTCGTGAACAATGGTACAGATGGGTTAGCCGTTAAACTGGCAAAAGACCTCACTGGTTTAGATTCAATCGTATTTGGAGCAGCGAAAGGAAATGATGTTGTTTCTATCTCGAATGAAGGCATTAACGCAGGGGGTAAACGCATTACCAATATCGGTGACGCAACACAAGATACCGATGCGGTGAACTACAAACAGTTAAAAGCCCTGAATAATGGTAAAGGTATTGATGTTGCTGCTTGGCAGAAACAGATATTACCGACTATCTCATTCTTAAGTGATGGCAAAGCGGCGGGTGACTTTGAGTTAGGCGAACTTGCATTTGACTTTGGAGATGGCTTAAAAGTTGAAAAACAAACCAAAGATGGAAAACAAGTGGCTCACATTACGTTAGACAAGGAGACCTTGAAAAATGACCCTAACTTTAAAGGGAAAGACGGTGTCAACGGTAAAGATGGAAAAGACGGTAAATCTGCCTATGAAATCTGGAAAGGACAAGCGGGCAATCAAAGTAAGTCAGAACAAGACTTTATTCTTGCTCAAAAAGGTCCTAAAGGTGACAAAGGTGAACCAGGGACTGGAACAGGCTCAGGTTCAGTGGTTAATCCAGAGAAGATTGAAATCCAAAATACGACCATCAACAACAAAGGGGTGACGGTCAATAAAGGTGCGAATATTAATGTAAATAATGGTTCAGAAATTAGCATTAATAAAGGCGGAAACCTCCACTTACAAGAAGGATCTAAGGTAACGGTTGAGAAGAATGTTGACATCAATATGGGTGGAAACCAAATCCATAATATTGCTGCGGGAACCAAAGCGGGTGATGCTGTTAATCTTGCTCAGTTAAATAAAGGATTAGAGGACGTGAGAAAAGGTGCAAGCAGTGGCACATCAAGTGCGATGGCAGCAGCAAGCTTACCACAGGCTTATAAACCGGGACATAGTATGGTCTCTTTAGCGGGGGCAAGTTATGACAAAGCGGCTTCTTTTGCAGTGGGTGTTTCATCGATTTCTGATAATGGTAAATGGATTATCAAAGGAAATCTGAATGCAAATACAGAAGGAAAAGTTGGTGTTGGCATAGGTGCTGGTTATCAATGGTAAGATTAAGATTTAAGAATAGAAATTAAAGATTAATCTAAAATAAAATGCCCTCTTCATTCGAAGGGGGCATTTTTTATTACAACCAATATTAAAACAAATATACTTGTTTTAATATTAGGTATGAAATTTGTAAGTTTTTGAATAAGTTATTTTGTATCTTTCTTAAAAAAATAACTACAAATAGTTCTCAAAATCAGTTAATATCAAACGACTATTTATTATTCAATTAAGGTCTCTTTATATGAAAAAAGAAGAAATTGGACACAATTTTTTAGCTCGTTTAGGTAAAAAACGTCTTCGTCCGGGTGGTAAACTCGCAACAGATTGGTTAATCGCACAAGGGGATTTTAATGAAGATAAAAAAGTGCTTGAAGTTGCGTGTAATATGGGAACAACTGCAATTCAGTTAGCAAAACATTATGGTTGTGAAATTATTGGAATTGATCTAGATGAAACAGCATTAGAAAAAGCACGCAAAAATATTACTGCAGAAAAAGTTGAACATTTAGTGAAAGTAATGCGAGGTAATGCAACCAAACTTCCTTTTGAAGATAACAGCTTTGATATTGTTATTAATGAAGCAATGTTGACGATGTTACCTATTACTGCAAAACAAAAAGCGATCAGTGAATATTTTAGAGTACTGAAACCAAATGGTATTTTGCTTACTCACGATGTAATGTTAAATACGGATGAAGCTGAAAAAACCATCACTGAATTACGTGAAGCAATCAACATTACCGTCACGCCTCTTACTAAGCAAGGCTGGGAGGAACTTTTCCAAAATTGTAGCTTCGAGCAAGTTGACTCTTTTTCTGGCGATATGACACTGCTTTCGCCTAAAGGATTAATTTATGATGAAGGTATTTTAGGTGCTTTAAAAATTATTCGTAATGCGTTAAAAAGAGAAAATTTTGCTACCTTTAAAAAAATGTTCAAAATATTCAATTCTCCTGATAAAAAATTAGGGTTTATTACTGTTCGTAGCCAAAAACTTAAATAACAACAGATTATCAATTAAAAAAGCCCATTTAAAAATAGTCTATTTAGATTACTTTTAAATGGGCTTTCACCTTTCGAGAATGCTTGTTGGTGTTTTTGTTTACGCTGATAACTCCCCTTACCTTTCTTACTTTTTACTATTCGTGTTCTAAATAATGGATCATTTACCATTGCTTTAATCACGCTCTCTTTTATCTCACCTCGTTGATGAGCATAACCTATTTTAGCCATTTTCACTCCTTATTATTTCATATTGACTAGCCTATGTAGTATATCATATCCCAAAATTTTTATAAGCGGTATGATTGTTCTATTTTTTTACAAATTTAATTCCCAATGTAGAAATTGGACATACATCACCCAATAATTAAATATAAATCAATGGGTTATGTTAAAAATTAACCAGATATAGCGGTAACATTTGGTTTAAAATTTACAATTTTATGCTCGATTTTCTCAATAAAAATTATTAATGTATAAAAATCAATAGGTAAAAGTTTATGATTGTTCTGTATTGTTTATATTTAAGCTGAATTAAAATTGACAATATGACTTAATCTAGTATATAACAATAATAAAAACGTTTATAATACGATATACAAGCGGTGAGATAATAACAAAATTTTACAATATGTGAGGTTCTTATGGACAAAGAAAAAATGGGATATGATTTTTTAACTCGTTTAGGTAAAACTCATTTCTACCCTGGTGGTCGAGTGGCAAACGAATGGTTAATGGCGAATGGAGATTTTAATAAAGATAAGAAAGTCTTAAATATTGCCTGTAATAATGGTTCAACTGCAATTTATTTAGCATCAAAATTTGGTTGTCATATCACTGCAATTGATTGTGATGAAGAAATTCTAAAAAAAGCACATAAAAATGTCGCTGAAAGTAAAAAAGTTGCAGATTTAATTACACTTATTCAGGGAGATATTATTAAATTACCTTTTGAGAATAATCAATTTGATATTATTGCAAATGATCTAATGCTAACTTTGTTACCAAAAGAGATGAAACAACAGGTATTAGAAGAGTATTTACGAGTACTAAAACCAAATGGTTTATTCCTCACTCACGATATTATGCTGGAAACAACAAAAAGTGAAGCAGAAGAAGTGATTACGGAATTAGAAGAAGCCATTCAAGCCACTATCGCACCTTTAACAAAATCTGAATGGAAAGAAACCTTTAAACAATCTGGATTTCGTAATGTAGAAACATTTTCAGGAGAAATTTCACTATTTTCTCCAAAAGGATTAATTGATTACAAAGGTTTTGCTGGTGTATTAAAGATTATTGGTAATGCATTAAAAACAAAAAATAATAAATCTTTTATTAAAATGTTAAAAGCATTCCGAGATGCAGAAAATAAGCTCGAATTTATTGCAATTTGTAGTCAAAAATAACCAAAAGAAGAGAAGGTAAATATGTTTGACCTGTTACAGAACTGGTATAGAAAAAAGTTTTCCGATCCTCAAACTGCTGTACTTTTGGGTATTTTGTTTGTAGGTTTTGGTATTATCTATTTCTTTAGTCATTTATTAATGCCACTACTTGTTGCTATCGTCTTTGCATATTTACTAGAATGGCCTATTCACTTTTTGGTGCAAAATTTAAAATTACCCCGACTAATTAGTTTAATTATTGTTCTCGGAAGTTCCATTTCATTATCTGTTTTTCTTTTTATGGTACTGCTACCAAGTTTGTGGAATCAGACAACCACATTCTTAAAAGACTTACCATCAATGCTAAACTCTCTTAATGAATGGTTACAAACGTTACCAGAGCTTTATCCTGATTTAATTAGTTATGCAATGCTTGATTCTTTAATGGCATCATTACAACAGAAAATTTTAGGTTTTGGAGACTCATTACTTACTCTTTCATTAAACTCCATTATTAGCATTGTAGGAATAGGCATTTACTCTTTTTTAGTCCCTTTAATGGTCTTTTTCTTACTCAAAGATAAACACCTTTTTGTACAATCTTTTCTTCGCTTTATGCCCAAAGATCGCAGTCTTGCTGCTCGGGTTTGGACAGAAATGCAATTACAAATCGCCAATTATATTCGAGGAAAATTTCTTGAAATTTTAATTGTTGCCTTTGTCACCTATTTTATTTTACTTACATTTGGATTACGTTATCCACTATTACTCTCCGTTGCTGCAGGACTATCTGTTTTAGTTCCTTATATTGGGGCTGTTTTGGTAACTATTCCTATTGCATTAGTAGCATTATTCCAATTTGGATTATCTCCTGATTTTTATTACTTACTGCTTGCTTTTGCAATTAGTCAACTACTTGATGGAAATATTGTGGTTCCTTTCTTATTCTCAGAAGCCGTTAATTTACATCCTTTAACAATTATTATTGCTGTCATTATTTTCGGTGGATTATGGGGATTATGGGGTGTCTTTTTTGCTATTCCTTTAGCAACCTTGATTAAAGCGGTGATTAATGCTTTACCAGTGGTTGAGTGACATAACATTTTTATGAGTAAAAAAGTAATACTCATTTGTTACCAAATAATCAAGGTAATCACATACTTTATGTATAATTATTCATCTACTCCAACAATAAACTCAAACCTATTTTCATTACAAATAAATAACAAATACGCTAGAATAAACAATACAATTATAACTGAATTATAAGGACAAATTATGACAACAAAACATTGTAAATTATTAATTTTAGGATCAGGACCAGCAGGTTATACAGCGGCAATTTATGCGGCTCGTGCAAACTTAAACCCTGTGTTAGTCACAGGGTTACAACAAGGTGGGCAATTAACTACCACCGATGAAATCGAAAACTGGCCAGGGGAATTTGAGCAAATTACAGGCACGGAATTGATGAATAAAATGCTCGCTCACGCTGAAAAATTTGAAACAGAAGTGGTGTTTGATTATATTCACACCGTTGATTTATCAAAACGTCCTTTTACCTTAAAAGGGGATTCAAATACCTTTACTTGTGATGCGTTAATTATTGCGACAGGGGCATCGGCGAAGTATTTAGGTTTAGAATCAGAAGAAGCTTTCAAAGGGCGTGGCGTATCAGCTTGTGCGACTTGTGACGGATTTTTCTATCGTAACAAACCTGTTGCGGTTGTTGGTGGTGGAAATGCAGCGGTTGAGGAAGCATTATATTTGTCTAACCTTGCCTCAGAAGTGCATTTAATTCATCGCCGTGATTCATTCCGTAGTGAAAAAATCCT
Source organism: Pasteurella atlantica (assembly GCF_963693435.1). Classification (NCBI taxonomy): domain Bacteria; kingdom Pseudomonadati; phylum Pseudomonadota; class Gammaproteobacteria; order Pasteurellales; family Pasteurellaceae; genus Pasteurella; species Pasteurella atlantica. Next base: position 1,577,645 of record NZ_OY856306.1, read on the forward strand.
TGTGGATCGTTTGATGAAACGAGTTGCAGAAGGCAAAGTGATTTTACACACCGATCGCACCCTTGAAGAAGTATTGGGCGATAATATGGGTGTAACAGGGGCGAAAATTAAATCAACCAAAGATAATAGCGTAGAAGAAGTGAAAGTGGACGGTCTCTTTATTGCGATCGGACATTCGCCAAATACGGCTATTTTTGAAAATCAATTAGCACTTAATAACGGCTATATCGTGGTCAATTCAGGCTTAAACGGTAATGCGACAGCAACCAGTGTGGAAGGGGTCTTTGCGGCAGGCGATGTGATGGATCATCAATATCGTCAAGCGATTACATCTGCGGGAACGGGCTGTATGGCGGCATTAGATGCGGAAAGATTTTTAGATGCACAAGAAATAAAATAATAAAAAATAAGAGGAATAAACAATGACTGAATTAAAAAATGATCGCTATCTGAGAGCCTTATTAAGAGAAGAAGTAGATATGACGCCAGTGTGGATGATGCGTCAGGCAGGGCGTTATTTACCTGAATATAAAGAAACACGTTCACAAGCTGGCGATTTTATGTCGTTGTGTCGTAATACAGAGCTTGCGTGTGAAGTTACTTTACAACCTTTACGCCGTTATGATTTAGATGCTGCCATTTTATTCTCAGATATTTTAACTGTACCAGATGCAATGGGATTAGGCTTATATTTTGAAGCAGGGGAAGGGCCAAAATTTGAACGCCCTGTGCAATCTAAATCTGACGTTGAAAAATTAGGTGTGGTTGATCCCGAAGTTGAGTTGCAATATGTGATGAATGCAGTGCGTAAAATTCGTCAAGAATTAAAAGGCGATGTACCGTTAATTGGCTTTTCAGGTAGCCCTTGGACGTTAGCGACTTATATGGTGGAAGGCGGTTCATCAAAAGCATTTACGAAGATCAAAAAAATGATGTACAGCGATCCACAAACCCTTCACTTGTTACTTGCAAAATTAGCAGAAAATGTGACCGCTTATTTGAATGCTCAAATCAAAGCAGGGGCACAATCTGTGATGATTTTTGATACTTGGGGCGGTGTGCTTGCTCATCGTGATTATCAAGACTTCTCATTACAATATATGCACCAAATTGTGAACGGTTTGATCCGTGAAAATGAGGGGCGTAAAGTGCCAGTTACCTTATTTACCAAAGGTGGCGGATTATGGTTAGAAAAGATTGCTGAAACAGGTTGTGATGCAATTGGATTAGATTGGACGGTAAATTTAAGCGATGCTCGTGCCAGAGTAGGACATAAAGTCGCTTTACAAGGCAATATGGATCCGAGTGTGCTTTATGCAAGCCCACAGCGTATTGAACAAGAAGTTAAACAGATTTTAACGGATTTTGGACAAGGTACAGGACATATTTTTAATCTTGGACACGGCATTCATCAAGATGTACCTGTGGAAAGTCCAAAAATATTCGTTGATGCAATTCATCAATATTCACAAGCCTTTCATAAGTAATTTATTAGGGAATACAAAATGAGAAATCCTATTCATAAACGCATTGAACGTTTTGAAACTTGGCAACACTTGGCTTTTATGCTGTGTATCTGTGAGAGAATGTTACCGAACTTTCAACTTTTCTGTGATGTCGCTTATCCTAAAAATGATGAGCGGTCAGATAATGCGAAAGTTTTGCAAAATATTTTAAATCTTGTATGGGAATATTTAACCATTAAAGGGGCAAAGATCAACTTTGAAAATCAACTTCAAAAATTAGAAGAAATCATTCCTGATACGAATGAATTTGATTTTTACGGTGTATTTCCTGCCGAAGATGCGTGTAAAGCGGTGGCTGAATTATTGCATAGCATTATTGCTGGCGAACATTTAGAACAATCTATTTTAGTGAGCCAAATTTCAATCGCAACCATTATTTCTTACTTAGAAACCTTAGAAGATCGTGAATTTAATGAGCAAGAATTAAAAGCTCTGCCTGAAATTGAACAAGAATTAGATTTGCAGTGGTGGGTTTATCGAGAGTTGAAAGAATGCGAAAAAAGAGACGTTGAGCTGTTGCTTGAACTTAAAAATCAGCTTAGAGAGAGTGGAATTAGTAACATTGGATTAGAATTTAAGCAGTAAATGTGATATTTATCATATTTTTTGCATTATTTACTTTGATTATTGCTAAGTTTCTATTATCCTAAGCATCGCAGTTATGCAAAATTACTAGCTCCAATACTTAAATGAGCTTAGATTTTCTTTTAAAATCAAATTGAAGAGGATACACATATGAATAAAAGTGAATTGGTCGATGCTATCGCTAGCGGTGCAGATCTAAATAAAAAACAAGCTAAAGCAGCACTAGAAGCAACTTTAGAAGCGATTTCTGGTAGCCTTAAAAAAGGTGAACCAGTACAACTTATCGGTTTTGGTACTTTTAAAGTAAACCATCGTAAAGCACGTACCGGTCGTAACCCAAAAACTAAAGAAGCTATCCAAATTGCAGCATCTAATGTTCCAGCATTCACTGCAGGTAAATCATTAAAAGAATTAGTAAAATAAGTTTTATACTAAAATAATTAAGCCTAAAAGCAATATCTTTGTTTTTAGGTTTTTTTATATTTAAGAGTCAAATTAAGAGAAGTTCATTACGTTAATGTAAGGATATTTTTTATTGATTGCGTTATAATGTCTTCAATATTTTATTTATTCTAATTTAGGTACATAATGTCATCAAATTCTAAAAAACACTTAGGGCATACTGCTCGTAAACGTTTTGGTCAAAACTTTTTGCAAGATCAAGATGTTATTCATAATATTATTGCAGCGATTAATCCACAAAATAGTGATTTTTTAATAGAAATTGGACCAGGTTTAGGAGCGTTAACAGAACCTGTTGCTGAGCAAGTTGACAAATTAACAGTTATAGAGCTTGATCGTGACTTAGCCAAACGTTTACGCCATCATCCCTTTCTGAATCAAAAACTCACTGTTATTGAGCAAGATGCCTTAAATTTTAATTTTCGTGAATATTTTAAAACGTTAAATTTAAATGAAAATAATGGTATTAGAATTTTTGGAAATTTACCTTACAATATTTCAACACCTTTAATTTTTCATCTATTAACCTTTCACGATCTTATTCAAGATATGCACTTTATGTTGCAAAAAGAAGTGGTAAAACGCCTATGTGCAGCACCGAATAGTAAAACTTACGGACGTTTAACGGTAATGGCACAATATTATTGCCAGATTATTCCTGTTTTAGAAGTGCCACCATCCGCATTTAAACCTGCACCTAAGGTTGACTCTGCGGTAGTCCGTCTTGTACCTCATACGATACTTCCCTACCCAGTTAAAGATATTAGTTATTTAAATCGAGTGGTGACACAAGCGTTTAATCAACGCCGTAAAACATTGCGAAATTCTCTTTCTCAACTCTTTACAGCGGATCAATTGGAAGCACTAGGAATGAATTTACAAGCAAGAGCTGAAAACCTTAGTCTTGCTGACTATGTTTCATTAGCAAACTGGCTATATGAAAACCAAGATATTAAATATTAACATCTAAATCTGTGATCTCTTTATGCGTCCACATTGTTTCAGGTTGTGGCTCTGGGAATTTGTTATGGTTATATCCGACTAAACCATTAAAATCAAAACTGGCGTGCGGATAATCATTCACGAACAAGTAGGCTTGATAACCACTTTCATCCCAGCAGATTTGGAGTTTTCTTGCTTGTTGTCTTTCTTTTGTGGCATCAACATTATAAATATGTAATGCATCTACCACTGGCTGTGTTACATTATTTAGGTTTAAAGCATAAAAATAACCTGTTTCACCGTCATCTTCAAAAATAACCACTAAGTTGTCGTGTTGTGTGGAATGCACGCCAACTTGTTTGGTTTGCCCAATAAATAGTTTATCTTCAAGTACTAAATGTAACATCCTCTTTCCTGTTTTGATATTCGTAATAAATTGTTAATAGTTTATCACTTAATAAGTAAACATCAATAATCAAGTTAGATTATTTTATACTCTATAAATAAAGCAAAATTATTTTAAATTAAATACTATTTGTACCTAATAAATACCATTTGCGTATAATGGAAATTCAAACTGGGCACATACCCAAATATGCTGTGATCTTTATGATGCTAATAATAGTGCAACTACTACGACACCACCAAAATCAGTTGTTTCGGTGGCTGGATATAGATAACCAAAAAACCTCATCATAAAATGACGAGGTTTTTTAATGTTTAAAAAGTTATTTAGATAATAGGATTTTAAGATAACTGTTAAACTCTATTTAACATTCCTAATTAACTACACAATATTTTAATTGCTAAGCCACCTTGCGAAGTTTCACGGTATTTGGTATTCATATCTTTACCCGTTTCATACATTGTTTCGATAACTTTATCCAAACTTACTTTAGGTTTTGTTGTTCTCAACAATGCCATTCGGCTTGCATTAATTGCTTTCACAGAAGCAATTGCATTGCGTTCAATACAAGGCACTTGAACTTGTCCACCCACAGGGTCACAAGTCAAGCCAAGATTATGCTCCATTGCAACTTCTGCAGCAATAAACACTTGATCAGGGCTTCCACCTAATATTTCTGTTAAACCTGCTGCAGCCATTGAACAAGCAACGCCAACCTCACCTTGACAGCCTACTTCAGCTCCAGAAATAGAAGCATTCATTTTATATAACGAGCCCACTACCCCACAGGCTAACAAATAGCGTTCAATAATTTCAGGTGTCAATGTTGTAATAAACTTTTCATAATAAGCTAAAACCGCAGGCACGATGCCACAAGCACCATTAGTTGGTGCAGTCACTACTCGACCGCCTGCTGCATTCTCTTCATTCACAGCTAATGCAAATAAATTAACCCAATCTATCACTACCATTGGATCATTGAATAAATGACTATTTGACTCTAGATGACGATACAACATACCTGCTCGACGAGGTACTTTCAACGGACCAGGTAAAACACCTTCCGTATGAATACCTTTATTAATACAGGCTTTCATTGTATCCCATACTAATAATAAATGGTTTTCTAACTCTTCTTTCGTATGTAATGCTAATTCATTCTGTAACATAAAGCTAGAAACAGACAAGCCATTATCTTCACAATGTTCAATCACATCATTCGTATTTTTATAAGGAAAAGGCACTTGTATTGGCTGTTCTTCTTCAACACCAAAATGAGCTTCATCAACAATAAATCCCCCACCTATTGAATAATAGGTTTGTTGATATACTGTTTCTTCACCATTTAATGCGGTAATTCGCATTCCATTTTCGTGCAATGAAAGGAAACTGCTATGAAAAGCCATATTTTTGTCAAAATCAAAATCAACAATATGTTCACCTTTAGCTACGGATAATTTAGCTGTTTTTTTCACTTCTAATATAAATGATGGAATAGCATCAATATCAACATTATGAGGTAAATAGCCTGCTAATCCCATAATAATGGCAATATCAGTACTGTGCCCTTTCCCCGTCATTGAAAGTGAACCATAAACATCAACGTGTAATCTCGTTATGCCATTTAACTGATTATTTTGAATAAGTGTATCGACAAATTCTTTCCCAGCCTTCATTGGCCCAACTGTATGAGAGCTAGAGGGTCCCACACCTATTTTAAACATATCAAAAACACTAATCATATACTATCCTTTGGCAATATTTAGCGTGGGAAAACAATTTCCCCACACTGTCTCATTTTTAAAATAATCCGTAAACTACCGCTGAAATTGCAATTAATCCCATTACAGTAACGAAAATATTACTTAATTGACCTTCGTAACGTTTCATTGCTGGCACTTTAGTAATTGCATACATTGGCATAATAAATAAGATCATTGCAATAATTGGACCACCAAGTGATTCAATTAAACCTAGAATACTTGGATTAAGAATTGCAACTCCCCATAGAACAAGTAAAAATACAACTGCAGTTCCACGATTTAATTTTTTTCTATCAATATGTTTAGCGTTTTCACCTTTCATTTTGATATATAAACCTTCAATACCTTCTCTTGCCCCTAAATAGTGACCGAAGAATGAACTGGTAATTGCTAAAAATGCTACCAATGGTCCAAGGTATGAAATAAACGGATTATCAAATTTATTTGCAAGGAATGATAAAATACTGATATTTTGTTGTTTAGCTAGCACTAATTCTGCAGGTGTTAATGTTAATACACAACTGAATACAAACAACATTACAAATACAAGTAACATCGTTGCCGTACCTTTTAATGTTCTACTTGCGTGTTTTTCAGCTAATTCAAATTCTTTATATTCTCTTTGTTGAGATTGAGAGAAAGATGAAATCGCTGGAGAGTGGTTAAAAGAGAAGACTAATACAGGAATAGTAATCCATAATGTAGTCATAAATTCACTCATTGTTGGCATTTCGCTTAACATTGAACCATTCCATTGTGGAATCAAGTAAAGTGATAAACCAAATAGAATAGTCACTAGTGGGAAAACTAACATTTCCGTAATTTTTAACATCACTTTCTCATTCATAAGCATAATAGAAATTAAGCCTGCAATAAGTACAAATGACAAAATAACACGATTAGGTGATACCATTCCCAATTGATTTACAATAAAAGAATCAACGGTATTAGTAATACCATTACCATAAATTAATAAAATAGGAAAAATTGCGAAGAAATACAATAACGTAATTAATTTACCCGCAGTTTGTCCAAAATGTTCTTCAACAACCTCAGTGATATCACTACCAGGTTTACTCGAAGATAAAACAAAGCGAGATAAACCTCTATGTGCAAAATAAGTCATCGGACCGACTAAAATTGCCATCACCACCAATGTCCAGAAACCAGCTCTACCTGCATTAATAGGTAAAAATAAAACGCCAGCTCCAACAGCTGTTCCAAATAAATTTAATACCCACGCGGTATCAAATTTATTCCAACCTTTTACAATAGATTTGTTACTCATAATTATTGTCTCCTTTTGTAAGTGTAAAATCTGTTAACTGTAAAATATAACCTGATTTAGGTCGGAGATATCATAGTAAGAAAATTTTTATTCACAATCATAAAATAATGCAGAATATCTTTTTTGTGAACAAGATCAAAGTTTCCTGTTTATTATAAGTTTAAATATTTAAAAACATAGGCACATAAGTATTTTTATTGTTTTATTTTCGTGAAATAAATAACATTTAATTAAAATAAAACACCATTTATTTAAACAAAAATAACAAATTAGGATATATTATTTAACCTATAAATTTTTATTATCCAAATACAACTATAATGGTATAAAGCTTAAAAAAAACGGGGGTTATATTGACTATTTATACCTTTATTTTGTATATTTCTCTAATACCATAAAACGGCAAGAATAATTATTTTTTTCATCAATTTCAGACAAAGTTTCTTGTTTTAACTGCCACTTTGATTGATCAAATTCAAAAAAAGTATCCCCCTCAATTTCTGCCTGAATTTCTGTCAAATATAATCTATCTGCTAGTGGCAATGCTTGTTTAAACAATTCTCCGCCCCCTATAATCATTACTTCTTCAACATTAGCTAATTCACTGGCTATTTGTAACCCTTGCTCTAGGCTAGAAGCATACCATGCACCTTCTACTTCAAAATCAGAACGAGATAAAATAATATTAGGACGATTTGGTAATAAACGCCCAATAGATTCATAGGTTTTTCTTCCCATAATGACGGGTTTATTTATCGTGTTTTTCTTAAACCACGCTAAATCAACAGGTAAATGCCACGGCATTTGATTATTTTTACCTATCACATTATTCTTAGTTCGTGCAACAATTAAACTGATTTTCATCTCTTTTCTCCTTTGTGATCTTATTTTAAGAACAAGATTATAGTTGAAATTGGTTACCCACTCCTAGCCTCCCCCCGCAAGCGAAGAGAGGAATAATTGGACCTCCCCTCCTCCGCTTGCGGGGGAGGGCTAGGGAGGGGGCATATTACTATTAATTTAAAAAAATCAATAGTTAAAAATATACGATCGCCTACCTCATTCTATCAAAATTACCGCTTTTTTACTTTTTCTTATTTAAGAAAAATGGAATAAATGATAATCTATACGTAATAAATTTTGCAAAAAATGATCAATATCATACCGCTTGTAAAGGATTTTATGGACTTTAATTTTGATATTTTGGCTCTGCTATTTCTTGTCGCGATGGTCGCTGGTTTTATTGATGCTATCGCTGGTGGAGGCGGGCTAATTACCGTTCCTGCTCTACTGGCTGTCGGAATCCCCCCCACTTTAGCATTAGGTACCAATAAACTGCAAGGTAGTGGAGGTTCTTTCGCTGCTTCTCTTTATTTTATACGACAAAAAACGGTTAATTTAAAAGAAATAAAATGGTTGATTATATTGACTTTTTTAGGTTCTTCCATTGGGACTATATTAATCCAACTAATGGATGCCGCATCCCTTAAAGTGATTATTCCTTTTCTTATTTTTATTGTTGGATTGTATTTTTTATTTAGTCCTAATTTAGGTAAAAAAGATGTTATACAACGTATCAGTCTTACTTTATTTGGTGTAACAGCTGCCATAGGAATTGGTTTTTATGATGGTTTTTTAGGACCTGGAGCAGGATCATTTTTTACACTGGCTTTTGTTTCTTTACTGGGTTTTAATCTTTCTAAATCGGTTGCTCACGCAAAAGTACTAAACTTTACGTCTAATTCTGCCGCATTACTCTTTTTTGTTTTAGGCGGTGCCGTACTTTGGAAAGTGGGATTATTTATGATGATCGGTCAGTTTATTGGTGGTCATTTAGGTGCAAGAATGGTCGTCACACGAGGACAAAAATTAATTCGACCAATGATCGTGATAATGTCATTTACTATGGTGATAAAAATGCTTTATGATCAAGGTTATTTTTATTAAAATACCATTATGAATAAAACAAAACGTATTGAAATTTTAACTCGATTACGAGATCAAAATCCACATCCAACAACAGAGCTGAATTATAATTCACCTTTTGAGTTATTAATTGCCGTAATTTTATCTGCTCAAGCCACTGATGTTGGTGTAAATAAAGCAACGGCTAAATTATTTCCTATTGCTAATACACCTCAAAAAATTTTAGATTTAGGTGTAGAAGGCTTAAAAGAGTATATTAAAACCATCGGATTGTTTAATAGTAAAGCCAATAATGTGATAAAAACCTGTCGTGATTTAATTGAAAAACATAATGGTATTGTGCCAGAAAGCCGAGAAGCCTTAGAAGCACTGGCAGGAGTAGGGCGAAAAACCGCCAATGTAGTACTTAACACTGCTTTTGGACATCCAACTATTGCCGTTGATACCCATATTTTCAGGGTAAGTAACCGTACTAAATTTGCGATGGGAAAAGATGTTGTCAAAGTTGAAGAAAAGCTATTGAAAGTTGTTCCCAATGAATTTAAAGTGGATGTCCATCATTGGCTGATTTTACATGGTCGCTATACCTGTATCGCTCGAAAACCTCGTTGCGGTTCTTGTATTATTGAAGATCTTTGTGAGTATAAAGATAAAACGGAAGTTTAACTATTTATTCTAATTTTTCATTTTAACTATAGGAGTATATAATGAAATTATCTAGCAAATTATTAACTATTGGCTTAGCTGCAATTGTTCTTTCTGGTTGCTCTGCAAGAAATGAGACTGTCTATGTTTCCATTCAAGACACGCTAAATTCATCTGAAGCAAAATCTGTACTGGATCCAAGTATAAAACTTTATTTTGCTAAATCTGTATCTGGCAAAGTGCTCAAATCTGGACTAGTCAGTAATAAAAAAACCAATGCTGTTGGAAAATCAGATGAAAAAGCGTGCCGTTGGGCATTTTTATCTGCTGTAAAACAGTTCCAAAAAACAGCGGCTTCAATGGGAGCTCGTAAAGTGACTAATTTAGTAAGTTATTACAAAAGAAACCCTTATAAAAGCAGTACTAAATTTGAGTGTCACGCTGGAAATTTAATGTCTGGCGTTGCACTAAAAGGTGATATTGTTAAATAAAAAAATCATCTTACAAAAGATGACTAATTAAAAATAACCAAGCGGTATGATGTTATAAAAAATTTGCAAATTTTTACTTACATCATACCGCTTTTTTCCTTTCTTATTTACTTATAATGTTGATAAAACTTATTATTAAATAATTCGTCTGGATCATACTTCAATTTTAACTTGAAAAAGTTTTGACCTTGAGGATACACTTTATTAAACAACGGTTTATCAATATGCAATCGATAAGGTAAATAATAGGTACCTTCCATTTCAAGGGCAATGTTAACCAATGCTTTGGTCAATTTTTGCATTTCTAATTCATCTTCTTGAGATTTCTTTTGATTAAATAAAAATACAAAACCAAACACATTTTCCCTTGCGTAATTTAAGTAGCTATCATTATCTTGATAAACATTACGTATCGTAATATTCAGTAAATCAATCTGTTGGTTAGGTAAAACTGTTTTAAGGGCATTAATGTATTTTGTCACATTGCGTTCGGGTATAAAATATTCGTGTAAAATATCCGTTGAATGATTGTCTTTATTTTCAATTAATTTTACATCGTCATTTAATAAATCATTACGAGAAAAAACGTGATTTTCTGTAATTTCATTCATTCCTTTTTCCAAATCCCAGCGTAATCGCTTACCATATTCACTGTTTACACTGCTTCTAAATACAAGGCGTTTCGCTTCTGTACTTTTGGCACTTCCCTGCTCTAAAGGTAATGGTTTTTGATCCACCTGTTCAAAATAATTCAAGGTCGCCTCTTCTAAAAACGCTTTATTAGAAATACGTAATCGCCCAAAAGCGAGTTTTACTTTAGGATTATCTGAAACAAACTTTTTATATTCTTTAACATAATCTTCAGGTTCTAAACGCAGTGATTTAAACTGTAACGCCTCGTTATCTACCACTTTAAGTTTTACATCAAGAATAATCCCAAATAAGCCATAGCCACCAATCACTAAACTAAATAACTCAGGATTTTCAGTACGACTACAATTTAAGATATTTCCATTGTGATCCATCAAGGTAAATGAAATCACACTGGAAGAAACAGGAGGCGAGTCTTTTTGCCAACCGTGACCGTTCACACTAATAGAACCGCCAATTGAAAAAGAGCTAAACGCCTGCATTACCACAATGGATTTATCAAATTGATCTAAATAATTCAACGCCTCTTCCCACAATGCCCCAGAACCAATGGTTAAAATATTATTCGTGGTGTCTAGTTGCATTTGATTATAAGGACGCATATTTAACACAATACCATCAGGATACATCGTATGCCCACCCATACTATGCTTGGCACCTGCCATTGAAATAGCTTTGTGGTTTGTTTTAGCATACTTAAGAATATCTTTTAGTTGGCTGATTATAGCCTCTTTAGACTGTGCCACATCAATGATTTGATCAACCTTTGTGAGATTTAATTCACTGGCATCATTGGTATAGCCTTTAGGAATTTCAACCTTGCTATTATCTTCATTTAAATAAGTTTTAATTAAATGAAAAGCGGGAATAGAAATAAAAATAATTAATAACGCTGTTAATACATAGAAGAGAGATTTTTTGTTTATCATTTTAGAAAAAAGTTAGATTATATGTAGATGGATTATAGGGCTTAAATCCCAATTTTGCACTTAGTAATTTGCGGATTTTGAGTAAAATCATACCGCTTAAGACAATCTTTTTATTTATGGTTATTTGTAAATATCGCCGCAGCTACCAATATCTAACACACTAATTTCTTCCCCAGTTAAATCATTAAAATCAATATTTAATGCTTCTATCTCTGCTTGTTCTTCGTCTGACACACTTTCAAAATTTGCATTCATATATTGCAATAATTCCATATTTTCAGCCTTTTATTATGTATTTAATGTGTATTATGCGTATTGAATTTTTTTATCAAGTATCCAATATTTCATTTCATAATCAATATCAAAATATACACAAAACAAAAGCGATCACATTTTGCAAAAAACTGACAAAATATAACCGCTTATTATTTAACTAAAAAGTCAACTAAATCAAAAATTAAGCAACACTATCTGTAAATGCCGCTAAATCTGCTTTTACTTTGGCACAAATTTCTTGTGCTTCGGCAAGAGATTTACCTGTTGTGTCTAAATACATTTTTAATTTAGGTTCAGTACCTGATGGACGGAAAATAACACGTTGTCCGCCAGCAAGATGGAACACTAAAATATCATTTTGTTTTTCAGTTTGTAAATGATCGATGTATTGCTCAACTGCCACACCGCCAATTTCAGTAAATGGATTATCACGCACTGCTTGTTGAATACGTTGAATACGGCTTAAATCTTCAACACGGATACTTAATTGATCGCTGTTTGCCGCTCCGAACGTTTCCATAAACTCTTGACGATATTGTGCAAATGTTTTGCCTTGTGCTTTTAAGCTATTAATTAAGTTTAAGAAACAAGTAATTGCTGAAATACCGTCTTTATCGTGAGCTTCTGTTGGGTTTACAAGATAGCCTAATGCTTCTTCAAAACCAAAGATTAAACCTGGAATACGACCGATAAACTTAAAGCCTGTTAATGTTTCTTGATATTCCATTCCACACGCTTTCGCAATATTTCCAAGTAATGGGCTAGACACTAATGAACAGGCTAATACACCTTTTTTACCCTCAGCTTGTACTTGTTGTGCAATAAACCAACCTAAATATAAGCCTACTTCATTACCGTGTAATGTTGCCCATTGTCCATTTTCATCTGCAACAGCAACAGCTAAACGGTCTGCATCTGGGTCATTTGCGACGATAAACTCTGCATTTACTTCTTTTGCTTTTGCAATCGCTAAATCTAATGCCCCTTTTTCTTCTGGATTAGGGAATGCAACCGTTGGGAATGTACCGTCTGGTTCACACTGCTCTGCCACTAAGGTTGGTTTTGGTAAACCTGCTTTGTCTAACACGCTTAATAAGGTTTCTTTACCCACACCGTGCATAGCGGTATAAACATAGCTTAAATCTGTTACTGGTGCTGTCGCTAATTTTGCAGTACGCTCAATAAATTCATCAATAATTGCTTGATCGATCATTTTATAATTGGTATCACGTGGAATATCATTTACACGTTGATTATCCGCAACCCATTGAATTTCTTCTGCAATTAACTTATCGTTAGGAGAAATAATTTGAGCACCGTCGTCTTCGCCACCTAAATAAACTTTATAACCGTTATCTTCTGGTGGGTTATGGCTTGCGGTTACCATTACACCCGCACTTGCTTTTAAGCGACGAACAGAGAACGCTAAAACTGGCGTTGGACGTAAACTTGGCATAAGTTGAGCTTCAATGCCTGCTGCCTGCATAATTTCAGCGGTATCTTGTGCAAAACGCAATGAATTTTTACGACCATCATAACCAATCACAATTGTTGGATTTTTTTCTTTTTTCAACAAGAAACGTGCTAAACCAGCGGCGGCTTGACAAACTAATACTCGGTTCATTCCCATTGAACCTGCTTGTAAACGCCCACGTAATCCTGCCGTACCAAATTGTAAACGATCTGAAAAACGAGCTTCCAACTCTTTAACATCATTTTGATCAATAATTGCCTGCAACTCTGCACGAGTTTCCGCATCAGGATCTTGTGCTAACCATTGTTTTGCAATGCTCATAAAATCTTTCATTTTGTTTTCCTTTTTTTATTAAAAAATGTAACTAAGATGTATGTTAAATTATAAACGAAAATTTATGTGTTTGTACTCTTATTTTGGCGTATTTTGATTTTTGTCATAGGAAAGCGTTTGCATTAAAATAAAAACTTTTATAGTAAATTTCAATAAATTTTTACTTATTTAGATTAAAAAATGAAATAAAACGTTTGAAAAACATCCTATATTAAATGCAAAAAAACAAATATCACCACTGTTTATTTGAAATAATTTAAATAAAAACTATCTCATTATAATAGATTAACAAAATAGCATAAAATTATGTTTATAAAGGTTTAAAAAAAAGAGTTGGTAATCATTTAGAATATAAAAACCAACCCTTTTATCTACTCTGCCACAAATTCAATAAATTAAAAATGCAAGCTTAAGTCGTAAACTTCGATAGAACCATTAACTATTTAGTTCTTTGTTATCCTCTGCAATACTTACTGCTGTAGTAAATAATACATCAGTTGATGAATTTAATGCTGTTTCTGCTGAATCTTGAATAACCCCAATAATAAAACCAACACCAATAACCTGTGCTGAAATATCTGCTGGAATATCAAATAAGCTACACGCAAGTGGAATAAGTAATAGTGAACCTCCAGCAACACCAGATGCACCACAAGCACAAATAGCAGCTACAAGGCTTAACAATAATGCGGTACTAAAATCTGGTGTAATTCCCTGAGTATATGCAGCTGCCAACGTAAGCACTGTTACAGTAATCGCTGCACCTGCCATATTGATGGTTGCACCTAATGGAATAGAAACAGAATAAATACTTTCTCTTACACCTAAACGTTCTGCTAATCCCATATTTACAGGAATATTTGCTGCTGAACTACGTGTAAAAAATGCTGTCACTCCACTTTCACGTAAGCAAGTAAATACTAATGGATAAGGATTACGACGAATTTTCCAATAGACTAATAATGGATTAAGTACAAAAGCAACAATTCCCATTGCTCCTAATAATACTGCGAGTAAGCGGATATAACCCAAGAAAGCATCTGGACCGTTAGTTGCAATAGTATCTGCAACTAAACCAAAAATACCTATTGGTGCAAGTGCAATCACAACTTTTACCACAAAAGAAACAGCATCTGCAATATCAACAAGAAATGCTTTTGTACTTTGTGATGCATGACGTAATGAAATACCTAATCCAATTGCCCAAGCTAAAATCCCAATAAAGTTACCACTAGTTAAAGCACTAAATGGATTATCAACCACATTAAATACTAAGGTTTTTAAAATTTCACCCACGCCTTGTGGTGGTGCGATATTATTTGGACTTGCCACTAACTCTAACTGTGTTGGGAACATAAAACTTAATACAACTGCTGTTAATGCAGCTAAGAAAGTACCAAGTAAATAAAGCACGATAACTGGTTTTAATGCACTGTTTGAGCCAACTTCTTTATTTGCAATAGCTGAAAGCACTAGCACAAACACAAGAATAGGTGCGATTGAACGTAACGAACGTACAAAAAACTGCCCTAAAACACCAACGGCTTTGGCATATTCTGGACTAAAAAATGCTAGAAGTATTCCTAACACTAAACCAATAGCAATACGCAATACAAGATTGCCATTGAGAAATTTTGATGATAATGAATTACTCATAAATCTTATTCTCCCTGTAAGATTAAAATAAATTATTGAATGTTGTGTTTGTAAATATAAACTAAAATATGACTTATAATATTGTCAAGCTAATAGGATAACGAAAAATTAATCGAAATGAAATAGTGAAAAATATTTTTTTGAATTTATTAGAAGATAAAAATTTTTATTTTAAGGATTATTATGTAGATACTATTAAGTAATAGTAAGTATAAAAATTGTAAGTTTTAAACTGGATATAGCCGCTATATTTTACATCATATAAAAATAACTTATTGATATATAAAAGATATTATGAAATACATAACTCGCTCTCTTACATAAGGAATTGAATTTGTTAATTTTCAATTTGATTTACCTCCATATTTTACCTAATAGGGTGTTAAATACTATCTTGCCCTAATTAAAGTATGTTCTTACTCTGAATATAAGACAAATTTGTAAATTCTCAGCAGGCTCATATCACTTTATATTCTCATATTTAGCGTGTTACATCGAAAAATCAGTGCTTTTAATGTAATCAAAAAAATGAATAACTACCTACACTCATTAAAAATAAGTAAACAATATAATTTTAATAAAGTTTATGTTCTATTTAGGGAGAATCCTCAATTCAACTATGTTCACTGTTAATGGAAGAAATTATCTTAGACAATGCTAAATGTTATCCATTATATCTCTTGCTTTAACTTATATAATATTTCTAACGCTTGCTTAGGTGTTAATTCATCGGGATTAACACCCTTTAATATCTCTATCGCTGTTGATATTGCTTGTTGTGACTCTTCTTTATGATTTATCTCCTCAAACAAACTTTCTTGTGGATTTTTATTTAAATCTGTCGTTTGAAATGAAATTTGTTCTAAGGTCGCTAATTTCTGTTTGGCTAATTTAACCACTTGTTTAGGTACGCCAGCCAAAGAAGCCACCGCTAAACCGTAACTTTTACTCGCAGCCCCTTCTTGTACAGCGTGCATAAACACAATATTATCATTATGCTCACGTGCGTCTAAATGGACATTCGCCACGCCTTTTAATTGTTCAGGTAAGCTGGTTAATTCAAAATAATGGGTCGCAAACAAGGTTAAAGAACGTGTTTTTTGAGCCAACCATTCGGCACACGCCCACGCCAATGATAAACCATCATAAGTAGATGTTCCTCGCCCAATTTCATCAATCAATACTAAGCTATTAGCGGTGGCTTGATGAAGAATATTTGCCATTTCTGTCATTTCCACCATAAAGGTTGAGCGACCAGAGGCAAGATCATCAGAGGCACCAATACGCGTAAAAATACGATCAATAGTGCCAATTTCGGCACTTTCTGCAGGTACAAAACTTCCGATATGACCCATTAAAGTAATCAGAGCGATTTGTCGCATATAGGTACTTTTACCGCCCATATTTGGACCTGTTACCACTAACAAATGACGTTGTTCATTTAAGAAAACGGGATTAGCAATAAAAGGGGCTTTTAGCACATTTTCTACCACTGGGTGGCGACCTTGTTTAATGTTAATAGTGCGATTAGCCGTAAAAGTCGGTGCGACATAATTTAAACTTTCTGCACGCTCAGCAAGGTTGGTTAGCACATCTAATTCGCTTAAAATCATACTCGCTAGCTGTAACTCGCCCAAGCGTGGCAACAGTTGATCAAACAATTCCTCATAAAGACGTTTTTCTAACGCAAGAGATGCCCCTTTCGCTTTCAACACTTTATCTTCATAGGTTTTTAATTCAGGGATAATATAACGCTCGGCATTTTTTAAGGTTTGACGGCGGACATAATGAATTGGTGCGTTGTCACTTTGCCCTTTGCTGATCTGAATATAGTAACCGTGTACCGCATTAAAACCGATTTTTAAGGTATCAATCCCTGTTGCTTCACGCTCTCGAATTTCTAAATCATCAAGGTATTGAGTTGCACCATCAGCAAGGGAACGCCATTCGTCTAATTCTGAATTATAGCCAGTAGCAATCACACCACCATCTCGCACTAATTGTGGTGGAGCCTCAACAATTGCTCTCTCCAATAAAAAATGAAGATCGCTAAAATCCGCAATTTGATTGATATTTTGAGTTAAACTAGCGGTTAGATTTTGGGTAAAATTTACAATTTCTGGAATTTGAGCCAACGCAGTGCGTAAACGAGTTAAATCTCGTGGACGTGCTGAACGCAACGCAACACGTGCCAAAATTCGTTCCATATCACCCACTTGTTGTAGCAAGGG
Organism: Pasteurella atlantica; assembly: GCF_963693435.1. Lineage (NCBI taxonomy): Bacteria > Pseudomonadati > Pseudomonadota > Gammaproteobacteria > Pasteurellales > Pasteurellaceae > Pasteurella > Pasteurella atlantica. The sequence continues at coordinate 1,595,229 of NZ_OY856306.1, forward strand.
TTGTAATGTGTCGATTAAATGATGATCGAGCAAGGTTTGAATATTTTGCTGACGGTTTTTTAGTTTTACTACATCACGAATAGGCTGATGGATCCAACGTTTTAACAAACGGCTTCCCATCGGGGTAACGCAGTGATCTAATACGTGAGCAAGGGTATTATCCGTGCCACCAGCTAAATTTTGGGTTAATTCTAAATTACGGCGAGTGGCTGCGTCTAATAAAATGGTGTCACTGTTTTGAATTAAATGAATGCTATTGATATGTGGCAATGCGGTGCGTTGGGTTTCTTTGGCATATTGCAACACGCAACCAGCGGCACATAACGCCACAATAGATTTTTCTACCCCAAAACCTTTTAAATCTTGCGTACCAAATTGACGATTAAGTAAATTAATTGCGGTGACTAATTCAAATTCCCAAATTGGACGACGACGTAATCCTTTATAGTTTTCAATTAAATCCATTTCAGAAAAAGTTTCAGGGTATAAAATTTCAACAGGTTGAGCCCGTTGTAATTCAGCACTTAAACTTTCACGATTAGGTAATTCATTGATTAAAAAACGTCCAGATGTCATATCCAATAACGCCAGTGCATAAATCCCATTTTCGACATAAATACTCGCCACAAGGTTATCCTGACGTTCTGGCAACAAGGCTTCATCACTAACTGTCCCTGGTGTCACAATACGCACCACTTTACGCTCAACCGGTCCTTTACTCGTGGCAGGATCGCCCACTTGCTCACAAATAGCAACAGATTCACCAAGATTAACTAATTTTGCTAAATAACCCTCAATTGCGTGATAAGGTACACCTGCCATAGGAATTGGCTCACCAGCTGATTTCCCCCTTTTGGTTAGGGAAATATCTAATAATTTTGATGCTTTCTTCGCATCATCAAAAAACAACTCATAAAAATCCCCCATACGATAAAATAACAGCACATCAGGATGTTCTGCTTTTAATGTGAAGTATTGTTTCATCATTGGCGTATGAGTATTTAAGTTTGTCATTCTGAGTATCCATTTATAATTAAACCTATTTAATTCAATAGGTTAATATTCTTATTTTGTAAAAAATGTGAAAAATAGTACCGCTATAATAACATAAAAAACTACAGTAATGTGAGGGTTTGTTGAAATATGAATATGGGTAAAATCATACTTTAATTAAAGCAAAATGCCTCTTAAAATATAATAAAAATCTTCATAAAATTTACCGTTGTCTTGAATTATTCGTAATTTAAGAAAGTCGTATTTAAGGATTTGGGGATTCATCTTGTAATTTCTCATTAGTATATAACGCCTTACCCGTTGCGATATCATAAATCGTCCAATACAGCTCTCGTCCAACAAGATAATGGATAATGACTATATTATTTTCAGTACTATAATCATAACCTCTAAATTCTGTTTTAGATTTAAAAGGCGTTATCTGTTTTCCTTGTTTATTAAATAAGGCTATTTCCTCTTGCTGAGTGACTTCAATAATCGTTTTTCCTGCCATTACCCTTGTATATTTTGCAGGGATCACCTCATTACCATCAAAATCGAATAAACCATAAAGTCCTGTTTTTTGATCTTTTACTACAAGGCTCTCCATCGAAGATATAATACTCACCAATTTTGTGTCAAATAACGGGCTAACGGGTTGAGAATGTATATCGATTAATTGCCATTTATCACCAAGATAAGCAAGACCTCTTGATTCTGAATAACAATCTAACCACTCTAATTTGTCATATTTTGCTTCCACTTCAACTTTTCCGTTAAAATCAACCACTCCATATTTATTGCCTTTTTTAAATAATAAATTTGCAGTTGTCCAACTCAGTAATTGATCGTATATCGGTTTAATCAACTCTTTACCCTGAGAGTTGATAAAGCCATATTTACCATTTTTAGTTACAATCATATTGCCATTATAACAATCACCACAGTAATGCCCTTTTATTGCATCATAGCGGTCTAAGGTAGTGAAAATTTTGTAAGGAGGACGTATATCCACAAGATAATTTTTCCCCTTATCTTTTATGGCAAAATATTTTTCCCCTACAAAATAAACTTTATCTACCCCTGATTTCCAACCAATTTCTTTCCCTTCTTTTCTCGTCAGAATATGCCATTTTTTGTCAACACTTTGTTGAACATCATATCCATTAGAATTGTAAGCCATATCGGGAATATATTGCATTGGCGTGACAAGTTCGCCCTTCGTATTGATACGTCCTGCTAGATCACCTTGTCTTACATCCGCAGTTGTGTCCCGACTAAAATAACCAATCGCATCATAAGTTGGTGCTAGAACCATTTCACCTTTAAAATTAAATAAACCGATTTTATTATCTTTTTTTACGGTAATTAAATCCTGCCCCACAAAACTTTTATGGTTATAGCCAAAAGGCACAACAACCTTGTTGGTTTTAGCATTAATAATAGAAAATTCCCCTTTTTGACGCACTAATAGGAAATCCTCTTGTAGAGGCTTCACCTTATCATAAGCAACTTTATCAACCTGCTTTGTTTGTGTATCAAAGAAATGCCAACGCCCCTCTATACGAACCATCACCGTATTATCTGCAAAACATTCAATTTGATCAAAACCTGAGGGTGTAATAATGTTTCCATCAGCATCAGCCAATTTATAAAGAGAGTCTTTATATAAAATATAACCACTATTTTGAACAATAATTTCCTCATATTCAGTAGGAATAATCGGTTTAAATGCTTTATCTACTACTCCCCACTGATTATTAATGAGAATTTTATAGCTATTATTTTTTTCATTTCTATCGATTGCATCATATTCAAAAGGAACAACAATTTCCCCTTTTTTATTGATCAAGCCACTTTTTTTATCTTTTACTGCAACTGCAAGCCCATCTTTATCGAAATAATCAATATGATCATAAATTACATCAATTATCCTATTACCTTGTTTATCTATAAAACCTGTCTTATAACCCTTATTAACACGGATAAGCTCCGTTTTGAACTGAATATTCACCTTATCATAATCCAAATAGACTGGCTTATCCGTTGCAAATAATGAAAGTGGATAAAATAGCATTGTGCTAAGCAGTAAATGTTTATAATTCAGTTTCATAATGATTCCTTTTTGAAAAATTGTTTTACATATAACGCAAGTGGTAACATTTTTGTTTACTACACTAATTTTTACAAATTCTAAATAAAAAAACCACTACATACTATATGTAATGGTTCTAAAATAAATACACAATGATGAATAACCTAACTAATTAATCCTGATTGTTTAAGAGAGTTTAACACAATGTTCTGCCCCTCTTTTGATAGAGAGGTCAATGGTAAACGTAAGCTAGGATCATCAATTAACCCAAGCTTATAGGCAGCCCATTTTACGGGTACTGGATTTGATTCAATAAAAAGATTTTTATGTAATGGCATTAAACGTTGATTAATAACTTCTGCTTCTTCAATTCGTCCTTGACGAACTAGGCTACACATCACTGCCATATCTTTTGCTGCCACATTATTTGTAACTGAAATCACGCCTTGTCCACCGAGTTTCATTGTTTCAAACCCTGTAGCGTCATCCCCACTTAGGAAAATGAAATCTTGCCCTGCTGCTTCTTTAATTTGTGCAACTCTTGTGATATCACCAGAAGCCTCTTTTATCCCCACGATATTCGGTATTTCAGCTAAACGTCCTACAGTTTCTGGCAAAAGATCGCTGCTTGTTCTACCAGGTACGTTATATAAAATTTGAGGAAATGCGGTACTTTCTGCAATGGCTTTATAATGTTGATACATCCCTTCTTGGGTTGGCTTGTTATAATAAGGTACCACACTCAAACAACCTGCTATATCTAAATTTTCCAGTAATTTTGTGGTTTTAATTGCATCTCTAGTACAGTTTGAACCAGATCCTGCAATAACAGGAATTCTTCCATTGGCAAACTCAACGGTTTTCTTTATAACCTCAATGTGTTCATTTATATTTAAAGTTGGGGATTCACCTGTTGTACCAACAGCAACAATTGCATCTGTTCCTGATTTAATATGATATTCAACTAATCTTTGTAAATTATCAAAATCAATTTCACCATCTGCTGTCATTGGTGTTACTAATGCTACAATACTTCCATAAAATAAAGGGGTGTTCATTATCACTACTCCTGCTTTTTCATATATTGCAGAGACAGGGAATGCCCTATTTCTACGAATGATTTGTAATTTATGAAGGGAAAAAGTCTGAGTTGGTCGATAAGCCGAGTTCTGTCGTGGACAATCATTCCTCTAGGCGTATATTCACACATACGCTCAAGCAACCTACCCGAACTCTGGGCGGGCCACCCATTGAGTTCCTATTTGGTCTTGCTACGAGTGGAGTTTACCTTGCTATGAAATGTTACCATACATACGGTGTGCTCTTACCACACCCTTTCACCCTTACCTGATCTCTCTTAAAAAGAAAGCCATCGGCGGTCTTCTCTCTGCTGCACTTGTCGTAGGCTCACGCCTCCCAGATGTTATCTGGCACTCTGCCCTTTGTAGCCCGGACTTTCCTCTCGTCTATTTGTCCCACTAGGTCGTTTATCTATTGCTAAACAAAACATTTTAGGGCTTCAATAAACCAGCGATTGTCTAACCAACTCAGAATAGAGAGTATAAAAGATTTTTATAGTTTTGCAAATAAAAATCACTACTCAATATTTTCTTCTTCCATTTCTTTCTTAATCCATTCAACAAAGTGATGAATTTTTTCTACTTTCGCCATTTGAGGTGGATAAACTACATAAAATGCTTTGTCATCGTAAAGATCAGTAGGAAATAATTCTACTAAATGCCCTTCATCAATTTCGTGATGTGCCAATATTCTGTTGGTAATGGCAATCCCTTGTTGATGCATTGCTGCTTGCAATACCATAAATGAATGGCTAAATACTGACCCTGATTCCGCATCTAATCCATCTAAATTCAAATGCTCTTTCATTTTTTTCCATTTGTTATGGGTGTTTGAATGCAATAAGGGTTTGCCAATTAAATCTTCTGGTGTTTGGATATTATGTTCTTTAATAAAAAGATCTGTTGCCAAAATAATAATTCGTGCTTCTGCAAGACGAACCGATTCAAGGTTTTCCCAATGACCCAGCCCATAATAAATTGCTACATCAATTTCTTTACCCAATTTACCTTCATCTTGATCAACACCTTTTATTCTCACCTCAATATCAGGGTGTTTTTGATGAAAATCGTTTAAACGTGGAACTAGCCAATGAATACCAAAGGTTTGAGGAACACTAATAGTTAATACTTGACGAGTTCTTGTTTTTTTAGCTCGATCAGTAGCAACAATGACCCTGTCTAGAAGCGGTTGGATATCTTCAAAATATTGCAAACCCACTTCTGTTAATTCCAACATTCGATTATGACGATAAAAAAGCGGTGTTCCAAGAAATTCTTCAAGTAACTTAATTTGATGACTCACTGCGGCTTGAGTAACAAATAATTCTTCAGCAGCCTTTGTAAAATTCAAATGCTTTGCTGCAGAAACAAATGTTTTTAACGCATTTAAAGGGGGTAATTTTCTATTCATTATTTTTTCTTATTTTAGAGATAAAAAAATCTCGTTTGTTTTATATATCTAATACACTTAGAATGCGACCATACGTGCTTGGGTATTCATTTTTTATCTAAGTACGATGTTGTGTTTGCATATTAGCTTAGACCTCTAAGCTAGAGTAACAGTAAGTTACTCATTTCACTTCCTGTAATTTTAAACCTTATTTGGTTTAAGTTTCCGTCCATTGCTACTCGTAATTGGGCGTTTTTTTTTTACGCTATTCTATACCAAAAATAATTATTCTAATAGTGTTAATTAAGTGTTCTATCACTTTTTATACTAAAAATAGTCATTTTATTTCTTGTCAATCCATTCTCTATAATGATATAAATAATACGGTCTATTATAAAAATAAAAGGAACACAACATTATGACAAATATTGATTGGAAAAATTTAGGTTTTTCGTATATAAAAACAGATTATCGTTTTATTGCTCATTGGAAAGAGGGTAAATGGGATGGAGGCAAACTAACACAAGATGAAACGCTTCATATTAGCGAATCCTCTACAGCTCTGCACTACGGTCAACAATGTTTTGAAGGCTTAAAAGCCTATCGTTGTAAAGATGGTTCAATTAATCTTTTCCGCCCTGATGAAAATGCAAAACGTATGCAACGCAGTTGTGAGCGTTTATTAATGCCTACTATTCCAACAGAAATGTTTATTCAAGCCTGTAAAGACGTGGTGAAAGCTAATGAAAAATGGTTGGCTCCTTATGGTTCTGGTGCAACTTTATATTTACGTCCATTTATGATTGGTGTCGGTGAAAATATAGGAGTGAAAACTGCTCCTGAATTTATTTTTTCTATTTTTTGTTGCCCTGTTGGTAGCTATTTCAAAAGCGGATTAACCCCTTCTAATTTTTTAGTATTGCCTGAATACGATCGTGCCGCTCCTTATGGTACAGGAGCAGCTAAAGTTGGTGGAAATTATGCTGCAAGTTTAATCCCTGGTAAAATTGCACAAGAACGAAATTTTAGTGATTGTATTTATCTTGATCCAACCACTCATACTAAAATTGAAGAAGTTGGAGCTGCAAACTTTTTTGGTATTACAAAAAACAATCAGTTTATTACACCAAAATCGCCCTCTATTTTGCCCAGTATTACAAAATACTCCTTGCTTTATTTAGCACAAGAACGTTTGGGTATGGAAGCAATTGAAGGTGATGTTTATATTGATAAACTTGATGATTTTATTGAAGCAGGTGCTTGTGGAACTGCCGCGGTGATCTCTCCGATAGGGGGCATTCAATACGGCAATCACTTTCATATTTTTCACTCAGAAACAGAAGTAGGTGAAATAACCAAGCGTTTATATAATGAACTAACTGGTATTCAATTTGGTGATATTGATGCACCTGAAGGTTGGATTGTGAAAGTATAGTATTCAAAAGATAATTCAACTATAGATTCAAGCTTTACCAAAACATTTATTCCTCCCTTCACTTGTGAGGGAGGCTAGGATCGGAAAAATGACAAATTTCAAATACGATTTTGCCTTAATTTACTCTACCAAATTTTAACAATAACCATATCATATTGTATTTTTTATTAAGATAGTAAACATAATAAATTATAACGAATGACTGAGAGTACTTAAATATTTCCTAAATCCTTCCCCTAATTCAGGGTGATTAAGGGTATATTCCACAAAGGCCTCTGCGTAACCTTGTTTATTTCCACAATCAAAGGTTTTACCGCTCATTCTAAATGCTTCTACAGTTTCTTGTTTAATAAGCATATCAATTGCATCAGTTAATTGAATTTCATCACCAACACCAATTGGGGTTTTTTCCAATAACGCCCAAATCGTATTTGAAAAAACATATCGTCCAACGACAGCTAGATTAGAAGGTGCCTCTTCAATTTTTGGTTTTTCAACTATATTAACAATTTTAGTGCTTTTACCAGTATCTAAAGCAGTACCTCCACAATCGGCAATACCATAACTACTCACTTCTTCTTGAGATACTGGTGAAACCATTATTTGACTATTTCCTGTTTTTTTAAAACGAGAAATCATTGCTGCTAAATTTTCTTTGGTTTGATCGGCAGAAAAATCAGCCAACAGAACATCAGGAAGTACTACTGCAAAAGGTTCATCACCAACAACAGCTCTACCACACAATACCGCATGTCCCAACCCTTTAGCGTGCCCTTGTCTTACGTGCATTAATGTTACATCTCTTGGTACAATAGAACGTACCTCATCAAGAAGCTGCCTCTTAACTCGTTTTTCTAACATTGTTTCGAGTTCAAACGAAGTATCAAAGTGATTTTCTATCGCATTTTTAGAAGAATGAGTCACTAATACTATTTCTTTGATACCCGCCGCTACACATTCATTCACAATATACTGAATTAATGGCTTATCTGCAATTGTCAGCATTTCTTTTGGAATTGCTTTTGTTGCAGGTAACATTCTTGTGCCTAATCCCGCCACAGGAATAATAACTTTCATATAATCCTCATTTATGTAAAACTAAAATCACTATCAAAAATTTCAGTTTTGGTTATATTTTAATTATTCTTCTTTTGGTAATTCTTCTTTTAATGGCTCACCATTAATTTGCTTATATACCTCTTCTCTATGAACAGACACCTCTTTTGGAGCATTAATCCCCAATTTTACCTGAGTTCCTCGAATACTAAGTACCGTAACTTCAACATTGTCTCCAATAAGTAAACTTTCCCCTGATTTACGAGTAAGAATAAACATAACTTTCTCCTTTTTAAATAAATTTGTAATAATTTTCAAACAGAAGTTATTATAATCTTGTTTGAATCCATTCTCTTGCTGTTGCAAGTGCTAAATTGATATTTTCAGGTTGAGAACCGCCCGCCATTGCCATATCTGGACGACCACCACCTTTACCACCAACTTGTTGAGCCATTTCATTGACCAACTGTCCTGCATTAATTTTTGCTGTAGTATCTTTAGAAACACCCACAACTAAATTAACCTTTTCTTCCGCTGCTGATACAAACACGATAACAGCTGAACCTAACTGATTTTTTAAATCATCAACCATTGTTCTTAATGCTTTTGTTTCAACACCGTCTAACTGTCGAATAATGACATTCACACCATTAATAATTTCAGCTTGTTTAGCTAAGTTTGCGCCCGTTTGTGCAGCCATTTTATCTTTTATTTGTTGTAACTCTTTTTCTGTACGTTTTGCTTTATCTTGCAGCTGTTGAATTTTCTCAATTAATGAGTTGCTATCTGCTTTTAATAATTCTGCACTTTGTTGTATCACTTTTTGTTGACGTTGCAACCACTCAATTGCTTTTTCACCTGTTACCGCCTCTACTCGACGTATTCCAGATGCAATTGCTCCTTCTGAAACCAGTTTAAATAAACCAATTTCACCTGTTTGAGATACGTGTGTTCCACCACACAATTCAACTGAAAATTCTGTCATTTTTACAACACGAACTCGATCGCCATATTTTTCACCAAATAATGCCATTGCACCTTGCTTTTTAGCAGATTCGATATCCATAATTTCCGTTGTTACTGGTGAATTTCTACGAATTTCACGGTTTACAATTTGTTCTATTTCTTCTAATTGAGCTTTAGTAATTGCTTCAGGTTGAGAAAAATCAAAACGTAACATATCATCTGAAACTAATGAACCTTTTTGTATGACGTGATGACCTAAAACTTGACGTAATGCACCGTGCATTAAGTGAGTCGCACTATGGTTCAATGTTGCAGCGTGACGTCGTAACTCATTTATTTGAGTTTGAACCGTATCCCCCACTGTAAGAGAACCCGCTTCTAGTTGTCCAATATGTCCAAACACATCACCATATTTTTGAGTATCATTGACCACAAAATTGCAAATTTCTGTTGAAATGTAACCGCTATCGCCAATTTGACCACCAGACTCACCATAGAATGGTGTACGATCTAATACTACAACGGCATTTTCACCAGATTGAATAGAATTAACGCTTTTACCATTACAAAATAAGGCAACCACTTTAGCATCTTTAAGTGCTCTTTTAGTATACCCCTCAAACACTGTTGAACCATCAACTTTAATGACGCTATTATAATCCATTCCAAAGCTACTACTTGCTTTGGCTCGTTCTCGTTGAGCTTGCATTTCCTTATCAAAACCTATTTCATCAACGGTAATTTCACGATCACGACATACATCAGCGGTAAGATCTAATGGGAAACCATAAGTATCATACAATTTAAAGGCAACTTCACCTGATAAAACCTTATTTTCTACTTTTGATAACGCCTCTTCTAATAAGGTTAAACCACGTTCTAAAGTACGAGCAAATTGCTCTTCTTCTGCTTTTAATGTTTTTTCAATATGCGTTTGTTTTTCTGTTAATAAATCGCCCGCTTTACCCATTACTTTTGCAAGAGTTGGCACTAATTTATAAAAGAAACTTTCTTTTGCACCCAATAAATTACCGTGTCTTACTGCTCGACGAATAATACGACGTAATACATAACCACGCCCTTCATTTGAAGGCACTACACCATCCGAAATTAAGTAAGCACAAGAACGAATGTGATCAGCGACCACTCGTAATGATTTATTATCTAAATCTGTTACATTTAATAATCTCGCCACTTCTTTAATTAAAGTTTGGAAAATATCAATTTCATAGTTAGAATTCACGTGTTGCAATACTGCACTAATACGCTCTAATCCCATTCCTGTATCAACAGAAGGTTTTGGTAATTTTTCCATTGTGCCGTCTGCTTGACGATTAAATTGCATAAATACCAAATTCCAAATTTCAATATAACGATCGCCATCTTCTTCTGGGCTTCCCGGTGGACCTCCCCAAATATGATCGCCGTGATCATAGAAAATTTCAGAACAAGGTCCACAAGGTCCTGTGTCTCCCATTTGCCAGAAATTATCTGAATTAAAAGGTTCGTTTTCTTTTTTATCGCCAATTCGGATAATACGTTCAGCAGGCACACCTATTTCATCACGCCAAATATTAAATGCCTCATCGTCAGTTTTATAAACCGTTACCCATAATTTTTCTTTTGGTAAGCCTAACCACTCTGACGATGTTAAATATTCCCACGCATAATGAATCGCATCTTGTTTAAAATAATCCCCAAAACTGAAATTACCCAACATTTCAAAGAAAGTATGATGACGAGCGGTATAACCTACATTTTCTAAATCATTATGTTTTCCACCTGCTCGCACACAACGTTGTGATGTAGTTGCCCTTGTATAATTACGTTTATCTAAACCTAAAAATACATCTTTAAATTGGTTCATTCCCGCATTGGTAAATAACAGTGTTGGATCATTATCTGGCACCAGTGAACTACTGTTGATAATTGAATGTCCTTTACTGTTAAAAAAATCTAAAAAAGATTGTCTTATTTGTGAAGTTGTTTTCATAGGTAAATACTCTAATACTATTACATATATTTTAAGAATGACTATTCTGACATAAATTTATTATTTTATAAAATGCTATTTCCTAAAATAGTCGATTATCCCTTACTTTATAAAAAAATAGACCACCAGTAATTTGATACAAGCAGTCTATTTTATAAACTTAATTTCATTGGATATTAATTGTCTTTAAGTGGTACTACCAGCATATCAACGGAGATAGAGTTCATTGCTTGGCGTGTTGAAGAGACTAACTTACTCCAAAAATCCTGATGATGCCCTGTGATAAGTAAATCTACTTTATATTCATCGATAGCATCTTGTAAAACTTGAGTAAAATCTCCTGTTCCACTTAAACGTTCAGTAACAGGATAATCTATTTTTTCAGAAAATTCGCTTAATACTTGAAGTGTTTCCTCTGCTACATTATCCTGAACTGATGTCATATTGATATCAATCAATCCAGTATAAAGATCAGAAAAATTAACATCAACATGAATGATTGATAATTTTGCATTACACGCTTTTGCAATATCTGCTCCTTTGCGTAATAAAACAAGACTTTCATCAGAAAGATCAATGGCAACTAAAATATGGTTATACATAATAAACTCCTTGATGTTGATGACCAATTTACTAGAAGTATACTAACATTATCTAAAATAAAAAAACTTGTTGAAGATCACATTTTTGATAAATTAATATTAAAGTTATTGAATTTTTAATAAACACTTTTTTATGAGTTCACCTTTCATTACGATTTAGAAAAATAAACATCAATAAAATATAAACTTATTTGTAAAATCCAACCGACTACAAAAGCAAATAATAAGGTGGATATGCCGACAACACCACCTAATAGCCAACCTATCACACACACTATAATTTCAATTGATGTTCTAATATAGGCCACTTTCCAACCCGTTAATTGATAAATACCTACCATTAATCCATCTCTTGGTCCTGCTCCCATGTGGCAAGTTAAATAAAAAGCGGAAGCAATACCAATGATAACAATACCACAAACAGTAAAAATTAAACGAAAAAGCATTGTTTCAGGAGGAGCAATAAACTGTACTGAAAGCCCTAATCCTAAAGCAATTAGAACCATATTCAATATTGTACCCAACCCTATTCTTTGTTTAAAAGGTAACCACATTAACATTACACATAAACTAATTAATAATGTCACAATACCAATATTCACGTGAGTTTTTAATGATATTCCCTGCGCTAAAACTGTCCAAGGAGAAGAACCTAAAGAAGCAAGAACCAACATCCCATCTCCTACACCAAAAATAAGTAAAGAAATACACAATACGATCAAAGAAATAGATTTTGGTTTCCAGCTAGATTCTGCTGACCAAACGGTTTTAATTAGTGCTCGCTTATTTGGCTTCATCAATTCTCTTATCTCCTTCAATAAACAATATTAATTCACTCAATCCTAACACAAATAAAAATAATAAAAAGTTAAAAAAGAATTAGCATAAAGATATAAATTTCGTTATATTTACCCCATATTTAGTGACTATATAATTGGAATACCATAAATATGCTAAAAATACTTTTAGTGAATGAAGATAGAAAATCTATACAATCACTGATAGAAATACCCTTATCTTCCGATTTTTCTTTAGACATTTCCTGTCGTCAAAATGTGTTAAGTAAAATAGCAGAATATCACTACAATCTCATTTTATTAGATACAAAAAATAACCTTGAGATCCTAAAACAAATTCGCCAACAATATCATATTCCTATAATGATATTAACTGAATATAATGAAGAAATTGAACGAATTGAGGCATTTGAGTTAGGTGCTGATGATTATCTAGTAAGACCTTTTAGCCATCGTGAATTTAGTGCAAGAATAAATGCTATTCTACGCAGAGCCTACAATACAATCATAATAAACAATAAAAAATTACAATTTTGTGGCGTTGAATTGAACATCAATAGTCAACAAGCTTTATATAATGATAAAGATTTACACTTAACTAATACTGAATTTAACTTGCTTAAAATATTAGTCGATAATCCAGGAAAAATTTTTTCTCGTGAAACTTTGAGTGTTAAAGTACTAGATAAAGCACTTAATCCTTATGATCGTGCTATTGATATGCATATCTCTAATTTACGAAAAAAACTGCCAAAAAGAGAAGATAACCTACCTTGGTTTAAAACCTTACGAGGTAAAGGTTATTTTTTAATTAAAGAATAAAGCGACAACGCCATTATTTTAGTTTTTTTCTATTGCACTTAGCATACCTCTTAAAATATTCAATTCTGTTGTTTCTAAGTGAGCACGCTGATATAAGCGACGAAGTTTGGGCATCATTGCATCATTTTTAATAAAACCTAAATTTTTATATACTTTTTCAGTATGCTGAAAAAAGTGTTCAAGTGCTTGTGCTGTTGGATATTCTACAAGCGGTAAGTTATTCTCCACTTTTTGCAAATTTTCTATTTCAAGATATGCATTTCTAATTTCATAACTAATCAACTGTACTGCCATTGCTAAATTTAAAGAGCTGTATTCTGGATTAGTTGGCACATTTAAATGATAGTGGCATTTCAACAACTCATCGTTGGTTAAACCGACTCGCTCTCGTCCAAAAACCATTGCAACTTTCCCCTGTTGAGCCTGCTCTACAATCAATTTTCCTCCTTTTCTTGGAGCAATTAACGTTGATTGTAAATGACGCAATCTTGCACTACTCCCCACGACTAATTGACAATCTGCAATTGCCTCATCAAAAGTATCAAAAATTTGAGTCTGAGCTAAAACATCCTTTGCACCAGCTGATAATGCAATAGCTTGATCGTCAATAGATTGTAAAGGATTAACCAAACGCAATTGTGAAAGTCCCATTGTTTTCATTGCTCGTGCAGCAGAACCAATATTTCCACTATGTGATGTTTCAACTAAAATAATCTGAATTTTCTCTAAAATATGTTTCATTTTTACTCGCTTTTTAATTAAAAAAACCACCTTATAAAAATAAGGTGGTCTAAAATTATCACTATTTTATCTCTATGGATATTGCTGTTGCTCTTGTTTTTCTTTCAGTAACTGCTGCTCTTCTACTTTTTTCTTTTCATCTTCAATCTTTCGAATTTCGTCGTGAAGATTTAAACTCACTTGTTGTATACTATTTGTAAAAGGTAATGTTTGTAAAATAGGTTGATCTTGAACAAATTCATTTTCATTTGAATTGGTCATCACATTTACACCTAACACAGCCACAAAACAGACTGAGGCAGCAATACCTACTTGCATAAATGGCATCACCCAACGTTTTACTTTTAATCCCATACGTTGAGTTTTTGGTTGTAAATCCATCTCTTCATTTTCAATCAATGCTTCCATTTTTTCTGAAAAATCACGACCTAAAAGTAGATCTTCCCCACGCATCACACTACGTACAGTATGGTAATGTTGCCATTTCTTTTGTAAATCTGTTGATGAACATAACGCTTCAGTAAAATTACCTTCTACCCATTCACCATCTATATAAGCAGAAAGATCTTTATTCTGTTGCATATTTAACTCCAATTACTTAATTTATTGTATTAGCGGTTGAATTTTAGCATCAATAGCTTCCCTTGCTCTAAAAATACGAGAACGAACGGTTCCCACAGGGCATTGCATTACTTCTGCTATTTCTTCATAACTTAATCCTTCAAGCTCACGCAATGTAATTGCACTTTTAAGCTCATCGGGTAAACTTTCTATCGTTTCAAAGACAACTCTTTTTAACTCTTCAGATAAAACCATACTCTCAGGAGTATCGACTTCTCTTAAATAAGTACCACTGTCATAACTTTCAGCATCTTCTGCTAAAATATCTTCTCTTGGAGGTCTGCGACCTAAAGCCGTTAAATGATTTTTTGCTGTATTTACCGCAATACGATAAAGCCAAGTATAAAACGCACTTTCTCCACGAAAAGAATTCAAGGCACGATAAGCCTTAATAAAAGATTCTTGTACAATATCAGGAATATCATCTTGTGCCACATAACGAGTGAGCAATCCAGCAACTCGGTTCTGGTAACGAATAACTAGCAGATTAAATGCTTTTTTATTACCTTTTTGTGCAAGCTCAACCAGTTCCTGATCTGTTTTTTGTTCACTCATTGAGTTTGATTCTCCTAAAACTCTCCATTTGTTGCTTACTGTACACTCTGTTAGTGTATTAAAGCCTCAAAAAGTTCAACATATTTTTAATTAAATTTAAGCGGTATGATTGTACCATTTTTTTGCAAAAAAAATGCAAATATCATTGTAAGGTTATTATATAGTAAATTAAACTTAAATTAGTACTATGGTTTTATCTCGAGCAACAGGGGGGATCTAACGTTTGCTAATGCCACCTCTACGATCCAAATAACTATTTATGTAAATGTTCAGTACTGATTTCAATTTAATTTAGTATAAATAGAAATATTCGCATTGTCTGGAATTTTCAAACTAAAAAAGAAACCCTGATACCAATGTTAGTATCAGGGGAGGTCTTACTTAAGAATTATGAAAAACTCTACACTTTAATCTATCAGCATATTGTTACTTACTATGACTAGGCATTTTTCAATAAGTTCATAAAAAAAGTAATTTTATTGATTTAATTTTGCAATTTCTTCATCTCTCAACACACGACGAAGGATTTTACCTATATTAGTTTTAGGCAATTCATCTCTAAATTCTACATCTCGTGGAATTTTATACCCTGTTAAATGCTGACGACAATGCTTTTTAAGTTCATCACGAGTTAAACTTTCTTCTTTTTTAGTGACATAAACTTTAATGCTTTCACCAGAACGCTCATTTGGGATACCCACAGCGACCACTTCGTTGACTTTGGGATGTAATGCTATTACATCTTCAATTTCATTTGGATAAACATTAAAACCTGAAACAATAATCATATCTTTTTTACGATCAACAATACGCAAATTGAGATCTTCTCCCATTTCTACAATATCACCTGTTGCAACCCAACCATCTTTAATAGATTGCTGTGTATCTTCAGGTCTGTTCCAATAGCCTTTCATTACTTGAGGACCTTTAACCCACAACTCCCCTCGTTGACCTAAAGAAACATCATTACCTTCATCATCAACAATTCGGATATCTGTATTTGGCATTGGAATACCAATTGAGCCAGAGTATTCTGTTGAATCAATTCTTGTTGCAGAAATAAGAGGAGAACATTCTGTCATCCCATAACCTTCAATAATATGACACCCTGTTGTTTCGTGCCAACGTTGTGCAACTGAACGCTGAACTGCAGCGCCTCCTCCCACCGACATTTTTAATTTTGAGAAATTAATTTCTTTAAAATTCTCATTATTTAATAAAGCATTAAATAGTGTATTTACCCCTGTTAATGCAACAAAAGGATATTTTCTGATATCTTTAATAAATGCTGGAATATCACGGGGATTTGTAATTAACAATCCTGTTAAACCTAACTCAATAAAAAGTAAACAATTAATAGTTAAAGCAAAAATATGATACATCGGCAATGCAATGACACCAACATTGCCCGATCCCGTTCCTAACAAAGGTTCCCCTACCCATTTTGCTTGCATCACATTTGCAATCACATTTTGATGCGTTAACATTGCCCCTTTAGCGACACCGGTTGTCCCGCCTGTATATTGTAAAAATGCCAAATCTTCCTTATTAATTACTGGCTTAATATATTGTCGGTATTTACCAATATTTAAGGCTTCTCTAAAAGTCACTGCGTGAGGAAGTTTATATTTTGGTACTAATTTTTTAACATATTTCACCACAAAATTAACGAGATTACGTTTACCGAAAGAAAGCTGATCTCCCATTCTAGTTAAAATCACGTGCTGAATAGGGGTATTAAATACCACTTTTTCTAAAGTTGCCGCAAAATTTGAAACAATCACTATTGCTTTTGCACCGCTATCATTAAGCTGGTGTTCCAATTCTCTTGGTGTATAAAGCGGATTAACATTCACCACCACCAAACCTGCTCTTAACGCACCAAACAACGCAATTGGGTATTGCAATAAATTTGGCATCATCAATGCAATACGATCCCCTTTCTCCAATCGTAATTCATTTTGTAAATAAGCAGCAAAAGCTCGACTACGCTCTTCCAACTTACGAAAAGTTAATACTTTCCCCATATTAATATAAGCAGGAATATCTGGATGCCTTCTTATAGCATTTTCAAACATCTCCAATAAAGATTCATACTTATCCACATCAACTGTCTTTTCTGCAGTTGGCGGATAATTTTTGAACCAAATCTTACCCATTATTATGTTCCTCTATTTTTATACTTATTTTCTCTAAAACAATTGAGTATTCTACAATATTTAAACAATATATTCATTAATAAACTTCAGCAGCAATTCTTTCTGCAAATTGACCAATACTTACGGCAAAATAATTTGAATTATTCCAGCGTTTTAATACTCGATAATTATTAGAAACTAAAAATGCTCTCCCTACTTCTTTATTTGGGAGAACTAGCCACAAATCCGTATCAGATAACTGATCTAATTTTATTAAATTCATATCATCTAACTTAATAATATTTATCCCTAAATCTACCCATTGCGATAATTTTTTTGCCTTCTTTTTTTGAACACCTGATAATGCTAAGTCTATAGGTAGACTAAGTTCTACTTCAATCCCCCAAGGTAAAGTGTTATCCCACCCCATACTTGAAATATAAGACGCAATCGAAGCAAATACATCATAAGGTTCAGTCCAAATATCTTTCTGACCATCATTATCACCATCTGCCGCATAATGTAAATAAGTTGTAGGCATAAATTGAGATTGTCCCATTGCCCCAGCCCACGATCCTTTCATTTTCAATCGTGAAATTGTTTTATTTTCAAGAATTTTCATCGCATTAATAAATTCTTGTGTAAATAACTTTTCTCTTCGTCCATCAAATGATAACGTGGCTAATACGGAAAGAACATCATAATTACCTTGATAATAACCAAAGCTACTTTCCATCCCCCACAATGCCATCAAATACTCTTTTGGTACATTATATTTCTTACTCGCTTTTGTTAATTGAGGTTGATATTCCCACCATAAATCAACGGCTTTATTAACCTTTTTTTGAGTTAATACTCTTTTTAAATAATGGGTTATACCGTCAGGATTAGGACGAGGAGGCAAAGTAGAGTGTGGTTTTTTAGAAGATTGTCGCTGATCTAATTCAACCGCTTTATCTATATAAAAAATATCATTCTGTTTTGCAAGAAATTGAGAAGAAATACCCGCTTGTTTTGCTTTATTTTTTAAAAAATTAACATAATCATCAAAATTATCTAATGTTCGAGCTTTATTATATGTTTTAAGTTGATATTCTGAACTATTTGCACAACTTGTTGAAATACCCGCTATTAGTAACAATCCAACGAATAATCGTAATTTTTTCATAAAATTTACCTAAAATAAGAAAATAGTTTTGATTTTGTCAAATTTTAGCAATGTTGTCTAGTTTACTTAATAAGGCAAGCAGGACAAAATTATACTTTAATTGAATATAGGGTTAATTTATAATCAAAATTCCAGATAAATGACAGTAATAATAATTCGTGAATTAGTAAACTTTCAATAAAATCTGCCCGCTGTTTACCCAATAAAAAATGCTCTCATCAATTGAAGAAAGCATTTTATCAAATCTAATATTTAATCCACTACAATAAAATATTAATTACCAAGCATAGCCCACTCCAACACCTCCACCGACTTGACCAGTAGTATCTGTATTAAGTGCCCCTTTAAGGAGCCATTTTCCATTATTAGAAATTGTTGAAAGTCCTATAGCAATAGAGTTTGACTGCTTATAAGTTGCGCCTGCTAAGGATAACATACTTTGACCAGGTTTATAGGCTTGTGGTAAGAGTGCTGAAGCCATTGCACTTGAAACACCTGCTTTTACCTCTTTCAAGTCATTCGTTATAGCTGCCATATCTTTTTTAACTTCCGTTTTAAATTCTTTTAGCTGTCTATAATTAACCGCATCTCCATTCGCTATTGCATCACCTAAATTAGTGACTCTTCCGCCATTAACTGAGATACTTCTTTCTTTATCACTTAATGTAAGTTTACTGCCTCCTGTCGTACTAGCAATAGAAGAAATACCTGTTAAATTTTTTGCAAGTTTAACTTCTAAACCATTTGTATTTGCGACTACACCAACATTGTTATCACTAAGTTTGATTTTATCTTTGACTCCACCTTTAATAGTTAATGTTTTATTTAATTTAACATTTTTAGCTCCAGTGTCACCAGTAAAGGCTAAACCATCATCCACTGTAGCAACTTCTTTTTTCACTTTAGTTGTTTTATCAACATAGACAATTCTGTCAGTCATTATTCCATCTACATCATTTTTACCATTTTGGATACTAATATTGTAGAATTTATTATTTTTATCACTTGCACCTTGAAGTCCAATAATGCCTTGATTTCCTTCTTTTCCTATAGTAACTAAAGTCTTACCATCACTATCTTTGATACCAATTCCGTTATCACCATTAATAGAAATACTACTTTTACCATTTTTTCCTTTAACTGTAATACCATCTTTACCATCAATGCTTATACGATTTTTACCATTTTTATCCTCAACACCAATATAACCATCTTTACCATTCTTACCTTTTCCAATATTATTAATTTCAGTATCAACATAGGTTTTAACAGCTTTTTCTTGAACTAGTTGTGTGCTTGAACCATTAATAGCATTTTTGCCCACATTTTGACCTAAAATTAATTTATCATTACCGATGTTTGAACCCGTTTTATTTAGATAGGTTATATTTGCGTTATCTGCTAAATTTTCTAATTTTGAGGTAATATCATTACTTAATGAAACAATAAACTCTTGGTTATCTGTATTAGCAGCTATTTTGGTTAAGCTTACCTTAATACCTGTGCCTGCTTTTACTTTTTCACGCGATTTTGTTTTTAATTCTTTTAGTAATTCATCTGCTATTTTATCTTTCGTTACGGCATTATCCACAAGTTTAACGGTTGAAACTCCACTATCTTTTAAAGACACTTGACCTTTTTTAATCTCAACACTTGTACCATCAACATTTATTTTTAGATCAACTTCACCTGTTGCAACATTTTTATTGGTACCAATGCGAACAGACTGATCTGAACTGGTAATATTTTGAATAGCATCTGCATTAAGTTTAGTATTTAATGCTGTTTTAACTTGCGTATCTGTCACTAATTTACCATTTGATACCGTTAAATTTGCACCAGTATTTAACTTAGTTATCCAAGCTTTTATATTTTCATCACTTAAGTTTTCAGCATTTTTATCTGCTTTATTCATAGTACCTGCAATTTCTTTAATTTTTTCTGAATTCAAGCCTAGAGTATATTTGGTTCCTTTTTTTGTTGTTGCAGGAACAGTAGCTAATGTTAAACCGCTATTTGGTTTGACTGCTACTTCCTCTTTTAATGTTTTACTCACATTAACGATTTGAGCACCTAACTCAATAGCTTTGTTATCAACATAGGTTTTCACTGCATTTTCTTGAACCAGTTGTGTGCCATTACCTGTAATATCAGTTTTTCCTGTATTTTTACCAAATTCTGATTTCACTGCATCATCACCGATATTTGAACCAGAAGTATTTAAATAAGTCGCATTGGCATTATTGGCTAAATTTCCTAATTTTGTGGCAACACTATCACTTAAGGACACCGTAAACTCTTGGTTATCTTTATCCGCAGCCACGGTGGTTGGGCTGACTTTAATACCCGCACCCGCTTTCACTTTTTCACGTGATTTTGCTTTTAACTCGGTTAATAATGCATCTGCAATTTTGTCTTCCGTTACCGCATTATCGGCTAGTTTTGCAGCTGAAATGCCTTTATCTTTGACTGATACTTTACCTTTTGCAACTTCAATACTTGTGCCATCCACTTCTGGTGCTGATGCAACGGCTTGTAATTGCCCATCTTTATTTACTTTAATCGTTGAACCATCTACATTTATTCTTAAATCAACATCTCCTGCCAATACATTTTTATTTGAACCAATAACAACAGATTTATTTAAACTAGTGATATTTTTGATATTACTTGCGTTAAGTTTAGTATTTAATACCTTTTCTATATTAGTCACTTTTTCATCAACAGCATCAACATAAGTTTTTACTGCTTGCTCTTGAACAAGTTGAGTTCCATCACCTGTAATAGTTGTTTTACCTACATTTTTACCAAAGGTTGATTTATTACTATCTTTACCAACATTTGAACCATCAACATATAACTTATCTGGTCCTAGTGTTATTGTTGTTGTCGTTGTTCCTGCTTCTCCATCAACTCCTGCTTCAGCCATTGCAACTGTTGTTACAAATAAACTAGAAAGCATAATAGCTATTTTTGTAAATTTAAATGAAAATATCGTTTGTTTATTTGAAGATTGAAAATTTCCTGTAGTATGAGACTTACTTCCATTTTTGACAAGCTCTGAAGTTACAGTATAGGTTTGTGTTATTTGATTAAACACGACTTTGAATATTTTGTTCATAATGAAATACCTTATATTATTTTATGCCTTTCCTTAGGTGTACAAACTGACTAAAATCCTTTTGGAATTGATTGAAATTTATACAAAAAAATATCTTGCACATTTGAGAATTATATACATAAATAAAAATCATAACAATTAGAATTAATGAGTTTAAAGGAAAGAACACAGGGCAACCGCAAATTTTTACCTATTGATTTTTATAAATTAATAATAAAATCTAAATATAGCGGTTACATTAATGGTTAAATTTGTAAATTAAATATCTAATATGGAGACGCTGTATGCTACGTCTCAGAATATGGGTTGATATACATAATCCTATCGTTGTATTACACAAAATAACGCATTGATTTTATTTAAAAATAAAAGTGTAATTTTGCTCTGTTACTGCAATAAAAATGCCCCCTTCGAATGAAGCGGGCATTTTATTTTAGATTAATCTTTAATTTCTATTCTTAAATCTTAATCCTACCACTGATAGCCTGCACCTATGCCAACACCAACTTTTCCTTCCGTATTTGCATTCAGATTTCCTTTGATAATCCATTTACCATTATCAGAAATCGATGAAACACCCACTGCAAAAGAAGCCGCTTTGTCATAACTTGCCCCCGCTAAAGAGACCATACTATGTCCTGGTTTATAAGCTTGTGGTAAGCTTGCTGCTGCCATCGCACTTGATGTGCCACTGCTTGCACCTTTTCTCACGTCCTCTAATCCTTTATTTAACTGAGCAAGATTAACAGCATCACCCGCTTTGGTTCCCGCAGCAATATTATGGATTTGGTTTCCACCCATATTGATGTCAACATTCTTCTCAACCGTTACTTTAGATCCTTCTTGTAAGTGGAGGTTTCCGCCTTTATTAATGCTAATTTCTGAACCATTATTTACATTAATATTCGCACCTTTATTGACCGTCACCCCTTTGTTGTTGATGGTCGTATTTTGGATTTCAATCTTCTCTGGATTAACCACTGAACCTGAGCCTGTTCCAGTCCCTGGTTCACCTTTGTCACCTTTAGGACCTTTTTGAGCAAGAATAAAGTCTTGTTCTGACTTACTTTGATTGCCCGCTTGTCCTTTCCAGATTTCATAGGCAGATTTACCGTCTTTTCCATCTTTACCGTTGACACCGTCTTTCCCTTTAAAGTTAGGGTCATTTTTCAAGGTCTCCTTGTCTAACGTAATGTGAGCCACTTGTTTTCCATCTTTGGTTTGTTTTTCAACTTTTAAGCCATCTCCAAAGTCAAATGCAAGTTCGCCTAACTCAAAGTCACCCGCCGCTTTGCCATCACTTAAGAATGAGATAGTCGGTAATATCTGTTTCTGCCAAGCAGCAACATCAATACCTTTACCATTATTCAGGGCTTTTAACTGTTTGTAGTTCACCGCATCGGTATCTTGTGTTGCGTCACCGATATTGGTAATGCGTTTACCCCCTGCGTTAATGCCTTCATTCGAGATAGAAACAACATCATTTCCTTTCGCTGCTCCAAATACGATTGAATCTAAACCAGTGAGGTCTTTTGCCAGTTTAACGGCTAACCCATCTGTACCATTGTTCACGACACCAATGTTGTTATCACTGAGTTTTGCGGTTTCTGTTACGCCCCCTTTGATATTTAAGGTGTCATTCAGTTTTACTGCTTGTTTGCCATTATCCGTTGCAAGGATAAAACCATCATCTAACGTCGCAACCGTATGCGTTGTGCCAGTTTCATCTTGGTAAATCACACGGGTTAAGCTTTCGCCGTCTTTTCCATTCACGCCTGCTTTTCCATTGACCACTTTGATGTCTGCTGAAACGTCTTTCGCTGGTTTTCCGTCGATGCCATCGTGTCCATTTAGTCCGATGACCCCGTTGGTTCCATTCACACCATCTTCACCTTTGATAGTCACGCCATTTTTACCGTCTTTACCATTAACGGCAATGCCATCTGCACCTTTAATGGAAATGCCATCTTTTCCATCTTTTCCTTTGATTGAAATACCGTCTTTTCCATTAATCGCAACTGCATTTTCACCGTCTTTACCGTTTAAGCCATTTGCTCCATCTTTCCCTGCAATACTTAAACCGTCTTTACCTGCAATGCCAATACCCTCAACACCTTGCAGTTTCTTCGCCAGTTTGATTTCTAACTTACCATCTGTGGTATCAACAAAGATATTGTCTGCAGCAAACTCAGCGTCTTTCGTTAAGTGTTTAGCTGGATCAGTGCCTTTTTGTCCTTCAATCACTAAGGTGTCATTAAGGGCTTTCATCACTTTATTCGGCGTATTGCCAGCAAAGACTAACCCATCATCCAGTGTGGCAACCGTATGCGTGGTACCAGTTTCATCTTGGTAAATCACACGGGTTAAGCTTTCACCATCTTTTCCATTCACGCCTGCTTTTCCATTGACCACTTTGATGTCTGCGGAAACATCTTTCGCTGGTTTTCCGTCGATGCCATCGTGTCCATTTAGTCCGATGACCCCGTTGGTTCCATTCACACCATCTTCACCTTTGATAGTGACGCCGTTTTTACCGTCTTTGCCTTTCACCGTAATACCGTCTTTTCCATCAATGCCGACGCCATTTTTACCGTCTTTACCATCAACGCCGATGTAACCGTCTTTACCGTCTTTGGCTTTACCCACTTTTTCAAGTGCTGTATCAACATAAGTTTTTACTGCTTTTTCTTGAACTAGCTCCGTGGTTTTACCGTCAATGGTGTCTTTACCGACATTTTGACCCAGTGTTGCTTTATTGTTAGCAATATTTGAGCCATCTGCTTTTAAGTAGTCTGTCGCAAGGTGAGTTGTTCCTGCGACTTCTTTTACTTTCGCTGCATCTAAACCTAAGGTATATTTTGCCCCTTTCTCTGTTGTTGCGTTTGTTTTTGTCAGTGTTAACCCACTGTTTTCAACAATCGCCACTTCTTCTTTCGAGGTTTTGCCTACATTGGTAATCTGTGTCGTTAACTCTGTTGCTTTACCATCAACATACGTTTTCACAGCACCACCTGTTACGGTGTTTTGATTACCCGCTTCCACTTTACCCACACCGACTTTATTAAGAACAGTAGTGACATCTGTGCCTAGTTTCTCTTTGGTTACCGCCGCATTTAAAATTTTCGCCGTCGTCACCGCATTATCGACAAGACCGATTGCACCCTTGCTATTTTTCGCCAGTGTTGTGCCATCAAGATTGACTTTTAAGTCCACTTTGCCTGCGGTAGTTTTGGTATCAATACCTATAGTCTTATCTGTACTGATAATGTCATTGGCTTCCAGTTTGCTGGCAATATTGCTGTTAGTGGCTAACCCATCAATACCCAGTTTTTCTTTCCATTTACCCACATCTGCAGGGTCGGTTAAGTTAGACGCATCTTTGTTGGCTTTTGCCGCTAAATCAGCAGGAAGGGTAGTAGTACCTGCGACTTCTTTTACTTTCGCTGCATCTAAACCTAAGGTATAAATCGCCCCTTTGGTTGTGGTTGCGGCGGTGGTATCTAGTGTTAAGCCACTGTTTTCAACAATCGCCACTTCTTCTTTTAAGGTTTTGCTCACATTCGTGATTTGGTTACCTAACTGAACCGCTTTACCATCCACATAGCTTTTCACGGCTTTTTCTTGAACTAGCTGTGTACCATTACCCGTAATACTTGCTTTACCAACATTTTGACCGAAGGTCGCTTTTGCGGTGTCATTACCGATATTAGCACCTGTTTTATTTAAGTAAGTCGCATTTGGGTTAGCGGCTAAGTTATCCAATTTGGTTTTTACTGCATCACTTAATGATACCGTAAACTCTTGGTTATCTTTATCCGCAGCCACGGTAGTTGGGCTGACTTTAATACCTGCACCTGCTTTCACTTTTTCACGTGATTTTGCTTTTAACTCGGTTAATAATGCATCTGCAATTTTGTCTTCCGTTACCGCATTATCGGCTAGTTTTGCAGCTGAAATGCCTTTATCTTTGACAGAGACTTTACCCGCTGAGTTTAATGCCACGCTGGTACCATCCACTTCTGGTGCAGAGGCAACAGCTTGTAATTGACCTTCGTCATTCACTTTAATGGTTGAGCCATCAACATTGATTTTTAAATCCACTTTACCTGCGGTGGTTTTGGTATCAATAGTCACCGATTTATCCTTGCTGGTGATGTCATCGGCTTCCAATTTACTTGCAATATTTGCGTTAGTTGGTAACCCATCAATACCCAGTTTTTTCTTCCATTTACCCACATCTGCAGGGTCGGTTAAGTTAGACGCATCTTTGTTGGCTTTTGCCGCTAAATCTGCTGGAAGGGTTGTGGTGCCTGCGACTTCTTTTACTTTCGCTGCATCTAAACCTAAGGTATAAATCGCCCCTTTGGTTGTGGTTGCGGCGGTGGTATCTAGTGTTAAGCCACTGTTTTCAACAATCGCCACTTCTTCTTTTAAGGTTTTGCTCACATTCGTGATTTGATTACCTAACTGAACCGCTTTGTTATCCACATAGCTTTTCACGGCTTTTTCTTGAACAAGCTGTGTACCATTACCCGTAATACTTGCTTTACCGACATTTTGACCGAAGGTCGCTTTTGCGGTGTCATTACCGATGTTTGAGCCTGTTTTGTTTAAGTAAGTCGCATTTGGGTTAGCAGCTAAGTTATCCAATTTGGTTTTTACTGCATCACTTAATGATACCGTAAACTCTTGGTTATCTTTATCCGCAGCCACGGTGGTTGGGCTGACTTTAATACCCGCACCCGCTTTGACTTTTTCACGTGATTTTGCTTTTAACTCGGTTAATAATGCATCTGCAATTTTGTCTTCCGTTACCGCATTATCGGCTAGTTTTGCAGCTGAAATGCCTTTATCTTTGACAGAGACTTTACCCGCTGAGTTTAATGCCACGCTGGTACCATCCACTTCTGGTGCAGAGGCAACGGCTTGTAATTGACCTTCGTCATTCACTTTAATGGTTGAGCCATCAACATTGATTTTTAAATCCACTTTACCTGCAGTGGTTGTGGTGTCGATAGTGACTGTTTTATCCTTGCTGGTGATATCATCCGCATCCAGTTTTGTGTCGAGTACAGTTTTAACTTGAGCACCTAACTGAACCGCTTTACCATCCACATAGCTTTTCACGGCTTTTTCTTGAACAAGCTGAGTGCCATTACCCGTAATACTTGCTTTACCGACATTTTGACCGAAGGTCGCTTTTGCGGTGTCGTTACCGATGTTTGAGCCTGTTTTGTTTAAGTAAGTCGCATTTGGGTTAGCGGCTAAGTTATCCAATTTGGTTTTTACTGCATCACTTAATGATACCGTAAACTCTTGGTTATCTTTATCCGCAGCCACGGTAGTTGGGCTGACTTTAATACCTGCACCTGCTTTAACTTTTTCACGAGATTTTGCTTTTAACTCGGTTAATAATGCATCTGCAATTTTGTCTTCCGTTACCGCATTATCGGCTAGTTTTGCAGCTGAAATGCCTTTATCTTTGACAGAGACTTTACCTGCTGAGTTTAATGCCACGCTGGTACCATCCACTTCTGGTGCAGAGGCAACGGCTTGTAATTGACCTTCGTCATTCACTTTAATGGTTGAGCCATCAACATTGATTTTTAAATCTACCTCACCAGTGGCAACATTTTTATTTGTGCCAATAACAATAGATTTATCTGAGCTGGTGATATTTCTGATATCACTGGTACCCAGTTTTGTATCAAGTGCAGTTTTTACTTGCGAATCAGTCACTAACTTGCCTGTTGGTGCGGTGATATTTGCACCTGTATTTAACTTGGTTGTCCAAGCATTTACTTCTGCTGCCCCTAAATTACCTGCATTTTTGTCTGCTTTATTGCCTAAAGCGGTCTCATTTTGAGCAATTTTTGCAAGTTTTGTTTTGGTATCTTGCGATAGGGCGACCGTCCAGTTTTTATTTTTCGCTGTTGTCCCACCTGTTACTTCAATACCGTCACCTTTAGTGACTCTTTCAACAGAGTTAGTATCTGTATCGATTTTTCTCTTCCACGCAGCAACATCTGCCGTACTTAAATTACCTGCATTTTTATCTGCTTTGTTATTCAGTGTAGTGCTATTTGCAAGGGTTTTACGTTTGGCTGCATCGGCAGTGGTTTTTATATCCCCAATCGCTTCGTGAATCGTGCCTTTGCCTGTCCCCCCAATATTGGTAAATGTAATGTTCCCATTTTCATTTAATGCAGCATTACCACCGAAGTTATTTTTAACCGATTTTGCAACATTACCAATGGCTTTATTGGTAGCAAAAAGTTGTGAACCATTGATCGCATCGGTTGAGGTTTGAGCGATTTTACCCGGTGCAACATTGATGATTTGTTTTTCGTAATGATCTTTACCGACAGACACCACACCATCCGCAAAACCAGTGAAGTCTTTATATTTAAGTCCGTTTACTGTTGCACTATCTTCTTGTGTAAAGGCACGTGTTTCTGCTTTTGAACCTAAGGCGACGGAGTTTTCATTATTGGCAACAGCGTCAAAGCCTAGTGCTAAAGAATTGTTTTCTGTTGCTTTGGCACGATAGCCCATTGCAACCGCTTCTATCTCTCTAAGCGCTTCATTTGGTTTGTCCATTTCTCTTACTTTAGCAACAAGTTGCAGAACTCTTTCTTCTACATTTTCAGAGGAAACTTCTTTCCCTTCAGCGTTTAATTGTGCTTGTGCAATGGCATTTATCGACATACCACGGTCAAATAATTTTTCAGTCTCTTCTGCACTTAATCCTAACTTTTTCGCTTCTGCTCTTACAAATTCATTTTCAACTTCCTGATAAGATTTAACTTCTTTACCTGCAACCGTCATTGTTCCTAATGCCATTGAACCATCTGCATAAGCTCTTCCTCCTAAAGCCCCTGCGTGTTCATAGATTTTGGTTTCCATAAATTTAGCTTTTTCAAAATCATCTGTTATTGCGGCAATTTTGGCTCTATCTTCTGCGGTAAATGCATCACTATAATCTGCTAGCATTCCATCATAATCTTTAGCATTTATGTACTGATATACGCCTTCTCCTTTTGAGCTTAGTGGTGATTCTTCCCCCCCCGTCGCTAATGAACCCCTACCTACTGCTAATGACTTAAATCCCATTGTGGTAGAACCATAACCTTTTGCTTCGGTTCTCACCCCCATTGATCTTGCAGAATCAGCTGTTGCTTCTGTTCTATATCCTGTTGCCATTGAATGCATACCTGAAGCAATTACTCGATCTCCTATTGCAAAGGCTTCATCACCTGACACCACTGACTTATTACCCATAGCCACTGCTCCTGCACCTTTGACTATATTGCCATAACCAGCTACTACTGCTGAGTTGTAACCTTCAACCGTATTTTCTGCTCCACCTAATATAGCTGAGTTTTCTGCTGTGACTTTGTTTCTGCCAGTTCCATCAATTCCACTGCCATTACCACCACCTACAATGATTGAATCGTGCCCTAATGCGTGACCATTACGTCCGCCTATGACGGTTCCTCCATCTCCCACTGTGCTAGTACCTGCGGTAGATATATTTATTGAACCATCTTCTGCAGCAATTGCTCCTGTACCTATTGCAATGGAGCGTCTTCCTCCTGCATTAGTATCAAACCCTAATGCAATTGATTTATCTTCTGTTGCTTTTGAACGATAACCCATTGCAACCGCTTCTATCTCTCTAAGCGCTTTATTTGGTTTGTCGTTTTGTTTTACTTTCGCAACAAGTTGCAGAATTCTTTCTTCTACATTTTCAGAGGAAACTTCTTTCCCTTCAGCGTTTAATTGTGCTTGTGCAATGGCATTTATCGACATACCACGGTCAAATAATTTTTCAGTCTCTTCTGCACTTAATCCTAACTTTTTCGCTTCTGCTCTTACAAATTCATTTTCAACTTCCTGATAAGATTTAACTTCTTTACCTGCAACCGTCATTGTTCCTAATGCCATTGAACCATCTGCATAAGCTCTTCCTCCTAAAGCCCCTGCGTGTTCATAGATTTTGGTTTCCATAAATTTAGCTTTTTCAAAATCATCTGTTATTGCGGCAATTTTGGCTCTATCTTCTGCGGTAAATGCATCACTATAATCTGCTAGCATTCCATCATAATCTTTAGCATTTATGTAATGATATACGCCTTCTCCTTTTGAGCTTAGTGGTGCTCCTTTTCCACCTATGGCTAATGAACCCGTACCTACTGCTAATGACTTTAATCCCATTGCGGTAGAACCATAACCTTTTGCTTCGGTTCTCACCCCCATTGCTCTTGCAGAAGCAGTTGTTGCTTCTGTTCTATATCCTGTTGCCATTGAATGCATACCTGAAGCAATTACTCTATCTCCTATTGCAAAAGCTTCATCGCCTGATACCACTGACCTATGACCCATAGCCACTGCTCTTGCACCTTTGACTATATTGTCATAACCAGCTACTACTGCTGAGTTGTAACCTTCAACCGTATTTCCTGCTCCACCTAATATAGCTGAGTTTGTTGATGTGACTTTGTTTCTGCCAGATGCATCAATTCCACTGCCATCACCACCACCTACAATGATTGAATCTTGACCTAATACGTGACCATTACGTCCGCCTATGGTAACACCATTAGAAGCTACTGTACCATTAGCGGTTTCCAACTTATCAAGTCTTGCTTTTAATGCATTAAATTCTGCATCAGAAACCACTGCCATTGCTGAAGAGCTAAAACCTAATATCATTGAGATTGCTAAGGCAATTTTTGCAAATTTGGGTAAGAATGTACCCGCTTGCTGTTCTGAAGACAGAGGACGGAAGACAGAAGACTGTGTTTGTGATTTTTTAGCGCCTTTGGCTAATTCGCTGACGGCGGTGTATGTTTGTGTTGTTTGATTAAACACGATTTTGTAGATGTTGTTCATAAAAAGATACCTTCTTTTAAGTTGATAACCTTTCCTTAGGATTTTTTGAGGGGATGTAAAATCCTTTTACTGCCCGTAAATATTTTGTTAAAAAATATGTGTAAACCTTCCGATTGTAAAAAAAAAAAAAAAAAACGCAAGTGAAATCGTAGTAATGGCGGCGGTTTGTTTAAAAAATAAACAAAAGTGTGATGGGTAAATAGAGGTATGATGCGAATTAAAATTTGCAAATTTAATATTTTATATAGATAAACAGGGCATTCCTGTCTCTACGGTATATTTTATATATCAATGAGTTATAGATTAAATTGATAAAATATAGCGGTGACATTCAGTTTAAAATTTACCATTTTTATGTTTGCTTTTCTTAATAGTATCCACATAACCATTATTAATTTCTCAAAATCAATAGTTAAACTTGTGTGGTTATTCTGCATTTTTGCAAAAAACTTCACAAATCTACCCGCTTGCTCTTATCAATTTAAAAAAATCCTCGTATAATCGTGGTTTTGCAACACAATATTAAAAGGAAAAACTATGTTTAAACATATCCAAGTCGCACCTGCTGATCCTATTTTAGGGTTGGGCGAAGCTTTTAAAACAGAAACTCGTACTAATAAAATTAATTTAGGTATTGGCGTTTATGCCAATGCTGAAGGAAAAACGCCGATTATTAAAGCGGTAAAAGAGGCTGAGCGTCGTTTATTTGAAACTGAAAACAATAAAAATTATTTACCTATCGACGGAGTAGCAGAATATAACGCTTATACTCAACAATTGCTCTTTGGTGAAAATGCAGAAGTGATTACGCAAAAACGAGCAAAAACAGCTCAAACGTTGGGGGGTACAGGTGCATTACGTGTTGCGGGTGAGTTTATTAAATCACAAACTTCTGCACAAAATATTTGGATCTCTGCCCCAACTTGGCCAAATCACAATGCCATTTTTAGTAATGTTGGGCTTAATATTAAACATTATCGTTATTACAATGAAGAGACTAAAGGACTAGACTGGGATAATTTAATTGCTGATTTAGACCAAGCAAATGCTGGTGATGTGGTGTTATTTCACGGTTGTTGTCATAACCCAACAGGTATTGACCCAACCCCCGAACAATGGGATGCTTTAGCCAAAATGTCACAAGAGAAAAAATGGCTACCACTCTTTGACTTTGCTTATCAAGGTTTTGCAAATGGCTTAGAAGAAGATGCCTATGCGTTACGTACTTTTGCGAAAAACCATAATGAATTACTGGTTGCCAGTTCATATTCTAAAAACTTTGGTTTATATAAAGAGCGTGTAGGGGCATTCACTTTAGTTGCGGAAAATGAAACCATTGCAAACAATGCACTTAGTCAGATCAAACAGATTATTCGAGTGCTCTACTCTAACCCAGCTTCACACGGAGCAAGCACTGTTTCAACGGTATTAGCCGACAGTGAATTAAAAGCGAGTTGGATTACTGAACTCACAGAAATGCGTGAACGTATTAAAGAAATGCGTCATCAATTTGTTGCTCGATTAAAGCAAAAAGGGGTCACTCAAAACTTTGATTTTATCCTTGAACAAAATGGTATGTTCTCTTTTAGTGGCTTAACAGCAGAACAAGTTGATCGCCTTAAAGATGAATTTGCGGTTTATGCTGTACGTTCAGGACGTATCAATGTGGCGGGTATCACGGCTGCGAATATTGATGATTTGTGTGAAGCGATTGTAAAAGTTCTCTAATTTATTATAAATAAGCGGTATGATTTTAATTAGAATTTGCAAATTTTAATTAAGATCGTACCGCTATTTTATTGGTTGTTTACAAATTTTTTCGAGTAGATTTCACTTTTCTCTAATTATTCAAAAACTTGCAAATTTTTATGCAAATCTTACCGCTTTAATACAAGATCTACACAAGCGGTTAAAAATTCCACATCTTTATCCGAAAAACGATCTAACAATGGGCTATCAACATCAAGCTCTGCAACCATTTCACCCTTTTCATCTAGGATAGGAATAACTACTTCAGAACGAGAGGCTACATCACAAGCAATATGCCCTTCAAATTGATGAGTGTCAGGTACAACGATAGTTTCTAAACGCTCCCACGCCGTACCACAAACACCTTTCCCTTTTGGAATATTAGAACAAGCGACTTTCCCTTGAAAAGGTCCTACTTTTAATACATCACCACGTACAATATAAAATCCTACCCAATTAATATTAGGAACAGTTTCATATAAAAATGCACTAATATTTGCCATTCTGGAAATAATATCTTCTTCATCACCAAGAATTGCTTCTAATTGTTTAATATCCATTTAAGATCTCCATATTTTTCTAAATTATAATCCTCAACCAAAATGTTATACCCCATTTTCATTTTTTTCAAATATCAAAAATGATTGTTTATTTAATAATTTTAAATCTCGTATAACTGAAAAACCAGCTTCTTTAAGCTCTTTAATTATCAAGGCTTTTTTAGTGTAATGTCCCGAAAATCTAAAAAGAGAAAAACTTTCATCATAATCAATTATTATAATCTTACCTTTAGTTGTCATCATATTAGATATTTTTCTAAAATAATCAGTTCTATTTTCTAAATGATGATAAACATTTCGTGTAAAAACAAAGTCTATCTTTTCCTGTAAATCAGGTATTTCATTTGGTTGTATTTTTATTCCTACAATATTCAAATATGATTTTCCAATCACATTTAAATTTTCAATAAATGTTTTGTCTGTGTCAATACCATAATAATTCCCTTTTTCACCAACTATTTCTGAAAATATCTTTGCGTAATAACCACCACCAACTCCGATTTCAAGGATCTTGTCTCCTTGTTTAATATTCATAATATTAATAATTTCTTTTGATTTATTTTTAGGTGCTGAAGCAGCCTTATTATATCTCTCAATTTTTGTCATTTGTAGGTCCTACTATTTTTTCACTTTGATTGACTGTAAAGTTACCTCTTCAAAATAATCTGTCATTGTTAGGCAATATTATATAGGAAACTTTTTGTATATTAAGTAAATTATTTCTTTCTCTTTGTGGTAGTTTTGACTTTAGTTGTTCTTTCCACCCACTTACCATCAATATAGTCTACCAGCCATTTAGTGGCTTTGCCCTCTTTTTCAGAAGTGACATATTGACGTTTTTCTTTACGGCTAAAACGAATAATGGCTTCGTTACCCTCAGGATCTTTTTGAGGTGCGTCTGCTAGATAACGTAATTTTTCAGGTAATCGATCTTTAAACTGTGCTAATTCTGCCACCTTTGGTGAGCGACTTTCACGAGATTTAGGGAAATTATGTGCCGACATAAATACACCACTCGCCCCATCACGCAGTACAAAATACGCATCCGATTTTTCACATTTTAATTCTGGGAAATGGGTTGGTTCTTCACGAGGAGGCGCCACTTCACCATTTTTAAGAATTTTACGGGTATTTTCACATTTGGTACACGCCATATATTTACCAAAACGCCCTAATTTTAGGTGCATTTCAGCTTCACACTTATCACACTCAACAATAGGACCGTCATAACCCTTAATTTTAAAACTACCCTGCTCAATCAGATAACCATCACAATTTGGATTATTACCACAAATATGTAATTTACGTTCAGGATCCACTAAGTAGCTATCCATTGCTGTATCACATTTTGGGCAACGTTTACGATGTAATAATGCGTTAGTTTCTGAATCTTCATCTAATACGTTCAATAATTCCGCTTCTGGAATTAAATTGATTGTTTTTTTACAACGCTCTTTTGGTGGCAATGCATAACCTGTACAACCTAAGAAAACCCCTGTACTTGCGGTACGAATAGACATATTACGCTGACAATCAGGGCAAGCCACATCAATTTCGACGATATTATTCGGACGCATTCCGCCTTCTAATTCATCTAGTTCTGCTTTAGTGAGTTTTTCTGAAAAATCTTTAAAGAAACGGTCTAATTCCTGCTTCCAATTGCTATTTCCTGAGGCAATTTGATCAAGGGCATCTTCCATATTTGCCGTAAAATCATAACTCATCAGTTCACTAAAGGATTCATCAAGACGATCAATCACGATTTCGCCCATTTTCTCTGCATAAAAACGGCGGTTTTCTAATCTAACATAACCACGATCTTGAATGGTTGAAATAATCGCTGCGTAAGTTGAAGGACGACCAATCTCTTTTTTCTCTAATTCTTTTACTAACGCTGCTTCACTAAAACGTGCAGGCGGTTTGGTAAAATGTTGTGTTGGTATGATTTTGTTTAAAGTTAATACTTCATTTAGGGTTAATTCGGGTAAAACTTGATCTTCCGCTGATTTCCCTAATAAAGGTTGTACTTTTGTCCAACCATCAAAACGTAATACTCGTCCTTTGGCTTTTAGTTCATACTCCCCTGCAGTAATGGTTAAGCTTGTAGAGTCATATTTTGCTGCTGTCATTTGACAGGCTAAAAATTGTCGCCAAATTAACTCATATAAACGTACTGCATCTTTATCTATTGCTACTAAGTCACTGGATTTTGTTGCCACATTTGACGGACGTATCGCTTCGTGAGCCTCTTGAGCATTGCCTTTACTGGAATAAATATTTGGTTTTTCAGGCAAATAATCCGCACCAAATTTACTTTCAATATAACCACGAGCCATCGTTAACGCATCTTGACTTAAACTCGTAGAGTCGGTACGCATATAGGTGATATACCCTGCTTCATATAAACGCTGAGCTAACATCATTGTTTTCTTTACCCCAAAACCTAAACGTGTGCTGGCACTTTGTTGTAAGGTTGAAGTAATAAAAGGCGGTTTTGCTTTTGATGAAGTCGGCTTTTTATCCACTTTACTGACTACAAAAGCACTAGATTGTAATGCTTTAACCGTTTGCTCTGCTTCTTGTTTATTCTTCGCTGACCATTTTTTACCTTTAAAATGGGTTAAATCTAAAGTGATTGCCCCATTTTTTGCGGTGTTTTGTGTAGCCACTTCCCAAAATTCTTCGGGTAAAAAAGCTTTGATTTCACGTTCACGCTCAACTAACAGTTTCACGGCAACAGATTGCACTCGTCCAGCCGATAAACCTCTAGCAACTTTTTTCCATAGTAATGGAGATACCATAAAGCCCACCACACGGTCTAAGAAACGTCTTGTTTGTTGTGCATAGACACGATCCATATTTAAATGTTTAGGGGTCTCAAAGGCTTTCTGAATAGCATTACGTGTAATTTCATTAAACACCACTCGACTAAAGCGACTATCATCTCCTCCGATCACTTCACGTAGATGCCACGCTATCGCTTCTCCCTCTCTATCCAAATCGGTTGCGAGATAGATATGATCGGCTTTTTTGGCTTGGGCTTGTAAATCTGAAACGACCTTTTCTTTACCGGGTAAAACCTGATAATTCGGTTCCCAATCGTGATAAGGGTCAATCCCCATTCGTTTGACTAATGCTTTACGGTCTTTTTCTGCTTTAATTTTTGCTTTCTGCTCGGCGGTCATTCCTTTCGTTGAAATCGCTTTTACTTTTTCACCAGAGCTACTGCCAGTGGTGGGTAAATCACGAATATGTCCTACACTTGATTTCACCACATAGTCCTTGCCTAAATATTTATTGATTGTTTTGGCTTTTGCTGGAGACTCCACAATTACTAATGATTTTGCCATTAAATATACCTAAAGTTAAAATATCTGAAAAACCATAGGAAAAAAGCATTTTTCTTCCTATGGTCTATAATTATTATTTTAAGATAGCAAGGCTTTTTAAAAAATACAATAAAAATATCAGGATAAGATCGTGTTTTTCTTAAAAAAATGAGCTATATGTTCTAATATTGCCTACTTTCGTTTGAATAATTAATCATTAAGGATGAGAACAATTATTCCTTTATTTAAGATTGATAAATATCTCTATTACTATAATAGTTAAAAATAATGGAAATTATATTGAACATTATGAATATTTACGTTACTTTAAAAACATTCATACAATAACACTAACAAGGTAAATAAAAAAATGCAAAAACTAAAACAATATGCCCTAATTTTCCTCCACTACTTACTTGTTATCTTTATGATAAACGCAGGTATTCAGCACTTTCTCAAAGTGGATTTTTATATGCCCTTTGTACCACGATTTTTACCATTTACAGAATTTTTTGTCTATTTTTCAGCGGTAATTGAAATAATTTTAGGCGTATTATTGGCGGCTAGGTTTAATCATATTCGCCCTTATGGTAAAACCATTGCCACTTGGTCAGCATTGGCAATATTTATGATGTTTTGGGTGTTTTTACCGATACATATCAGTGATGTATTTATGGAAGATCCTGCTATCGGTACGCATAAACTAGCACTAATCCGTGTACCTATTCAGTTTGTGTTTATTGGTTGGGCGTGGGTGGTTTATCGATTTTTAAGTAATCGGTAAATACGGTACAATGAAAATCAGCTATCTGTAATAGCAAATGGCGTGAAGAATCACACTAGCCCACTGGATATTTCTTATTGGAGTACAACCTTTGATTTTTATGTGCAAAAATTTATTGATGAAAAGCAAACTCCGATAGAAGATGCTAGCGTGCAATGGAAAAGTCCTTTTATTAAAGTGGCAATCTTAACTATTCCACAGCAAACAATGAATACACCTGAACGCTTTGCACTTGCTGAACAACTTTCTTTTTCACCAGCAAATGCCGTCAAAGCACATAAGCCATTAGGCGGACTAAACCGAGCAAGAATTGAAATCTACAAAACATTATCAAACTATCGCCATAGAACAAATCAAGAGCGGTTAATTGAACCAAGTATGATAGTGTTTGAAGCAGTTAAATCATATTAAATTTTAACAAAAATACGTTTCCACACCTATGTATTTAAAGATAATTTTTAAGATCTGAAAAAGTGTGTATTTCGATAATTCCTTTATCGTTATACTCGCTTTTTTTATTTGCTAAGTTTAACCAAAAAGCGTCAAGCCCGATATTTCTCGCCCCTAAAATGTCTTTCTCAACGCTATCCCCTATCATACAAACTTGCTCTATCGGTAAACTGAGTTTTTGTAATCCCTGTAAAAACATAAAAGGGTGTGGCTTTTCGTGTCCTGTTGCTTCACTGGTTACAATATGTTTCACCTTATCCGCCAAACCTAATTGCTGAATTTTTCTAAACTGAATATGGCTGGTTAAATCGGTAACAAAGCAAACCTGCTCCCCAAATTTATCAAAAAATTCGTCTACAAAAGGAAAAATCTGCATATTTACTAGGAATGTATCCCAGTAAATATTATAGATTTGTAATCCATAACGCAGTGGATTGATACCCAAATCTTCCAGCAT
Source organism: Pasteurella atlantica (assembly GCF_963693435.1). Taxonomy (NCBI): domain Bacteria; kingdom Pseudomonadati; phylum Pseudomonadota; class Gammaproteobacteria; order Pasteurellales; family Pasteurellaceae; genus Pasteurella; species Pasteurella atlantica. Next base: position 1,633,025 of record NZ_OY856306.1, read on the forward strand.
TTTTTGAATATAAAGCAAGCGATTATGAGAAGATCCTGTGCCTTGCAAAATAAAATGCGTTTTGTTGCGAGCTTGCATATACGCATTTCTCACCACATTTTCATCAAGGTTGAACTCAGTTTTACAAAACTGCACCACATTATCTAAGGCAATTTTATTCGCAGAAGTATAATCGTAAATGGTGTCATCAATATCTAACAAAAAACCTTTGTATTTCAAATTATTTCCTTTTTTGCAAAAAGTGATAAAAATATTACCGCTAGTAAAATATATTAACTAAACAAGGCTTTTACCTGTGCCTTATCAAATGATTTGGTATCTTTATCAACCTGAATAATACTCTCTGATACCCGCTTCTTATCAGATTGTAATGCCATAATTTTTTCTTCTATCGTATCCTTACAAATCATTCGGTATGCAATAACGTGTTTATCTTGACCGATACGATAACAGCGATCTATCGCTTGATTTTCTACGGCAGGATTCCACCAAGGATCAAGTAAAAATACATATTCTGCTTTGGTTAAATTTAGCCCTGTTCCACCTGCTTTTAAGCTAATTAAAAAGACTTTTACTTCATCATTCTCTTGGAAGTTTGAGACGCGTTTTTGACGATCCATTGTTTGTCCATCTAAATATTCAAAAACAATCCCTTCACTTTCTAAACGTGCTTTTACTAATGAGAGCATTGATGTAAATTGTGAAAAAATTAAGATCTTACTTCCTTGTGTCATAATTTCTAACACATATTCTAATAATATGTCTAACTTAATTGATGCTTTGGTATAGGAGCCCTCTCCATCATCTAATAATTGTGGGGCATTACAAATTTGGCGTAATTTAGTTAAGCCTTGCAATATGTGTAATTGCGTACTTTGCTCCCCTTCTTGCTCCATTTTATTTAAAAGTTCAGTACGATATTTCTCTTTGAAAGCATCATAAACTTGACGTTGCTCTCGCTCCATTTCGCAAAATATAATATTTTCTGTTTTTGGCGGTAAATCCTGAGCAACCTGTGATTTTGTACGTCTTAATAAAAACGGATAAACCATTTTGTGCAACAATGTTGCAGCTTCAACATCTTTCTCTTTGTCTATTGCATCAGAAAATGTTGTTTTAAAATGCTTCATACTACCGAGCATACCTGAGTTGATAAAATTCATTTGAGCATAAAGATCAAAAGTATTATTTTCTATCGGTGTTCCCGTTAAAGCTAGACGATTATTCGCTTCAAGTAATCGCATTGCTTTGTATCGCTTAGAATTTGGATTTTTCATCGCTTGACTTTCATCAGCAATAATATAACTAAATTTCTGTTGTTGTAAATTTTCAATATCATTAACAACCGTGCCATAAGTCGTAATCACAACATCTACTTCATTCATCAAAGAATATTTATCGTGACGTGACATACCTGTATAAATAAGCACTTTCAGATTAGGTGCAAATTTTTCTATCTCTTTTTGCCAGTTAAAAATAAGTGAAGTTGGTGCAACAATTAAATGTGGTGAGCTAATTGAAATCTTACTATTTTCTTTAAGATATAGGAGTAAAGCAATGGTTTGCAATGTTTTTCCAAGTCCCATATCATCTGCTAAGCAACCGCCTAAATGATTATTATGTAAAAATACAAGCCAATTAAAACCTTCTTGTTGATAAGGGCGTAACTGTGCTTGCAAGCCTTTTGGTATCGCAATATTCTCAACAGCTTTATTATGCAACTGTTCCAAACTCTGTTTTTTACGATACAGCTCTTTTAAAAATTCAGGTTTCTTTTCTAATTGCTCATACAATTCATCTAACAGATTAAACTGGTAATGAGAAATTTGAATACCATTCTCCCCAACTTTTCCTACTTTAAAATAATTTGCAATTTTTCTAAGCCATTTTTCAGGTAAAATTCCCATACTACCGTCTTTTAAACGAACAAATTTTTGTTTATTTAATACCGCTTGTTTAATGTCTTTTAATGCAACTTTTTCTTTACCAAATGAGACTTGAATTTTAAGATCGAACCAGTCTATTTCTGAATCTACTGCCAACTTAATTGTCGGAGTATGCAAACTATAATTAAAAGATTTAAGATCCTTAACACCAAATAATTCAATATTATGCTGTTGTAGTTTTTGAGATATTTTAATTAGCCATTCATCTTCAAGTAATTTATAAGGTGATAAGTAAAACTTCCCTTGTTGATGAGCAAAATCAGGGTGCAGACTTTGAAAATAATCACTAAACGCTTCTTCAAACACTTTATCTCTTTGAAGCCACTGTTGTGTTTTCTCATCAAAAATAGCTTCATTACTATCAACTGTTACAAAACAATCCCCATAACGAACCCCTAACTTAAAGACAATATACAATTCTTGAAAATCAGAAATATAAATTTCTTTATGTAATATCAGATCAGAAGGTAAAGGTTTAGGCGTAACAAGATTATGTACTACATCAAAGTGCTTGCTTAATGGGTGTATTACATTCGTTAAAATAGCCTCTTGCTCTAAACTTGGAAAGTTAATTTCTGATTTAAAATTAAATTTTTTTAAATAGACAAAATCTTTCGGAGAATCAAAGAAATGAAGGGTTTTCCCATTTTTAATACAGAAAAAAGACGTAATGAAGAGTTCACTATCATTAATTTTATACTCTTTATCATCTATACAGATTTTAGGAATGACACTAATACGCTGTTTTGTTTTTTTAACCTTAAAGAAAAGTTTCGCTGAACTATCAGAAAATATTACAGATTCAATATTTTTACGAGCAAAATTAGTATCACGATCAGGTTTTATAAAAAATGGATAACTGTCTTTATGATTATCAATAAAATGCTTAAATTTCACATAAATTTCTGATAATGAACTAAGTTGATCAGCTCTAATCCTAAACTCTTCTAATTCACTCACTAATGCAAAAGCCTGCACCAACATCTGCTGCTCTTGTTCTTCACGAGCATTGAAATAATCAAGAAAATTATGGTCATAAATAGGTTTTAATGCACTTGAAATCTCACGCGTGTTTTTCTTAAATTTACCGTGAAATAATACAAAATCAAATTTTGAAGCACTGTGCCAACTTTGTTTAATACAAAATCCAAAGCCCGAAGTTTCAGGGCTATGCATTTTTTCAGGTAAAAGATCAAGGGCGATTTCATCATTTTCACTTAATAATAACCCTTTTTGTAATGCATCAGTTTTTACATAAAAATTAGGAATTTTACTCACTAAAGTGGCTTTTTCATTTATAACTTTAATATCAAAATAACTTTCATATTTATAATCAATACTATTTTCTTGAAAATACCCCTGAATAAGTTTCTGTTTGTAATCTGGATCAAAAAAATCTTTACCTAAATTACAAATGATTTTTAATAAAGTCAGAATAACGAAATCAAAGTATTCTTTCTCTGTATTTTTCATTTCAAAACGTAATATTTGCGTATTGATATCATATTGACATAATATATGAATATTATTACAAACAATCCCTTCAACCTCGCTTTCTGTTACTTTTTTTAATCTCACATCATCAAAAGAAAAATAACTCGGATAGATGTCTCGTAACTTCAATAGCATATCTTCTGAGAGAAGATGATCAACAAGTTGAATTTCTCCTTGCTGAAATTTTTTTATCACGTCATCAGGAAGATCACACTCGACTTTATCATCTTCCTCCATTAAATTATTGTTCTCATCAATTAAAAAATCACTAATATAATTAAGTGCTGCAACCTCGTGCTTACATAAGCCACCAAAGTTATAAGGGCAAGTACAATTTGTAAAAATTGCCCTTTTTATAAACTCAATATCAATATGATAAGGTTCTCGCTTAGTTCCTTTATAAGTAAAAATATAGCTCCCATTTTTCTTACCTGAAAAGTGCAATAAAATATTTTCAGCTCGTTTTTGTATTTTTAGGTCAGCATATTTGTCTATATAATCTCTTATTTTTTCTCTTATATTCATTATAATTTACCAAGTAATTTTTTATTTAAGGGAGTAATATTTTTGTAAAAAGTGATAAAGATCTTACCGCCTACTCCCCTGAAATTTTCAAACTCTCCAATAAAATTGCCCCTGTTTGAATATTTGATCGCAACTCCACATCATCACTCACAGCAACTAAATTTTGATACATATCTTGTAATCTACCCGCAATGGTAATTTCTGCAACTGGATATTGAATTTCGCCATTTTCTACCCAAAAACCTGATGCACCACGAGAATATTCCCCTGTTACCCCGTTAATGGCACTGCCCATCATTTCCGTTACAAGTAAACCCGTTCCCATTTCTTTGAGTAAAGTTTTTAATCCGCCTGTTCGATTTGATTTCACGATCCAGTTATGAATGCCACCTGCGTGTCCTGTGGATTTTAGCCCTAATTTACGTCCACTATAACTGGTAACAAGGTAGGTTTCTAAAATACCTGCTTTAATAATTTCTCGATCTTGGGTGCGTACCCCTTCGCTATCAAATGGTGATGAAGCTAATTGGCGTAATAAATGTGGGTGTTCTGAAATTTCAAACCAATTCGGTAAGATTTGTTCACCGAGTTTATCTTGCATAAAGCTCGCTTTACGATATAACGTACCGCCACTGATCGCCGTTGCTAAATGACTAATTAAACCCGTTGCCACTTCATTGGCAAAAATCACAGGGACTTCTCTGGTGCTTAATTTTTGAGGATTTAAACGTTTTACCGCTCTCATTGCTGACTGTTCACCTACCCATTTTGGTGATTGTAACTGATTAAATTCACGTGAAATCGTATAAGCATAATCACGCTCTAATTGATCATTATAAGCTGCAATCACACTGGTAGAAAGTGAATAGCGGCTTGAAAGATAACCTTGCAACATTCCGTGTGTATTACCATACATTCTCACACCACTGTGTGAATTAAAGCTGGCTCCTTCACTGTTTACAATTCGTTTATCAAAATTTAACGCACTATGTTCAGCTTGAATTGCCATTTCAATAGCTTGATCGACATTGATATCTGCTTGATGATATAAATCTAAATCAGGGGGATCAAAGGCTAATAATTCTTTATCTGCTAAACCTGCACATTCATCTTCTGAGGTATATTTTGCAATAGCCAACGCAGATTCCACCGCTTGTTGAATGGATTTTGGTTGTAGATCTGAGGTGGATGCATTGCCTTTTCGTTTGCCCAGATAAACCGAAATTCCAAGTGACCCATCGTTGTTAAATTCGATATTTTCTGTTTGTTCTAAACGAGTAGAAATTGATAATCCTGTAACTTTAGTAACGGCAACTTCTGCCTCTGCCCCTGCTTTTTTTACAATATTTAATGCAAAACTAACCGCTTGTTGTAATGTTTCTTTTTGTTGTTGTAATTCTTCTTTTTTATTTAGTGCCATTATTTTTCCTAATCTTTATATAACTTGTTTTTGTTTAATTTCAAAAGTCAAATTTAACGCTTGCATTACTTTTAAAACGGTATCAAAACTAGGGTTGCCATCTTCTGATAATGCTTGATATAACCCTTTACGACTAATCCCTGTTTTACGAGCGAGTTCACTCATATTACGTGCTTTTGAAACAGTCCCTAATGCAAGTGGTAACGCTTTTAAATCACCACTTTCAAGCATTTCATTTACATAAATTGCAATAGATTCTTCATCCACTAAATATTTAGATGCATCAAATTCTTTTAAATCATCAAGCTTCATCTTTAAACTCCTAATTCTTTCGCTATTTTATTTGCCTGTTTAATGTCTTTAGATTGCGTTGTTTTATCTCCACCACATAGTAAGATAACTAATACACCATTATAATTTTTAAAATATACCCTGTAGCCTTTTCCTTCAGGAATACGTAATTCAAATATACCACTACCAACTGATTTATGATCACCTAAATTACCTATTTTTAAACGATCAATTCGTGCTGATATTCTTGCTACTGCTCTAAAATCTTTTAAGCTATCTAGCCACTTATCAAAAATAGGAGTGGTTCTAACACTGATTTTTTTCATTTCTAAAGTTTGTTTTGGTAGATTTGATAAAAGTGTAACCCTTAAGTAACACAAAAACAAGTTTTATTTTATGGCGTATTCTTTAAAAAGTTAGACACAATTATTCGAAGTCTTATTAACCAAGCAATAAAACTCCCTTTAGTTACATAATTACTATAAAAGTGAAGTGGTATTATAAAAATAAGTAGTACAATTTTCCCTATTTTTTGCAAATTTTGTTACACTATCTCTATTTAACAGATATAGAGAATGAATATGGCTAAGAAAAAGCATAATGAAATAGATTGGACAGATGATGAAGAAGAGATCATCTGGGTCAGTAAAAGTGAGATAAAACGAGATGCGGAAGATTTAAAAAAATTGGGCGCTGAACTAGTTGAATTATCAATCCCTAAACTAGATACTGTACCTCTTAGTGAAAAATTAAAAGAGGCGATTACATTAGCACAACGTTTAAAAATGGAGGCTCGTCGCCGTCAAATTCAATATATTGGAAAACTGTTGCGTCAATGTGATATTGAACCCATTCAAGACGCCCTAGACAAACTGAATAATACCCATAAACAACAGCAAGCAATATTACACAAAATTGAAATTATCCGTGAACAATTAATCGAACAGGGTGATGCCGCAATTAATCATTTAATGACGGACTACCCTACGCTAGATCGTCAAAAATTACGTAGCTTGATTCGTGGAGTTCTAAAAGAAAGAGAAAATAATAAACCACCAAAGAATTTTCGTGAAATCTACCAATATCTGAAAGGAATAATGTTAAATTAATTCTTATAAAACAATATATTATAAAAACAAGCGGTGACATTATACGAAAAATTTGCAAATTTTTTAATACAAGTTACCGCTATGATCTATTCATCATTAAAATAGTAACACTCAACTTTATTTTAAAAAATAAACTTTTTTTGAAAATTTTGATAATAATCAAGATATAACAATTTATTTTAACTGCTAAAAAGTGTATCCTATGCAAGAATTTCTAATGCACATTTTATTGTGTAATTTTATCCACTTATAAATAATTAAAATAGGTCTATTTTATGTCTAATAAAAATTTAATTCTTATCCTTAACTGCGGTAGTTCATCTTTAAAATTTGCAGTACTTGATCCTGTTACGGGTGATGAAACCTTATCAGGTCTTGCTGAAGCGTTTCATCTTGAAGATGCTCGCATTAAATGGAAGTTAAATGGTGAAAAAGGAAGTGCTGATTTAGGTGCAGGTGCTGCACACACACAAGCGTTGGATTTCCTTGCAAAAAATATTTTAACCGATGAATTAAAACAGAGTATTGCAGCGATCGGTCATCGTATTGTTCACGGTGGAGAAAAATTCACTGAGTCTGCCGTTATCACCGATGAAGTTATCAAAGGTATTGAAGATGCGGTTGAATTTGCGCCTCTTCACAACCCTGCTCATTTAATTGGAATTAAAGAAGCATTTAGAATTTTCCCTGAATTAAAAGAACGTAACGTTGCTGTTTTTGATACAGCATTCCACCAAACAATGCCAGAAGAAGCTTATTTATATGCTATTCCTTATGCAATGTATAAAGAAAATGGTGTTCGTCGTTACGGTGCTCACGGTACAAGCCACTATTTTGTGAGCCGTGAAGCAGCAAAAACATTAAATATTGCTGAAGACAAAATTAATGTAATTACTTGCCATTTAGGTAATGGGGCATCTGTTGCCGTTGTTCGTGATGGTAAATGTATTGACACATCAATGGGCTTAACACCTTTAGAAGGTTTAGTGATGGGTACCCGTAGTGGTGATTTAGATCCTGCTATTCTTTTCTATATGTACAATACTTTAGGTATGAGTATGGCAGAGATTGATGAAACATTAACCAAAAAATCTGGATTATTAGGTTTAACTGAAGTTACTAGTGATTGTCGTTACGCAGAAGATAATTATGATAAAGAAGCACCAGCCAAACGTGCATTAGATGTATTTTGTTATAAACTAGCGAAATATATTGGTTCTTATATGGCGGTAATTGGTGATCGTTTAGATGCAATTGTCTTTACAGGTGGAATTGGTGAAAACTCTTCATTAGTTCGTGAATTAACCTTAAATCATTTGAAACTATTTGGTTATCAAATAGATGAAGAGAAAAACCTAGCAGCACGTTTTGGTAAAGCTGGTATCATCACAAAAGAAGGTACTCCAGTATCTATTGTTCTTCCAACAAATGAAGAACTTGTGATTGCAAGAGATACGGCTAAACTAACCGCATAATTTAATTATTAAAACCTACCTAGAAGTAGGTTTTTTCTTTTTATTGACCATAGGAACTATACAATGTCTAGAACTATTATCCTTATTCCAACGACTGCTGGAGTGGGTTTAACCAGTGTGAGTTTAGGATTTGTTCATTCTCTTGAACAAAAAGGGGCTAAAGTGGGTTTTTTAAAACCTATTTCTCAACCATCAAATGGAAATGACGAATTAGATCGTTCAACAAGCATCATCAGAACATCACAAACCGTTGAGGTGGGTGCTTCAATAATGTTAAGTGATGCAGAAACATTAATTGGTGAAAACCAAACCGATGTGTTATTAGAAAAAATTGTTGAACATCATCAAAAAATTGCTAAAGATAACGAAATTATTGTGGTTGAAGGGGTCATTCCTACACGTAGAAGTGCTTATGCAAATCATATCAATTATGAGATTGCACAAACTTTAGATGCTGAAATTATTTTGGTTGCTGCTCCAGGAACAGATACACCAGAACAATTAAAAGAACGTATTGATGTCGCTGCCTCTGAGTTTGGTGGACGTAATAATCCTAATTTATTAGGGGTAATTATTAATAAGTTTAATGCCCCTGTTGATGAAACGGGTCGAACTCGTCCTGATTTAACAGAAATTTTTGATTCATTCCAACATTTAAATCGTAATATAAATGTAAAAGAATTACATCGTTTATTTACAAAAAGCCAAGTGAAACTACTCGCTTGTGTAGAGTGGAAACCTAAATTAATTGAAACACGTGCTATTGATATTGCAAAACACTTAAGTGCAACCATTATTCAAGAGGGTGAATTACATACTCGTCGTATTCGTGGTGTTACTTTCTGTGCAAGAAGCTTACCAAATATGATCGAACATATGAAAGCGGGGTCATTATTAGTGACTTCTGCCGATCGTCCTGATGTGATTATTGCCGCCGCACTTTCTATTATGAACGGTATCGAAATTGGTGCAATTCTACTTACAGGTGGATACAAATTAGATTTAGGTGTAAGAAATCTGTGTCAACAAGCTTTTGAAAAAGGTGTGCCTATTTTCCGTATCGAAGGAAATACGTGGCAAACAGCCCTTAGTTTACAAAGTTTCAGTTTAGAAGTTCCTATTGATGATAAAGTGCGTATTGAAAACATCAAACAATATGTATCAGAACAACTTTCTAGTGAGTTTATTACTCAGATTACTAACGATACAGCACGTACTAGACATCTTTCCCCTGCCGCATTCCGTTATCAATTAACTGAATTTGCTCGTGCAGCTAAAAAACGTATTGTACTACCAGAAGGTGATGAACCTCGTACTGTAAAAGCAGCAGCACTATGTGCTGAACGTGGTATTGCAGACTGTATTTTATTAGCACCAGCTGCAGATGTACAACGAGTCGCTGAAGCTCAAGGGGTTCAACTTGGTAAAGGTGTAACGATTATTGATCCTGCGACTATCCGTGACAACTATGTTGATCGTTTAGTTGAACTGCGTAAAAACAAAGGAATGACTGAAGTTGTTGCTCGTGAGCAATTATTAGATAATGTTGTTCTTGGTACAATGATGTTAGAAGCAGAAGAAGTAGATGGCTTAGTATCCGGTGCTGTACACACCACAGCAAATACAATCCGTCCACCTATGCAAATTATCAAAACTGCACCAGGTAGCTCAATTGTTTCTTCAATCTTCTTTATGCTATTGCCAGATCAAGTACTGGTTTATGGTGACTGTGCAGTAAACCCAGATCCAAATGCAGAACAATTAGCCGAAATTGCTATTCAATCTGCGGAATCAGCAAAAGCATTCGGTGTTGAACCCCGTGTTGCGATGATCTCTTACTCAACAGGGACATCAGGGTCTGGTGCAGATGTTGAAAAAGTAAAAGAAGCAACACGTATCGCACAAGAAAAACGTCCTGATTTAATTATTGATGGACCTTTACAATATGATGCTGCCGTTATGGAAGATGTGGCTCGCTCTAAAGCACCAAACTCTCCAGTTGCAGGTAAAGCTACGGTATTTGTATTCCCTGACTTAAATACAGGTAATACAACTTACAAAGCGGTACAACGCTCTGCAGATCTTGTTTCGATCGGTCCAATGTTACAAGGTATGCGTAAACCAGTGAACGACTTATCTCGTGGTGCATTAGTTGATGATATTGTTTATACAATCGCATTAACTGCAATTCAAGCGACACAAGGTTAGTTTTTTACCCCCCTCCTAACCTCCCCCCGCAAGCGGAGGGAGGGATTTTTACCAGCGGAACCTCCTTCACTTGCGAGGGTGGGATTTTTACCAGCGAACCTCCTTCACTTGCGAGGGTGGGATTTTTACCAGCGAACCTCCTTCACTTGCGAGGGTGGGACTTTTATCAGCGAACCTCCTTCACTTGCGAGGGTGGGATTTTTACCAGCGAACCTCCTTCACTTGCGAGGGTGGGATTTTTACCAGCGAACCTCCTTCACTTGCGAGGGTGGGACTTTTACCAACAAATTTCCCTCCTCCGCTTGCGGGGGAGGGCTAGGGAGGGGGCATTACCCTGTTTTTGAGTTTAAAAAGGGTTAATAATATCCCTTCCTACCTATTTATTTGTTTGTTATACTGAATACTCATTAAAATAATCCCACAAATTTATAAAATATAATGAGTTTATTTCTTAAAACTGGACGTATCATTTTACTCATTATCGGTATGATACTGATAATTGACTGCTCTATATTATTTTTATTTCTAAAATTCAATTTTGGCACAGTTGTTCCTTTTTTAATTGGCGTGATTTTTGTTGCTCATGCTATTTTTTGGAAAAGAATTCAGGATTTTATTGCTCAAAATAAATGGCAAAAAAGAGTGTGGGATCTACTGTGGAGCTTGTTTATTATTTGGTTGATTAGTTTCGTGATTTTTGTACTCGCCCTTGTGAAACAAATTAACTCACAACCTCCTGCAACAAAGATACAAGCAGTGATCATTTTAGGTGCAGGTGTAAACGGTGATAAACCAACTCCAACCCTTGCTAGTCGATTAGATAAGGCTGTGCAAATTATTCATCAACAACCTACTTTGCCTACAATTATTACAGCAGGAGGTGTTGATTTTGGACGTGATGTGAGTGAAGCATACGTTATGGCAAAATACCTACAGGAACAGCATCGTATTCCCATAAAAGTGATTAATCAAGAAAACAAAAGCCAAAGTACTGAGGAAAATTTATTATTTAGCCAGCCGATTTTAATAAACAAAGGGATTAGTCCAAATACAGATAAAATTGCTATTGTAACTAATGATTTCCATACTATTCGAGCAAAAGCTATTGCCCAAAAACAAGGCTATAATAATGTTATTACAGTAGCAAGCACTACCCCTTTATCTATTCGTTTTAATGCGTGGTTTCGGGAATATTTTGCATTTATTAGTGGTTGGCTACTCAGAGAATATTAAAAATCTGGTATAAATAAGACATTTATTGTAAATCGCTTTTATTAAAGTAACAATTGTAAATTAAGAGTATAAGCAGTAAGATTTTGCTTAAAATTTACCATTTTTTAGCGATATATTAAAACTATGACATTCAACAATTCAATTCATCACGAGTTAGCAATATTTGAGCCTTACTTGGCACAATCTATAACGATCTATACTCGTTGTTTTTCACAACAAACTCAAACTGTCCAACAATTTGTAAACGAGATTGAACAAACGGCTCAAATACTCTCTAAACTCACTCAAAATGATATGGCTGAATTTTATTCAGATAGGCTTATTTTACAATATCGTACCTTACAGAAAGGGATTGAACGATTAAAAAATAAAACTCATCAAAATGAAAAAATGCGTAAAAAGTTTCAATCATCGTACCGCTTCCCTAAAAATATTCACGCAATGCGACCGTCAAAACGTTTAGAAGAATATAAAAAAGCATTGCGTTTACTTAATGATAAAATCAGTTGGATTATTGAACAAGGCTATGATGCTCAAACAATGGATGATAAAACTTACTGGCAGATTAAATTACAAGAAACCGATTTTCGCAAACAAAAATGTTTAGATGCCATTGAAAAAACAGAAGAAGAGTTATTAAAAAGTAGATAAGATAATCACAAGCGGTAACATTACTTTCACTTTTTGCAAAAAAATGAGAGAATAATACCGCTTATATATTTTAATAAAAGGATACAAAATGATTATATTACATACAAACTTTGGCGATATCAAAGTTGAATTAAATTTTGACAAAGCACCTATCTCAGCTAAAAACTTTGAAGATTATTGCAAAGAAGGATTTTACGATAACACCATCTTTCACCGTGTTATTGATGGCTTTATGATTCAAGGTGGTGGAATGGAAAGTGGTTTTATTGAGAAGCAAACCAAAGCAACCATCAAAAATGAAGCAAATAATGGTTTAAGTAATAAACGTGGTACGCTAGCAATGGCTCGTACTTCAGAACCACACTCTGCTTCTGCACAATTTTTTATCAACGTCGCAGATAACACTTTCTTAGATCATAAGTCGGAAACAATGCAAGGCTGGGGCTATGCCGTATTTGCTGAAGTGGTTGAAGGTATGGATGTTGTGGATAAAATCAAGGGTGTGAAAACAGGTAATCGTGGTTTCCACCAAGATGTACCAAAAGAAGAAGTGGTGATTACATCAGTCACTGTTGAATAATCATTCGAATACCGTAGAGACAGGGTATGCCCTGTCTTATGTTATTTTTATTTTAATAAACAAGGTATACCTTGTTTCTACGTATATTATCTATGCAAATTTACCTTGTCGGCGGTGCAGTCCGTGATCAATTATTAAACCTCTCTGTTAAAGATCGTGATTGGCTTGTGGTGGGTGAAACACCTGAACGCCTATTAGAGCAAGGTTTTCAACAAGTAGGAAATGATTTTCCTGTTTTTTTACACCCCAAAACTAATGAAGAATACGCATTAGCTCGTACAGAACGCAAAAGTGGTAAGGGCTATAATGGGTTTATTTGTGACTTCTCTCCTGAAATCACATTAGAACAAGATTTAATCCGTCGAGATTTAACCATTAATGCGATTGCACAAGATCTCAATGGCAAATTATTTGACCCGTTTAATGGTATCGCAGATTTAAACAACAAAATTCTCCGTCATATCTCCCCTGCTTTTGCAGAAGATCCTTTGAGAGTACTTCGAGTGGCTCGTTTTACTGCTCGATTTCATCATTTAGGTTTTAGTATTGCAGAAGAAACGGTAAATTTAATGAAAGATCTTACCGCTTGTGGTGAATTAGATCATCTCACTCCTGAACGAGTTTGGTTAGAAACCCGCAAAGCATTTAATACCCCATCACCACATATCTATTTTAACGTATTAAAAGAGGTGGGTGCATTAAAAGTATTATTTCCTGAAATTAATCAACTCTTTGGCATTATTCAACCTGAGAAACATCACCCTGAAATCGACTGCGGTATTCACGCTTTAATGGTGTTAGAACAAGCTAAAAAATTAAGCTCACAAGCCAATGATCCCGAAATGATGTTATTTGGTGCGTTATGTCATGATCTCGGCAAAGGCACCACAGATAAGGCGATTTTACCTCACCATTATGGACACGAAAAACGTGGAGTAGGACTTTCAGCAACTCTCGCTAATCGTCTAAAAGTCCCAACCCATTTAAAAGATTTTGCTAAATTAACTGCCGAATACCACACTCATTGCCATAAAATTATGGAATTAAAGCCTAAAACAGTAATGAAAGTCTTTAATAAATTTGATGTATGGCGAAAGCCAGAACGCTTTTTTGATTTTTTACTGGTTTGTGAAGCTGACAGCAAAGGACGTCTAGGCTTTGAAAATAGGATATATCCTCAACGAGACTATGCCAAACAGCTTTATTTAATAGCAAACCAAGTGAATGTTCAGCAAGTCATTACCGATGGTTTTGAAAAACAAGCCATTAGAGAAGAATTAAATAAAAGACGCCAAAAAGCCATTTTTGAGTATAAAAATTGCCAGTAGTTTTCTATAAAACTACTCTTTTTCTTTTATATTATCCCAAATTGTATCTAACTCTTTAAGTGTACACTCTTCTAGTTTTTTACCCTGTTTTAGTACGATTTTTTCTACTTGTCTAAATCGATTTTCAAATTTTAGGTTGGCATTGCGTAAGACTGCTTCAGGATCGAGTTTTTGATGGCGACAAATATTGACAGTCGCAAATAATAAATCTCCTAGTTCTTCTGCGATTTTATCGTAATTTTGTGGTTGGTGATTAAGCTCTTGTTCTACTTCTAGTACTTCTTCTTTCACTTTATTAAATACATCAGTTGGATTATCCCAGTCAAAACCCACTTTGGCACAACGTTTTTGGATCTTATTGGCTCGAGTAAGGGCAGGGAGAGCAAAAGGAAGATCGTCTAAAATTGAGGTATGTTGTTTGACTTGTTTTTGTTGAGCTTTCATTTCATCCCAATGTTTTAAAGCATCATCACTACTTTGAGCCAGTTTATCACCAAAAACGTGAGGGTGACGAAAAACGAGTTTTTCAATCAAATCATTTAACACATCATTAAAATCAAATGAGCCTTCTTCTTCCGCTAAACGACTTAAAAAAACCACTTGAAGGAGCAAGTCCCCCAATTCTTCTCGTAGAGAAATTTTATCTTTGGTATGAATTGCCTCTGCTACTTCATAGGTTTCTTCAAGTAAGCAAGGGAGCATTGTCTCAAAATTTTGTTTAATATCCCAAGGACAACCTGTTTCAGGGTGGCGGAGTTGAGCGGTGATCTCAATAAGTTGTTTAATATTTGTCATTTTTTATTCCTCAATGTGTTAAATCTGACTTTATTTTATAATACTTTTTTAACTTTTTCTGATATAATTATACTAATTTTATCGGCTTTTAATAAGCCGTTTTTATATGAGAGAAACAAAGGAATAACAATGTCTGAACAAAGTCAAACAAACAGTTATGATTCTTCCAGTATCCGAGTGTTACGTGGATTAGATGCGGTGCGTAAACGCCCAGGTATGTATATTGGTGATACGGATGATGGTACAGGGTTGCATCATATGGTGTTTGAAGTTGTGGATAATGCGATCGATGAAGCATTAGCAAATTACTGTAATGATATTATTGTGACAATCCATTCTGATAACTCTGTGTCGGTGCAAGATGATGGTCGTGGTATCCCTGTGGGTATTCACGATGAAGAAGGCGTTTCAGCCGCAGAAGTCATTATGACGGTATTGCACGCTGGAGGTAAATTTGATGATAACTCTTATAAAGTATCAGGTGGTTTACACGGTGTGGGTGTGTCGGTTGTAAATGCATTATCAGAAAAATTACAATTAACGATTCGCCGTGACGGTCACGTTCACGAACAATTTTACTCAATGGGTGTGCCACAAGCACCTTTAGCTGTAATTGGTGATACAGAAAAAACAGGGACAACGGTTCGTTTTTGGCCAAGTTATGAAGTATTTAAAAATAAAACTGATTTTGAATATGCGATCCTATCAAAACGTTTACGTGAACTTTCTTTCTTAAATTCAGGTGTTTCAATTAAATTGATTGATGAGCGTGATGGTAAGGAAGATCACTTTAAATATGAAGGCGGTATTCAAGCCTATGTGGAATATTTAAGTGAAGCTAAAAATCCTATTCACTCAACCCCTTTCTATTTAACCACTGAGAAAGATGGTATTGGTGTAGAAGTCTCAATGCAGTGGAATGACAGTTATAGTGAGAATGTGTTCTGTTTTACCAATAATATTCCGCAACGTGATGGTGGTACTCACTTAGCTGGTTTTCGTGGTGCTTTAACTCGTGCCTTGAAAAACTATATGGAAAAAAATGTTAAGAATAAGAAAAATGCCAATGTTGATGCGTCGGGCGATGATGCTCGTGAAGGATTAGTTGCGGTTATTTCTGTTAAGGTGCCAGACCCTAAATTTTCATCACAAACTAAAGATAAATTAGTTTCATCAGAAGTAAGAAGTGCAGTTGAAAGTTCAATGAATGAACGTTTAGCCGAATATTTATTAGAAAATCCCCAAGATGCTCAAAGCATTGTCACTAAAATTGTTGATGCTGCACGTGCAAGAGATGCGGCTCGTAAAGCTCGTGAAATGACACGTCGTAAAGGGGCAATGGATTTAGGTGGATTACCGGGTAAATTAGCCGATTGCCAAGAAAAAGATCCTGCATTATCTGAATTATACCTTGTGGAGGGAGACTCTGCGGGTGGATCTGCAAAACAGGGGCGTGATCGTAAAAATCAAGCGATCTTACCCCTTAAAGGTAAGATCTTAAACGTAGAAAAAGCACGTTTTGACAAAATGTTATCTTCACAAGAAGTGGCAACCCTGATTACAGCATTAGGGACAGGGATTGGTCGTGATGATTATAATCTTGAAAAATTACGTTATCATAAAATTATTATAATGACCGATGCGGACGTCGATGGTGCACATATTCGTACCTTATTATTAACCTTTTTCTATCGTCAAATGCCAGATTTAATTGAAAATGGTTATATCTATATTGCTCAACCACCCTTATATAAAGTGAAAAAAGGTAAACAAGAAACCTATATTCAAGATGATGGTGAAATGACACAATATGAATTAGAGCTTGCATTAAGTGGTGCCGCTGTTTATGTAAGTGAAAATGCGCCAGCTATTAATGGAGTTGCATTAGAAAGTTTAATTAAAGAATTTAATAATGTTCAAGGAATGATTGGGCGTTTAGCAAGACGTTATCCAAAAGCTATTTTAGATGAGTTAATTTATCAACCAGATTTAACGGAAGAATTTGCAAAAAATGAAGCAAATGTGACCGCTTGGGTGAATAAATTAATTGAAGTCATTTTTGAAAAAGGAACGGATGGCAGTAGTTACAGTGCAACAGTGGTTTATAATCCTGAGCGTAAAATTTATGAACCGCAAATCATTGTAACAACACACGGAATGGATACAACCTATACTCTCGATTTCAATTTTATATCAGGTACAGAATATAACCGTATTATGAAATTAGGTCGTCAGTTAAGAGATTTATTAGAGCCGACGGCTTATGTACAACGTGGTGAGCGTAAAATGCCAGTTGAAACCTTTGAACAAGCCATTGATTGGTTAGTAAAAGAATCTCGCAAAGGCTTAACAGTTCAGCGTTACAAAGGGTTAGGAGAGATGAATCCAGATCAATTATGGGAAACTACCATGGATCCTGTGGCACGTAAAATGTTACAAGTTTCAGTAACAGATGCCATTGCTGCTGATAAGCTCTTTACGACCTTAATGGGTGATGATGTAGAGCCACGTCGTAAGTTTATTGAAGATAATGCGTTAAATGCGAATATCGATATTTAACCTTATTAAGTAATGAATAAGACCACAGATTGTAACAATATGATCTGTGGTTTTTTTATAAAACTAAATTGGAGAAACGATGAATAAATTTACATTATCACTTAGTTTATTTGTATTAATGATATCAACCAGCATTTTTGCCAATAATGGAATAATAACAACTATTCCTGATAATTTGGGCAATATTTATAACTCAAAAAACTTTAATCGTTATACAAAAGTCACCACTCCAAATGGTGGAAGCATTCATATTGTTGCACAGTCTCATTTAACTGATGAGCAGATTATTCGCTGTCGAAATGTATTACAGCATTATTTAACAGATTATAAAGGCTCAAAATATGGTTCAGATAAGTCTGCTGTGGCAAATAAAATGGCAGAAAATAATGCGATTTTAGTACTGTTAAATGGGCAAGATGATGGTAGTAATCCTGTTGGTAAAGAAGTAACAGGGCAACCTTTATATCAAAATGAAATACAAGTTGAAGGTAGCGATTGGTATATGAACCAAAATTATGATCATAGAGATGCCACCTTTGAAGAAATTTTACATTTTATACACGATAATGGTATCGGTGTTGATGGCAATGATGACTTTTTAGGGGTGTTACCAAAATATCAAGCTAACATTAGAACAGCACAAAAAAATGGATTAGCGAAAAACTTATGGGGAAGAGGATCAGAAAATAAAAATTGGGTGAAAGAATTAGCGAATGAAAATAGTTTAACTCAGGAATATTTAGCTTCAGTTGTGGATAGTTATTATGGTTTATGGGGTGCTTGGAAAGAGGGGAAAGGTGGAATGTGGGGAATTTATACTGCAAAAACACGAGAAGATATTAAATCAAAAGATCCAATGGGCTATGCGTTAATGAATAAGCAATTTTTCCACTCTTATTTAACTTATAATGCTCGTATAGATGCAAATTTAAAGGGAAATTTTTCATTAAAATTTGATCCTTCAAAACCTTATACACACCATTCAAGATACTTAAAAGATGTTACTTTATTAGGTAAGAATGATAATAGTGTTACTGTAAATGAATTAGATAATGATATTACTGGCAATGCTGGAAATAATGTAGTCATTTTTTCAGGAAAATCTGCAGAATATAAAATTATTAAAAATAAAAGTAAAATTATTGTTGAGGATAAAGTTTCAGGTAGAGATGGCTCAAATACATTATCAGGTATTGAAAAACTACAATTTAAGGATAAAACAGTAAATTTAAAATAATGAGGATGATTATAGCGGTCAGAATAGCCGTAAACTATTGTCTATGTATTTTTAGAAATCAATAATTATTATAAATTGTGGACTGGATATAGAGACTATAAAAATAACTGTGTATCAGTTTTTCACATAACTCATTGCCTATCCAGTTTACTAGTTTAACTGAATAAGCTGGCAAGATACAAGAGACAGGGCATATCCTATCTCTTGTATCTACGTAAGAAATTAAATTTGTTAATTTTCGATTTAATCTACTCGATATATTATGCCTTATAATATTTTGTGAGGATTCTTATATCGAGCAATGGGAAGATACATACAAATTATGTGTGCTATCTCACCCCTAAGTTAATTAATGTAATATTCACAGCCCATGTTTCTTAATAATTGTACATAAACAGAAGACCTGTATTCATTCCACGGTGTATACCAAATGATTTATTCATATTAATATCCATATAAAAATTATTATTAAAGTTAACATCAAGTCCTACCTTGAGAGATTGAGTATCACCTCTAACATTAACACTAGGCATATCCAATCCTAGAACTTTTCCTTGTGCAATTCCTCTATATTCTCTGATCCATTTAGCATCAGTATAAATATTGATATGATTATTTATATAACCTTTTAGCTTTATCCCAACACCTGTTTCTAATGATTCAATTTTATTGAATGTGAAATTCTGATTTTCAATCATAACATTGTCTTTACCAAAATATAAATAAGATCCTTCTATATAGGGCGTAACATTAATACTATAATTCGGAAATGCTGTATAAGCGCCTTTTAAGGTCATTCCAGCATAATTTCGTTTACTAGTAAAATTAACCTTATTATTTTTTGCACCTTTAATATTAGAAGACTTATAACTTGTAATACTCTTACCTAATTTAGCACTAGATGTTAAATAAATAGCATTAAGTTTAGTTTGAAATAACATTCCTATACCATAATATCTAGAATTTCCATTAGAAAATACAATATTATCTTTAGTCATTGTTTTGCTATGATATTGACCACTCCCTGCTTCAATAAAGGCACCAAATATATTATTATTTTTAATTGCTCCAACCCCCGTCACCATATTAAAGCTATCTAAATCTGTATAATTAACTGTCCATTTACTACTATCTATAGTGCCAAATGCTTTAAATCCATGTAGGTTATTGTTTAAATTTAAACCGTTATCCATCAAAGAATTAGTCAAATCAAATCCATGATTAACAAATTCTATTCCTACAATACCTGTATTTAGATAAGATTCTGTTTGCTTAGCAACACGTCCTGCAACGTTGTTAATTACATTTTGTTTTTTGAATATATACGTTTTGGTTAAACCATCAGCAGATACTTTCACTTCATTAAAATCGTAACCAACAAATATTCCCTGCTCTTCAAAATCTTTGCCTACCACTGTTGCTTGAATTTCATTTCCTTCATCATCAAGCCATTTTGTAGTTTTCACTTTATAAGCAAGATCTGGATTAAGTGGTGTTGTATCAATTAATTTTCCAAATATATAGGTTTTGGTTAAACCATCATCAGATACTTTTACTTCATTAAAATCATAACCAATAAATACACCTTGCTCTTCAAAATCTTTACCTGTTACTGCTGTTTGAATTTCTTTTCCTTCACTATCAAGCCATTTTGTGGTTTTCACTTTATAAGAAAGATCTGGATTAAGTGGTGTTGTATCAATTAATTTTCCAAATATATAGGTCTTGGTTAAACCATCATCTGAGACACTTACTTCATTAAAATCATAACCAATAAATACACCTTGCTCTTCAAAATCTTTACCTTTCACTGCTGTTTGAATTTCATTTCCTTCATTATCAAGCCATTTTGTGGTTTTCACCTTGTAAGCAAGGTTAGGATCTATCAAACCAGCTTTAATTACTTTTCCTAAAATATAAGTTTTAGTTAATCCATCATCAGAGACTTTTGTTTTGCTAATATGATAGCCATCAAATTTACCTGCTTCCGCAAAGTCTTTTCCTGTTACCGTTGTTTGAATTTCTTTGCCCTCAAAATCTATCCATTTTGTGGTTTTCACTTTATAAGCAAGGTTAGGATCTATCAAACCTGCATTGATTACTTTTCCTAAAATATAAGTTTTAGTTAATCCATCATCAGAGATTGTTGTTTTGCTAATATGATAACCATCAAATTTACCTGCTTCCGCAAAGTCTTTTCCTGTTACCGTTGTTTGAACTTCTTTACCCTCAAAATCTATCCATTTAGTTGTTTTCACTTTATAAGCAAGGTTAGGATCTATCAAGCCTGCATTAATTACTTTGCCTAAAATATAAGTTTTAGTTAATCCATCATCAGAAACTTTTGTTTTGCTAATATGATAGCCATCAAATTTACCCGCTTCAGCAAAGTCTTTCCCTGTTACCGTTGTTTGAATTTCTTTGCCATCAAAATCTACCCATTTAGTTGTTTTCACTTTATAAGCAAGGTTAGGATCTATCAAGCCTGCATTAATTACTTTGCCTAAAATATAAGTTTTAGTTAACCCATCATCAGAGACTTTTGTTTTGCTAATATGATAGCCATCAAATTTACCCGCTTCCGCAAAGTCTTTTCCTGTTACCGTTGTTTGAACTTCTTTACCCTCAAAATCTATCCATTTTGTGGTTTTCACTTTATAAGCAAGGTTAGGATCTATCAAACCAGCTTTAATTACTTTTCCTAAAATATAAGTTTTAGTTAACCCATCATCAGAGACTTTTGTTTTGCTAATATGATAGCCATCAAATTTACCTGCTTCCGCAAAGTCTTTTCCTGTTACCGTTGTTTGAACTTCTTTACCCTCAAAATCTACCCATTTAGTTGTTTTCACTTTATAAGCTAGATTTGGATCTATCAAGCCTGCATTAATTACTTTTCCTAAAATATAAGTTTTAGTTAATCCATCATCAGAGACTGTTGTTTTGCTAATATGATAGCCATCAAATTTACCTGCTTCCGCAAAGTCTTTTCCTGTTACCGTTGTTTGAATTTCTTTGCCATCAAAATCTACCCATTTAGTCGTTTTCACTTTATAAGCAAGACTCGGATCTATCAAGCCTGCATTAATTACTTTGCCTAAAATATAAGTTTTAGTTAATCCATCATCAGAAACTTTTGTTTTGCTAATATGATAGCCATCAAATTTACCCGCTTCAGCAAAGTCTTTCCCTGTTACCGTTGTTTGAATTTCTTTGCCATCAAAATCTACCCATTTAGTTGTTTTCACTTTATAAGCAAGGTTAGGATCTATCAAGCCTGCATTAATTACTTTGCCTAAAATATAAGTTTTAGTTAACCCATCATCAGAAACTTTTGTTTTGCTAATATGATAGCCATCAAATTTACCCGCTTCAGCAAAGTCTTTCCCTGTTACCATTGTTTGAATTTCTTTGCCATCAAAATCTACCCATTTTGTGGTTTTCACTTTATAAGCAAGGTTAGGATCTATCAAACCTGCATTAATTACTTTGCCTAAAATATAAGTTTTAGTTAACCCATCATCAGAAACTTTTGTTTTGCTAATATGATAGCCATCAAATTTACCCGCTTCAGCAAAGTCTTTCCCTGTTACCGTTGTTTGAATTTCTTTGCCATCAAAATCTACCCATTTAGTTGTTTTTACTTTATAAGCAATAGGATCTATCAAACCTGCATTAATTACTTTGCCTAAAATATAAGTTTTAGTTAACCCATCATCAGAAACTTTTGTTTTGCTAATATGATAGCCATCAAATTTACCCGCTTCAGCAAAGTCTTTCCCTGTTACCGTTGTTTGAATTTCTTTGCCATCAAAATCTATCCATTTTGTGGTTTTAGGTTTATAATATTTATATATACGGGCATCGCTTGTTTCATCCATACCATCATAACTATAACCTACAGGATCAATCCCTTTACTTAAAAAAGTATCTGCTTTCTCAGCGTTTTTTAATACCGTACCACTAAGATCTAACCATTTAGTGATTTTTGGATCACACTTAGAAACATTCTGACCTAACGCACAAGCAATAAATGTTTTATTATCATCTTTATGTAATTTGAAAGTATATTCAACAGCAGTTCCTTGCATACCTTCAATATGATTATCCATATTACTTGGGAATGTAATATCGCCACCTGTTTGTTTTATTAAAATAACCTCATCACCTTTATTTAGCAAGCTACTTCCTTCAACAGCTACCCCTACTCTAGTATCACTAATATCTGTACCATTTGTATCTGATAATGTTAAAAATGTTTCATCTTTCTTAGTATCACTTTGAACGTAAAAATTAATATCTTCAAAATTTGCAATATTCTTAATATTAAACCCTGATTTATGTAAATTCAGCTTATTCCCTGTTCTTACATCACCTTTTCCAACTCCTGTATAACCACCATAAAAGATTGTTTCTTTTCCGAACTGCCCACCCTTAATAGTGAGAGTATTATTAATAGCATTACCTAAAATAGATTTTCCACCTACGACTTGTTGATCAACTTGTCCACCAGTAATCATAATAGAATTACTATTAGCATTTCCTGTATGACTATATCCAGGTGCTCCAGCATAACCACCATAGACATCTTCTGCCATTTTTCCACCAGTAATTTTTACTGTATTATTATTTGCATTGCCTTCTAATGAATAACCTCCTGTTAAATCTCCATCACCACCAGACACATCATAACCTACAGTACCACCATTAATTTCTATAATGTTATTCTCGGCATTGCCTGATTTACTTGTTCCTCCATAAATATCTCCATCTATAATGCCATCATTTACTATAACTTTATTATTATTAGAGTTTTTAAATGCAGAAATCCCACCATAAACAGAAGAACCTGAAAATCCTGAAGATGATGTAATGGTATGCTGTCCTATATGTCCACCTTTTATTGTTACTGTATTATATGTTGTATCATTATTAGATATAAAAGGTAAAGAAAAAGGATAGGAAATAGGAAATGAACCAATAACATTGTTTATACTTACCCCCTTAGTATCAATAACTTCGACGGAATTATTTTTCGGACTTTTGCTAAAGCGTCCAATCATTTCCCCAGTTACCACCTTTGTAAAAGTAGCTTTGTCTACACCTATCGTTCTAGTTGTGCAACCATTTAGATTACTGCCATTTTGTGTATCACATATTACTGTATCTGCATAACTATATTGTGATAAAAAAAGGAGGCTAAACAGGGCAAGAGCATTTTAATTTATATTTAGAAGTAATTGAGCTCTAAAATTATCATCCAATGCAGCCATTTTTAGCTTACGTTTCATACTTGCTTTACGAGTTGTATCAGTTTTAACAATATTTAATGCTAGTTTTCTAAAAGCATTCATTACCTCAGCTGCATTCCCTCGCCTAATCCTTGAATTATCTTCATGGAAAGTCATATCTAAAGTCCAGTGTAAGCTATTTTCTATCGCCCAATGATTACGAATAATACTATTTAATCTTTCTGCATTAAGGCTAAGAGAACTTATATAATAACGGTTTTCTATTGTCACTTTTTCACCAATATGGCATTTAGCTTCTATACAAATTACGGTTTGGATATTCGCCCATTTTTTATGTTCTGTAAGCCAATTTTTATCAATTTCTAATTGAATACATCTTCGCTCTTCTATTCGTCCATGACCACTAGTAATATGCTCATAAATAGAATGACCAACATTTGCAAACTGTTCTCTATGACATTTGTGAAACCAAGCCTTAACTTCTTTATTTAACTGTCCTTGATTACCTTTTAATGACACCACATAATCCGCACCTTTAGAATGAATCTTATTGATAATAGCATGCTGACATCCCATTGCATCAAGTGTAATAGTGGCTCCTTTTACATCAAGTAAATCTAATAGTTTAGGGATTGCTGTAATTTCATTTGATTTACCCTCTACTTTTTGTTGTCCTAACACTAAGCCATTTTCACAACTCCAAGCACTAACCATATGTAGACTATCTTTTCTATTTTTTGTAGAAAAACTGCCTCTTGCACTTTTTCCATCAATGGCAATAATTTCTCCATCTACTTCTGTTATGAGTTCTTTAACCCAATTGATAAAACAAGTTTGAATAGCTTCAGGTTCTAAGCGACTCATTACCCTTGCTATAGTATCATGTTTAGGAATTCCATTATGAAAAGGTAAATAACGTCTCAACCAGTCTAGTTTTACGTGACCGAAGTCTTCTATATCTTCCCAACCTTCTGCACCAGATAGGACTGCACAGATAGATAGAAATAAAATATCTATAAGTGCATGCTTTTTACATCGTTCAATTCTAGGATCTTTGATAATTGAAAAGTGAGTAATAAAATTATTTGTCATATCAGTAAACCTTTTTTACATTTGTTACTGATCTGATCGTAAAAATAGTATTTAGTTCAATTTAAAATGATCTTGCCCTGGGAGGCTAAATAATGCTGAATATTTAAAAATGGTGGAGGTATGATGTTGTGTTAAAGAAATGCTATACATTTGATCTATCCTGTACAATAATTAAGTGACAATAGGTAGTATACCTCTTAAAAACTTAAAAAATCAAGCACAATACTGAAGGATATATGTCTTAATAAAAACAATTTTTTGTAAAATGGCAGAGCAAGACCATTCTTTAATTAGAACAGGATAGTATTTAAAATTTAATAAGAATTCTTACAAACATTATTAGATATAAATATAGCGGGTAGATCACATAAAGAATTTACAAATTTAATTCCTCACGTAGGGACAAAGTAATATAAACTATTCTCTACAATGTTTACATAATAATTATCATTAATTTTTAAAAATAAACAAATAAAATTTACAGTTGCCCTGTTTAAAATAATACCAGTTGAATAAAATACTTACTGAGCTAATACCTCTCTTTTTCCTCTATTATCTGGCGTAGAAAGAATACCCTGCTCTTGCAATTGATCTAATATTCTTGCCGCTCTTGGAAATCCGATTGAAAATCTACGCTGAACGCCACTAGCAGAAGTCACACCTGAATCAATGACAAAAGCAACGACCTCATCAAATAGTGGATCCAACTCGCCCCCCTCTCCAGAATTTCCTGATTGCTCATCGCTACTGGTTGATTCAACAATAGCATTAATATAGTTAGGCGTTCCTCTTGCTCGCCAATCATCGGTGATTCTTTCGACATCTTTATCTGTCATAAATGCACCATGAACACGTATAATATCAGGGGTTCCTGCCGCTGAATAAAGCATATCACCACGTCCTAATAAGCTCTCTGCACCGCCTTTATCTAAGATAGTTCTTGAGTCGATTTGGCTTGCGACTGTAAAGGCTATTCTACTTGGTACATTGGATTTTATTAATCCTGTAATAACATCTGCAGAAGGGCGTTGTGTCGCTAAAATTAGATGTATTCCAGCTGCTCGTGCTTTTTGTCCAATACGGATGATATATTCTTCAACTTGCTTTCCTTGTGTCATAATAAGATCTGAGAATTCATCTATAATAACAACAATATAACTTAATTTTTCTAAAGCGGGAGGAAGTTGATCCATAGAATCACCAGGCTTCCACGTTGGATCAGGTATAGGAAATTTCATTGCTTCCGCTTGTTCTATCTTATCATTATATCCTTCTATATTACGGACACTAAGATGTTTTAACAGTAGGTAACGTCGCTCCATTTCATCGACTACCCAACGCAATGAGTTTACTGCTTTTTTCATATCTGTGACTACAGGTGTCAATAGATGAGGAATGTTGTCATAAATACTCAATTCGACCACTTTTGGATCAATCATAATAAAACGAACTTGTTCAGGTGTCAGTTTATAAAGTAAGCTCAAAATCATTGTATTTACCCCAACCGATTTACCTCCGCCTGTTTGTCCTGCAACCAATAAGTGTGGCATTTTCGCCATATCCACCACAACAGCTTGACCGCTAATATCTTTACCAAGAGCCATTGGTAATTTCGCATCAGATTGACAAAATTGAGGACTTTCAAAAATATCTCTTAACCAAACTGTTTCACGATATGAATTTGGTGTTTCAATACCCATATAAGGTTTACCTGGCACAACATCTGTAATCCGAATAGCTTTAAACATTAATGCTCTAGCCAAATCGCTACCTATATTAATTACTTTTGAGGATTTCACTCCTGGTGCTAATTGAATTTCATAACGAGTGACAACAGGACCAATTAAAACATCTTCAACGGTCGCTTTTATTCCAAAATCCGCCAATGCTTTTTCAATTCTAGTAGAAATTTCATAAATCTCTTGCTCAGTTATTTTTTGCTTTTCAACAGGCGGTTTATCCATTAAACGGATAGTAGGTAAGGGGGTGGTAGGTTTTGGTATTTTAGTATGTTGCTGTAATAACGGATGAACTAAAGTATTACCATATCCTTTTGGGTATTGTGGTTTATTTTCTTTTACCTTAACCATTTTTTCTTCTACAGCGACTTGCTGTTTTTCAATAGATAGCGTATTTTTTATTGGATCTTCTATATCATCATTTTGTATTTCTAATGTAGCTTCTGTTTCTGTATTTTCAATATCAAGATGTACTTGTGGCAAAATATCTTTAATAACTTCTTCTTCAAATCCAACCTTTGGATCATTCTGTTGAAGTACTCTATCTGCAATAGCATTATCTATAATTTGTTGTTTTATATTTACTTTAGGAATATCATCTACTTTTAGATTAACAGGAGTAGTTGTCGACTTAAAATCAAAATAGTCATCATCTTCTTGTTGTATGACTTTTTCTACCTGTTCTACTTGCTCTTCATAATCTGCTTTATTTAACCCTATAATATTAGGTGTTGGGCGTGCAAATTGTGTGACATCCGTTAATTGATTTGTAATAAATTCGTCTTTCTCATTCTCTTTTTCAACCATATTATCATCTATTATCACATCTTCAGTTTTTAGTGATTTTTCTGAATTTTTTGCAAATTCTTGATCTAAAGTAACCGCTTGTATTTCGTCTTCGTCTTCAGCAACAGTTAACCAACGATAAAAATGGATTACTAATGATGTAAGTGCTTTTCCTAAACAGAAATAGAAACCAACTATAAGAAATAAAGTAGCAATAAGTAAAGCACCAACCTCACCAATTTGTGATGAAATAGTTTGCTTAAATATACCACCGATAAATCCACCAGAGATATAATAACCAAAATGAACAAATAATATATTCAATAGACCTGATAAACCTACAATAAATAATATAAAGCTCATCAATTTTAAAAATAAATACAACCAGCCAAATTTAGATTCTACGCCAAATAGAAGCCAATATAATGGTGCTAAAACTAAAGTAAATAAAACAATAATGGAAACCTGTCCAAAACTTGAAAACAATAAATCAATACTCCAAGCCCCAATAACACCTGCTTTATTTAAGACTTCTGTAGTGATATTAGTTGAAACTGACCAGCTATTATCTAATGGGCTATAGCTTAACAGAGCAACCATAAGATAAAGCCCCAATCCTCCAACCACAATTAATAAAAATTGGATTAATCTATCTTTTCCTTTCACATTCTCAATCACTTCAATTTCCTGCATCAGTAAATCACTTTATTTTCAAGGTTAAAACATTATACAACTAACAAACCGCTTATTATCATAACAAGCGGTCTCTTTTTAGTACTTTTTTGCAAAATACTCTATTTATCCATTACTACTTTACCAATATAATCTAAATGGCGATGCTGTTGAGCATAATCAATACCATAGCCAACCACAAATTCATCGGGTATTTCAAATCCAACCCAATCAACGTCAACATTTACTTCTCGACGAGAAGGTTTATCCAATAATGTACAAATTTTTACGGAATGCGGTGAACGTAGCAATAACATTTTTTTTATTTTATCAAGAGTAAAGCCTGTATCAATAATATCTTCTACAATCAATACATCTTTACTATTTATTTCACCATCAAGATCTTTTAAAATTTTCACATCTCGATTAGACTCCATACTAGAACCATAACTTGATGCTGTCATAAAATCGACCTCAACAGGCAAATCTAATAAACGAACTAAATCTGACATAAACATAAAAGAACCACGTAATAATCCAATAACCACTAATTTATTACATTGATTTTTTTGATAATATTCATTGATTTGTTGTGCTAAATCTCTAATTCTATTATCTATTTGTGATGTTGATAACAACGTCTCAATATGATATTTTTTCATTTATTAACCACCTGAAAGTTTTACTTTAAAATTTTTTTGCTCTAAAAACTGTTTGATAATGTCTCTTTTATCACCCTGAATTTCAATTGTCCCATTTTTTATAGAACCACCAGAACCACAACGTTTTTTTAACTCTTTTGCTAAATGCGTTAAGACTTTATCTTCAAGATCTAAACCACTAATTACACAAACACCTTTCCCTTTTCGTCCTGAGGTTTGTCGCTGAATACGAACAATACCGTCACCCTTCGGGGATTGCACCTGTTCTTTTTGAGGTTTAATTCGCCCTAATTCTGTCGAATATACTAATGTCATCTACCATTCCTAATGAAATAATGTTTAATTACAAAACGTATTTATAAGAACTACAAACCCCTGTATTCTAAAGCAAGAATAGTCTTCAAACAAGAAGCTTATGATTATCATAAGAAAATTACCTTGTGATCAAGATAAATACCCCTTATAATTCAACCATTATAATTATTAATTTATGAAATAAAATTAATTTATCTATTCTTAATAAGCAACAGGAGTAAATCTAAATGCAAAAAAAATCAATATTTTCGTGGTACTTTAATAGTAATCTACTTATTAGAATACTATGTGGTTTAATTCTTGGTGGAATTGTTGGGATTTTATTTAGTGATAATAAAGATATTATCCCTTACATTTCTCCTTTTGGTGATGTATTTATTCGTCTATTAAAGATGATTGTACTTCCTGTTATTGTTGCAAGCTTAGTAGTAGGTGCAGCCAGTATTGAACCATCTCGATTAGGTAAAATTGGGATTAAAATTTTAGCTTTTTATATTTTAACGTCATTTTTTGCTATTATCGTAGGACTCTTTTTTGGGCAGATTTTTTCACCGGGAGAAGGGTTAAATCTTGTTGGTTCTGCAGATGCTGTCGCAAAAACAACTACGGCTCCAACCCTAGTGGAAGTTTTTACTAATATGATCCCTAAAAATCCATTTGGTGCGATTTCAAATGGTAAAGTATTACCGACCATTATTTTCTGTCTATTCTTTGGTTTATCTTTAGCACATTGTCGTGAAAGCGAACAACAAAATATTAAAAAATCTGCAGAAGTTGTTTATAACTTTTTTGAAGGTGTAAATGAAATCATCTTTAAAGTGGTTGCTTGGATTATGCAGTATGCTCCAATTGGTGTTTTTGCTCTAATATTTACTGTATTCGCAAAAAATGGCAGTGCTGCATTTGGTCCTCTATTAGATGTGACAGGTACCGTTTATGCTGCCCTAATTACTCAAGGTCTTGTTGTTTATGGTGTATTAGCTATATTATTTAAACTTAATCCTTTCAAATTCTTTAAACGTGTTATTCAGCCAATGGTTACTGCGTTTGTAACACGTAGTTCTGGTGGAACACTTGCCGTTTCAATGGAAACCGCTGAACATCAAATGGGTATTCATCGTAATGTTTATGGCTTCACTCTTCCTATTGGAGCAACCATCAATATGGACGGAACAACTATTTATTTAGGTGTTTGTGCGATGTTTATCGCTAATGCAGTTGGAATCCCTCTAGATTTCACCGCTCAAGCAACTATTATTGTAACTGCAGTTCTAGCCTCTATAGGAACAGCTGGTGTTCCAGGAGCTGGTGCAATTATGCTTATTATGGTTTTAGAAAGCGTTGGTTTAAAAATAGAAGAAGGCTCTGCTGTAGCAGCTGCTTATGCAATGATTTTTGGTATTGACGCACTGCTAGATATGGGACGTACATCAATGAATGTTGTAGGTGATATGCTTGGCACAACAGTTGTGGCTAAAAGTGAAAATGAAATGGATATGTCTAAATGGGAAGACTAACTACACCTAAAAGATTAGGTATTATGGGTGGAATGGGGCCAATGGCAACTGTAGATTTATATAGTAAAATTACGGCATTGACCCCTGCCAATTGTGATCAAGAGCATATTCCAATTGTAATTGACAGTTTCCCTCAAATCGAAGATCGTACAGCTTACATTTTAACTCAAAATGAAAGTCCTTTAGATAAAATGATCGAATCAGCTACTCGCCTTGAAAAGGCGGGGGCTGAGGCTCTTTTAATCGCTTGTAATACCGCTCATTATTTTGCCGAACCAATTCAACAAAAAATTGACATTCCAATTATCAGTATTATTGATGCTGTTGTCGAAAAACTAAAAGATCATAATACTACAGCAGAACAAGAACTGAAGAAGATAGCTATATTAGCAACAAATGGTACGATAAAAAGTAAGCTATATCAGACAAAATTGGAATTGAGTGGGTTTGAGGTAATCAATATTAGTCAACCACAACAAGATACATTAATGGATTGTATCTATTTAGGAGCAAAAGCTGGTAAGGTTGAAAACTATCAGAACGATTTTCAGAAGCTTATTGATAATATAGAGGCAGATGCTTATGTTGCTGCTTGTACTGAAATTCCTTTATTTATTCCTAATTTAAAAGGTGAACATTATATTATTGATGCAACCCTTGAATTAGCAAAAAAAGCGATCAAATTTGCTTTATCCTAGTGCCGTTATTTACTTATATTTGAAATCATTATTAAATGATATTATCTAAACTTTGTACTGGCTTCATTGTTTCCCAATTACGGCAGGAAGGGCAAAGCCAATGTAATAATGCGCCTTGATAACCACAGTTTATACAAAGATACTTATGTCGTTGCTGAATGCTATCTCCAACCATTTTATATAATAATATTAAGCTCTCTCGACCACTTCCTTCTGCCTCATCAATTTGATATTTAATAAAACGATGAAAGGTCACCATATTTGGGTAGAGTTTAATTTGCTCGTGCAATTTAGCTTTCGCAGACTCTTTCCCATCTTTCTTTTCTATACATTCAGTAAGTGCAATATCAATTGCACTATTATGTTTTTGTTGATTTGCTTTGAGTAAAAATCGTTCAAACTTTTCTGGCATATTTAAAGATAAATAGCAGTGTTTTATTTTAGTTAATACTTCACTAATATAATCTGCATCTTGTATTAATATGTACTCAAAATATTGTAACGCCTTTTCATAATTTTGTCTTGAAACATAATAATCCCCCAACAAAATGGAAGCTCTAGTACAGTTTTGATTAATTTCTAACGCTTTATTTAAACCATTGACAAATGGTTTCTCTTGTTTTTGAAGAATGTGGGCATATTCACAATAATAATGTGAAAGTGGAACTCGATCTGCTTTAGGGTTGAGTTTGATTAATTTTTTACCAACATTAATCCCCTTTTCCCATTCCTGAGTACGTTGATAAATATTCATTAATTGGGTTAACGAATGGATTGCAAACTCTGGTTCATCGATTAATTTGATATAATGATTTTCAGCTCTATCATAAAAACCTGCTTTCATAAAATCTTTGGCAAGTTGCTGTTTAACTAAAAGCTTTTGTTCTACTGAATAATTTAAATTATTATCAAGTTTCTGGTGTGTAATTAATGCTCGATCAACTTCCCCTCTAGAACGAAATAAATTTCCCAAGGTTAACTCTGCTTCAAATTGAGATTCAGAATTAATTTGTTCATCACTCTGTTCTTCCAGCATAGATAGGAAAAGGTCAACCGCTTTTTCCTGTTGATTTGATAACAGAAAATTCAATCCTGTCATATAATCACGAGAAAATTTATTATTCTGTAAATCTAGTGTTTTTTTCACACTTCGTTGTCCCATATACCAACCATATAATGCTGCAATTGGTAACAATAGGAACAATAATTCAAGCATTATTTACTTAACCTTTCGATAAAGTCAATTCATCAATTTGTTTAGCTTGACGTTTTACTCTGTGATTTAAGGCAATATTTTTTACTCTTAATTTAAGATAAAATAACCCAGTGATTAGCCAACCTAAAATTAAACCAAAACCAAACAGAATGGCAACTAAGCTAGATAAACGTAACTCATTTTTTGCCAAAATATAATTAAATGAGATAATTTGATCATTATTTGCACCAATAGTAACGGCGACTAACACAATGGCAAAAACAATAACTAAGCCTATAATGTATTTCATTTTTTTCTCCTACTTATTTTATTTAAGTGTTATGGCAATCTTATTAACTAAAATCAACGCGTTCTTTAAGATCTTTTCCTGCTTTAAAATGTGGCACATATTTTGCATTTAACTTTACAGATTCTCCAGTTTTAGGATTTCTACCTACTCGTGGTTGACGATAATGTAAAGAAAAACTGCCAAATCCTCTTACTTCAACACGCTGTCTTTGTTCCAAAGATTCACTCATCTGCTCTAGAATTAATTTAACACTTTGCTCCACACACTTCACTTGAAGTTGAGGTAATTTATAGCTTAATATTTCAATAAGCTCTGATTTAGTCATAATTTATCTCCTCACAAGGAATAACGGATACATACAATTATGTATCCGTTTATATGAATTAATTATTCACTTTTTGCCGCGGCAAATGCTTCTGCAAACGCATTAGGAACTTCAACAGTTTCTTGTTTGTTTACTTTTGCTAATGCTGCTGATTCTTCAGCTTCATTTTTAGCACGAACAGAAAGATTAATAATACGAGCTTTACGATCAACACCTGTAAATTTAGCTTCAAGTTCATCACCAACACTAATTACTGTTGTAATGTCTTCCACTTTTTCATTTGTTGCTTCTGCTGCACGAATATAGGCTTCAACACCACCTGCTAATTCAACTTTAACACCTTTTACATCAACCTCAACCACAGTACCTTTAACGATAGCACCACGCTTGTTAGTATCAAGGAAGTTTGTAAACGGATCAGATTCTAGCTGTTTAATACCTAAAGAGATACGTTCTTTAATTGCATCTACTTGTAATACAACGGCTTCAACTTCATCACCTTTCTTGTAGTTACGAACCGCTTCTTCACCTGAAACATTCCAAGAAATATCAGATAAATGAACAAGTCCATCAATACCACCTTCAAGACCGATAAAGATACCGAAATCTGTGATAGATTTGATTTTTCCTGAAACTTTATCATTTTTAGCGTGAGTTTCAGCAAAATGATCCCAAGGATTAGCTTTACATTGTTTTAAACCTAATGAAATACGACGACGTTCTTCATCAACTTCAAGTACCATTACTTCAACAGTATCGCCAACGCTTACGACTTTAGAAGGGTGGATGTTTTTGTTTGTCCAATCCATTTCTGAAACGTGAACTAAACCTTCAACACCATCTAAAATTTCAACGAAACAGCCATAATCAGTTAAGTTAGTTACTTTACCTGTTAATCTGCTGTTTACTGGGTGATTTTCAGCAATAGCAACCCAAGGATCTTGACCTAATTGTTTTAAGCCTAAAGATACACGAGTACGCTCTTTCTCAAATTTTAATACTTTAACAGTAACTTCATCACCAACGTTTACTACTTCACTTGGATGTTTAACACGTTTCCATGCCATATCTGTGATATGTAATAAACCATCAACGCCACCTAAGTCAACGAATGCACCGTAATCAGTTAAGTTTTTGATAGTACCTTTAACTTCAGCACCTTCTTCTAAGCTTGCTAATACCGCTTCACGGTCAGCACTGCTTACAGATTCAAGTACAGCACGACGAGATACAACAACGTTATTACGTTTTTGATCGAGTTTAATTACTTTTAATTCTAATTCTTGACCTTCAAGGTTAATGTCACGTACTGGACGAACATCAACTAATGAACCCGGTAAGAATGCACGAACACCGTCTAGCTCAACAGTGAAACCACCTTTAACTTTACCGTTAACTAAGCCAGTCACAGATTCTTGTGCTTCAAAAGCTTTTTCTAATGCAGTCCATGCTTCATTGCGTTTAGCATCGCCACGAGAAACGATAGTTTCACCGTTGCCATCTTCTACCGCTTTAAGTACTACATCAACTTCATCACCAACTTGAACTTCTAATTCACCTTGAGCGTTAATAAATTCTTCAGCAGGGACGGCAGATTCTGATTTTAAACCAGCATCTACTAAAATAAAGCCTTTTTGGATAGCAACAACTGTTCCTTTTACCACATCACCTAATTTAGGTTCTGTTCCAGCTTGTAGTGATTCTTCAAATAATTGAGCGAAAGATTGAGTCATAATAAAATCTTCTTAAATAAAACATCCATTTTGCATCCTGCTTAATGGGGTTAATAACAAAAGTTCGACAATCCATTGTCAAACGAATAAAGTTTAAATCAAATCTATATATTTTATAGAAAAGACATTATATTTTAACTGCTTTTTGAATATAATCCAATGCTTGTTTAATAACTTCTTCAATAGATAAATTTGTAGAGTCTAATAATAAGGCATCAGTAGCAGGAACAAGAGGAGCAACCGCTCTATTGCGATCACGATCATCCCGTTCTTTAATTTCAGCTAAAATTTTGTCAAAATTAGCATTAAATCCTTTACTTTGCAACTGATTAACACGTCTTTTTGCTCGTTCTTCGGCACTCGCATCTAAAAATAGCTTCACTTGTGCATTGGGAAAAACGACTGTTCCCATATCTCGTCCATCGGCAATTAAGCCTTTTTCAGTACTAAAATCACGCTGACGTTGTAATAATGCTTGGCGAACTTTTGGGTATGCAGCTACTTTTGACGCATTTTGACCCGCTTCTGCACTACGAATTTGATCACCCACATCTTCTCCATTTAAAATAACAACAACTTCTCCATTGCGAGGTATAAATTGAATATCTAATCCCGTAGCTAATTCAGCCAGTATATCTTCATTATCAAACATAATATTTTTTTTCACTGCAGCCAACGCTAATATACGATACACTGCACCAGAATCTAATAAATCAAACTTTAATTGATTAGCCAGTGCATAACAAAGCGTACCTTTACCTGCTCCACTTGGTCCATCAACAGTAATTACTATATTTTTCATCATTTATCCTAATTTTGTAAATTTTTATCGAAATGTAACCGCTATTAAGATTCTGGAAACTCACCAATAGTGACCTGTAATAATTTTTCTTTTCCTTGTCTTAATACTAATACATCAACTTTGGTTCCTGGTTTTATTTCAGCAATTTCTTCCATCATTTGACGGGGAAATTCTGCTTCAATGTGACCAATACGTAAAATTATATCATTTGGCTCAACCCCACCTCTTGCGGCGGGACCATTTTCAAATACCGATGTTACAACAACACCCCGTTCTGCAACACCAAGTTGTTTTGCGGAGTAAAATAATTCTGTCCCTACACCAAAATAGCCTCGAATTACACGTCCATCACGAATAATTTTTGTCATTATTTTGTTGGCTAAAGTAATAGGAATAGCAAAATTTAATCCTTCTGCTATATCAATAGTATTTTTACCTAAACTTAGTGTATTAATACCTATCAACTCTCCTGCTGTATTAATTAATGCTCCTCCTGAATTTCCTTTATTAATTGACGCATCAATTTGAATAAAATTCTGTCTTCGTCCTTCTGATAACGCATTTCGCTCAATACCACTCACAATACCTTGAGTAATACTCTGTCCCAAATTAAAAGGATTACCAATCGCTAAAACAACATCACCAACACGAATAGGTCGTTTAGCATTTTGAGGAATAAATGGGAGATTTTTCGCTTCAATCTTAAGTACAGCAAGATCCGTTAAAGCATCAGAACCTACTAATTGGGCACTAAATACTTCGCGAGATTGTAATGCTACTAAAATTTGATCGGCATCTTCTATAACATGCTTATTGGTTAAAATATATCCTGATGCAGTCATTATTACACCAGATCCTAAATTACTTATTTGTAATCCATTATTTCCAGAAGCAAGATCAAAAGATTGATTATACACATTCACCACTGCTGGTGCGGCTATCTTGACGGCATTGTGATAACTCACAATAGAGGAAGCTTTATTTAAAGCCAATTGATTATTAACGTAAGGTGCTACAAATACAATTAAAGTGGCACAAAAGAGACCAAATCCTATTGCTTGTAATATTTTCTTTATCATCTTTTTTCTCTTAATACATTTCCGAAAGTATTATAACCTTTATATTTAATATCATATAGTTATTTTAACTGATTTAAATACTCTGTTGCACCTAAATTACGAATTTGTTGTATAATCCAGCGTTGTTTTTTACGCATTATTTTCCCTGGTTTGTTTACTTTAAATATATGCGGATTGGGTAATGATGCGGCAAGTAATGTTGCTTCCTTTATATTTAATTGATTAGCGTGCTTCTTAAAAAAACGTAATGATGCAGCTTCTACGCCAAAAATACCGTTACCAAACTCTGCAATATTTAAATACACTTCTAAAATTCGTCTTTTATCCCATATTGCTTCAACCCCAAAAGTTAAAGGGATTTCCATCGCTTTTCTAATCCAAGAACGATCAGACCACAGAAATAAATTTTTAACCATTTGTTGGGATATTGTTGAAGCTCCTCGTATTTTTTGAGATTGTTGATTATGATTTAATGCTGATTGAATAGCATTAAAATCAATACCATAATGTTCTTTAAACCGCTGATCTTCTGAAGCAATGGCAGCCATTTGCATTTGCCAAGCAATATTCTCAAGATTGACCCACTGATACTGAATATTATATGTTTTATTATCCCATAACGAAGTTACTTTTTTCTCAATCATATAAGCAGAATAAGGCACTGGAACAATGGAAAAAAATATTATTAATGTAAGAAAGAATACGCTAAATCGGCTAATCAAAAACCATAACGCACTTTTTATTGAACGAACGTTGTTCGGAAGAAAAAAACGCAATAATGCACACAATATTTTTTCAATTTTACCGACTATCATTAAGTTTTTTATTTATCCATTCTAACATTTCTGGCTCAATTGTTTTTAACATATTTGATCCTCTAGTGACTGTTGCAATGCTTGTATTTAATATTTGTTGTATTTCACGTTGAGATCTATCTTGATCGAGCAAAAGGCGTACTATTTGTACGCGTAATCCTAACGAACTTCGCTCATCTGCAGTAAGTAACATTGAGAGTAATTCTTCTGCTTTATTTTCTAAAGCAGCTTGTTCTAATAGTGAAATAAATTGTTGCCATTCCTTTTTATCTCGTGGATTTTGAAGCGATTTCATACTATTACCTATCATTATTGATAGCGGTAAGATTTTGCAAAAAATTTACAACATCTTACCGCTAAAAAATACTTCCTATTTTGTGCGTTGATCATCAACTTCCACGCCCTTTGGCACTTTAAATTTAAATTGATCCACTTTAATATTATTGGTCGAAATATTTTTTAACATATAAAGATTGCTTTGACCATTTTTTTCAATAGTACTAAATCCTTTTAATAATCCATAAGGATCAATTCTGATATCAAACTGCTGGATCGTACTCTTTTTAGATTTCGGCTTTAATACAAATGTATCTGAATTTTGTTTAATATCATACTGTTTCCAATTATTTGGGTCATTACTCGTTAACAAAATAAAAGGTGTATTATTGATAACATCTTCTATTCTATTTACTGTCACTTGAGCAACAAAAGGATCATAAAACCAGAGATTTTTGCCATCTGAAATAATTCTGTTTTCTTGAGGTTTCATTGTATCCATTCTAAATAAATTTGGCTGTTTAATTTGAAGTTTTCCACTCCCTTTTTGTACAACTTTCCCTTTCATTGAATGTACAATTTGAGTAAATTCAGCACTATATTGTGAAGATAAGCTTAATCGTTTTTGTAACTCTAATACTGCTGGTGTATTTGCCCAAGTATTTATAGCAAAAAAACTAAATAGTACAGTAATAGCGATTTTAATTAATTTTTTATTCAATTTTTTATTCCTTTTTTATCTATCAGATACTTTTTTGAACCTTTAGCAAGACAATAGTTCAAAATAACTTTAACTTTCAAGTAGTATCGGAGTTTTATCTGTTGTTTTCAAACGATTATATCCTGAGTAATTTAATGGATAATAACACGCAAACTCTCGTTGCTTCACTCGATATAAAGGTGGTTTCGTAATACATTTCTTTTGAGCAAAAGGACAACGTCGTCCTAAACGACATCCTTTATAAATATGGCTTAATGTTGGAGTTGCACCACTTAGTGTTTTTAATTTCTCTTTAAATGGTCTTGGTAAAGAAAAATCAGGTACACTATAAAGCAATGCTGAAGTATAGGGATGATAAGGATTTTCCATTATTTTATCTTTACTTCCAATTTCAATATTTTGCCCACAATATAATATATTAAACGAATCCATCCACTTATGTATGCCTAAAATATCATTACTTGCTAATAAAATAGAGGTACCTAAATTCTTATTCATACTAGATAATAAGCGGTAAATTTGCAGTTCTGTTGTCGCTTCCATCATATTAGTAGGTTCATCTGCAACTAATAATCTTGGTTTATTCGCAATCGCCATTGCGATCATTACTTTTTGTGCTTCACCATTGGTTAATTCAATTGGATAGCTTTCCATTATATCTCGATGATCTTTAATGCCTACTCGATGTAATAATTCAATGGTTTTTTTCTTTTTCCAACCGAACCATTTCCACCATTTTCCATTAAAACGAATACTTTGAATAAGTTGCTTACCAATCGTTTTACTTGGGTCTAAACTTGCTCGGGGATTTTGTAAAATCATCGAAATATCATCTTTAATCAATTTACGACGTTGATAGGCTGAAAGCTTAAGCAATTCAATGTTATCAAACCGAAATCGATCTGCTTTTACTATCCAATTGTCTTTCTCCATTCCGCAAATAACTTTGACAATCAAACTTTTTCCAGAGCCTGATTCTCCAACTAATCCACAAATCTCACCTTTATCTAAAGTAAGATTGATATTATCGATCATTCTTACTCGCCCATTTGCGGTTTCAATATCAATAGTTAAATGACGAATGTCTAATAATGCCATAATATATCCAATTTACACTCTAATAACGATGCATTTCTAGTACACGAATAATACTATTACTTAACATTCTTACAATTAAAATCACCATAACAATAGTAATTCCCGGTAAAAAAACTGTCCAAGGTGCAATATAAATCAATTCCATAGAATCTCTAATCATCGCCCCCCATTCTGCGGTTGGATATTGTGCCCCTAATGAAATAAAGCTCAATGCACTAATATCTAAAATTGCTAAAACAAAAATATGTGATAACTCTTTTATCGCAACGGGCGTTAAATTAGGTAACACCACTTGTTTCACTAAATCCCATCGTGTTGCACCATCTAAATATAAAGTTACCACATACTCTTTTTTTAATTCTTTTTGCGTAACAAGATAAATTTTATGAATAAATTGTGGCAACATTGCTAAAAAAATCGCTATCATTGCATTGACTAAACTTGCTTCCAATAAAATAGCGATAATAATTGCAATAAGTAAGGTTGGCGTAACCAAAAATGTATCAAATAAATGGTGTAATATCACAAAATAAGAGTGTGTTTTTGTTCCTGCTAATACACCTAAAATACCACCAACAATAGCAATAGCGAGGGTAATAACCAATGCAGCCCCTGCGGTATAATAAAAACCGTATAGAATACGACTAAAAATATCACGACCGAGATCATCTGTACCAAAAAAGTGTTGAATTTGCCCAATCTCACTCCAAGATGGTGGCATTAATTCTAAACCAACAAACTGCTGTTGAGCTGAATAAGGTGCAATAATATAACCAAAAAATATTAAAAATAATAAAAGTGCAAAAAAATACACACTGATCAGTGCAACAATATCTTTTCGCAAAATTTTTAAAAATTGCAAAATATACGCAGATTCTCTAAATTGTTCTACATTCTTATTTAACATACCAATCTTTTTTATTCGAAGGATCTAATAGCGTTGTGATAAAACTTGCTAATACATCCACTGTTAATATAAATAACCCAATAACAATAATACCTGCAGATATGGCATTATAGTCTTGCACTGATACTGCATTAATTAACCAATACCCAATTCCTCCCCAACTTACAACATTCTCAACTAACATTGCAAAGGCAAAAATTAAAATAATATTACGTGCAATTGCTGGAATAATCGGAGGTAGTACATTACAAACGATATGCATTCGCCATATTTTAAACCCCGACCATCCTTTTGTTCTCGCAACTTTAACATAATCTTTCTTCATTACATATATTGCTTGTTCTTGAGTCATTCTCATTACTTCTAACATCGCAGGAATAACTAAAATCAATGTAGGTAAAGCTAAATGACGTAATAAACTCTGTGCTATTTTTAATTTATAAGGTACATCAACTAAAAATATATCTACCAGTTTAAAATTGGTCACAACTGGAATTTCATAAATTGGATTAAGCTCTCCCACTGCTGCAATTTCCCACTGATTTATAGAAGCATAATAAAGCAAAATAATTGCTAACCAGAAGACAGGAAAAGCTAAACTTAATGAACCCAAAATAGATAGACTTTTACCCACAAGATTGTTTGAATTATAAGCAGACAAAAATCCCAGTGGAATACCTATAAGTAACGATAATAGAGTCACAGAAAAACATAACGAAAGTGTTGCTGGGAACACTCTTAATATTTGATTAAATAACGGTTCACCTGAATTATAACTTATACCCAGATCTCCTCTTAACAAAGAAGTAATATAATAAAAATAAGACTCTATACCGCCATCGTAAATCAGTAAGTTAAGCGGATCTTTTAATAAAATGGAGTAACTCATTATAGAAAGAATAAAAACTGTTACTATAATCCAAAATAATTTACGAATAAAAATGAATAACATATCAAACTCTATTTATTTACTGGAGATATTAATTTGATTTTAGATAAATCTACTTTACCAAATGGACTGATCTGTACACTTCTTACTTTATCACTTACGACCAATAAACGGTTAGCATTAAGTAATGGTAATATAGGTAATTCCTCTCTTAATATTTTCTCAATTTTTTTATACAACTTTATACGTTCATCATTATCTTCACTTATTCTAGCTTGATTGAGTAAATATTCAAACTCATCATTACACCAATTCGCTAAATTTGTAACCGAAAATTGAGAACGGCAACCTAAAATAGCAGATAAAAAATTATCAGGATCGTAATTGTTTGCAAGCCAGCCTGTTAAAATCATATCATAGTCAGCTTCTCTTTTTGCCAATTGTTGTACTAAAAAAGTTCTACTTACCTGACGTACTTTTAACTTAATACCTATTTTCTCTAAATCATATTTTATCAACTCGGCCATTTTTAAAGGATGAAAATTATAAACATGTCTTTCATCAAGTACCCAAAGCACAAGCTCTAAATACTCTCTTATTTTTTCTTTATTATTTTTAGGGAAGTACGGATAGTGATCTGCATTTCTATTAGGAAAAAGAGCCGTTGGTAATACATTATCCGCGACCTCTGCTAAACCATAAAATAACTGTTTTCCTAATCTTTCACGATTAATAGAATGTACAATTTCTCGACGCAGTTTAATATCATTCATTTTCATACTTTGATTATTAAATGCTAAAAATGATAAATTAGCCCCAAAAATATTCACTAAATACCCTTTAGGCAAAGAAGAAAGTTGGCTTGGCTCAGGAAAAGCAGAAATATCACATTCTTGATTTAAAAACTTTGCCATTTGTCCAGTACTACTTGTAGAAAAATCAATAATGATATTTTCAATATTCGCTTTTTTACCCCAATAACTCTCATTTCTCTGTAAACGAACATAATCATTGTGTACATAACTTTGTAATTTATATACCCCTGTACCCACAGGAAGTTGATCTAGCTGTGCCAAATTATCATCAGAACTCAATTGTAATGCGTATTCCTTAGATAAAATGACGGTATATTGACTCGCAAGATGAGCCAATAAAGAAGCATCTGGTTCAGCTAATCTAATTTTTACACTATATTTAGAAGGGGCACTTAAACTGACAATCTTACTTTTTAAATTAATACTTTCAAAATAAGGGAAATGGGTACGGCGTGCTTGTCTTTGAAAAATATAATTATTATAACTTTTATCGCTATATTTAACTTGATCCAACTCTTCTAATTCTGGTAAGTCATCAACATTTCCCATCACTCTATTTAAAGAAAAAAGTACATCATCCGCATTAAAGTTACGTGTTGGATTAAACCAATCCGTAGTATGAAATTTAACATTTTTTCTTAAATAAAAAGTAATTTCCAAACCATCATCACTTACTTTATAACTTTTAGCTAATGCAGGTTTTAAGCTATTAGTAGCAGGATCAAATTCAAGCAATTTATCATAAATTTGTTCAGTCACCACATTCATATTGGTGCCCACATCTGCCTTTTGAGGATCAAAAGAAAATCCAGATGCATTTGTACAATAAACTAAACTTTTTACAAGTAATTCTTGTGGTATTCGAGGGACTGAATAAGCCATCTGATTAATACAAAAAATTGTAAAAAATAAAAATAATCTTACCGCTTGTTTTTTAACTATCATTATATTTTCACTAATCCTATATTTAATGGTGAAATCATACTATTAAAATGATAAAATGAAAACTTAACTTTACTACTTTCTATAATAAAAATTTATTATTTGACATAATTTATATAGAAGATTGCATCTATATATTTTATGTGGGGTTTTTAATACGGGAACTAAAACTATTATGCCACATCTCTCTGTTGCCAAATTTGGCGGAACCAGTGTTGCAAATTTTAAGGCAATGTCTGCCTGTGCTAACATCATTACTTCAGATAAAAATACTCGCGTTATCGTACTTTCTGCCTCTGCAGGAATTACCGACTATCTCGTTGAACTTGCAAATGGTTGTAAGGAAGATCGTCTAAAAACTATTTTAAATAATATACGCGATATTCAATTTAGTATCATCAATCAATTACAATGTCCAGATAAAATTTTAGATAAAATTGAACTACTATTAGAGCATATATCAAATCTTGCAGAATCTGCAACATTAGTAACTTCTCGTATATTAAGTGATGAATTGATTAGCCACGGAGAAATGTTATCTAGCACCATTTTCACACAATTACTGAAAGAAAAAAATATTGATGCCACTTGGGTTGATATTCGTGATATTGTTGCTACAAATGACAACTATGGAAAAGCACTACCTAATAATAAAAAAACACAACAACAAGCGAATGAAATTCTAAAACCTTTACTTGATAGTGGAAAAGTTATTGTTACACAAGGTTTTATTGGGCGAGATGATAATGGAAAAACCACTACGCTAGGACGTGGTGGAAGTGATTATTCCGCAGCATTATTAGCAGAAGTATTAAATGCGAATGATGTATTAATTTGGACAGATGTTTCTGGTATCTATACGATGGATCCAAGGGTTGTACCTAATGCGAAACGTATCGAAACGATTAGCTTTAATGAAGCAGCTGAAATGGCAACATTTGGAGCAAAAGTACTCCATCCTGCAACGCTATTACCCGC
This sequence comes from Pasteurella atlantica, assembly GCF_963693435.1. Lineage (NCBI taxonomy): Bacteria > Pseudomonadati > Pseudomonadota > Gammaproteobacteria > Pasteurellales > Pasteurellaceae > Pasteurella > Pasteurella atlantica. The sequence continues at coordinate 1,677,494 of NZ_OY856306.1, forward strand.
TGTTCGTAGCAATATTCCTGTTTTTGTAGGATCAAGTAAAAATCCTGAACAAGGTGGAACTTGGATAACTTCAAATCCACAACCTCGTCCAATATTCAGAGCCATTGCTTTACGCGGTGATCAAACATTGGTGACTTTATCTAGTCTGGGAATGATCCATACCAAAGGTTTTTTAGCCAATATTTTTAGCATATTAGCTAAACATCAACTTTCTATTGATGTGGTAACGACCTCTGAAATTAGCATCGCATTAACACTAGATAAAATAGGTTCCACTACCTCCTTATCTCCACAAATTATTGAAGAGTTAAGTATTTCTTGCAATGTACAAATCGAACCTAACCTTGCTCTTGTTACTATTATTGGTAATAACCTTCATACAGAAAAAGGACTCGCAAAACAACTGTTTGGAGCATTAGAAAAGGATAATATACGTTTAATTAGTTATGGTGCAAGTAGCAACAATATCTGTATTTTAGTCAATAATGAAGAAGTAGATAAAATTGTTAGAGGATTACATTGCTCATTATTTGAATGCTAATTTACTTTCCCTAAAAATATAATTTGGGGGTTAAAATGTTTCTTTTGAGAAAGCTTCCATTTTATTCCTCCAAAACTCAGCAATGTTGCCGTAATAGTTAATAATGCAACAATAAGCTCATTTGCAAAAAGTTGTGAAAATCCTACCGCTGATACAATTAATACTGTTAATGGGATACAATACAACCACATAACGCTGACTAATAGAGAACTTTCTTTCAAACCTATATTGATAATATCACCCTGTTTTAGTTCTTCAAATACTTCGAGATCTAATAAAGAAACGACTTTACTTCCTGTCAATTCAGATAGTGATTGTGTACCACAGCCCTGCTTTGCATCGCAACTGCCACAGCCACTCTTAGTATAACATTCAACCTTTGCTATACCATTGTGATAACTTAGTACTTTGCCTTGTTCAATAAGCATAAAAAATAGTCCTAAAAATAAAAAAAGCCCCTAAAACAAGGGGCACTCGGAAAGCAAATTATGAAAAGGTTGTTGGGCACAACACTTATTTTTATATAGCCGTTAAGTTAAAACAATTTTATGATTTTTTCAAACAATAACTATATAAAATGTTTAACTTTGTGATCTACTTCATATTTTTTACTGTAAACGTCGGGCTTGCCAGTATACTCTTTTATAATAAGGCGAATTTAAATTTGAATATATCACGCCTTTTTTAGACGATGCATGTAAAAAATGCCCATTTTTTACATAAATACCAACGTGATTTCCAAAAGGTCCTCGTCCTGTCTTAAAAAAAACCAAATCCCCCGCTTGCAAATATTTTTTAGGAACATAAGCACCCGTTTTTGCTTGTAATTTGGTCGTTCTTGGTAAATGAATACCAAAAGAATTTTTAAAAATAGCAGCAGTAAGTCCAGAACAATCCACTCCCTGAGGAGTATTTCCCCCTAAACGATAAGGTGTTCCTTTCCAAATACGATGCTGTTTAACAAGCTTATTGACTATATAAGTTTCATTTGAAAAGCTGGGTTCTGCTGAACAGCTAATTAAACACAAACTTAACATTATTAATATAATAAGTTTATAAAAACTTAGTAATCGCATATAAGTTATTCTATAAAAATAATGCACCGTCTTTACTTGTTAGCCTCTTCAATTCGATCTTTAAGCTTTTGACTTGGTTTAAAGGTAACCACTCTTCGAGCAGAAACTGCTACAGGCTCTCTCGTTCTTGGATTTCTACCTGGTCTTGCTTCTTTTTCACGTACTCTGAAATTACCAAATCCTGATAATTTCACTTCATCTCCCTTTTCAAGAGCAACTCGAATTTCTTCAAAAAACTGTTCAACAAACTCTCTTGCTGTTTTTTTATCTAATTCAAGTTGTTTAATAATATGTTCTATCATTTCAATTTTAGTTAATGTCATAATTTAAGCTCCTCAAACTTAATCTCTCAAATATGCACCAAAACATTGTTCAAGTTCACTCAACACTGCTTTAATTACAGCATTGATCTCTTCTTCTTCAAGGGTTTTTGAAGTATCTTGAACCGTTAGACTAATTGCTAAGCTCTTCTTATCGCTACCAATATTTTCACCTTGATAAACATCAAAAAGATTTACCGCAATTAGTTTTTCTCCACCTACTTTTTGGCAAGTAGATAAAATATCTGCCACGGCAACATTACGATCAACCACAATCGCAATATCACGTTTATTTGCTGGGAATTTAGAAATTTCTTTTGCTTGTGTGACTGCTCGCTCATCAATCGCTGACCATAAAATCTCAAAGACGACTGCTGTACCTGAAATATCTAATTTTTGTGCGACTTTCGGGTGTACTGTACCGATAAAGCCCACTTCTTTTTCATCAATTAAGATCGCTGCTGATTGACCTGGATGTAACGCATCATAAGTTTTAGCCACAAAACGCACTGATTTCGCTTTATTTGTTAATGATAAAATACGCTCTAAATCGCCTTTTAAATCAAAGAAATCAACGTTATCTGATTTACCCGTCCAGTGTTCATTATGTTTCGCACCAACAATAACCGCCGCTAACATTTGCTCTTGGCGAATCCCCATTTCTGCATTTTCGTCAGGCACAAAACGTAACCCTGTTTCAAACAGACGTATTCGACTTTGCTGACGTTTTTGGTTATAAACAACCGCCTCTAACAAACCACTTAACAAGGATAAACGCATTGCTGACATATCCGCTGAAATTGGGTTAGGCAATACTATTGCTTCTTGATTTGGGTGTAATAATGCCTGTGTTTTTGGATTGACAAAGCTATAAGTGATCGCTTCTTGGTAATCGCTATCCACTAATGCCATTTGGACACGCATTAAATCTAAATTTGACTCACGGTGTTCATTCATATTTAAATGAGCTAATGGTGCATTATTTGGAATGCTATTGTAACCGTAGATACGAGCGACTTCTTCAATTAAATCTTCTTCAATTTCAATATCAAAACGCCAGCTACAAGCGGTCACTTTCCATTCATTATTTGCAAAAATTGGCGATAAACCTAAACGAGTTAAAATATCGGTAACGGTTTCATCAGCAATATGATGACCTAATAAAGCATCTAATTTTTCACGACGTAAAGTCACTTGATTTGCTTTTGGTAAATGCTCATCACTTTTCGCTTCCACAATTTCACCTGCTTCACCACCACAAATGTCTAATAATAATGCGGTTGCTCGTTCCATTGCATTGCGTGTATTTTCAAAATCTACACCACGCTCAAAACGGTGTGAAGAATCGGTATGTAAACCGTATTGTCTTGCACGTCCAGCAATAGCTAATGGGGCAAAGAATGCTGCCTCTAAAATAATATCTGTTGTTGTATCACTTACGCCACTTTCTTTACCACCAAAGATCCCCGCCATTGCAAGTGGTTGATTTTGATCGCAAATTAGCAAGGTATTTTCTTTTAATGCAACTTCATTGCCGTCTAATAACACTAATTTTTCATTTGCTTTTGCTAAACGTACTTGAATTGATGCGTTCACTTTCGCCATATCAAAGGCGTGCATTGGCTGACCTAATTCCAGTAACACAAAGTTTGTTACATCAACCACAGGATCGATAGAACGCATACCACAACGGCGTAATTTTTCTTGTAACCAAAGTGGCGATTGTGCTTTTACATTCACATTTTTAACCACACGAGCTAAATAACGTGGGCAAGCCTCTGGATTGTGAATTTCTACCGCAACTTTATCTGAAATAGTCGCTGAAACAGGTTCAAATGTCGGTGCAACCATTTCTAATTGATTTGCTACCGCCACTTCGCGTGCAATCCCTGAAATACTTAAACAGTCCGCACGATTTGGGGTTAAGCTGATTTCAACAATGCTGTCTTCTAAATCTAAATATTCACGGAAATCTTTACCGATAGGTGCGTCTGCTGGCAATTCAATAATACCGTCTTGCTCAACTTTAATACCTAATTCAGTGAATGAACAAAGCATTCCCTCAGATGGTTCACCACGTAATTTGGTTTTCTTAATTTTAAAATTACCCGGTAAAACGGCACCATCAACGGCACAAGCTACTTTCAAACCTAAACGGCAGTTTGGTGCACCACAAACGATGTCTAATAAACGCTCGCCACCGACATTTACTTTGGTTACACGTAATTTATCTGCATTTGGGTGCTGACCGCATTCAACCACTTCGCCTACAACAACACCTGAAAAGGTATCTGCAACTGCTTCAACGCCGTCCACTTCCAAGCCAAGCATTGTGATTTGATCGCATAATTGTTCCGTTGTAATCGCTGGATTTACCCACTCACGCAACCAAGATTCATTAAATTTCATTATTCTTTCCTCATCCTGTCTTATTTATAGTCAAATTGTTTTAAAAAACGTAAGTCATTCTCAAAGAATGCACGTAAATCGGTCACGTTATAACGCAACATTGCTAAACGCTCAACCCCCATACCCACAGCAAAACCTGAGTATTCATTCGGATCGATACCTACATTTTTCAATACATTAGGATGAACCATTCCACAACCTAACACTTCTAACCATTTACCATTTTTACCCATTACATCCACTTCTGCTGAAGGCTCTGTGAATGGGAAGAAAGATGGACGGAAACGCACTTCTAAATCTTCTTCAAAAAACGCACGTAAGAAACTATGTAATAAACCTTTTAATTCAGTAAAATTCGCTTTTTTATCCACAAATAATAATTCAATTTGGTGGAACATTGGGGTGTGCGTTTGATCGTAATCATTACGATACACGCGACCCGGTGCAATAATGCGAATTGGTGGCTGAGTTTGTTCCATTGAACGAATTTGCACACCTGATGTTTGCGTTCTTAACAAACGTTGTGCGTCAAACCAAAACGTATCATGATCCGCACGTGCTGGGTGGTGTTTTGGAATATTTAACGCATCAAAATTATAATAATCTGATTCAATTTCAGGGCCATTTTCCACAGAAAAACCTAAATCTGCAAAGAATTTGGTCACGCGATCAATCGTGATAGATACAGGGTGTAAACCACCAAGTTCTGTTTTACGACCCGGTAAACTCACATCAATACTTTCACTAAATAATTTTGCATTTAATGCTTCGGTTTCTAATGTCTCTTTTTTCGCATTTAATGCGGCTTGTGCTTGTTGCTTCGCTTCATTGATTTTTTGCCCTACTTTTGGACGATCTTCTGGCGACACGTCACGTAATCCTTGCATTAACGACGTAAAATGCCCTTTCTTACCAAAATACTCTACTCTAATACTTTCAAGACTTGTAACATCTTGTGCAGATTCCACCGCTTGTAACGCTTGATCTACGATCTTTTCTAGGTTTTGCATCCCTACCCTCTATAATTTATTTTTAAAATACTAAAATGACATAAATACTTGAAATGATAATACTTTTAACACATAAAGTAAATGTAAAATAGGCAAAGAAAAGATGATAAAGATAACAAAGGAGATTTTATAGAATGGTGCGACCAAGTGAACTCGAATCACCGACCCCCACCATGTCAAGGTGGTGCTCTAACCAACTGAGCTATGGTCGCATTAAGAAGTGTTTTAAAACGCGTAGAATTCTAACATAAAAATGAAATAATGCAATTTTTTATAAAAACTTTTTTAATACTTATTATAATTTACCCGTCACACTATCTTTGACTGGGATTAAGTGGCTAAATATAATCATATTTTCGGGTATATTTTATCTACGTATGAATTCTTGGCTTATCTTCTTTAAATATTACATCAATGTATTCATATTTTTGCTTTCAATAGCAAAATTACAATTAAACTTCGTATGAAAAAAATCATCTAGCTCATCTACTTTTAAGATAAAATTTTTTAAATCATTCTGAATATTTTCTTTTTGTGAACTAAACATATCCGATAAATGAATTCGATATGATAAATATATTTTATTGTCTTTTATTCCTAAATAAAAAGGAGAAACTTGATTTGTATTTATAAAATACAATAAATCTTTAAGATTAGATTTAGGTAATTCATTAAGTGGAGATGTCGCAATAAGATAATCACTATTACTATCAAATATTCTGATTAAAGCTCGTCCTTGATAAAAGGACCAATAATCCCGCCCCTCTCTACATAAAACAGGATTGATATCTAACAATTTCAAACTCTCTTCAATAAAAATAGCCAAACTCGACAAGTCAGACTTTTCAAATGCTGATTTTTTAATTTCATTACCACAGCTATCACAAAAACTTATTTTTTGTGAAATATAATTATCACAAGAATGACATTTTACTTTATAAATATCATAATCAACTTGATAATCTTCAAGCTCTTTAATGAGATCAATATGACGAATTCCAAACCCTACATTATCCGCATTCGTAAATTTAGACGCTGTTACGGCTAATAACACGCCATCCTCATTTACCATAGCACCACCAGAATTACCGGGGTTTACTGCTGCATCTGTTTGTAAAATATATCTATTTGAAATAAGTTGTTTTGGGTTTGAAACAATCCCTTCTGTAATCGTAAACGGCATTCCAAAAGGAAAACCACAAATATATATCTTTTGTGTTGTTTGGACTTCAATATGTTTATCTAAAATAATACAACTTTTTTCATCTTTTAACTCAGAAGCATAAACAAAAGCAATATCTAGTTCAGGATTAGCCATCACGACTTTACCCAAATATTTATCTTGTGTTGACGTTTCTACTGCAACTTCTATACAGCCTTCAATTACGTGAAAATTTGTGATAATAAAATCATACCCCTGTATTTTAAAACCACTTCCTACACCATCTGCTGTAATTATTTTAAAAACTGATTTTTCTATATTCTTTAGCATATTATCTTCCTATCAGCGGTATTAAAATTTGAGTAATAAAATAAAGAAGAGCGATTATTTGAAGATAACCCCAAATACTCATTTTTTTATATTGCTTACCTTTTACTAACTCATTGTATAAGTTATATAACGTTATGGATGCATCTTCAAAGTCGGTATTTCTTTTAATTTGATTTAATCCCTTATAAATCATTTCTCTGGTTTTATCATCAATATTATATTCATAAATAATTTTTAAAAGTCGCTCATAAATATCATAAGTTAAAGCAAAATATCGCCCTTCTTTTTTAGATTTTTCAAATCGTTCTTTATTTCTTTCTAGCTCTTCTTTTAGGGTTTCTTGGTTAATATTCTTTAATCTTGTATAGAAAATATGTTGATAATACATACTTTCTAAAAATTCCTGAGTCCTTTTTTCTTTTAACTCTTTAATAAACGCCATTCCTTGATCTACTTTAAATTCAATATGATTATCAGAATACATTAAACTGGTAATATCAAGTAAATCTGATCTTAAAACACCATTGAGATAAGGCATATTTTCAAATTTCAACAAGGTAATTGTTACAATATCCCAGTGATATTCTGATAGGCGTTCTTTTTCAAAAAATGCCATACATTTATCATAATCATCTAATATTTTTTTAATCGATGTGAATACTTTATCTTTCTCACTTGTTGTTAAATCTCTTTTACTCGGATTGACAAAATAATCAACTTTATAATTTTCTTTTAACTTTGGAGCATAGTAATCCCCTTGATAACAAATTTCTCTTATTACCGTTAATATTTTAGAAGATTCGCAAAGTTCTAATGGGCAAGAATAAGAAAAATAAAGTAAATCATCTTCTAAAATAAGTTGAGGCAACATCAAAGAACTAAAATTTAATTCACTAATTTTTCTTAATAACGCAATCACATTTGTTTGCTCTGTTATTCTCAGAAATGGGGCTTTAACCTTAAATTCATTGTTATTTACTTTTATATTCAGCAACATACAAGAATGTTTAATTTCTATATCAATATCTTTATTATTCAGTCTTAATGTACCAGCTACATTATTGTTAATAAATTTTAAAAGATGATATATTACCGCCTTATATTCCTTTTGCTCATAAGCTTCGGTTGCTTCTGAGTATTCCGAATAAAGAAGTTCACATTCTCTATAACCATAATCCTTTAAAGGATTTTCAAACCTTGGAAACATATCACCTCTGAATAGTTAAATATATTGATTGAAAATATAGCATAATTTTTGTAAATTTATATAAAAAAATAACCGCTTATAGCGGTTATTTTTACTTTATTTTTTGCAAATTAAAACACTAATTCACGATCCCCATTTTCATCTTTAATACGATTTGGCAAACCAATTTTATTTAATAAATTTATATAAGGTTTAGGATCAAGTTGTTCTACATTACGCATTTCCAAACAATCCCACTCTCCTGTAGCAACTAACAGTGCTGCTGCCACAGCTGGAACGCCTGCAGTATAAGAGATACCTTGACTTCCCACTTCTTCATAAGCTTCTTTATGGCTTGCTGTATTATAAATAAAGATTTCTTTATCTTTACCGTCTTTTTTACCTTTAATCAGATCGCCAATGCAAGTATGACCCGTATAATTTTCAGCTAAAGTTGGTGGATCAGGTAATACTGCTTTAACGACTTTCAATGGAACGACTTCCACGCCTTCGGCTGTTTTAACTGGTTTTTCAGACAATAAACCTAAATTTTTCAATACATTAAACACGTTAATATAATGATCGCCAAATCCCATCCAGAAACGAATATTAGGTACCCCCAAATGTTTTGCTAATGAATGCACTTCTTCGTGTCCCGTTAAGTAAGAATTTTGTACGCCTACAACAGGTAAATCATCGGTACGTTTCACTTCAAACATCTGATTAGTTTGCCATTGATTATTTTGCCAAGAATAAACTACTCCCGTAAATTCTCTAAAATTCACTTCAGGATCAAAGTTAGTCGCAAAATATTTTCCGTGATTACCTGCGTTAATATCAATAATATCAATACTTTCTACACTATCAAACTCTGTCACCCCATAAGCTGCATAAGCATTTACGACACCGGGATCAAAACCTGCACCTAAAATAGCAGTAATTTTGTTTTCTTTACAACGTTCTAAACGTTTCCATTCATAATGAGCATACCAAGGTGGTGTTGGGCAAACTTTATCTTGATCTTCTGCAACCGCAGTATCAATATACGCCACACCTGTTTGAATGCACGCCTCTAAAATAGGCATATTTTGAAAAGATTGAGCAACATTAATCACAATTTGCGACTGTGTTTTTTCAATAAGAGCTTTAGTTTGTTCAATGTCAAAGGCATCTAAGGTGTAGCATTGAATTGTGTCAGGAAGTTTAAAACTCTTTTTTTCCTCAACACTCTTAGCAATTTTTTGACATTTTGATAAGGTTCGAGAGGCAATAACAATGTTACCTAAAATATCATTATGTTGAGCACATTTATGTGCCACAACTTGAGCAACCCCACCCGCACCAATAATTAACACATTTTTCTTCATTATAGCATTTTCCTCCGAAGTACCTTAGCGTAGCAAAACCTAAGATATAAGGCTTAAAGTAAAACTTGATACATATTGAAAACCTAAAAAGTCAATATCAAGTCATTTCAGTAAAAAACAAGTTGCGGATTATAACAGAATTTACTTTTAAGCGGTGACATCTTCATTATTTTTTGCAAATTTTTATAAAGATCATACCGCTTGACTTTTATTTTTATATCAATAAAATATGATATTATATTTAAATGAACTGGAGTTTTTGATGAAGAAAAGAATTTTGCAATTTTCAATTAATCACCCTAAAAAGGTATTTTGGATTACAGGATTAATTACGTTATTGTCATTGTTAATGATGTTTCGTATTAATGTTGACACCGATCCTGAAAATATGCTTCCTCATTCTCACCCTGCACGTATTTTACACGATGAAGTAAAACAACGTTTTGGTTTGGCAGATATGCTAGTTGTTGGTGTGGTTAATGATAAGGACAGTAATGGTATTTACAATCCTAACAGTTTAAGCAACCTTAAAAAACTCTCTGACGCAGTAATGACATTAGATGGTGTTGTTGTGGAAGATGTAATGAGTTTACCTGTTAGTGACAATATCTCTCAAATTCAAAAAGAAGGCACAAAGGCGATTTCTTTCCACTACCTAATGGAAACGCCACCGAGCGAACAAGCTCAAGCCGATCAAATTCGTCAATGGGTCGATAGATTGCCTATGCTACAAAATACCTTAGTTTCTGGTGACAACAAAGCAGCAGGGCTATTTATTCCTATTACCTCTAAAGATAAAAGTTATCAACTTTATAATCAAATTCAAGATATTGTGGCTGGTTTTGATAAAAAAGGCGATGAATTTTATATCACAGGCTTACCTGTTGCAGAAGATACCTTTGGGGTAGAAATGTTTTTGCAAATGGCAATTTCTGCACCTGCTGCTGCAGCATTAATTTTTGTGCTAATGCTATTTTTCTTCCGCTCCCCTGCTCTGGTTGCTGCTCCAATGATTTTGGCAATGGCAACGGTGATTATCACAATGGGATTAATGATCGGAATGGGCTTTTCAGTACATATTATGTCATCAATGATTCCAATATTTTTAATGCCAATTGCCGTGGTGGACTCCATTCACGTGTTATCTGATTTTAGTGATAATTATCGAGCAGGAAAAGACAAAAAAGTACTTGCCGAAGAATGTGTAACGGATCTATTCCGTCCAATGCTATTTACTTCATTAACATCATTAATTGGTTTTTTATCTCTAAATACAGCAGATATTCCGCCAGTACGTGTGTTTGGTAGCTTTGTCGGGTTTGGGATTATTCTTGCCTTTATTTTAACAATGACATTAATTCCTGCGTATATGGTCAGTTTATCGGATAAAACCCTAGATAAAATGGCAGCCAAACTACACAGTCACGATGATGATCAATCATTAACTGCTAGAGTATTACGCAAAATGCCACAAGCGGTAATGCGTCATAGTAAATTGATTTTATCACTAATGGTTGCTGTGATGATCGTAAGTGGTTGGGGAATTAGTAAAACCGTGATCAATGATAACCCGATGAATTGGTTTAATCAATCACACCCTATTCGTCAAGCAGATAAAGTGTTGAATACGCATTTTGCAGGAACCTATGAGGCTTATATTAGCTTCAGTAATACACAAAAAAATGATGAAAATATTGAGGCACTTACTACACCTATCTTAAAAAATGCCCCTGATAGTGTTAAACAAAAATGGCAAAATTTGATCCAAAAGCAACCGCTTAACTGGTCGAATATTGAAGATAGTTTAATTGAATATCAATTTAGTGCTGATGATGTTGAAGAACCTTTTTGGACTCAACTTCAAAGTGTTGTAGCAAAAGTAAATCAATCACAACAAGTCTTCTTACAACCTGAAAACTTGGCTTATTTAGAAAAAGTTCAAGGGGCATTACAGCAATCTGGTTTAGTAGGAAAAAGTACCGCACTACCGGATTTATTAAAAGTGGTAAACCGTGAATTACGCAGTGGTGAAGATAAAGATTTTGTATTACCACTATCTGCTGATGCAAATGCTCAAGCCATTATGACCTATCAAAGTTCACATCGCCCAAATTCAGTTTGGCATATGGTCACACCTGATTATCAATCAGCCGTTATATGGTTACAACTTAAATCAGGTGACAACCAAGATATGAGTAAAGTTGTTGATTATATGGATAACTGGTTTGCAAAAAATCCAACACCGAAAGGATTAGAAATGCAGTGGAGTGGACTAACCTATATCAATGTGGTTTGGCAAGATGCAATGGTAAATGGAATGCTAATTAGTTTAATTTCATCCTTTGTAATGGCAATGCTAATGGTAATGTTCTTATTCCGTTCTGTTGTGTGGGGAGTGATTGCGATGATCCCATTATCTACCACGATTATGCTGATTTACGGCATTATTGGTTGGGTCGGTAAAAATTATGATATGCCTGTTGCGGTATTATCTGCATTAACACTTGGGCTATCTGTGGATTTTGCAATTCACTTTATTGAACGCAGTCGTTTACACGAAGTAAATAAATTAAAACTTGATTGGAAACAAGGCATTATTGATGTCTTTGAAGAACCAAGCCGTGCCATTGCTCGTAATGCAATCGTAATTGCACTTGGATTTACCCCATTATTGATTGCACCATTAGTACCTTATCAAACGGTGGGATTTTTTATGGCAGCAATTATGGCAATTTCTTGTTTAGCAACCTTAGTGATTATTCCAGCCTTGGTCTATGCACTACAAAATAAACTATTTAAACGTGACTTAACGTATTAAGGAGAAACCAATGAAAACAAATATGGTAAAAAATACAGCATTAGTAATAACTGGATTAACAATGAGCTTATCAACTTGGGCAATTTCAGCAAACGAAATTATTCATAAATCAAATTTAGCTGCAGTTTATCCCGCTAATGATGGAAAAACAGAAGCAAGAATGATGATTGTGGATAATCAAGGACGTAAGCAAATGCGTCAATTTTATATCCTGCGTAAAAATGTCACCAAAGGTGGCGATCAAAAATATTTTGTGGTGTTTACTAAGCCATCAGATGTCGCAAGAACGACTTTCTTAGTAGATAAACACCCGGGTAAAGAGGATGATCGTTGGTTATATTTACCTGCTTTAGATTTAGTCAAACGTATTGCAGCTGGAGATAAACGAACCAGTTTTGTAGGTTCAACGTTCTTTTATGAAGATATTTCAGGGCGTGATGTAAATGCAGATAGTTACAGCATTGAAAAAGAAACAGATAAACAATGGATTTTAAAAGCAGTGCCAAAATCTCGTACAGGAGTGGAATTTAACTATTTTACCGTTGCTATTGATAAAGATACTTATCTTCCCCGTGAAGCAAAATATTATGATAACAGTGGTAAATTATATCGTCGTATTACAGGTTCAAATATCAAAAATATGGATGGTTTCCCAACTTTAACTCAAATTAAGGCAGAAAATCTGAATGATAAAAGTTATAGCATTACACAAATGCGAAATGTGAAATATAACGTGAATTTACCAAACAGTGTATTTACCGAAGGTGCTTTACGTATGCCACCTAATCAATGGTTAAGGAAGTAACAATGAAAAGAACATATTGGGCATTATTATTAAGTAGTCTGCTCTCGGTTTCTTCAACAGTAATCGCTCAAGATGTCAGTGGCTTAAATACCACTGACATTGAGAAAGAATTAGAAGAATGGAATGATGACGACACGTCAAAAAGTAATTGGAATATAGGGGCTTTTATTGAAGCGGATTATGGTGTATTTACACATAATCATACTGCAAACAATCGAGATAAAAGTCTGGCTGAAATACGCAGTGAAATTTTCGCCAATCGTTACTTTGGATCGCATTTTTTATCTGCAAAATTAGATCTTATTGCTGATGATATTGACGATCATAGTTTACAAGCAGATCTTAAAGAACTATTTGTTGATTTTAAATTAAATGACAAAATGAGTGTACGCCTAGGACAACAAGTATTAACTTGGGGAACAGGCGATTACATTTTTATTAATGACTTATTTAGTAAAGATTGGCAATCAATGCTTTCAGGTAGAGATGATAGTTATCTAAAAAAATCTGATCCTGCTGTGAAATTTAATTGGTTTAATGATTTTGCAAATATTAATTTAGCGTGGATACCCGTATTCAATGGCGATGAATACATTAGTGGAGAACGTTTTGCTTATTACAATCCGATGTTAGGAAAAGTCACAAATCAGAGAGTAAAAGTAGAAAATCCGAAAAATAATTTATCAAATAGTACATTAGCATTAAGGCTTTCTAAACGTCTGAATGGTGTTGAATATGCGTTATATGGTTATCACGGATTATATTCACAACCCACAGCCTTTAATCCTTTTTCGGGGAAAAGTAAATTCCCTAAAATCAATACCTTTGGTGCAAGTGTGAGAGGGGCTTTAATGGGCGGTGTTGCAAATTCTGAAATATCACATTGGAATTTCCTAGAAGAAAAAGCAGGAGATAATCCGTTTATTCCTAATGATCAACTTAATTTATTGGTAGGTTATGAACACGAATTAGTACAAAATGTCACACTAAGTGGACAATATCTAATTCAAAAAATGCAAAATTATGAAAAAGCGAAACAGAGTTCATTTAATCCTGATTTGCTTATCAATAAATGGCATCAAACTTTGACATTACGTTTGAATTGGCAGGCAATGCAACAAAAACTCAATATGTCAATCTTTGCCTTTTATTCACCCGATGAAAAAGATTTCTATATTAAACCGAAAATTAGTTATCGCCAAAATGATCATTGGTTTTATGAAATAGGGGCAAATCTTTTCGGAGGTAAAAATAAACATACCCAATGGGGACAGTTTAAAGAAAATTCTAATATCTATACACGTTTAAAATATAACTTTTAGGAGAAAAAAATGAAAGTAAATGATATGTTACACATTATCGCAGGTAGCTTTATTATGCTAAGTGTTGCCTTGGGCTATTATGTTAATCCTTGGTGGTTCGCATTCACTTTTTTTGTAGGGGCAAACTTATTCCAGTCAGGATTTACAAAATGGTGCTTAATGGCAGATATTCTGCGTAAACTAGGATTAAAAGATTAATTTTAAAAGGAGAAGAAAATGACTAAATGTTACGATTATGTTGGGACTATTTTTGAAAATGAAACCAACCCAAATAAACCGACAGTTGCTTTTACACTGGCAAACAAAGCACTAGAAAAAGGTTATTCTTCAGCGATTATTTTAATGGTTGATGCGGTAAGTATGTCTATTTCGGGAACGATTGATAATATTGATATCGGTGCCCCTTTTGGTGGATTAAAAGCATTACAAGAAGCCTTCATTGAAAAAGGTGGAAAAATCTTAGTTTGTAAGGCTTGTATGGTTCATAACAATATCACTCCAGAACAAATTGATTCACGTTTTGATATTATTGATGGCGGTGAAGTGATTGATCTTATTATGAATGCTAAAGGTTCATTACAAATTAGCTAATGAAGAGTTTAGATTAACATTATTTTAATGCCACTATCTAAGTGGCATTTTGTGTTTTAACTAAGGATTGTAATTTTTATTATGTGGAAAATATTAGCAGTTATTCAAAAAAATTTAGTTTGGGCAATTCCAATCGTAATGATTTTGGGAATTAGCAGTGGGTCTATTTTTGATATGCGTTTTTTAAAAATCACCATTGTCCCATTAACTTTTTTAATGGTTTATCCAATGATGATTAACTTAAAACTTGAAGCAGTTTTATCACCTAAAGGATTAAAAGCACAGATTGTGGCACAATTTTTAAATTTTGCCGTTATCCCTTTTATTGCCTTCTTTTTAGGAAAACTATTCTTTCCTGAACAACCTTTAATTCGATTAGGCATTTTATTTGTTGCCCTACTCCCTACCAGTGGAATGACCATTTCTTGGACAGGGTTTGCCAAAGGCAATATCAATGCAGCAATCCAAATGACCGTATTTGGACTTATTTTAGGCTCTATTGCCACACCTTTATATGCCAAATGGTTAATGGGAAAAAGTATTGAAATTCCTGTACAACAAGTGTTTACCTCCATTACGTTTGTGGTTTTCTTACCTATGTTTATGGGATTAGTGACTCGTAAATATTTAGTAAAAAAATTTGGTCAAGAACACTATCAAAAAAATATTAAACCCAAAGTTCCGATGTTTTCAACATTAGGAGTATTAGGTATTGTATTTGTGGCAATGGCACTAAAAGCCAAATCCATAACCGCAGAGCCTACTGTACTTATCAGTTATTTAACGCCTATCATTATTTTATATGTTATTAATTTCGCGTTAAGTACCATTGTGGCTAAGGTGTTTTTTAATCGAGAAGATGCCATTGCCGTCGTTTATGGCACAGTAATGCGAAATTTATCGATTGCACTGGCTATTGCAATGACCGTATTTGGAGAATCAGGTGCAGAAATTTCTATTGTTATCGCAATGGCATATATCATTCAAGTACAAGCTGCGGCGTGGTATGTAAAATTGAGTGATAGAATATTTGGACAGAAAGTCTAAAACCTAAAATCATAGCGGTTACATTATTCAAACTTTTTGTAATTTTTTGTATAAATGTACCCGCTTATAATTAAGGATCGCTTAGCTAATTTTTTGTTTTTAATACAATAACACTACCCAAAATCACCACCGCAGCCCCAATCACTTGATAAATATTAATTGTTTCTCCAAGTATAAAATAACTTGTTATCGCAGTAGAAATAGGAACGGTAAGACGAATAACATTAAAAATCACAACGCCTTGTGTAGACATTATATAGAACGACATAAACATTCCGACCAATATGCCATAAACCCCTGCACAGCTTAATCCAATCAGTAGCGACCATTCAACCGTTTGTAGTTGTGTGATTTTTTGGGTCTGAATTGCTATAAGTAAATAAATAAGCCCTGCGATACTGGCTGTTGAAGCACTGATTACCACACTGTGTAATTGTTTAGAAATGGTTTTAACAAAGATATTCTGAATGGATTGAATAAAAATAGAAATGCCAAGAAACAAACTTCCCATTAAAAAGTTCTGTTCTATATTCGGTTGTTTTGCAAAAAAGATAAAAATAAAAGAACCTAAAAAAGTGATTATTGCGCCTAAATAAAAGCGTTTTTGTTTACAGCGAGTCCGCTCATCTTCAAAAAAAAGTGCTGCCATTAAAATGGCTAAAGGCATTGCTAAAATACCAAAAAGACTTCCTGTTACCGCAGAGGTTTGTTGTAATCCATTAATAAAAAAATACATATTCCCAACCATAAAAATACCCAAAATGAGTAATTTTATGATTAAGGTAGGATCACTTATGATTTTTCTGATTTCAGCTCTAAATTTAAATAGAATGATAAAAGTAAGGACTAAGCCTCCTGACAAAAATCGTACTGCATTATTATTGATCGTATCAAAATGAAGGCTCATAAAACGCATAATGGGAAAAATAAATCCCATTAAGCTAACATATAAAATTGGAATAACACGATTATTCACTAGATACACCCTCAAGGTAACCGTAAACTTTTAACTATTAACACAAAAAAATTAATACCAAAAACATGCCCCCTCCCTAGCCCTCCCCCGCAAGCGGAGGAGGGGATTTAAGAAGTTCCTAGCTGTTTTCTAGAAATAATTTTCAAATCTATACAAAAAATTCCTCCCTCTGCTTGCGGGGGGAGGCTAGGAGGGGGGCTAAAACTTTAATTACAATCTGACATTAAATATACCCTATAGTAATTAGCCCTCTTTTTTAATTGAAACAAGCAACTGATCAACTTTAAAATTATCAGTATCCATAATTTCAAATTTATAGTTATCCCACAATACAAAATCTGTTTTTTTCGGAATTTTACGTAACATATACATCATAAATCCGCCAATAGTTTCATAATTTTCAGTATCAGGGAAGTTATCAATATCTAAAGCACGCATAATATCTTCTAATGGTGTTGCTCCATCAATTAGCCAAGATGTTTCATCACGACGAATAATTTGTTCTTCTTCACTGGAAACCAATTCTCCCATCACAACACTCATTACGTCATTAAGCGTCACTATTCCAACCACTAACGCATATTCATTTATAATAACCGCAAAATCTTCACCAGAGAGTTTAAATTGCTCTAACACTTCGTATAACGACAATGTATCAGGAATAAATAATACGTTACGCAATACTCGTTGATCCGTTAACTTAACAGATTGCTCTTGTAAATATAAGGTTAATAAATGATGACTTTCTACATAACCTAAAATTTTATCAATTCCTCTATCATTACAAACTAATAACTTGGAATGTGAATTTGCTTTAATGGTTGCTAACACTTCTTCTCGACCAAAAGAACGATTTAAAAAGATAATATTTTCACGTGTAGTCATTGCTGAAGTGACAGTACGTTCTTGCATATCCAAAATATTTTCAATTAAATGATGTTCTTGATCTTTCAATAACCCTGCTTTTGCTCCAGCATCAACTATCGCAAAAAGATCCGCTGATGTCATATTATCGTCACGAATAGTAGATATTTTAAATAAACGAAAGATACTATTTGCTATATAGTCAAACAACCAAACTAAAGGTTTAAAGACAATAATACACAGCATAACGATTCTAACTGTCAATATTGCTACTTTTTCGGGATTAATAATCGCAAAACGTTTCGGAATTAAGTCTGCAAACAAAATAAAAGCAACGGTAACAACAATAAAAGATAGCCAAGAACTAATTGTTTCTATTCCACTAATATATTTATATGGTGCTAATAATTGATACAAATAGGGACGAATTGCACTTTCACCAATAATCCCCCCTAAAATTGCCACCATATTTAAACAAATTTGTACTACCGTAATGAAATGTCCAGGACACTCTTGTAATTTTAAAACCTGTAAGGCTTTTTGATTTCCTTTATCTGCAATCTCTTGTAATTTAAACTTTCTTGCTGCTGCCAATGAAATTTCAGCTGATGACACTACCGCACCAACAAAAACCAAGATAACAAGGCTTAAAATAGCTTCAAATAAGCTCATTTTTTATTTGCTCCTCAAAATAAATTTTTACTGTATTATTCTACCAACTCTTCAATAAAAGGTATATTTTTTGTTAAATAGATAAAAAAATAATTCAAGCGGTAAGATTACTTTCACTTTTTGCAAAAAAATGCGAAAATCCTACCGCTTGATTTTTATAATTAAAACAAATAAATGTACATCTACGTTGCTGATATAATTATACGATTATTATTCTAACACTTAAACTAACTATATAATGAATATACCAATTATTGATTTACAAATTGTAACCGAAGATCAGTCTGATCTGCCCTCTTTAGAGAAATTTACTTATTGGGTGCAACAAGCTCTTATTTTGGAAGCGCAAACAGAAGATTTTGCGGATACAGAAATCACCATTCGTCTTGTTGATGAAACGGAAAGCCATCACTTAAATTTAACGTATCGAGGTAAGGATAAATCCACCAATGTGCTGTCATTTCCTTTTGAAATGCCAGAAGGGATTGAATTGCCTTTGCTTGGAGATTTGGTAATTTGTCGTCAAGTCGTAGAAAGAGAGGCGAAAGAGCAACAAATCGCATTAGAGTCTCACTGGGCACATTTAACGGTTCACGGTACCCTACATTTGCTGGGTTACGATCATATTGTAGATGCCGAAGCCGAAGAAATGGAGAATCTCGAAGCTAACATTATGCAATCAATGGGATTTGCTGATCCCTACCTTTGTGAAAAGGTATAATCTTAAATTTTATGCAAATTCTAACTTAAATCCTACCGCTTGTAGCTCTTTTTGTTCAGCTTTTAAATCTGCCGTAACAAGCAGGTTTTGAGCGAGGTAATCTGGCTCAAATTCCAAATACCAATCATTTTCTTTGATATTTAATTTAATGTATTGAGGTATCACGCTTGCTTGACGAGAGCGACTTAACAAGGTTGCTAAGCGGAATATACGCAATAAGGTAATAATATTACGCTTTTTGTAACGATAGCTACTATGAATATAATTCAGCTTAATATCTTGAATATGATAACGAACGAGGGTTGCAAGTAATTGCTGTTGCTCATAATCAAAACCAGGTAAATTAATATGACTTAGAATATAACTAGAATGATGATTAAATTTGTTATGATTAATGGTGATGCCTACTTCGTGTAGCTGGCTCGCCCATTTCAATATATCTAAGAATTCTGTTCTTAAAAAATGTTTTTCCCAAAAAGGCACTTGATTAAAGAGTTGTATCGCACACTCTTCTACTCTTAAGGCTTGCTGTAAATCAATATTAAATTGTAAAGCTAATGAATCTGCAGTGCGTTGTCGAATATCCGAAACTTGAGCGTATTCATCTAAACTGTACATTATCCCTTCTCGTACTGCACCATCCGAATATCGCATTGATTCAATTTGAAAAGTATTAAATAGGGCTTTTAAAATTGCTAATCCAGGTACAAAAACATCGGCACGTTCTTTAAGTAATCCTTTTAGTTGAATATCATTTAATGAAGTAAAAGTGAGGCATTTTTCAATCAAATGTTGTAATCGTTCTTGAGTAATAAAACCATCTTTATAGCCATTTGCTCTTAATACACAACTCACCGTTTTAATTGTTCCTGATGAGCCTAAGACGTGTTTCCAACCCAAAGTACGATAATCCATTTCTAAATCTTCAATTTTTTCAATAGCAAGCTGATAAGCCTGTTCAAAACACTCTGAATTTAACTCCCCTTGAGGGAAAAAACGTTGTGCAAAACTGACACACCCCATATGACGGCTTTCTGCTCGAATAGGTAAGAAATTATCTCCAATACACATTTCCGTTGAGCCACCACCAATATCAATAATCAGTTTTCTGCCTGTTTCTGGCTGAGTATGACTTGCACCTAAATAAATTAACGTCGCTTCTTCTTGCCCTGAAATAATATTAATAGGATAAGGAAAAACGGTTGCCGCTCGACGTAAAAATTCGGTATTATTTACCGCTCGACGTAAAGTATAAGTCCCAATCACCTTTACATTTTGAGGGTCAAAGCCTTGTAAGCGGTCAGCAAATAATGCTAAACATTCGACTCCTCGTTGAATGGCTTCATCACTTAATATACGCTCTTCATTTAACCCCTCTGCTAAGCGTACTTGTCGCTTAATACGAGAAAGAATTTGAATTGAACCATTGACTACTCTGGCAATAATCATATGAAAACTATTTGAGCCAAGATCGATTGCGGCAAATTCACGAGGCGTTGATGTTGATTGCATATTTTTGTCCCTTTTTCTGTCATTCCGTTATATTCTAATACAATAAGCGGTAAGATTCTTCAAAAAATTTACAAATACCTTATAATGCCCATTTTAATCAACCTTAATAAAAGAATATGGTCAATAAACTATTAATATTACATACGGGTGGCACAATTTCAATGAGTGAAGATGAAGAAGGACGTGTTATTCCTTCTCAAAATAATCCATTAATAAATTCACTAAACAAGTTACATATTTCAACTAAAATTGAGCAAGAGGCTATTTTTAACGTCCCTTCGCCGCATATTGATTTAACCCATTGGATTTATTTAAAAAATAGAATTGAACGAGCGATTTTTGAAGAGGGTTATACGGGCATTGTGATTACGCACGGTACAGATACCCTTGAAGAAACCGCTTATTTTCTTGAATTAAGTATTGATACCGATATTCCTATTACCATCACAGGGGCAATGCGTTCAAGTAACGAGTTAGGTTCTGATGGCTTAGTGAATTTACAAAATGCTATTTTAGTGGCATTAAGTCCTGAAAGTGTAGGACGTGGCGTTTTAGTGGTAATGAATGATGAAATTCACAATGCAAAATTTGTCACTAAAACACATACCACCAATGTCGCAACCTTTCAAACCCCAACTTTTGGACCTTGTGGCTTAATTGCCAAAGATAAAGTGTTATATTTTCAACGTTTAACTCACTATGAACATTTTCCTTTTGAACATTTAGAAAAAACTAATGTAGCATTGATCAAAGCGTATGCAGGAATGAACAGTGAATTATTGAAATATTTGGCAAACAGTGAATGCGATGGTGTGGTTATTGAGGCATTAGGTGCAGGAAATTTACCACCAACTTGTTTGGCAGGCGTTTCTGCCCTATTAAATGCCAACATCCCCGTTGTACTGGTTTCTAGAGCCTTTAATGGCGTCACGCAGGATGTTTATGACTATCTTGGTGGAGGCTGTAGATTAAAACAAGAAGGGGTGATCTTTACGACTGGTTTAAGTGGTCAAAAAGCAAGAATTAAATTATTAATTTTACTTAATCAACAATTAAATCAGTCGATTAGTGATTATTTCTGATTTATGAGTAATTTTGGTAATAATATTACAGCTATTTGATAAATAAAATTGAACATTTACAAATTTAATATTTCATATATAGACAGAGCATCTGCCCTGCCTATATCTGGTATGTTGAATTTGTAAATTTGATCAAACTAACCTGTAAAGGTTGGCAATACACCAAACATATCAAGGAAGTGAATAATAGCAACACTAATTCCAAATAGAATTAAAATACCTAACAGTATATTTCCGCCACCAATATGAAACCCTTCTATACCATTTCTCTCACGTGCTTTTTTCACTAACAATGCTGGAATAATACAAGTCCAAATTGTCGCAACCGCTCCTGCATACCCAATCGCTGTCACAAAACCAAAAGGGTATTTCACTGACAATATAAGTGGTGGTAAGAATGTCACTGCCCAAGATTTGGTTCGTCCAATTTTGGTATCATCAAATTTGAAGAAATCAGCTAAATAATCAAATACCCCTAAACCAACACCAATGAATGAAGATAATACTGCCGCCATTGAGAAGGCATTAATAATATTTTCAACAGTTTTAGATTCAACAACTTGACCTAATGCACCAAGTAGTGCCTGCCATTCTCCACCATTTTCAAAGACTTGTTTAAAATCTGATCGTGGTAAATTACCAAAAATACTAAATGTCCAAAGTAAATAAAGAACTAAGGCGATTGTTGTTCCTCCTACAATCGCATATTTTGCTTTAGTTTCAGATTTATAATACAAACGCATTGAAGCAACACTATGATGATAACCAAATGACGTTAATGCAACTGGCAACATTGCTGCAGCAAATAGTGTATAATCGCCATTTTCATTACCTGTATCAAGTAAGACTTTCATATCAATATTGCTTGCCAGTCCTGATACGCCGAAGATAAAGGTAAATACCATCACTAAAATGAGTAATACCGAAATACGATCAACGGATTTAGTTGAATGCCATACTAATCCAGAAAAAACGAATACAAAAATTATTGACCAAATTCCTTGAGAATATTCACCAAATGTATTATCAAAAAGTCCATTTAAGGTAAGCCCTGCAACTGTTGTGTAGGCATAAAGTAAAATACCTCCAACAAAATATACCGCTAGGTTATTGATCAAATTAATTTTACTTCCTAGAAGATCTTTTGTGACGGTACTAAATGAGGCACTAAATTCATATTTTTTATATGCTTCCAATAAGAGCCAACCTGAAAGAGTCATCATCAACATTGTAAAAATTAATGCAATTGTTGAATATATTGTCCAAGCACCTGCACCTTTTATTGGGATAGCAAGCATTCCAGCACCCACACAGACACTGGCTATAATACAAGCACCTCCAAATATAGAGGGGGTAGTTTTTTTCATAATAAGACTCCTTTTGTTATTAATTTTTAGAAAGTTGCACTACTATACTAGTACAACTTTCTATTTGCAAGTGTTTATTCCACTTCTTTTAAGCGTGCTGTAAAATGACGCAATACTTTAGGTTCATAACTAAAGGTTAATCCTTTGATATTCGCCGAGTTTTCTTTCACTTTTTGGAATGCTTCAATAATAAAATCCATATGACTTTGTGTATAAGTCGCACGTGGAATAGTTAAACGCAACAATTCCGCAGGACAAGGTAACTGTTTACCTGTTTTTGGATCACGTCCTAATAGGAATGAACCAATTTCTACCGCACGAATACCTGCTACTTTATAAAGTTCACAAGCAAGTGCCTGTGCAGGGAATTGATCAGCTGGAATATGTGGTAATAATTTACCTGCATCAACGAAGGCTGCGTGTCCACCTGGTTGCTGACAAACCACACCAATTTTCTCTAATCCATCAACTAAATATTCAATTTGACGAATACGATAAGCTAGCCAATCTTCACGCATACCGTCGTATAAACCAACAGCTAAACGCTCCATCGCACCACCTTCTAAACCACCATAGGTTGGGAAACCTTCTTGTACCACACAAAGTGTACGACACTCGTGATATACATCTTCCATCTCTTTATTTTTGAAGCATAGTAATCCGCCCATCGGCACCATTGCATCTTTTTTCGCAGACATTGCAAGAGCATCAGCATACTGATAGCACTCATAAGTAATTTTCTCAATAGACCAATCTTTGCACTCTTCTTCACGCTGTTTAATAAAGTACGCATTTTCTGCAAAACGTGCTGAATCCATTACGACTGGAATATCATATTTACGTGCAATTTCATACATTCCTCTTAAGTTTGCAAGAGAAACTGGCTGACCACCTGCTGAGTTACAAGTAATAGTAGCTACGATATAAGGAACATTTTTCGCTCCAACTCTTTGAATGCCATCTTCTAATTGTTCAAGGTTAAAGTTTCCTTTGAAATCGTGTTCAACTCCTGTATCAAAGGCTTCTTTAATATAAACATTGTTTACTGTCGCCCCATTTAATTGAGAATGCCCCTGTGTGGTATCAAAGAAATAATTTGAGAACACCACCATTTTGTCACGCTCTAAACCTTTTTCTTGCTCACGTTTTTTAATTAAAATAGGGATATAAATTTGTTCTGCACCACGACCTTGATGGGTTGGGATTGTAAATTCGTAACCAAAAATATCTTTTACCGCATCTGCTAATGCATAGTAACTACGGCTACCACTATACGCTTCATCGCCTCGTAACATCGCCGCTTGCATATCTTGGGTAACCGCTCCTGTTCCGCTATCAGTTAATAAATCAATAAAAATGTCTTTACTATCTAATAAAAATGGGTTCATTCCCGCTTTTAAAATCGCTTCATCACGATACTCACGCGTCGTTCTTTTCACAGGTTCAATAACACGGATACGGAATGGTTCTGGTAAATGTTTAAATGTATTCATAATAAAATCCTCATATAGATATACCTACAGCTCATTTTGTCTGTAGAAATAGAAAAAATTAAAAATAGAAAAGATTTGAAAAAAGAAAAGTAAATTATGGAAAGCAAAGGAGCATTCGAGGGTCAATTACAAACCACGATTTTAGATACAATAAAAGCAATCGCATAAATTTATCCCCTTGATAGAATTTAAATTTAGTTACCTTTAGAATTAAGGCAAGGCAATAATAGTATAAAATTTCTACAGCGTCATTTTAAAAAAATCAATTTTGTGATCTCTTTCACATAAAAAATCTATGTTAAATTATCCTATCTCCTCCCATAAATGGAATATACTGCTGTATGACCTGATAGTATGATACAAAAAAAACTGAACAGAGTTTATCTTTTTCATCCTGCTATTAATTTATAAAAATCAATAGGTAAAAATTTACGGTTATTCTGATTTTTATCATACAAAATACAATTTAATTGTTGCATTTTATATTCAACAATATTATAAACTCACTATTAAATAATGATGTTATGGTATTCAAATAATGAATTTAAAAAAAATAGTCCCTTTATTACTATTTTTTACAACAAACTGCTTTGCGGATATCAATATTGCCGTAGCCAGTAATTTTGTTCCTACAATGAAAAAAATTGCAAAAAGTTACACAAATGTAACCGCTACAAAAATCAATATCCTTTCAGGATCAAGCGGAAAACACTATGCTCAAATTCAATATGGAGCACCAATCGATCTGTTTTTTTCTGCGGATCAAAAACGTCCAAGTGAATTATTAAAACAGCAACAAGCAATACGTACCTTTACTTATGCAATCGGTCGTTTAGTGTATTGGAAACCTCTATATAATGGTTCAAAAATAACGCTTGAAGAGGCAGTAAAGCAAAAAAGTAATCGCCTTGCATTAGCCAATCCTAAATATGCACCTTATGGAATTGCCGCGAGAGAAACACTAAAAGCCTTATCTTTATGGCAAACAAAACAACCTTTATATATTTTTGGTGAAAACATTGCTCAGACTTATCATTTTGTAAAATCAGGGGCAAGTGATACGGGGTTTGTCGCCTATTCTCAAATTAAACAAAATAAAAAAATTAACGAAAATAGCGTTTGGTTAGTACCACAGCAGTATCATTCTTTAATTAAACAGGATGTTGCGATTATTCACGATAACGAAGAAGTGCAACAATTTTTACGCTATTTTCACTCTAAAGAAGTGCAAAATTTAATTTTAGCTGATGGATATTCCCTCAATGATTGATGATATTTCATTTCAAGCATTATTACTGTCATTTAAACTCAGTATCACGACGACTCTGTGTTTACTTATTATTGGTACGCCTATCGCCTTTTGGTTAGCCACATCACGCAATCGCTTTAAATTTATTATTGAAGCCTTGATTGCGTTACCCCTTGTCTTACCACCAACCGTATTAGGTTTTTATTTATTAATTTTACTTAACCCAAATAGTTTTATCGGTTCTTTAGTTTTCCAACTGACTGGTGAAACTATTTTATTCTCTTTCTCAGGTTTGGTGATTGGTTCCATTGTATATTCCTTCCCCTATGTCACCCAACCGTTAACCAATGCCTTTGCAAGCATTAATCCCAATATTATTGAAACCGCAAAAGTACTCAATACTAACCCCCTAGATCGCTTTATTCATATTGTGTTACCAATGGCAAAGCGAGGCTTTATGACAGCTTCAGTATTGGGCTTTGCCCATACATTAGGGGAATTTGGTGTGGTATTGATGTTAGGGGGAAATATTCCCAATAAAACACAAGTTGTTTCTATCGCCATTTACGATCACGTAGAATCCTTAAACTATATTCAAGCCCATTGGCTAGCAGGAATTTTACTGGTAATCTCTTTTGTTTTATTATTATTTATCTTTAAAATTAACCATTCATTTAACAGCGTGGTAAAACTGTAATGACCATAAAATGCGATTTCAACATTAAACGAACGGATTTTTCACTCTCTTTTAATGCAGAATTATCAGGGAATAAAATTACTATTATTAAAGGAAAATCAGGTTGTGGAAAAACCAGTTTATTACGTTTAATGGCAGGACTAGACTACTCGCCTAACAATACATTTATTGTCAATAATCAAGTATTCCAACAAAATGATATTTTCATCCCTGCTGAAAAACGCCCTATTGCCTATGTAGGACAAGAGAGTTGTTTATTACCCTTTATGAATATAGAAAAAAATATCGCTTTTGCTCAAAAAAGACGAAGTTGTTCTGATTATGCCTT
This sequence comes from Pasteurella atlantica, assembly GCF_963693435.1. Classification (NCBI taxonomy): domain Bacteria; kingdom Pseudomonadati; phylum Pseudomonadota; class Gammaproteobacteria; order Pasteurellales; family Pasteurellaceae; genus Pasteurella; species Pasteurella atlantica. The sequence continues at coordinate 1,704,439 of NZ_OY856306.1, forward strand.
ACCTAATTTAGATGAATTATTTAGTGTTTTTGACCTCCATCACTGTAAACTAAAATTACCCGATCAACTCTCTTCAGGAGAAACCCAACGAGCGTTGGTTATTCAATCTATAATGAACACTCCAAATCTTTTTCTATTTGATGAAGCCTTTTCTGCCATTGATGAACAACGCAAAAGTATTATTTTAGATTATTTAATGGAGTATTTAGAGCAACGTAATTTACCTGCTATCTATGTCTCTCACGATTCTGAAGAGTTGAAATATATCCGTTCTGATATAAGTATTCAATTAACAACATAGCGTTGCTTATTTTTACTCTTAAATTTATGTTAAACTTACTCAGACTGTTTATTAAATTATATTTAAAATAGTAAAAAGAATTTATAAGGAAAAACATTGGATAAAACAATATTAACCCTAGAACCTCAAGATAATACTCGTTTGCAATCCCTTTGCGGTGCGTTTGATGATCATTTAAATTTAATTGAAGACAGTTTTAATGTGATTATTCGTCGTAATGGTTTTGAATTTGTGATTGAACCTGACGATGAAGATCCTGTAGCAGATTTTGTGTTACAAAATACCGCAAAATTATTGCAAAAGCTTTATAACGAAACGGCTCCGATTAAAGGTAAAGTCAAATTATTGGATCTGGAAGATGTACATTTGATGATCCAAGAAAGTCGAATGCTGCTGCAAAATTCTCCTGATAAAAAACACGATAAAAAAAGTAGTATTGGCAATATTGCGATAAAAACCAAGCGTGGTGTAATTAAGCCTCGTGGAGAACATCAACAACGCTATTTACATAATATTTTAACCCATGATATCAGTTTTGGAATTGGTCCTGCAGGAACAGGAAAAACCTTTTTAGCAGTGGCAGCAGCAGTGGAGTCTTTAGAACGTCAAGAAGTACGTCGTATTTTATTAACTCGTCCCGCTGTAGAAGCTGGAGAAAAATTAGGTTTTCTTCCAGGTGATTTAGGACAAAAAATTGAGCCTTATTTACGTCCTCTTTATGATGCATTATTTGAAATGTTAGGTTTTGAAAAAGCCCAAAAATTTATGGAGCGAAATATCATTGAAATTGCCCCTCTGGCTTATATGCGAGGACGTACCCTAAATGATGCTTTTATTATTCTTGATGAAAGCCAAAATACCACCATTGAGCAAATGAAAATGTTCTTAACTCGAATCGGTTTTAACTCAAAAGCAGTGATTACTGGTGATGTAACGCAAATCGATTTACCTCGCTCTCAAAAATCTGGCTTAAAGCACGCTCAAGAAGTATTAAGTAATGTGCCTGATTTAAGTTTTAATTTCTTTGATAGTCACGATGTAGTGCGTCACCCTGTTGTTGCAAAAGTCGTACGAGCTTATGAAGAATGGGAAGCCGAAGATGAAAGACGTAAAGCGGAATATAAAGCTCAAAGACAAATAGAACAACAGCGTGAAAAGTTGGTGTTAGAACAAGAAAAATTAATGAAAGAAGCATTATAAATTAGGTAACAATACTCAATAGTTTTATTTTGATAAGAAAGATGATTGATATTTCATAAGATTTTTTATACAAAGAGGAAAAATATGAAACCTATAAAGATGATTATCGATACGGATCCAGGTATAGATGATGTAATGGCAATCCTATTCGCTCATCAGCACCCAAATATTGATTTGTTAGGATTAACGACTGTTATTGGCAACGGAACATTGGAAACTGTTACTCGTAATACTTTACTATTAAAAAAATATTTTAATTTGAATTGTGATGTTGCAAAAGGTGTGGATAAACCACTAAAAGGTGAGGCGAGAGAAGAGCCGACTTTTGTACACGGTGATAATGGACTTGGAAATATTGAGATTGATGAAAAAGAGGATTTTGGAAAGATCGATCCTCGCCCAGCTTGTGATTATTTAATCGATCAAATTAGAGCAAATCCCAATGAAATTACCTTAGTTGCAATCGGACAATTAACCAATCTTGCACTGGCGATTGAAAAAGCCCCTGATATTATTTCTCTTGTTAAGCAGGTCGTTATTATGGGCGGTGCTTTTGGTTATAACGGGCATTTTGGTAATGTTACTCCTGTCGCTGAAGCAAATATTTATGGCGATCCTTGGGCAGCGGATAAGGTGCTGACCGCAAAATGGGATGTGGTTATTGTGGGCTTAGATGTGACTCATCAAGTGATAATGAAAAATGAACATTTTGAGCAACTCAAAGAAAATTCTCAATATGGGCAATTTATTTATGATGTTAGTCGTTTTTATCTTAATTTCTATAAAACGAAAGGTTTAGATGGTTGTGCTGTTCACGACTCTTTAGCGGTGTTTTATGCTATTCATCCTGAATTATTTAAAACAATACAGGGCCCCGTGAGAGTGGTTACTGACGGGATAACAAAAGGACAAACAATTATTAAAACCAGTGATTTTAAGTATGGTATTGATGAATGGAAAGCAGTACCTAACCAAACTGTTTGTGTGGATGTTGATGCAAAAGCTTGTTTGGATTTATATCAAACAACTATGTGTGATTAAAAGGTAAGTGTGATTAAATAATATTTATAAATAACAATACTCAATTATTTGGAAAAATGACAGATAGCCACACATCTTCGATAAGAAAAATCATTCATATTGATATGGATTGTTTTTATGCGTCTGTTGAAATGCGAGAAAATCCATCATTAGTGGGTAAACCTGTGGCGGTAGGGGGAAGCCCTGATAAGCGAGGGGTGTTGGCAACCTGTAATTATGAAGCCAGAAAATTTGGTTTACACAGTGCAATGTCAAGCCAACAGGCTCTTAAAAAATGCCCTAATCTGATTCTTATTTCAGGAAATATGGAATTATATAAATCTGTATCACAACAAATTCATCAAATTTTTCAACGTTATACCTCCATTATTGAACCCCTTTCCCTTGATGAAGCCTTTCTTGACGTGACGGATTGTGATCAATATTTTAATTCTGCAACTTGGATCGCAGAAGCAATTCGTAACAGTATTTGGGAAGAGTTACATTTAACCGCTTCGGCAGGTGTCGCACCATTAAAATTTTTAGCAAAAATTGCCTCAGATTTAAATAAACCCAATGGGCAGTTTGTGATTCTGCCTGAAGAGGTTACCGATTTTATTCATCATTTAGATTTGAAAAAAATTCCCGGTGTAGGAAAAGTGACCTATCAGAAGTTACTCGATTTAGGTTTTAAAACTTGTGCAGATATTAAGCGGTCAGATCAACAAACAATTTTGCAAAATTTTGGTAAGTTTGGGCATCGTTTATGGGATTTTAGTCACGCTATTGATAATCGAAAAATTGAAGTGAACCGTGTTCGTAAATCGATTGGCGTTGAAAATACATTGATTACAGATATTGATGATATTCAATCGGCTGAAATAATGTTAAATGAATTATTTGAAAAACTGCAATTTAGAATTGAACGTAATTTTGGAAATAAGCCTTTAACCGATTTTAAAAAATTAGGAATAAAATTAAAATTTGATGATTTTACGCAAACAACCTTAGAGAAAACTACTGAAGGAGTAACAAAAGACTATTTTGTTGAATTATTACATCAAATTTGGAAAAGGCGAACAGAACGCAAAATTCGTTTAATTGGGATCAATGTTCAGGTTCCTGAACAAAAAGAAACGAAACAATTAGATTTATGGAACTAAAAGAGAGGAAGAACAATGCCAGTAATAAAGGTTACAATGACCAGTGAAGAAGGCGGTGCAACCAAACAGCAAAAAGAGGCATTAGCCAAAGGAATAACTGATGTTTTTGCTCAAGTGTTTAATGGTCGAGGTGCTGAAAGTTGTGTGGTGATTATTGACGAAGTTGCAACGGATAATTATGCCATAGGAGGGAAAACAGTTACAAATATTAGAGAAAGTCATAAAGATACTATTCTCAAAACTGTGTAATAGAGACTGTCTCTTAAACTGTATAGCAAAAGTAAAATTATATGGCATAATATAAACTACCAACTGTTTAAGGTATAAAATATGAGCTATTCATTAGATTTCCGCCGAAAAGTATTTGAAATAAAGGCGAAGAAAGGTTTAACCTTTGAAGAAACAAGTCAATATTTTAATATTGGTATCAGAACGTTGTTCCGTTGGAAAAAGAAAATTGAGCCTTGTACAACTCGTAATAAGCCTGCAACAAAGATTGATATGGACGCATTACTCAAAGATGTTGAGTTATATCCTGATGCTTATCAGTATGAAAGAGCGGAACGTTTTGGTGTAACTCAAAGGGCAATTGGTTTTGCCCTTAAACGATTGGGTATTAGCTATAAAAAAAACACTAAAACATCCCAAAGCAAACGAAGATGCTCGTATCAAATTTCAGGAAAAAATGAATGATTTTTCTAAGCAAGGAAAAACAATTATTTACTTAGATGAAAGTGGCTTTGCAAAAGATATGCCTAGAACACATGGCTATTGTAGGAAAGGACAGCGATGTTATGGACATCAAGATTGGCATGCAAAAGGGCGAATTAATGTGATTGGTGCAATTATAGGTTTTACTTTTCTAACGGTATCCTTATTTGAAGGCAATATTAATTCAGACACGTTTTATGCTTGGCTAAAACAGGATTTATTACCTAAGGTGAAGCCTGATTCTGTTTTAGTGATGGATAATGCGACGTTTCATAAACGTCAGGATATGATAACAGCTATCCAAGATAAAGGTGTCATTTTAGAATTTCTTCCACCTTATAGTCCTGACTTGAATCCCATTGAAAAAAAGTGGGCTCAAGCCAAGTCTATTAGGAAGAAGTTAAGATGTGATGATATTAACTTTTTATTTCAGGAATATTTTAACTATGTCAAATTATAATACTTTGGCTATAATACCCCAAAATAGGGGCAAATTCTTTTGTACCCCTAAATTAAAAGTAGTAAACACTGGTGTAAAATCAAGACAAACTCTCTACATAATCCTGATATCCAAACTTTTTAACTAATTTAATCGAGCCATCAAGTTCTTTAATCGCAATAGAGGGCATATTCACACCATTAAACCAATTCTTTTTAACCATTGAATAGCCTGCTGTATCACAAAATGAAATACGATCACCAATATTAAGAGGTTTTTCAAATTTATATTCACCAAAAATATCCCCAGCTAAACAGGACTTTCCACAAACAAGACATTGATAATTCCCTTTGCCATAAAACTCATCTTCAGTTAAACGTGCTTCTGAGCGATAAATCAATAAATCTAATAAATGTGCCTCAATGGAACTATCCACAATCACGTAATCTTTTTCATTCTTGCCCACATCTAATACAGTGGTTTCAAAGCTACAACTCAAAGTAATTGAGGCTTCTCCCGGTTCTAAATAAACTTGAACCCCAAATTTTTCAGAAAATTGCTTTAAACGATCCGCAAATTGATCGATGGGATAATCTTTTCCTGTAAAATGAATACCACCACCTAAACTGACCCAATCCACTTGATGTAATAATTCACCAAAGTGGTTTTCAATATGGGTTAGCATTTCATCAAATTTTTCAAAACTTGGATTTTCACAGTTATTATGAAACATAAAACCATTAATAAGCGGTAAGATTTCTTCGATTTTTTGCAAATCCCACTCCCCTAAACGACTATAAGGGCGAGCGGGATCCGCTAGTAAAAAACTTGAAGTACTCACACGAGGATTTACTCGTAAACCACGTTGAATATTTTTAGCCTGATCTTTATAACGTTTTAATTGATTAATTGAATTAAAAATAATCTTATCAGCATTCTCAACAACTTCATCAATTTCATCTGGTGAATAAGCAACACTATAAGCGTGGGTTTCACCGCCAAATTTCTCTTTACCTAATTTCACTTCATAAAGTGATGACGAAGTTGTCCCTGCCATATATTGCGACATAAAATCAAACACTGACCACGTTGCAAAACATTTTAATGCTAATAAGGCTTTTGCCCCTGATTTTTGTTGCACATAGGCAATTTTTTCCATATTACGTTGTAGTTTTGATTTATCAATTAAATAGTAAGGGGTTTGTAATTGTGTCATTTTTATTTAGTATCCTTTATAAAAAATTTGTCGAATTATAACGAATTGAAAAAGTGAATGCTAACAGTAAGCTAGGTTAGTTTTTTATTTTTGATATAAATTATTCCTTTTATCACTTAACTAAAATCAATAGGATCAACATCTAAAACCAATCGAATATTAGACGGAATTTCAAGCTGATTTTTATCTAAATCAAACTGATTAAGTAGCTGTTGTAACATTGCTTTTGAATGATGTTGAATTAGCAATTGCCAACGGTACTGCCCTGCTTTTTTTGCCATAGGCGCTGCCATTGGAGGAAGGAGTTGAAAGCCTTGCCATTGATGCGCAGCAATTTGTTGCTGAAAATAAGCGGTAAGATCAGTTAAAAAATTTGCAATTTTTTCATTATTTCGCCCTGTTGCTTTAAATAATACTTGAGCTGAAAATGGCGGTAAACTCATTAATTGTCGCATTTCTAACGCTGTTTTCGTAAATTCGTCATAACCTTTTATAAGCAGTGACTTTAGTAATGGGTGTTCAGGGTAATGAGTTTGTAACACCACAGTACCTTTCTTTTCAGCTCGTCCTGCTCTGCCTGCCACTTGAATATAAAGCTGTGCTAAACGTTCCTCGGCTCTAAAATCCGTGGAAAATAATGCACTATCCACATTGACAATCGCAACTAAGGTTACATTCGGAAAATGGTGTCCTTTAGCTAACATTTGTGTGCCGATTAAAATTTGGCTTTTGCCCTGCTGAATATCTGATAAATGCTTATCTAATGAACCTTTTCGTGTTGTGCTATCACGATCTATTCTTGTAATATTATAATGTTCAAATCTTTGGGTTAATTCTTTTTCTAACTGTTCTGTTCCAATACCCGTTGTCACTAAATGCGTTGAACCACAATATCCACATTGTTTAGGAATAATTTTTTGAGAAGCACAATGATGACAACGCAATACACTCTGTTTCTGATGGTAAGTATAAGGCTTTTCACAAGAACGACATTCACAAATCCAACCACATTCGTGGCAAAGTAATACAGGTGCAAACCCTCGACGGTTTAAAAACAACATCACTTGATTGCCCTGCTCTAAATGAGTTTTCATCATTGATAATAATTGTTGTGAAAGCCCTGAGTAAATTTGTTGTGTTTTCAAATCAATCACACACTGTTGAGCCAGTTGAGCATCACCTGCTCGATTTTTTAATACTAACTCAGTAAATTTACCATTTTGTACATTTTGCACACTTTCTAAACTTGGTGTGGCTGAACCTAAAATAATCGGAATATCATTATTTTTTGCACGTAGCACTGCTAAATCTCGTGCATTATAACGCCAACCATCTTGCTGCTTAAATGAACTATCGTGTTCTTCATCAATAATAATTAAACCCAAATTTTTAAATTGGCTAAAGAGTGCTGAACGAGTGCCAATCACAATTGCATTTTCACCATTTTTCGCTCTGAGCCACACATTTAAGCGTTCAGTATCATTCAAATTAGAATGCACGGTATCAATTTCTACATTGAAACGAGCTTTAAATCGAGCAATTGTTTGAGGGGTTAAACCAATTTCAGGGACTAAAACTAAAACTTGTTTTCCTTTTTCTAATACTGTTTCAATAACTTGTAAATAGACTTCGGTTTTTCCTGAACCTGTGACGCCATTTAATAAAAAAGCCCCAAAACCTTTTTGATACTGTAAACGTCCTACTATTAGAGCTTGCTGCTTATTCAACCTTAATTTATTACTGCTATTACATTGCTCATTATCACCTAATTTTTCCAACCACGTTTTACTTTCAAAAGAGAGTTTTTCTTTCTTAACAAAGCCTTTTTCCAACAAGGCTTTCCAAACAGTCGAACTACAAGCGGTCGGTTTCTCAAAGAAATTTGCAAATTGGGTTAATTCAGTTAAAAGTTGCTGTTGCTTTTTGGCACGGTTTAAGGTGCCATTTAGCAGTGCTTTATGACCAATTTCTGTGACAGAAAATTGTTCTAATACCGCTCGTTCACAGCTTTCTCCTTGTCGTAATTTAACTGGCAATGCACTTTGCAACACTTCACCTAAAGGACTATGATAATAATCTGCTGACCATTTTAATAATTGCAAAATTTCATCATCAAACAAAGATTGTTCATCTAACACAGATAAGATGGGTTTAAGTTTATCTTTTGGAATATCTGTGGTTTCAGGAAAACCGACCACAATCCCTATTTTTTTTTGATTTCCAAAAGGCACAACAACCCTCGCCCCTTGCACCACTTTCATTTCGGAGGGCAAAAGGTAATCAAAATAACGATTTAATGGCACAGGTAATGCAATTTGAATTAAGTTCATTGGTCAATTTAGAATATGAAAAATAAGGAGAAGTATAACGTATTTAAGATTAAATTTGTTAATGTAATATAAGATTTTATGTTTGTATTAAGGCGTAATTTTATAAAAAGACGTTATTCATTTTTTCATAATAAAACCCCAAAAATTATGTTTAACTTTTGGGGCTGTGCTGTTTTTTAACTAAAACAATAACTTATGATTCATACTTCTGTTCATCAAACTCAGGAAGTGGCTTATGCTCACTGGCAATGAAGCTATAAATTACAGGTAGAATGAATAGGGTAAACAATGTTCCCACACCTAATCCTGCGATAATCACAACGCCAATACTAAAACGTGCATTTGCTCCTGCACCTGAAGCAAAAAGTAGTGGAATTAAACCAGCAATCATTGCTGCTGTGGTCATCAGAATAGGACGTAAACGAATGGTAGCCGCATAAATAATCGCATTAAAGCGAGATTTATTATGATGAAGTTGTTGTTCTTTCGCCACTTCACACATTAAAATACCGTGTTTAGTGATTAAACCAACTAAGGTAACTAAGCCAACTTGTGAATAAATATTTAATGTTGCTCCTTGTATTTTTGCCATACCTAAAATATTCATCACTAATAACGCCCCACTAATAGCTAATGGTACAGAAACCATTATCACCATTGGATCTCGCCAAGATTCAAATTGAATAGCAAGTACAATAAAAATAATCACAATGGCTAAACCAAAAGTCATTAACATTGCATTGCCTTCTTGAACATATTGACGTGATTCAGAAAGGAAATCATATTGATAACCTTGAGGCAACGTTTGATCTAATTCTGCTTTTGCCCAGTTTACCGCATCCCCAATAGAACCTGATACGACTCCGCCAATGGTCGCTGAATTAAGTTGGTTCATTTTGTTTAATGAGGCTGGTGCTGTGGTTAATTCCATTTTAATAAATGAACCTAACGGCACCGCTTCACCATTACTTGCCGTAACATAGTAATTCATCAGATCTTGTGGGTTAAGACGATCTGCTCTTGGCACTTGTGAGATAATTGGGTACGCACGTGAATCAATATCAACACGAGTAATAGTTGCTCCTGATAAGAAGCTTCCTAAAGTTGTACTCACTTGTGACATTGTAATCCCATAAGTCCCCATTTTTTCACGATCAAAAGTCATCTTCATTGTTGCTGTATCAAATTTCAAATCTAACATTGCAAAAAAGAATTGCCCTGAAGCCTGTGCTTTTTCTAATACTTTTAATGCTACTTGAGCTAATTTTTGATAACTCTCTGCAGAAGTGATCACTAAAGAAAAAGGTAGCCCACTTTCCCCTGTTGAAATTTCAGGGAAAGTAATTGCATTCACATTCATTTCTGGTACCACTTTTCCTAGTTTTGCAATATCATTTTTGACCTCAAACATTGAACGAGAACGTTCTGCCCAATCTTTTAACATTATAATTGCTAATGAACTATTTCCTGCTCCTGAAAAACCTGCAATACTCATCATTGAATCAATTTCAGGAATGGCTTTTACCTTAGTTTCAAAAGGTCTAAGTGCTTGTTGAGTATAATCTAAATTGGTATTTGAAGGACCAGAAGAAATTGCCACCACAAACCCTCTATCTTCAGTAGGTGCAACCTCTGTTGGAAGTGAGCTAAATAAAAAAGGTAAGCTTGTAAAAATTAAAACAGCAAAAAAGACCACAAAGCCACGCATTGACATTACTAAGCTGAGTAAACCCACATAACAAGCGGTCATTTTTTCTAAAGATTTTTCAATTAATAATTCAAAACGGTTAGGTTGGGCTTTTTGTTGTAAAATATTCGCAGACATCATTGGAGAAAGCGTTAATGCTGCAATTCCTGAAATAAATACTGCACCAGCAAGGGTTAACGCAAATTCTTTAAATAACGCTCCAGTTACCCCATCCATCAATGCCATTGGTGAATATACGGCTCCTAATGTAATCGTCATTGCAATAACAGGCACGGCAATTTCACGTGTACCAATAATCGCTGCATCAAAAGGCGTTTTACCTTCTTTAATATGGCGTTCGACATTTTCTAATACCACGATGGCATCATCTACCACCAATCCAATGGCTAAAATCAATGCCAACAAGGTGAGAAGATTAATTGAAAAGCCCATTATTTGTAAAACAAATAACACACCGATTAAGGAAATTGGAATAGTGATAATAGGTACGATCATTGCTCGTAATGAACCTAAGAATAAAACAATCACAATTAATACTATGACTACTGCTTCACCAATGGTTTTAATTACTTCATCAATAGAATGATTAATGGCAATAGTGCCATCATAAAGAATATTTGCCTGTATTGAATCTGGCAAGTTTTGTTTTACTCTTTCAAACATTGGATAAATATTTTTGGCCACTGTTAATGAGTTGGCAGTTGCCGCTGCTTCAACGGCAATAACAACAGCTTCAGCACCATCAACCGTTGCTCTCGCTCTGTCTGACGATTTATCCAATTCAATTTTTGCTAAATCCTCTAATTTAATTTGATTTCCAGTAGGGGTTGTTACTACGGTTAGATGGCTTAATTCTTCTACCGTTGGGGTAGTGGATTCCACTTTATTATTATAAACGGTGTAATAGCCATTAATCGCTCCAGCAGCGGTTTGTACATTATTAGCACTTAATGCTCTCATTACTGTTGCACTAGAAAGATTATGAGCCGCTAATTTTTTAGGATCTAACCAAATACGTAAACCAAAAGGAGTGGCACCAAAAATAGTGACTTTTGACACGCCATTTACAGTAAAAAATTGGGGTTTAACTACTCGTTGAAGATAATCTGTTACTTGGGTTGCATTTAATTCTTTTGATTTAAAACGAATATACATCAAAGAACTATTACCCGCAGACACACTAATAGCAGGGTCGTCAATACCACTTGGTAATTCTGAGCGAATGGCATTCACTTTTGAAGAAATATCAGAAAGAGCAACATTTGGATCGGTATTTAACTTCATTTTGGCAGTAATGGTTGCCACATTAGGTGTACTACTTGAAGTAATATAATCAATATTATCAGCTTGAGCTACCGCTTCTTCCAATTTTGAAGTAACAAATGCCTGCATTAAACTTGCATCAGCACCTGCATAAACCACTTGTACATTAACAATAGTATTCGTCATTTCAGGATACTCTCGTACCTGTAATTTTTGAATGGACTGCAACCCTAAAATAGTAATTAATAAGCTAATACAAATGGCTAAAACAGGTCGTTTAATAAAAATATCAGTAAATTTCATTTTTGCTCCAAATTATAAATTACTAATAGTATCAGGTGCCGTTTCACCTACACCTTGTTGATCTGCAACTGTTACCAACGCATTATTACTTAAACGCTGAAAACCACCTGTTACAATTCGATCGCCTATTTTTACTCCTTTATGACTGTCTAACTGTGCAAAATTACCGTTCCGATCGAGAGTTTTTACATCAATTTGCTTCGCTCGATACATTTTATTTGCATCTAATGTTGGGTTACGCTCTTTCATTCTTTCTACCATTTCTTTATCTTTATCAGATAAGGGTTGCAATACATAAACCGTTTCACCATACATTGTATAAGTCACCGCAATTTGAGGCACAACTATTTGCTCTTTCTCACTTGGTAATTGAATATTTAAGTTTACAAACATTCCAGAAAGTAATTTCTGTTGTCCTGCTGTAATGGTTGCCTCTAGTTCAACCAACCCTGTTGCTGTATTGACTGCTGGATCGATTGCAGTAATTTGAGCTGGAAAAGAGTGATCAGCTAATACATCTGTGGTTACCACAACATCTTGTTTTAATTTTATTTTTTGTAGTTCTGTTTGTGGCAAAGTAAATTGGACTTTCATCGCACTGCGATCTTCAACACGCACAATTGGTGTCCCCATTGAAATATATTGCCCTTGATTGACTTTCACAATTCCAGCAATACCATCAAAAGGCGCATAAATTTGACGACGCTTGATGCTCGCTTTCAATGCCTCAATATTCGCCACTAACTGATTATAAGTCGCTTGAATATTGTCATACTCTGCTTTAGACGCACTACCTGATTTAATCAAGGTTTGATAACGCTGATAATTTTTCTTTGCCTGTGGCAATTGGGTTTCTGCCGCGCGTAAATTTGCTTTTTCTACTGTACTATCAATTTCAACCAGTAATTGCCCTTTTTTAACTTGCTGACCAGATTTAACCAACACATCTTTTACCGTGCCAGACATTTGAGCACTCAACATTGCCCCTTGATTTGGGCGAATTTTACCTGTTGTTTTGATCGTTGGTATCCATTGTTGCGGTTCAAGTTTCATTGCTGTTACTAAATTTACTGTCTCAGGCATATTTTGAGCAAATTCTGCTTTTTTCATTTTGATAAATTGTTGCATTCCAACAACACCACCAAAAATAATTAAAGTGACTATCAAGACTAAAATCAGTAAAAACTTTTTACCTCGAGCTTTCTTTTTTTGTTTTATTTTCATAAATACTCCATAGAAAATATGCGTCCCCCCCCTCCTAGCCTCCCCCCGCAAGCGGAGGGAGGAATTTATTAGGGAGAGACAATTAATTTAAAATTAATTTAAAATCAATTATCAAAAATTTGTGGATTATCTGAGTATAATCGCTTTCCAAGTACGATTGATTACATCCTCTAATATTTGTGGATCATAATGTTTGTTTTCCACAATTTGTGAATAAGCTAATTTTGTTGCAATTTCCAAACTTAAACTATAAATAACCTCAATAGGTAAATCTGCAATAATATTTTGTTTTTTTCCTTCCGCTATAAACAAATTATAAGGCAAATCTTCGGCTTCAGAACAATAACGACAAAGTGTATGGAATTGAGGCAAGGCTTCATATTGATGCATATTAATCACCGCATTAGGATGTTGCTGTAAAAATGCCCATTGATTTTTCCAAAACTGACAATATTGTTCATAAAGCGGTAACTTAATATTAAAATTTTGCGAAATATATTGATGATATTTCTGAAATAAAAAACAGAGCATTTGGTTTAATAAATCGTCTTTATCTTTGAAATGCAAATAAATTGTTCCTACAGAAATACCTGCCTGCCTTGCCACTTTATGCATTGAAATATGTTGCACACTCTCCTTTGCAATTAACGTATTTGTTGCAATTAAGATACGCTGTGCCATATCAGAATAGGAAATTGATAAATCAAGCATAGAAAGAAAAATCCTTAGTCAAAATTAAGTTAAAATAAAAGTTGAACATAATGAACGTTTGTTCATTTTACTGATTTTTTAAAAAATAAGAAAGGAAAAAATTGTATTTGATATACAGAATAACCATAAATTTCTACCTATTGATTTTTATAAATTGATAGCAATAAAATAAATCATACGGATTATAATCTAGAATTTTCACTTTTATTTGGCATAGAGACGTAGCATACTACGTCTCCACATTAGATATTTAATTTGCAAATTTAACCATTAATATAACCGCTATGTTTAAATTTTATTATTCATTTATAATTAATCATTAGGTAGAAATTTGCGGTTGCCCTGCAGTATGAAGAAAAATCAATGTATATTTTTGTTCTGTAATGAAGTAAAGTGATTATACAAAAATAGTGTTACACCGTGCAGATAATCTAATATCTCTTCTGCTGCCTCTACTAACTCTATTGGATCATCCTCTTTACAGTAACTTAATTTTGATATTTCACTAAGATCATTAAGTACTTCATTTATTTCTTTCACGTCTTTTTGAATATAAGGTTGCGCCAATCCAAGACCTAACATAAAATTGCTGGTCCATTCCGCAATGCCATCAACGAGAATTGAAATTTCTTTTTTATCTTGTGGTAACCACAAAGAAAATAAAACGTCTTCTTTCTTAAAAGCTATTATTAATTGTGTATAAAGAGTTGTTAATTTTGTTGATGTATTTGGTGATAAATCATTACCATCATTAATAAATTGCTGAAAAAAAACTTTCCAAGAATCATCTTTAACCCCTCCAGCAATCAATCCTCCTAAAAAACCATGTAATTCAGCTACAGTATAGTCAACTTGTAATTCACCGAGTAATTTTTTAATTCTATCTACTTGTATTGTCGTCATAGTCTTTTTTATTCTCCCAAAGGGTGGCATAATACCAAAAATTTTTGAATTACGTGAGGTTTTATGCAAAATAATAATATTGAAATTCAGATATTGGGGCAATTAATCAAACTCTATTGTCCAGATGAACAACAAGAGGAATTGCTTGAATCTGCTCTGTTATTAGAAGGACGTGTAGCAAAATTAAAAGATCAATCAAAAATTATTCAACTTGAAAAAGTGTTAATTATTATTGCATTAAATTTGCAATTTGAATTAACACAAGAAAAAAATAAAAATAGAGAAACTCAAAATACCTTAGTATCTTGTCTTAAAAAGTTGGATTTATCATTAGAAAAATTAAAAATTCCAACGGAATCTTCTTTTAATATTCAACAAAAAACTAAAAATGAATGATTTCCTCAAATAAAGACTAGAAAAATAATGCAAATTCCAGTAATATTCCCTTGCCTGAGGTGTGCGTGAACTAGTAATGTCCCTGAGCCGATATCTAAAACTCTTTGAGTCACGTTTTTACTGTTGGTGTGCAGGCTCGTTTATTCGAGAAGCCTAAAAACAGTCATACAGACTCCCTTGAACCGAATGGTTCAAGGACTTACTCTAGTCACGGCACTTCGGGTTTTTTCTTACTTCATAGTAAAAAATAGTTGATTTAATATACAAAAAAACACCCCTATAAATAACCATACAAAAATATATTTTGCACATCTACTAAAAGTTCATTTTCATAAAAATAAAAAAAGAGTTGATAATTATTAATAAAATAATAAAAACCAACTCATTTGTCTATTATGTATAAAACACTAAGATATAATCTTGGGAAAAGCGTTATAGTACAATGCTCAATCACAACAATTAACCGATAACTTCCACACCACCCATATATGGTCGCAACACTTCTGGAACAGTGATTGAACCATCTTGGTTTTGGTAGTTTTCTAAGATTGCAACTAAGGTACGACCTACCGCTAAGCCTGAACCATTTAAAGTATGCACTAAACGTGGTTTTTTATCACCTTTCATACGGAAACGAGCCTGCATACGACGCGCTTGGAAATCCCACATATTTGAACAAGATGAAATTTCACGATAAGTATTTTGAGCCGGTAGCCAAACTTCTAAATCATAGGTTTTCGCAGAACCAAAGCCCATATCGCCTGTGCAAAGTAACACTTTACGGTAAGGTAAGCCTAAAAGTTGTAATACTTTTTCTGCGTGTCCGGTTAATTCCTCTAATGCATCCATTGATTTTTCAGGCTCAATAATTTGTACTAATTCCACTTTATCAAATTGATGCATACGAATTAAACCACGTGTATCACGTCCATAAGAACCTGCTTCTGCTCTAAAACAAGGTGTATGAGCTGTCATTCGAAGAGGTAAGGTTTCGCCTTCTACGATCTCGCCACGCACTAAGTTAGTTACTGGCACTTCCGCCGTTGGAATTAACGCATAAGATTTTTGTACTTCATTTGGATCTTGTCCTTCAAGTGGACGAGTATGGAATAAATCTTCGCCGAATTTTGGTAATTGTCCTGTTCCATAAAGGGTGTCGTGGTTCACTAAATAAGGTACATAAGTTTCTAAATAACCGTGTTGTTCTGTATGTAAATCTAACATAAATTGTGTGATTGCACGGTGTAATTTAGCGATTTGTCCTTTCATTACCACAAAACGACTACCTGTTAATTTTGCCCCAGCTGAGAAATCTAAACCAAATAAATCTTCGCCTAAGGTAACGTGATCTTTCACTTCAAAATCAAATGCACGTGGCTCTCCCCAACGAGAAATTTCTAAATTATCATTTTCATCTTTACCTAATGGCACTTCTTCGGCAGGTAAATTTGGTACGCTTAATAAAATGTCATTGATCTGTGCTTGAACTTTTTCTAATTCTGCTTTTGCATTGTCTAATTCTGATCCCATTGAATCTACTTCTGCCAACAATGCAGTAATATCTTCGCCTTTTGCTTTTGCCATACCAATATTTTTCGAGCGTGCATTACGTTCAGCTTGTAATGTTTCTGTTTTAATTTGTAACGCTTTACGTTGTTCTTCTAAACTTGCGACAAGTCCCACATCTAAATCAAAATTACGTTTTGTTTTAAGGGCTTGTGCCACTTCATCTAATTGATTACGCAATAAATTTTGGTCGATCATATTAATTTCCTTCCTTTTTATTTAATTTTAAATTTAATTTGAAGATTATCGTGCCGCATTTTTCATAATACGACTTTTCGCAACTTGCCATTCACGATCTTTGATATCCGCTCGTTTATCGTGGAGTTTTTTACCCTTCGCTAAGCCGATTTTCACTTTTGCCCACGCCCCTTTCCAATAAAGTGCCGTTGCAACAATAGTATAGCCTTCACGGTTTAATTTACCAAAAAGTGAATCTAATTGACGACGACTTAATAATAACTTGCGAGTACGAGTTGGATCGCATACCACGTGGCTTGATGCAACACTTAATGGCGTAAAATTCGCCCCAAATAAAAATGCCTCACCGTCTTTAAAAATCACATAGCTATCGCCGATATTCGCTTTACCTGCTCGTAATGATTTTACTTCCCAGCCTTGTAATTCTAACCCTGCTTCTACTTCATCATCAATAAAATATTCGTGTCTCGCTCGCTTATTTTGAGCAATCGTATTATCTGCTGATTTTTTCTTTGCTTTCGCCATAGTTTCTAAGTTTCTACGTTAAGTTAATAAGTTATAAATTTGTTATTTTTAAAATACCTTATCATTCTACCTGAATCAAGTTTAGAATAAAATCATAAGCGGTCACATCTTTATAAAAATTTACAAATTTTTTGAGACAAAAATGAAATTTATACTGGTATTACTCAATCTTTTATTTAATTTTCTTTAATACCTATTTCTTCACAATCTAATGGTTCAATATAAATAGCGGGTAAATCAAATCAAAAATTTACAAATTTAATTCCTGATGCAAGGACAAACAGGGTATGCCCTGTCTCTAAAATATATCTATACATCAATGGGTTATATGATGAATTAATAAAATATAGCGGTGATATCCAGTTCAAAATTTACAATTACCCTAAACATCCAGCCAATTCTGTAATATTTCCCTTCCAAATTCAGTCATAAAAGATTCAGGGTGAAACTGTACCCCATAAATCGGTAAACGTTGATGTTGTACTGCCATTACAATATTTTCATCACAAATAGCTGTCACCTCAAGCGGTGACTTGTTTAACGAATTTTGCAAAATTGCCCACGAATGGTATAAACCTACATTAAATGTTGCTGGAAGATTTTTAAAAATAGGGCTTTTATTGATATAACTTAATTGGCTTTTCTGACCGTGTCTTACTCTATTTAAATTATATAGTTGTCCACCAAAAAACTCACACAATACTTGATGTCCTAAGCAAACACCTAAAATAGATTTTGTTTGTGAATAACGCTGTAACATTTCAAATAATATTGGGTAGGCACTCGGTACATCAGGTCCTGGAGAAATTAAAATATGACTATATTTTTCAATTTTATCTAATTCTAAGTTTTCTACAGAAATCACCTCTACTTGCACCTTAATTTTGCGGAATAAATCCACTAAATTAAAGGTAAAAGAGTCGTGATTATCTATAATCAGTACTATTAAATCATTATTTTTTTCCATTTGAAATTTCTTTTTCCTTAAACATTTAATAAAGATTTTAACGATAAAAGATAAAAGATAAAAGATAAAAACAAATTAACCCAAACATACAATATTTGGGTTAATTTATTTGATTCTTATTTTTTGCTACAAATATTATGAAGCGTTAATAATATCAATTAATGTTCTTTTCTCATCTTTCGAGAAATTGATACTTTTTAATTTCTGACACAATAGTACACTGGTTTTTTGTGTTTTTGCTTGAATACCTAACAGATAGGTATTGTCATCATCTACGCTTAAAATAATAGGTTTACGACCTTCAAAATCAATTTCCATTTCAGTAGCATTACCATCGATATCAGTTGTATAAGTAATTAAATCTCCATCAATTTGTGCTGGAATTGAAACAAATTGCCACGGCTGATTAGCAGGTTCATTCATAATGTTTTTTAGACGTTGCTTCTTAGGAAGCCCTAGGAATGTAATAATTCCACCTAAAAACGCAAGTATCCCAATGATAGCCAATCCAATCGCTGTCATTATTCGGTTAGTCATTTTATTAATTGCCAAGTCAACATTCATATTACTTGGATCATCTTTTTGTACAATTATCTCAACGCGGTAATCATCACTGCTGAAATCAACAAAAGTAAAATCTCTCTCAACAATTTGTCCTTGATGGGCAATCTTTACATCACAGCTAGTAAGAAATCTTCTAGAACTACATTCACCACTCACATTTGCCATCGTGACAGGGACAGAATTATCGATTAATTCACGGTCTTTCAATATTCCTTGAGTCATAAAAAAAAGCATATACACAATGAAACCACCCACAAGAACGCCGACTAGTCCGATAATAATCGAATTTAGTAAGCCACCATCACCTGCATTCTCAAGTTTTAAATTACGTTGAGGCATATTTTGTTGTAATTTATTTAACACATTTTTCTCCTTAATTTATCCTATGTGAAAAGTTGATTAGTATTGATTAGTATTGATTAGTATTGATTAGTATTGATTAGTATTGATTAGTATTGATTAGTATTGATTAGTATTGATTAGTATTGATTAGTATTGATTAGTATTGATTAGTATTGTAACATACAAATATCCTTTCGTCTACAAATCTAAAATATTAAATTTGTAAATTTTAGATTTGATCTACCCGCTATACCTAACAATATTTTATGAGAACTTTTATATCGAGCAACGGGCGGATATACACAAAGACAACAACATAACTCATTTATTTTATTATATTTTAAGCATTACCTTTCTCTAATTTAAGTATAATTTAACCCTGACAATCAACTAAATCGAATTTTTTTCTTTCTCCTCAACCAATAATTCTAAACGAGTAGTATCAAAATCATTGGTCAATGGCTCTATTTGTGGTGGTTTATTTTGAATTGCTTTTGCAGAGAGACTTTGAAAACGTTCAACTTTCCCCACTAATCCACGCTGTCCAACAACAGATGTCACTGTATCATTATAGTGTTTATTCACTGTGGTTAATGTTTTTCCTAAGCTGTTTAAACGTTCCGCAATTACACAGACTTGATTATAAATATCCCCTGCTTTTTCACTGATTTCACGAGCTTCTGTATTGCCTCGTTCAATTCGCCATAAATTTGCCACAGTACGCAAAATGGGCATTAATGTCGTATGAGAAACTAAAATAACATTGCGTTCATAACCATAATTAAACAATTGAGGATCGTGCTTCATTGCTTCAATATAAGCAGGTTCAATGGGAACAAACATCAACACAAAATCAGGGCTGGTGATACCCAATAACTGACTGTAATTTTTCTTAGAAAGTCCATCAATATGAGAACGTAACGACTTACAATGTTCATTTAAGGCTTGAGTAATTGCAAAATGTTCATCTGATCGTACCGCTTGATCATAAGCCACCAAGGATACTTTGCTATCTAAAACAAGGTGTTTATTGTCTGGTAATTTAACCACAAAATCTGGTGCAAAACGTTTTCCTTCATCATTACGATAACTCTCTTGTTCAAGATAATGATGATCTTTTAATAATCCCGCAGACTGTAATGCACTTTCAAGCTGAATTTCACCCCAATTTCCCACTACTTTATTATTACCTTTTAATGCAGTTGTTAAATTCTGTGCTTCTTGTGACATTGAAAGACCAATATCCAATATTCGTTTAATTTCAGATTCTAAATTCGCATTCCCTTTTACAGACTCACTATGCACTTCATTAACACGTTTCTGAAACTGGTCGATCTGCTCTTTAAACGGTTTTAACAACAAATTCATTGAAGATTGATTATTTTCACTAAAGGATTTTGTTTTTTCATCTAAAATCTTTTGAGCAAGATGTTGAAACTCCGTATTTAACTGCTGTTTTACTTCCACAAAATTACGTTGCTGCTCTTCAAAATTTGCCTGTTTTTCATATAACGTAGTTCGTAGTTGAGTAAATTCTAACTGCTTTTGATGAAACTGAGCAGACAAGGATTGGTTATCTTGCTGTAACTCTTTAATCATAGCATCTCGCTCTTTCAAGCGTTCTATCGCCGATTCTAATTTTGCATTTTGCTGAATTGCCCATTGTTCAACCTGTGTTTTATCTTCAATACTCTCTTCATATTTCTGTGATAATGTTGTTAATTGCTGTTGTATATGATGACGACTGAAAAAAAGCCATATTGCAATCAAAATAACAACCGCCAAACTTCCGTATAACCAATAAAATTTTTCCACAATACTCAAAATTTGATCCTTTAATAAAAATAAATCGTGGGATCATACTAATAATCCCACTGTAGTATAAAATTACGCTAGTACTTATATGCTTTACATCACAACCACATCAAATTGTTCTTGGCTATAAAATGGTTCAATTCTAATATCTACTTTTTTATCAATAAAAACTTCTAATTCTGCCAATAATGCGTGGCTTTCTTCATTAATTAAATAATCCACCACATTTTTTGAAGCATAAACCACAAAACGCTCAGCTGAGAAAAGATGATGCACTCGTACAATTTCTCGCTGAATTTCATAACATACCGTTTCAACCGTTTTCTGTACTCCTTTTCCTTTACAAGAAGGGCAATCTTCACACAAAATATGCTCTAAACTTTCTCGGGTGCGTTTGCGGGTCATTTCAACTAAACCAAGCTGAGTAAAACCATTCACATTTGTTTTTACTCTATCTTTACTCAACGCATCTTCCAAAGATTGTAAAACTCGTTCTCTATGATCTTCATCTTGCATATCAATAAAATCAATAATAATAATTCCACCAAGATTACGCAACTGTAACTGACGAGCGATCGCTTTAGTTGCTTCAATATTGGTATTAAATACGGTTTGTTCGAGATTTCTATGTCCAACAAAAGCCCCTGTATTAATATCAATAGTCGTCATTGCTTCTGTTTGATCAATAATTAAATAACCACCTGATTTTAAATCAACACGTTTTTCTAATCCTTTTTGAATAGCTTCTTCAACACCATAAGCATCAAACAATGTTTGAGTACCACTATAAAGTTGTACATTCTGAGCCAACTCAGGCATAAATTCATTTAAAAATTCTTTTACTTGTTCATAAGTCGTTTTAGAATCAATAATCACCGCACTAATTTCTGTTCCTACAAAATCTCTTAGTACCCGTTGAGCTAATGCAACTTCACCATAAATCATTGATTTTACTTTATATTTTAATTTGCGTTCCATTACTTTACGCCACAGACGTTTTAAAAAAATGGCATCTTGTTGCAAACTCTCTTCTGACACATCTTCGGCTGCCGTACGAACAATAAAGCCACCCAGTTCATCACAGTAAGGCTCAACCAGTGCTTTCAAACGCTCTTTTTCTGATTCACTTTCAATACGTTGTGAAACACCCACGTGGCTATTTTCTGGCATAAAAACCAAATAACGAGAGGGTAAGGTAATATCAGTAGTTAATCTCGCTCCTTTTGTACCAATAGGATCTTTAACCACTTGTACGATAATACTCTGCCCTTCTCGTACTAATTCACTGATATCTTTAACAATAAATTGTTTCTTTTCACTTTCATCAATACATTCAGTGTGAGAAACAATATCAGAAGCGTGTAAAAAGGCGGCTTTTTCTAATCCAATATCCACAAAAGCAGACTGCATACCAGGTAATACTCGGGTAATTTTACCCTTATAAATATTCCCAACAATTCCCCGCTTTGACTCTCGTTCAATATGAACTTCTTTTAAAACACCATTTTCAACTAATGTTACACGAGTTTCACTTGGTGTTACATTGACTAATAATTCTGCACCATTCATTGTTCTATTCTTATTTAAAAAACTAATCTTCTAATTTTAACACTAAATATCATTATAGAGAGTAAAATTTACTTTGTATCTCACAATAAATTTGCTAATCTGCGATCCGTTTCACATAATTTTAATATATTGTAGATGTAATACCCAACTTCTACTAATAGGACAACAATCAATGACAATTCAAACCTTTATTTTAGGTAAAGACAAAGCGTTAGAAGACAGTATTAATACTTTTCAACATAAATTAACTCAACTTGGCTTTGATATCGAAGAAGTCTCTTGGCTCAATCCCGTACCTAATGTGTGGTCGGTGCATATTCGTGATAAACATTGCCCACAATGTTTTACCAATGGCAAAGGGGCAACTAAAAAAGCGGCATTAGCCTCTGCACTAGGGGAATTTTTTGAACGTCTTTCAACTAACTATTTTTGGGCGGATTTTTATTTAGGTCAGCAACTTGCAAACAGCGATTTTGTGCATTATCCCAATGAAAAATGGTTTGCAATTGAAAATGAACAGCAACTACCAAGCGGTCTGTTAGATCCTTATTTATGCAATTATTTTGATCCTGATAATGAACTCACACCCGATCTATTAATTGATCTACAATCTGGTAATGAAAAGCGTGGTATTGTCGCACTGCCTTATATTCGTCTTAGTGATAATAAAACCATTTATATTCCACAAAGTATTGTTGGCAACTTATTTGTATCTAATGGAATGTCTGCAGGTAATACGAAATTTGAGGCTCGTGTACAAGGGCTTTCAGAAGTTTTTGAACGCTATGTTAAACATAAAATTATTACCGAAGCCATCAGCTTGCCAGAAATTCCTCAAACTATTATAGATAGCTATCCTAATATCAAGGCATCAATCTCAAAATTGGAAGACGAGGGATTTCCAATCCTTTGTTTTGATGCTTCATTAGGTGGGCAATTCCCTGTCATTTGTGTGATTTTATTAAATCCACACAATGGTACTTGCTTCGCCTCGTTTGGTGGACATCCTAATTTTGAAGTCGCTTTTGAACGTACGGTAACCGAATTATTGCAAGGCAGAAGTTTAAAAGATTTAGATGTTTTCACTCCGCCCTCTTTTGATAATGATGATGTGGCAGAACATAGCAATATTGAAACGCATTTTATCGATTCAAGCGGTCTGATTTCGTGGGATTTATTCAAAAAAGATCCTGATCTTGATTTCCATCATTGGGATTTTTCAGGCTCAACCCAACAAGAGTTTGATAACCTAATGGCAATATTCAACCACCTTGAACAACCTGTTTATATTATGGACTATGAGCATTTAGGAGTTTATGCGTGCCGAATTTTAGCCCCGAGTATGTCTAATATTTACCCTGCTGATGATTTAATTTATGCCAATAATAATATGGGAATGCAGTGGCGTGAAATTTTATTGGATTTACCCAATTTCCATCATAACAAAGCCACTTATCAAGAATTACTAGAGCAACTTGACGAACAAGGTATTGATGATTTCACCCGTGTAAGAGAGTTTTTAGGCATAGCCGCAAATAAAGGTTCAGCACTACAAACCCTACGTATTGGTGAACTAAAATCAATGCTCAACCTCGCCATTGGCAACTTAGAAGAAGCCTTAGACTGGGCAAACTGGACAATAGATATGAACGCAACAGTATTCACTCCAGAAAGAAACAATTACTATCGTTGTTTAATTCAATCTATTGAACTCTTCTTAGATGAAGAGCGAGATCCTAAACAATATCAAACTGTCTTTGAAAAAATGTATGGAAAAGAGACGGTGGAATTTGTTTGGAATGCTGTTGCTGGGGGAAATCCATTCTACCAATGGACAGCCTCTGATGAAAATTTAACAGGTTTAACCTCTCATCAAAAATTACTTGAAGCGTATGCAAAAGTACAAAAAGCAAAGGTAAATCCGATTCAAAACTAGTTATTCAACCACAATTAAGCGGTAAGATATTGATCAAAATTTGCAAATTTTATTGAAAATCAACAAATTATAATATCGGGCTGTAGGGTGCGGATTAGTAAACATAGTTTACGTATATCCGCCCGTTGCTTAATCTTTAATTTTCCAAATATTTAAGATCAGATATAAAGCACAAATAACTCAGCTAATAATTTAGATTTTTACCATATCCTCCACATCTCCAACCCAAGAACTCAATTTTTCCATTTTGATCTGCTCTTTTACGGATTCCTGTTTTTTCATGTTTACAATATTTCTTTTCTTGCTTTTTTTGTAAAAATAACTATTTATAACTTCATTCACCTCAAATTCAGAAGTATAAAAACCCAAAGTATGCCTAGTTTTTTAGAAGAAAAAGACTGGAAGTAAAAATTGTAAAAATATTCTATATCCGTATCACTCGGTTTACAATGAAAGTTATTCTCAAAACTACAAAAGTATTCTATAACTTTTTACCACCACATTTGGCACACTTTTCTCCTATATCAATTTCAGGGAATTCTACTTTCAACTCCCCTGTCTCCCAATCAATCTTGCTATAACCTAGAAATTTTTTAACAACTCTTACTTTAAATTTTTCCTGTGCCTAAACATCCATCACACAGGGCAAGATCATTTTAAATTGAACTAAATACTATTTTTACGATCAGATCAGTAACAAATGTAAAAAAGGTTTACTGATATGACAAATAATTTTATTACTCACTTTTCAATTATCAAAGATCCTAGAATTGAACGATGTAAAAAGCATGCACTTATAGATATTTTATTTCTATCTATCTGTGCAGTCCTATCTGGTGCAGAAGGTTGGGAAGATATAGAAGACTTCGGTCACGTAAAACTAGACTGGTTGAGACGTTATTTACCTTTTCATAATGGAATTCCTAAACATGATACTATAGCAAGGGTAATGAGTCGCTTAGAACCTGAAGCTATTCAAACTTGTTTTATCAATTGGGTTAAAGAACTCATAACAGAAGTAGATGGAGAAATTATTGCCATTGATGGAAAAAGTGCAAGAGGCAGTTTTTCTACAAAAAATAGAAAAGATAGTCTACATATGGTTAGTGCTTGGAGTTGTGAAAATGGCTTAGTGTTAGGACAACAAAAAGTAGAGGGTAAATCAAATGAAATTACAGCAATCCCTAAACTATTAGATTTACTTGATGTAAAAGGAGCCACTATTACACTTGATGCAATGGGATGTCAGCATGCTATTATCAATAAGATTCATTCTAAAGGTGCGGATTATGTGGTGTCATTAAAAGGTAATCAAGGACAGTTAAATAAAGAAGTTAAGGCTTGGTTTCACAAATGTCATAGAGAACAGTTTGCAAATGTTGGTCATTCTATTTATGAGCATATTACTAGTGGTCATGGACGAATAGAAGAGCGAAGATGTATTCAATTAGAAATTGATAAAAATTGGCTTACAGAACATAAAAAATGGGCGAATATCCAAACCGTAATTTGTATAGAAGCTAAATGCCATATTGGTGAAAAAGTGACAATAGAAAACCGTTATTATATAAGTTCTCTTAGCCTTAATGCAGAAAGATTAAATAGTATTATTCGTAATCATTGGGCGATAGAAAATAGCTTACACTGGACTTTAGATATGACTTCCCATGAAGATAATTCAAGGATTAGGCGAGGGAATGCAGCTGAGGTAATGAATGCTTTTAGAAAACTAGCATTAAATATTGTTAAAACTGATACAACTCGTAAAGCAAGTATGAAACGTAAGCTAAAAATGGCTGCATTGGATGATAATTTTAGAGCTCAATTACTTCTAAATATAAATTAAAATGCTCTTGCCCTGATCCATCACACTGCTCCATTCTTATTTTTCCTAGACTCTTCGCATCAAGCATGCCAGAGACAAGAGCTATAACACCTATAATTATTAGAATTTCCATAAGTACCATCTTAAATTGATTTTTAAATCGAAAAAATGAAAATTATCCAAAAAACTATTGGATCTAAATATGAACATTCAGATATCTGGGCGAAATCATATTTAAAAAACATACATATTAATAAAATAATTCACCGTTTTGTGTTGACATATACTAATCTCAAAAACACACTTTCATCAGATCTTCATCCCAATACAATTAACCATTAGAATAGAAAAACTTTGAAACAATCCACTCTGGTGTTTCGAACGCAATGGCAAAACGTTCTTCAGACTGTAAGAAAAATTTTCTAGGTAATCAAATAGTGTGATTTACAGTCACGATTAGTGTGACTATAATGGTCTAATTTATGTAGACTATTTTAGGGTTAACCGCCGCAATAATTCATTATTCTCAATAACAGTATAATAATAGTAATGGAATCGAAGTCTTTTAAAAACACAGACTTGCCAAGTTTAATCACATAGCAAAGAATTTTATATCTAAAAGTAAATGGGGGGGTATTATGGAAGGGGTGAAAACTATAAAAATTTTTCTAGCATCTTCAAATGAATTAAAAAAAGATCGTGAAAATTTTGAGATATTTATCGGTCGCAAAAATAAGATTTATAACAATCAAGGTATTTTCCTAGAATTAAGAATTTGGGAGGATTTTAATGACTCGATATCGTCAACTAGAAAACAAAATGACTATAATGAAGCAATTAAAGATAGTGATATTTTACTGTGTTTATTTCATACAAAAGTTGGAAGATTTACGGAAGAAGAATTTGATGAAGCATTTTCTGAATTTAAGAGAAAGGGAAAGCCTGCTATCTACACTTATTTTAAAACTGAAGCAGTTAATTTGAATTCATTAAATAGAGAAGATATGAATAGTCTTTGGGATTTTCAGGAAAAACTTGCATCATTAGGGCATTTTTATACGTTGTATACTAATACTGATTATTTACTTAATCAATTTAGTAATCAACTAGAGAAGTATATAACTACACATCTTATTTGTCCGGCCAAAAGTACTTCTTCATTAATAAAAAATAGATATTTAAATTTAGTCCCACAATATAATTGTCACTCTTTACTTGGGAGAAAAGAAAAGCTAGATGAAATAGATACAGTTTTAATGGGATCAAAGAAATTAGTGATATTATCAGGAATAGAAGGAATTGGTAAGACAACTATAAGTTTAGCATATTGTAATACTTCTAACTTTATGGAGAAATATCACCATATTGCATGGGTCACAGTCAACGATAATTTACAAAGTGATTTGATGCATCAATTATCCAATAAGAAAACAGGGTTTGAGTATTCTGCAGATTTAGACCTTGAAAAGAATTTTTATAATTTAAAGACATCTTTATCAATGCTGGAAGGAAAGAATCTACTAATAATAGATAATGTTAATGATTCTCGACAATTAATGAATATTAAAAGTATGTTGGAGAGTTTACGTTGGAACATCCTTATTACTTCTAAAGCTGAATTTGATGAATGTGAAATTATTCATCTTGATACATTAAATTTTCAGGATTGTAAAAAACTATTTTTAGAATATTACAAAAAAAAGGACAGTAGTGATGAAGTATTAAAACTTATTTTTAAGGAAATTAATTATCATACTCTATTTATAATATTACTGGCTAAAGCTTTAAACAAGCATCCTCTTTCAAATATGAAAGGAATTAAAAATAATCAAGATGCAAGATATTTTTTAACCGAACAGCTACTCAAAAATAAAATTTCTATCAGTAATCCCAGTCTAATTAGTGCAGAAAATAACTTACTAGGCCATCTTATGGCTCTTTTTGATCTTGAGTCTTTAAGCCCAAATGAACAAAAATATTTAGTGTACTTTTCAGTTTTACCTTATAGCGATATATCTATTAATGATTTACTCAAGATTTTTCAAATAAAAGAAGAGAATCTGGTTGATTTTATAAATATTTTAAATGATTTAGTTATTAAAGGATTGTTGACACAAAATAATTTAGAAAATGAAATTGATATGGTTATTGCATATAAATGCCATCCATTAATTCAGGAAGTAGTTAGAGAGAAATTGGATATTTCTGCTAAGAATTTAAATGATTTACTTCAATTTTTTATAAATAAAATTGAAATAAGACCAGATACCAACTGGATAGAAAGTAAACCTTATATGACATATATTGATGAAATCATTATCAATATAAAGGAGTATAATTTCAATTATGCAAAACTTTTAAGAGAGTATGCACGACTACTTGAAAAGTTTAGCCTTTTTGAAAAAGCTATAAAATGTGCAGAAGACTCTTTGGCATTAATGGAAGTAGATAAAAGTTGTGATCAATTAGAAATTGCAAAAACATATATGGTGGTTGGAAATTGTTATTCTAGAAATGGATATTTTAATCAAGGATTAGAGAAACAATTAAAAACTAAGGACTTAATAGACAAATTAGAGAATCATCCTAATATAGAATTAGGACGATTATATATATTGTTGATGATAAATTATAGAGATCTAGCTGAGTATGATATGTCTGTTAAGTATGCTAGAAAAGCAATAAGTATATTAAAACAAGATAAAGAAATGGAATCTCAGTTAGAGTTAGCTCGAGCTTATGATCTTTTGGGTTTTACTTATAGTAAATGGGGGTTAAAGCTAAATGATAATAATAAATATCGGCTTGCTTTATTTTATCGGTTATTAGGTTTTAGAATTAGACGTAAGTATTTAGCTGAAGAACATCCATATTATGGCGGTTCATTAAATAATATAGGGAAGATGTATTTACAATTAAATAAACTTAATAAAGCCTCCAAATATCATAAAAAATCATTAGATAATAAAGTTAAAAATTATGGAGAATATCATCCATCAACAGCATTCGCATATAATAATTTGAGTCGAATATATTTACAAAAAAAGGATTTTGATATTGCTATGAAGTATTGCGATCAAGCAAGTCAATGTATAGAAGGAAAATTACATGAACATCATCCTCGTATAGCAATTAATAAAACAATCAGAGCAAAAATATATTTTTGTAAAAATGAACTGGATAAGGCATTAGAATATGTAGTGAAGGCATTACTAATCCAAAAAAAGATTCAAAAAAATACTAAAAATGCTGATTACCAAGAAGCGTTTATATTATGGCAAAAAATAAAGTTTGCTATTTTAGAAAGAGAGTATTGGGATTTTAAAAGAACAATAAATTTGATAAAAGATATTACTCCACTAAATCTCAATCAAGAAAAAGAGCAGTTTATTGCTAAATTTAGACAAAACCAAAAATATAATCCTATTTTTAAGTATTGTAATAGCAGGGATAATTCAGAGGTAATAGAAAAACTACAAATTTTTTATAAACAATTTTCAGATATAAACTTTTGTTTATCAGAACTGTATAAAATAAGTATCAATAAAGATATTGAATGGTTGACTCATTTTGAAAATAAAGGCGTGACATTCAATAATTGGTTATCATCACTTTATGGAAAGCCAAAAGATGAGGATATACAACAAGCATTAGATATTTTAAAAACATATAATTGTACGCTTAATAAGAATGAAGAGCAGATATCTGCGGTTGAGGCTCAAAGATTTATCACTTCTAAATTAGAGATGTGTGGATATAACTGGAAAGTAACAATTCAGAATATGTCGGCAAAAATGTCTGTTAGTAGCTTGGAACAAACCTTAAACATAAAAGATAGTGCTACATTTACTCTGAGTGAAATTGAGCGTTTATATGTTCATGAAATAGAAACTCATATATTACGAAATGAGAATGGAAAAAAACAAAAATATGAAATTTTTTCAATAGGTTTTCCAAATTATCTTGCTACAGAAGAAGGTTTAGCAACATTAGCTGAGGAGAGAAATCACTTAAGAAGTAAATATGATGAAATGAAATATGCTCTCAGACTTATTCTATGCGATAAGTGCTTAACAACCGATTTTTGGGATTTATTTATATTTGTAAAGCAATATATTACTAATGATAGTGATGCTTTTGATATGGTAGCAAGAATTAAAAGAGGCTTGGAAAATACGGCTTTATTCGGAGGATATACTAAAGATCAAGTTTATTTTTCTGGATATAATCAGCTAAAACTCTTACCTAATGAAATATTGAAAAAGCTATATATAGGTAAAGTTGGTATAGAAGATTTAGATTTACTTTTAAAACTTGATAGTAATGATTTAGATTATAATATAAAAATACCTGATTGGTTAGATGAATAGAATCCTTATACCGGATTATAAGTAATAAAATTTTAGTGATATATTTTAAGACTTAATCGCTACATTAAAAATTATTTTTAAAGTATCCCTTAAGCCTTGTTTAAATATAACGATATGGTAAGACCTACTTTGGGAAATTTCGGCATCATGAACAAAAAGGTAGATAAAAATAATATTTATTTTTTACTTTCCCAAAACAATATAATCCAGCGGCATATCCCAACTTTCAACAGGTAGTTTTTCTACTTGTTGGCACTGATGAGCCAGTCCTATACTAATTAAATTGGGAGGTGCTTGAGCAAAGGTTCGGTCATAAAATCCGCCTCCCATTCCTAAGCGATTGCCTTTTTTATCACAAGCGACTAAGGGGGAAAAAATGATGTCTAATTCACTTAATGGCAATACTTTTCTCACACCTAATTGGGGTTCAATAATACCAAAGCGGTTAGATCTTAATGATTTTTTGTAATTTTTATCATACTTAAGAAATAATAAATGTCCTTTTGAAAAAGGGTGTAATACGGGTAAGTAAATTTGTTTACCCTGCTCTAATAATTTATCCATCAAAGGTAATGGTGAAATTTCACCGTCAAAGGGCAAATAAAAGGCTAATTTTGTTACATTATATTTTCCAATTAAATCTAGGTTTTGTAAAAAATGTTCAATATCATACCGCTTGTATTACTTTAAACCGACTTTAATTATTTATAAAAAAGCGAGCAAATTTATTCTCTGCTCGCTATATTTAGTTTATTAAAATGAAATACTACACATCATAAGTGGTTGAAGCCACATCTCCGCCACGACCTGTCCAGTTAGTATGGAAGAATTCGCCACGAGCTTTGTCGATACGCTCATAAGTATGAGCCCCAAAGTAGTCACGTTGAGCTTGTAACAAGTTTGCTGGTAAACGTGCCGAAGTGTAACCATCTAAGAAGGTAATCGCAGATGTCATACAAGGCATTGGGATACCTGTTTCGATAGATTTCGCTACCACTTTACGCCAATCTGCTTGGCT
The DNA here is from genome assembly GCF_963693435.1 of Pasteurella atlantica. Classification (NCBI taxonomy): domain Bacteria; kingdom Pseudomonadati; phylum Pseudomonadota; class Gammaproteobacteria; order Pasteurellales; family Pasteurellaceae; genus Pasteurella; species Pasteurella atlantica. The sequence goes on from NZ_OY856306.1 coordinate 1,736,022, forward strand.
ATTTTCTAAAATATCTTTGAAATATTTATCTGAGCCTAAGAAAATTAAATCAGGGTTTGCTTCATAGGCATCACGGATATTCCCTAAGAATGCACTACGAATAATACAGCCTTCACGCCATAATAATGCCGTATTACCATAGCTAATATTCCAACCAAACTCTTCTGACGCTTGACGAATCAACATAAAGCCTTGTGCATAAGAGATGATTTTTGACGCTAATAATGCTTTACGAACGGCTTCAATCCACTGTGCTTTGTCGCCTTCTACTTTGCCCACAGTTTTGTTGAATAATTTTGACGCTTCAACACGTTGTTCTTTAAATGAAGACACACAACGAGCGAATACAGATTCAGTGATTAAAGTTAAAGGAATACCAAAGTCTAATGCATTGATACCTGTCCATTTACCTGTCCCTTTTTGCCCAGCAGTATCAAGGATTTTATCCACTAAACGGCTACCGTCTTCGTCTTTATAGCCTAAGATCTCTGCTGTAATATCAATTAAATAGCTGTCTAATTCTGTTTTACGCCATTCATTGAACGTCGCTTCTAATTCATCATCAGATAAACCTACGCCTTCTTTTAAGAATTGGTATGCTTCACAAATTAACTGCATATCGCCATATTCGATACCGTTGTGAACCATTTTTACAAAATGACCTGCACCGTCTTGACCAACCCAATCACAACAAGGTTCGCCTGCTGGCGTTTTTGCTGAAATAGCTTGTAACACAGGTTTAACAAAAGGCCACGCTTCTTCGTGACCACCTGGCATAATTGAAGGTCCAAATCTTGCTCCTTCTTCACCACCAGAAACACCTGTTCCAATAAAGCGAATGCCTTTTTCACGAAGTTCTACCACTCGACGGTTTGTATCTGGGTAGTTTGAGTTACCGCCATCAATGATGATATCGCCTTCGTCTAAGTATGGTACTAAGCTGTTGATAAATTTATCAACCACTTCGCCTGCACGCACCATCAACATAATACGGCGTGGTTTTTCTAATTTATCCGCCAAATCTTGCAAAGAATACGCACCAATAATATTCGTACCTTTCGCTTCGTTATTTAAGAAATCATCGACTTTTGAAGTGGTACGGTTATACGCTACCACTTTAAAACCGTGATCGTTCATATTTAAAATTAGGTTTTGTCCCATTACGGCTAAGCCAATAACACCAATATCACCTTTCATTTTTGCTCCTCGTTTTGTTTGAAGTTTAAATTTGTTTCCCTTTAAGCAGTATGATCCTTATCAAAATTTGCAAATTTTTGTAATAATGTGACCGCTTGTTTAATTCTTTTGTAGGGGAGGATTAGGCATAGCCGTATATCCTCCCACTTTTGTAAATTTACTAATTAACGGAAGGATATTTCACTCGCTCTGCGAGTTCAATCCTCCCCTACAATTATTTAAAAACCTGTGAATGTGTACCAATACGAGAAAGATACAAATAATCATCATCAATTTTGTAAATCAATACTAAATCGTTAAAAATATGACAATCTCTAAAACCATCCATATTACCACTTAATGCGTGATCTCTATATTCTACTGGTAAGGGATAAGAATGTTGTAATAGATACATTACCTCAATAAATTCAGGTGTTAAACATTTTTTAGCACCCAATTTTTTGAAATCACGTTGAAAATCTTTTGTCATTACTGTTTTTAACGGCTTTCTATTTTTCAAAATTTAGCCCTTACATTGTCTCAATAATGCGTCTGTCAAAGTTTCATCATCTCTAACATCAACCATTTCGAAATCGCCATTTTCAATATCTTGTATTGATCTTAACGTTCTCGCATTCGGTTGATGATAATCCAAATTTACAGGAATGGTTTTAGTATGAGCGATTTCATTTAAAAACATATTCATTACCTGTGAAGGTGTTAAGCCATATTGTGCAATCACATCAAACGCTTGGTTTTTTATACTTTCAGGTACTCTAAAACTAAATGCTGAATTATTTACTGTTGCCATTTTTTTATTCCCTTTTGTATTTCAATGTAATACATCAATATTAGATCAAAAAGTATTTCAATGCAATACAATTATTTTAACTTTAGTAATTCAATTTTATTAAAATTTGTAAATTATAAGAAAAATATTACCATCCATTTGAGTTTTATTAAAAAATAATTTTCTTATCTATCAATTGAGTTTTATTTTCTTGATACCAATTAACATATTTTAATAGTTTAGTTCTTTGATCAATTTTATAAAATAAAAAGATTTCAGGAATAGCAATAAAAAGTATATATGGAATCAAAAATTCTGTACTGTTAAAAGTTAATTTAGAATAATAAAGAATAGATACACATATTCCTATAAAAATCAGGTAGTAAATTAAAAGAAAAACAAAACCAATTGCAGAATAAACATAAATACTATACCTTTTCTTTTCTATATCTTTATAATTTTTATCTAAAAATCCAAATTTATATAAAAAATTCAGTCTATTAAAATCATTCAAACCAATTTTTTTATTTTCTAAACAATTACATATTCTATCAAAATCAACACCTTTAAAATACGAAACCCTTTCACAAGCTAAGTCTTTAATAATTTGTGGTTTCTGCTTCAAATCATCTAACTCACAATTCAATTTGATAAGCTGTTCATAATCTTGAATAGCTAAAAGTAATTTTTCTTTTTTTTGAAAATCAATATATTTTTTCAAATAGCATATTGTTAATAAAGCAACAACGGTAACCGCTATAATAAAAGCATTTTGACCTAACCCTAATAAAATGACTTTAACTAATTCATTCATAACAACAACTCCCCCGCCTCTTTATCCAAATACCACTCTGTATTTCCATTACTTGCTTTAATTCTAGCCGCTGGATAGCTTTGTGCTTTTGGATCATTTGCAAAAATTTGTTTGATTATAACCGCTTTACTTTGTCCTGTTACAAGGTAAGTAACTCGTTTTGCTTTTTCAATCAATTTTGCTGTTTTTGAAATGCGTAATTGTTTTGTTTCAGGGTGTTCTGCAATTATTACTAAACGCTCATCATCAAAATCAGTTTGATTTGGGAATAATGAAGCCGTATGTCCGTCTGTTCCCATTCCTAAAATAATCCAATCAAATTTTTGGTTTGGTACGCAATCTTTGATCTCTTGTTCAAAGCGGATTAACTCAGCTTGAACTTCTTGTTCCCCCTGAATACGATGAATATTTTCAGTAGGAATATCAATATGATCAAATAATAACGCCTGTACTTCGCCATAATTACTTTCAGGATCAGTTGGTTCAACCATTCGCTCATCACCCCACCAAAAATGTAAATTTTTCCAATTTATTGCAGTGTTATAAGGCGGTTGAGCGAGTATTTTAAACAATAATTTTGGCGTACTTCCACCTGAAAGCGAGATATGAACAGGCTCGCCTTGTTCACTGTATGCTTTAAATTCTTGTGCGATCTTTTCTACCGCTTGCTGGGCTGAATCAAAAATAATTTTATTCATTACTGTTATACCTTTTTCTTCATTTTACCTGATGGACGACGCCATACTTTGCCTTCTTTGGCAATTAAACGATCCGCTTCTTTTGGTCCCCAAGTACCTGCTTCGTAATCGTAAACTCGTCCTCCTGCTTTTTTATAAGCTAAGATTGGCTCAACGAATTTCCAACATGCGTGAACAGCATCGGTACGTGCGAATAAGGTTGCATCACCTTTCATTGCATCTAATAGTAAACGTTCATAAGCGGTTAAAAGATTTGGCGAGGCTAAGTCAGCATATCTGAAATCCATTGAAACTTCTTTTGACTCAAACCCTGAACCCGGTTTTTTCAAACCAAAACGCATTGAAACACCTTCATCTGGTTGAATGCGAATAATCAATTTATTATCGGGTGCGTTTTGACTAAACACTGGGTGAGGGGTCGTTTTAAAGTGAATAACGACCTCTGTTACCCGTGCTGGTAACATTTTTCCTGAACGAACATAGAAAGGGACGCCTGCCCAACGCCAGTTATCAATTTCACAGCGTAATGCCATATAGGTTTCTGTATTTGAATCTGCAGGAACACCTTTTTCTTCCAAGTAGCCTTTTACTTGCTTGCCGTTAATTTCTGCTCGAGTATATTGCCCTAAAACTAAATTATGCTTCACGGCTTCTTCACTTAATGGGTGTAAACAATGTAATACTTTTGCGACTTCATCACGCATTGAGTTTGCGTTAATAATTGCTGGAGGTTCCATTGCAACCATTGCTAATACTTGTAATAAATGGTTTTGGAACATATCTCGCATTGCACCTGAGCCATCATAATAGCCACCACGATCACCCACGCCAATAGTTTCAGCCCCTGTGATTTCAATATAATCAATAAAATTTCTGTTCCAAAGCGGTTCAAATAAGCCATTTGAGAAACGTAATACTAATAAATTTTGGACGGTTTCTTTGCCTAAATAGTGATCGATACGATAAATTTGATGTTCTTCAAAATAATGATGAATTTGAATATCTAATTCTTTTGCAGTATGAATATCATAACCAAAAGGCTTTTCAACAATTAAACGTTTCCAACCATTCTGTTCGGTATTTAAACCGTGAGCAGCGAGACATTCGGGAATAATGCCATATAAACTTGGCGGAGTTGAAAGATAATAAAGGGTATTTCCTTCCGTTTGATAACGCTGATGAAGATCATCCAAACGAGGAATAAGTTTACCATAATCTATCACATCAGAAGTATTAACCGATTGATAATAAAGATGTTTGCAAAAATTATCTAACATCTCACCGCTTGTATGCCCTGCCTCAATTAATGCACCATACATTTTTTCTCGAAATGTTTCATCACAAAAGTCACTACGTGCTACCCCTAAAACAGAAAAGTTTTCTGTTAACTGCCCGACTTTATATAAATCATAAAGTGCTGGTATCAATTTACGGTAGGTTAAATCTCCTGATGCACCAAAGATTACAATACAATTATTATCTGCTTTCATTATTTACCTCGACTATGTTTATTTTCAGCTACTATGACATACTTTTATAAAAATGATTAGTTGATATTAACTATTAAACTGATACATTTTTTGCCAATTTATTTTTTTATTTCCCACCATTAAAAAGGGAGGATTAATAAGGGTTTCCCGTTGATTATAGGTTAAAGGTTCAAAATTAAGATTATAAATTTCACCGCCAACTTCAGAAAGGATAACCTCTGCCGCTGCGGTGTCCCATTCTCCTGTTTTACCAAAACTTATATAACAATCTGCTTTTCCTTCTGCAACCAATCCTGCTTTTAAACTGCTAGAACCACAGCGTAAAAATTCAAAAGGATGTTGAATGCTATTTTTTATTTTGGTGTGTTTTCCACTTCCTACAGCAATAATTAAGCGGTCAGATCTTTCCAACTTTTTGCAATTTTTTTCTAAACGATGAGCTTCACCTTTTTCAATTAAAAAAGCCCCTTGATTTTCCATTGCATAATAGGTTTTATCCAAAATAGGGGCGTGAATAATCCCTAAAACAGGTTTATTGTGACGCACTAATGCTATCATTATCGAAAAATGGTCTGTTCTATCAATAAATTGTTGTGTGCCATCGAGAGGATCGACTATCCAATATTCATTCCATTTTTCACGTTCAGAAAGGGGATATTGACAATTTTCTTCAGATAAGATGGGAATATTTGGGGTAAGTTTGGATAATTCTTCAATTAAAAATTTACTAAGGAATAGATCGGCTTCAGTCACGGGGCTACTATCTGGCTTTATCGTTATTTCCACAGATTTTGTATAAAACTCTGCTAAATGACGACCAGCTTGATACACAATATCTAAAAGAGATTGGTTCAATTGCTGCATTATCTACTCCTTCTTTAGTATAAATTTGGGGAATAGTGTGATTGTAAACTATTTTTTGCAAAAAATTAACTTATAAATAACTGCTGAATAACATCTCTACTTAATTGCTGACCTATTACCACAATACGTTCATCTGGCATTGATTCACAACCAGTAATGGTATATTGACTTTCCACTATATCAAATTTCATCCAAACATCTGCAATTTCAGCATAGCCTTTTACTCGTGCAATTTTTCCACATAGCCCTGTGGTAAGCCAAAATAATCTATCTGCAAGTTGGTCAATATTCTGAATATTATGAGACGAGAAACTGATATTTTCTAATGGATCGACTTTTGCATCTTCTTGACGAAAAAAACGATACTTTACTTTATTCTCTTTTTGTTGAATTTCAATACCTTTTTCTAATAGTGAATGCCAGTTTTCTTTATGCCAAGTGCTATAATGTGAATCAAAAAATTCCACATTATTTGTAAATTTTAATGAAGATCTTACCGCTTCAAAATCACTTTTTGAAAAAGTTTCTGATTTACTGACAACGACCGTACCTGCTGTATTAAGTTGATCTTGAAAATACTCAGGAAAATGTTGTTTACTCTCTTGATAGTGACGACCATCGACAATAGTAATCGGGGCAACAAGAGAAATATCCTCATAGACAATACGATTAAGCTGTTCAAGAATTTTACTTGGCATTGCCACACCACTTGGCTCAATCAATAAATAATCTGGGTTAAGGGTGTTTGCAATAGTGAGAACCGAATAACTAAAATCTAAATTTAACGAGCAACAGATACAGCCTTCGGTTAATTCCCAAACTTTCATATCTACGTCTTTATTTTGGCTTTGCTCTTGTTTTAGCAGTTCACCATCTAACCCTAATTCACCAAATTCATTTTCTAAAATCACGAACTGACGACCAGTCTGTTTAACCATATCTTTAATGAAAGAGGTTTTACCTGCACCTAAAAATCCTGAAATAACGAGTATTTTCATTTAATCACTTCTACATTCAACATAAATAATTAGGGCAGATATATCAATCCGCCCCTTATCATCAACATTCAATAATAAATTATAAAACAACTACTGGTTTAATCAGATCAGCTGGTTTATCTTTCATTAATAGCAATGCTTCTTCAACGTGTTCAAAGCCTTTGAATTTATGGGTTAATAATGGTTTAACATCTAATTTACCACATTCAATTAAGCTGGCTAATTTTTCAAGACGTAAACGTCCCCCTGGCATTAAACCACCATTGATTTGTTTATGACCCATACCTACACCCCAAGTTTCACGTGGAATATTAATGCTTGCACCACGACCTAAGTAGTTTACGTTACCGATTTTACCACCCGGTTTTAACACATTGATAATGGGTGCAAAAGTATCAACTGTACCACCAGCAATAATAGCTTTATCGACACCTTTACCATTCGTCATTTTCATTACTTGCTCATCAATTGGCTCGTGATAACCGATAAAATCAGTTGCACCATAACCTTTTGCAGCTTTTCTACAATTTTCACGAGTACCTACACAAATAATACGTGAAGCACCTCTTAATGCAGCTCCTGCTACAGCCATTAAACCAACTGGTCCAATACCTACAACTAATACTACATCACCAAACTGAACATCAGCAAGTTCAACACCGTGAAAACCTGTTGGCACCATATCTGATAACATACACGCTTCTTCTGGAGGAATTGAATCGGGTAAGTGAGCAAGGTTAGCATCCGCGTGGTTTACGTGGAATAATTCACCAAATACGCCATCTTTAAAGTTTGAGAATTTCCAACCTGAAAGCATTCCACCTGAGTGCATAGGGAAACCACCTTGTGCTTCCACTGTTCCCCAGTCTGGTGTAATAGCAGCAACCATTACACGATCACCTTTTTTAAAGTCTTTCACTAATTCACCGACTTCTTCTACCACACCACAGGCTTCGTGACCAAGAATCATATTCTCTCTTTCACCAATAGCACCTTCCCATACGGTATGGATATCTGAGCTACAAGGCGACACTGCCAAAGGGCGAACGATTGCATCCATAGGACCACATTTTGGTGCCTCTTTCTCAATCCAACCAGTTTCACCAATTTTTAACATTGCAAAACCTTTCATTTTAGTTCTCCTATAAAGTTAATATTAAAAATAATTACTAATACGAATTATACTCTTTTGGAAAACCAAATCACGTTTTTTTTACTCCATTTGGCGTAAAAATTTGGTTAAAAATGTTAATAATTTTTACTTTTTTAAATCGCTTTTTCAATAGCTTCTGCAATACGTTGAGAATTAACACCACCTTTCGCACAGCGTTTTTCTAAACAAGACTCAATAGAAAGAATAGGATAGACATCATCAGCAATCACGGTATGAAATTGTTGAAATTCATCAAGGGTTAATTCCTCTAATGCTTTTGCATTTTTTATAGCATAAACCACCGCTTCTCCAACAATATGGTGAGCCTCACGGAAAGGAATACCTTTGGCGACTAAATAATCCGCTAATTCTGTGGCATTGGCATAGCCTTGTTTTGCTGCTTCTAATGTTCGTTCAGTATTTATTTTAATATCATCCAACACTAACGTTGCCATATCTAAACAAGCAAGCCACGTATCAACAGTATCAAAAATACCCTCTTTATCTTCCTGCATATCTTTATTATAAGCAAGAGGCAACCCTTTAATTGTTGTTAACAACCCTGTTAATGCTCCAATAACTCGCCCTGTTTTACCACGAATAAGCTCGCAAGCATCAGGATTTTTCTTTTGTGGCATAAGTGAAGAGCCTGAAGTGACACGATCCGCCAATTCAATAAAATTGGCTTCACCGCTGTTAAAAATAATTAAATCTTCTGAAAAACGTGAAAGGTGTACCATACTAATAGAGGCAACAGCAAGTAATTCTAAAATATGATCACGATCCGATACACTGTCTAAACTATTATTTGTTGCACTTGCAAAGCCTAAATCCTGTGCCAATTTTTCACGATCAATCGGATACGCAGTCCCCGCCAATGCTCCACAACCTAACGGGCAAGTATTCATTCTATTATAAGCATCTTCTAAACGAGAATAATCACGTGCCAACATTTCATAATAGGCTAAACACCAATGAGCAAAAGTCACAGGCTGGGCACGTTGTAAATGGGTATAACCCGGCATTACTGCATTTTGATGATTTTTTGCAGTTGTGACTAATTTTTGTTGTAAACCACGAATGCTATGTTGCAATAATTTAACTTGAGCTTTGCACCATAATTTAATATCTAACGCCACTTGGTCATTACGGCTTCGTCCTGTATGCAATTTTTTACCCAAATCACCTAATTTTTCAATCAGTTTTAACTCTACCCAACTATGAATATCTTCATTATCATCTTGTAAAATCACCTTCAAATTTGGTGCTAATTCAGTGTGTAATTCTTGTAGTGCTTGAATTAATTTCTGTTCTTCCTCTTTGGTAATAATGCCCACTGATGCAATCGCCTTTGCCCAACCAATCGAGCCTTCAATATCTTGCAACCCTAAACGATAATCAAAACACAAAGAATCATTAAAAAGTTTAAACCGTTGATCTGCTGATTCACTAAAACGTCCACCCCAAAGTGCCATAATTTTTCCTTTATTTTTTATTAAATTAATTTAAAAGCAAATTTTTATATAGTTGCTTTTCTTTTTAGTCAATTACAATATTACATTATTTTTTTATCAAATAAAGTAGTAAAATCTTAACAAGATCATACCGCCTACAAGTTTAGTATTTACCCAAAAAACTCACCATTTTCACAGTAATTATCTCCTGTTAGAGGGAAGAAAATTATAGTGCAGTCTTTGTTATTGTTAATACGTTTAATCAATTTAGTCAGAAAATCAGCCGTCTGCTTTTTCACTTCTTCGCCTCGATCAAACCAATAAAGCTCAATAAAAGTAAAGCCTTCAACGATTTTTCCATCAAAAATATACTCGGTTGGATAATGCTCTAAGGTAAACCAATCACGATCGCAACCAATGATTTCCGTTAAACCATCAATGATTTCTTTGCTGTTTTCAACAATTAAATTTTTCTCAATTCCACGAATTTTTAAATGTGGCATCGTTTTGCTCCTTTGGGATTTTATAAAATAGTTCCGTCATTATATTTCAAATTTGCCTATTTCTTAATACATTTAGTGAATATTTTCTTCAAAGGCTTTTAAACGTTTTCTGATCGACATTAACTCAACGACCGATCCCCACGAATAAACAAAGAATTGGAATGAACCTTCCACTTGATTAAATGCACGAGTAATTTGTTTAAATACACCTAATGTAATCACACCCGCCACAATAGTTGGAGCAAGCACGATGTAAGGTACCATTACATCAAACTGAATATACGACCATTTCGCCATATCAAAATAAAAATAATTCCAATATAGTTTAAAATAGTTCTTACGCACATCTTTATATAAATTTTTAACGGTAACAGGATCTGCTCGATTAGGATCGTCTTCGCCATAAACCAATTCTTTACGATAAGCAGCTTCCACTTTTTGATTATTAAACTCTAAACCCGGTAATTTAATACCGACTAACGCAAGCAATAGCGTTCCGCCCAGAGAAAATAAAATCGCCACATAAATCAAACCGTGACTGACTTCACCAATTAGAGGGTAAGTTGTGATTTTTTTGCTTAATTCCCAAAGTAATGGAAGAAAAGCGAACAGTGTCATTAAAGAGTTGATAAAACTAATGCCGAGTGATTCAACAATTTTAGCAAAACGCATCGTATCTTCTTGAATACGCTGTGAAGCCCCTTCAATATGGCGTAATTTATCCCAATGAGACATATAATAATCATTCATTGCAGTACGCCAACGGAATACGTAATGTCTGGTAATAAATTCTACTACCACAGAAAAAATAATATAAATACCAGCAATTTTAATGTAGGAAAATATTTCGAGCATTACATCAGATAATGGTACTGAATTGGGTTTAGTTAGCACATCTTGAATAGTATCAAAAAACTCTCCATACCATTCATTTATCAATACTTGAACGCTAACTTGATACCAACTTGCCGCCAATAAAAAAATACTTCCTAGAACAGACCAAGGTAAATATTTTTTGTCTAGAAAAAAGGATTTAAACATTATAAAAATCTCATATAAAAAATAAAAATACTAATGGGTTAAGATAGTGTTAAACCGCACTGAGTTTTTAAGCACTTTCGTTGCTAATTGCTCTAACTTTTGTTGAGTAACAATGTGTTCAAGCCTTGTTACTCGATACAATAAATTTGGACTATTTGTGACTAAATAACTTTCTTCAATCATATTTAGTACCATTAGCAATGAATTATATTCGTTCTTTAAGCTGTTTCTTTTTTCAGCAAGTTTTTTTAAAAATAATTCTCGATCAATACCATTGTTAAGAAAATCATCTAATATTTTATAGCTCATTTTCTTTAATTCATTCACTCTTGATGGTGCACAGCTAAAACTGATTTTGCCTTCAATTTGCGATGAATAAGGGGCTTGCGAGAACCAACTTGTGACAGAATAAACCCCAGAGGCTTTTTCCCTTAAATTTAAACGCAACTCTTCTTGCAACATATCGCCCAAAATATCCAATAAATACTCATTTTCAGGGTTATAGCGGTTGTTCGCCGTTAAATAAATATCCACTTCTGCTCTCGGCTCATTTAAACCTTTTAATATAAAATCCTTGCTTGGACTATTGATAAGTAAGGGTTTAAGCGGACGATTTATTTTAACCATCGGTACAGTGGCTAAATATTTTTTCGCTAATTTTTCAACGGTTTTTTGATCGATATCGCCTACGATAAAATAGGTAAAATCTGTTTTATTCAAAATATACTTTTGATAAAGTTTTGATAAAACATCTGATTTCAAGCTATTAAAATGAGACGGTTTTTTAGTATAAACCGTTTCTCGGTTTGGATAGCGTAATTTTGACACTTGATAAGCAAATTCACTTTCTTTATCTTGGTCTGCAAAATAGCTTTGCATATCATATTGATATTTTTTTAAAACCGCCTCAGAAATTGGGCTAGCCTGCAATCTAAATCGGAATAATTTTAAAATATTCTCTAAATTATCGCTTTTGGAAATGCTGGTAAAACCTTGTTTTGCTTCATCAAGCACCGTCATAAATGCAATCGGATTATTACCAAATTGTTTAGTTAAATAATCTTGTGAAAATTTTCCAATGCCTGTGTCATCAACCATTGTCGTAGCTGCTTTTAATAACTGATAATCCTTTTCTGGCACAGAACGTAAGCCTCCTGTGGTAATCGCACTAAAATGAACTTTTTGTGGATTTTTATCACTATAATAATAAACCAGCTTGCTGCCATTTTCTAACTGATACTCGATTATATCCATATCATTCCAATGATTAAGCATACTGATATTGCCTTGTGTTAAAGCCAATTTCTGCTCTTTAAATGAAACAGTATGCGCTTTTTGGGGGTTACTATTCCAGTGTGATTGAGATTGTCCTAACGCCTTTTCCCATAAAGCCTTAACTTCTTTTACATCAAAATTAAACGACATTTTTTTAAAGGGTTGTGTAACCAGTAATAATTTAGCTTTTAATTTTACCCACTGTTGAATAACTTGATTGACTTCATTCAACGTTATTTCATTTAATAACTTTTTGTTTAATTGGTATTTATATTGCTGAGATAAATTCACTTGATCAGTTGCTGCTGAAATCAATAAATCATCAGCGAGATTTAAACTATTAATTTCAATCCCTTTTTCCGTTTCATTTAACTTTTTAATACGTTTTACTTCACTATCAAATTCAGCTTGCTCAAAGCCATTTTGATTTATTTCCGCAATAAAATTAAATAAGATTGAAGCGGTTGTTAAATAATCATTTTTTGCAATTTTATTATTTTTTAATTGAAGGTTAAAAACCCATTCCAATGTTTCTCGACCTAAATAATTTTGATATAAATTTGCCGATTCAATTTGGTTTTTATTGGTTTTTTCCCATTGTTGTAAACGAAGGTTAGTTAAACGTATCGCTATTTGTTGCAATAATTCCTGTTTATATTCCGCAACAGTATCTTGATTTCTTAACTCTTTAAAAAGACCAAATTCAATACTTGGTGTGTTCATTTGTTTTTCAAACACTGTCGCTACACGCCATTTTTCAATCACGGGAACTCGATAATCTATTTTTGGCAACGACGTTTTAGCCGTTGTTTTTTCTTTTAGCTTTTGCTTAATTAAATTGACCGCTTGGGCTGGATCAATATCGCCTACAATGATTAAGGACATATTATCAGGGCGATACCATTTTTTATAAAAATCATAAACTCGCTGTTGAGAAATATGTCTAATGATGTTCACATCTCCAATTGGATCTCTTTTAACATAACGAGAATTTGCCATTTCGACTAAACTTTTTTTATTCCCTAAACGCAACATCGGGCTTAATCTTGCTCGCCATTCTTCCAATACAACGCCACGCTCTGCATCTAAATCTTCTGGCAAAATAGTCAAATTATGTATCCATTCATTCACAACATCTAAGGCAAGATCGAGATTTTTTTCATTATTTTTCGCTAAATTGAGCGTATAAACCGTATTTTCAAAATCAGTGAATGCATTGATATCTCTGGCAAATTTCATTCCCAGTTTTTCTAAAATGTCAATAATTTGATTTTTAGGGAATTTTTTCGAACCATTAAATGCCAAATGCTCAACTAAATGAGCAACCCCTTTTTGATCATCATCTTCATTTAATGATCCTGCATTAACCACCAACCGAAGGTAAACTTTATCTTTGGGTAACGTATTTTTTAACACGTAATAGCGTAGTCCATTTTCTAATGTCCCTTTTGTAACTTTCTCATTAAAAGACAATTTCTCAGCGGGGTTAAAATGAGAAACCCCACAACTATTTAATAAAAAAATAGCACATAACAATAATATTTTTTTCATCATTACCACTAACTAAAAAAGGGCAATAATTTGCCCTATATAATTGATATTTAAAGGTTAATTAAAATTCATAGCCTAATTCAAGCCAGAATTCACGACCAGCAGTATAGAAACCATTATTAATGCCTCTGCTTGTCATTCCTTTTCTCGTTTTATTTAAAACATTAAGCACATCTAGTTTAATATAAGGACTATGTTGACCAAATTTTGGTGCCCAACGAATACCGGTATCCCATTGAACGTGAGAGCCATAATTATAGCTTTCATAAGTATTACCTGCCGTATTATTCGCCCCTTTAATTGGTGCTTTAACATAAACTTTATTCGTCCAATCAAGGTTATAATCAGGAACTTGCATATCCAAACCTAAACGCACCGTCCAATTCTCACGATTATTGTTAATTTTTTTCATCATTTGACTGCGTGTCATTTCAGTTCCATTAAAATTAACAATCTCATTAGGATTATAACCTAATCCCATATCCACTGATTTAGTCTCTAACCAATCAAAATTCAATGAGGTATTCCAGTAGGTTTTTCCTAATTGCCAAGCTTCTTTATTAGATAATTTCAACGTATAAATATCCACGCTATAATCATTACCTTTTTTATACTGTCTCAGTTTAAATCGATTTTCTCTACCATTTAGATCAAACTCTTTTTCAGTTTGTTCATCTAAAACAATTCGATTTTTATGTTTTCTATGAATAAAACCTAAATCTAAACTAACGTTCTTATAATGCTGAGAAAAACCTAAACTTAGCTCATCAGAATAAGGTGTTTTAAAATCTCTTAAATTTTTATAACGGAATTGAGGTTTACCCGCTGAACCATAAGAATCATCTAACTTATAAACCTGCTCGGTTAACGCCATTACAGCAAAACTACGTCCATAATAACGGTTTAAACCTAAACTCATTGAGGTTTCCTCTAACGGAGACCAACTTGCTACAAAACGAGGAGCAATATTGGTATTTTTTAAGAAATCATCACGTTCAATACGAATTCCTGGTCTAAAATCAAAATTGCCAACACGAATTAAATCTTCTGCATAAAGTGCAAGATTTTGGTATTTTGCTTTCACAGAACCTTTTTTGTAATGTACAGTTTCTTTATCGCCTTCAATAAACTGAGCTTCAAATCCAATATCAGGCATAGCAGGTATAAACGTAATTTGAGTTAATTCACTCTCAACATCTTGTTTTCTATTAAAATTATATTTTGTTTGTTGATATAATCCACCCACAGAAACAGAATGACTTGTTGAACCTAATTCAAATGGATTGATCGCATACTCCATTGAATAATGGATATTCTGCTGTTTTAACGTAGAAGTCCCCATTCCACCTTTTTCAAAATTAACTTTGGGAATAATATTGTAGTTTTCATCGTATTCTTCAATCAATGTTTTTGAAAACTTAGTCGCACTAGAATAACGCTCATCTTTGAATTTATCATAAGCAAGAGTTGAAGTAACCACACCATTGTCTAAACTATGAACCCAAGCTAACGTTGCACCATAGGCATTATGATAATCATATAAATCGCTATCTATATTTACATCAAAGAATTTACCTTCACTGTATTTAGAATAACGCAAACCTAATTCAAAACGATCATCATCTGAAGCGGCATAATTAAAATTGATTAACGCATTATCCGAACGGCGAGTGTGATTGCGTCTTGATAAATCAACTTTGCCAGTTTCTTTATCCATTGACACAATTCTACTTTGCTGAATATCTGACTCACGGCGACTAATTCCAGCAACCACACCTAATTTATCCGTTAATGCTCTTTCAGCTGAAATACTAAAAAATGTTTTCTTATAGTCAGGTTGATAAGGTGCT
This sequence comes from Pasteurella atlantica, assembly GCF_963693435.1. Classification (NCBI taxonomy): domain Bacteria; kingdom Pseudomonadati; phylum Pseudomonadota; class Gammaproteobacteria; order Pasteurellales; family Pasteurellaceae; genus Pasteurella; species Pasteurella atlantica. The sequence continues at coordinate 1,751,679 of NZ_OY856306.1, forward strand.
TCTGCCCCTAATGGTGTAGCACTATTAAAGATTTCTGATAATGGTCTTTTCGCATCACCTTCACCATAGGTATCATTTAATTCAAATTTAGCCCACTGAGAACGAGAGGTTCTATAACGTAATTTCACACGATCCGTACCGTCATAATATTTTGTTTTAGCAACAACAGCTCCACCAGAAAAACCGCCTAAACTCGCAGACACATTGCTATCGTGAACTACAACAGAAGACAATAAGTTTGCATCAAAGAAATATCCCTGTCCTGATTGCATTTTAGGTAACATTTGAAATGTACCATCAAAAAAACCTTCGCTACTATTACCTAAGTCATTGTTAATATTTACATTATCGACATAATAACTAGTTTGAGATTCCTCAGCACCATTGATAGAAATTTCAGCTGGTTTGATTTCACCACGCATTAAACTTGTTTCATCACTATTTTCAAAACGAATATGTGAATTAGATTTTAAATAATCAGAGATATTCCCATTTGAAACGGGTGTTTTTGCAATCTCTTTGCTGGTAATTTTTTGAGTTGAAGAAAGTCCTGTATTTTGTTGTCCGTAAACCACCACTTCTGACAGTTTATTTTCTACTACTAATTGTTGATTGTTGATTGTTCCGCATTATCTGCATACACAGGTAATGCAACAGCCACTGTACTTGTTAAAATAATTGATTTATGAAGTTTTTTCACATTAGCCCCTTTGTTTAAAAATAATAACGATTTGCATTTTAAACAAAAAACATAAAAAAGTCTATGATTAATAATCATCCAGTTTCAACTGTAATGCTTCAATATAGTAAGAGTTTTATTGGAAGATTTAATGTATAAGCGGTTAGATTTTCTTTATTTTTTGCAACTTTTGTAAATTTTCATAAAAATATAACCGCTTGGTTGAATGTTTTTGAGTTATAACCTACCAGGTAATGGAGTTAAATATTCGCCTTTAATGAAAAGGCAAGGATGTTGATTATTTGTTTTCATAAATTCTTGAATTGTTTTTCTAGAATCATTCTCTATTTTATCAATCAGAATATTACTAGGACAAAAGACTTTTGTTTCTCCCAAATTCCAAGCAAAATAGCCATAGAGGACATTTGAGTATTTAGACTGATTTCCTATTATTGATTTACAATTATTCCTATGATCACAGTAATAATCATAATTACTTGCAATATATATAGCCTGCCATTTTATAAATTTATCTTTTAACTTATTAGAAGTATTTTCTTTATCTTTAACTACTTCAAATATTTTATTTTCAATAAAGCGTTTATCTAGTAAATACCAGTTTGATCGTTCTGGATTTTCTTTTATATCTAACACTTCTAAAATACGATTTGATATGCCTTTATATTTTAAATTAAATTCCAATATATTCTCGATATAGATTGGTATAAAAATTACCATAAAGATATAAAGTATAAAAATAGAAATATACAATAATACATTTAATGGAAAAATAAAAAATATTATCATGAAAATATAATGAATTATAAAAATAATCATAAAATACATATCTATTCCTCCTACTTGAAGCCTAAAAAACAAAGCTCCTATAAAAGAAAAAAGGAAAAAAAGATACATAAAAGAAGCACTAATAACCTTATTTATATTCAATTTACCTTCAACAAATGTACTACTTATATTTATAACAATCATGATTGGTATTATTAAAAATAATAAATGGTACCACCAATCCAAATCTTTAAACAAAGAGAAATATATAAATTCAAAAATAATAGATAATATAGAAAATATAATATATAAATTATTTTCTGTTTTTAAGATGCTTATTCTTATATCACTACGAATTAATCTAAATCCAATAGAAAATAGAAATGGAATAAAAGCCATTATACTTATAAAAATAATTCCAGAAATAGTAACTCCAATAAACGTATTTTTATTTGCTATTAGATTAGGAAAAATAGATATCGCATTTATTTCTGTCAAATGTACATAAATAATGCAACCACCTAATATAATTGCAAATAATGTAATAAGAGAAATTATAGACAAACCATAACTAGAAAAAAACTCTCTTCTATCTTGTTTTTTTCTATTTTCTTGACTTTTCCACTCTTTATAAGAATAAAGATCTTTCAAATATCTATAATTATTCATTTTAAACCTCACAAAAAAGTCCATTCAATGGACTTTCTTAAAACCTTAACCCAACTTCTCCACCAACTCCACCGCATAACCAATATAATTCGCTGGTGTCATTTGTTTTAGGCGTTCAATTTCAGCCTGTGGAAGCGGTAAAGTTTCAACGAAATTTTGCATAATTTCTTTGGTTACTCGCTTGCCTCGTGTGAGTTCTTTTAATTTTTCATACGGTTTTTCAATACCGTAACGACGCATTATGGTTTGGATAGGTTCAGCTAATACTTCCCAGTTTTGATCGAGATCTTCTAACAAACGATCTTCGTTCACTTCTAATTTACTGATCCCTTTTAAAGTTGAGCTGTATGCAATCAACGAATAGCCCACACCTACACCTAGATTACGCAATACCGTAGAATCCGTTAAATCACGCTGCCAGCGAGAAATTGGTAATTTCTGAGCAAGGTGGCTCATTAACGCATTGGCTAACCCTAAATTTCCTTCGGAATTTTCAAAGTCGATCGGGTTCACTTTGTGTGGCATTGTGCTTGATCCAATTTCACCCGCAACTGTACGTTGTTTGAAATAATTTAACGCAATATAACCCCATAAATCACGGTCAAAATCGATTAAAATCGTGTTGAAACGTGCGATACAATCAAAATATTCCGCAATATAATCGTGTGGCTCAATTTGGGTTGAGTACGGGTTCCATTCAATGCCTAATGACGTTACAAATTCTTGGCTAAATTTATGCCAGTCAATCTCAGGATAAGCCGATAAGTGTGCGTTATAATTCCCTACTGCACCGTTGATTTTTCCTAGTATCTCAATTTGTTGCAACTGTTTAAATTGACGTTTTAAACGATAAGCGGTATTTGCCATTTCTTTACCCATTGTTGATGGGGTCGCAGGCTGTCCGTGTGTACGGCATAGCATTGGGATATGTTGATAACGATTTGCTAGCTCAACAATCGCATTGGTTACCGCTTTCCATTGTGGCAATAGCACCTCTTCACGTGCGGTTTTTAACATCAATGCGTGAGAAAGGTTGTTAATATCTTCCGACGTACAAGCAAAGTGCCAAAACTCACTGATTTTCGCTAATTCAGGTAACGTCTCGCTTTTCTCTTTTAAAAAATATTCTACGGCTTTAACATCGTGATTGGTGACTCGCTCAATCTCTTTAATTCGCTGAGCGTCTTGTAATGAAAAATTCATAATAATTTGATTTAAGTAATCGTTTGCTTCTTGTGACAATGTAGAAACTTCTTTGATTTCAGTATTTTCAGCGAGTTTTTGTAACCAGCGAACCTCTACCATTACACGAAATCTAATTAATCCAAATTCACTAAAAATTGGACGTAAATCTGCGACTTTGTCTTGATAGCGACCATCAATAGGCGACACGGCGGTAAGGGTATTCAGTTCCATAAAATATTCTCCGATAAAATTATAAGGTTTGATAAAAAGATTGCATTTGGTTTAAGATTTTTTTACGTGCGAACAAAAATTGCCAGCGTTTTCCGCCAACTTGTTGCCATAATACACCTGCTCGTACACCAGCAAGTAATGTAGCACGAATACGATTTTGAACATCTGTTCGAGAAAGGTGTTGTTGCGAACCTGTTACTTGAATTTGTGTACCCAATGGGCTAATAACTTCTCTATAAATACTCGCTAAATTCGCAATAATTTGCTCATTTAGTATATCATTTTCACAAATCAATAACTGACGCTCAACTTGTTGTAAGCGTTGTATCAGTTCAGTTTTTGCCACAGGATTTTCTAGTAATTTTTTACTCAATGCAAGTATTCCAATCCAATAACGACTCACTTCAGTATCTAAATTACCTTTACCGCCACCAAATTGAGCCATTGCAACTTCAATGCCTAATTTTAAGTGAGATAAATCATTATCAAATACCGCTAAAGTGCTATCAGGTTGCGAAACAAACAAACTTTTTAAAGAATCACTAAGGACTTCATTATACTCTCCGCTGTTTCCTTTATGTGCAAATTTCTGCACTAAACTACCCGCTTGACAAGCCCCTGCGACTGCCACTGAAATATCAAAATAATTCGCCATTGTTTCATCTTCAAATTAAATAAACATAGCCTAGGAATATAGCATTTTTTATGCTTTTTTAGAATGGATGATTTGGTTTATTGGAAAAAATATACAAAATACACAAAATTAGGTAATACTTTTCTAAAAAGTGTCGCCTAGTATATTTATAAAACAAATGTCTTATGCTTAAGCATAATTTTAAGAAATGATCTCTGTTTATTTTAGGGAGGGCTCAAAGATAAATTTGAGCCCTACTTTTAACCTAACGCCGTTTTGAAGAGACAATATTTTCTGTTTACGGCTATTTACGACTTATTCTGCTTTCTCTTTCTCTGTTTCAACAAGAGGTTCTATAACCGTTTCTACCTCTTTAGGTTGTAACGCTTCTTTATTGTCTTCTAACTGAAGTTGTTCAAAAAGATCGATACTGTGAGTTTCAGGTAATAATTTTTCAGAACCATCCGCTAAGTGCGTGTATAATTTTTTATAATCTTTTGCAAGGGTTGATAATAACACTGCACTTTCAGAAAAATGCGTTTCCAACTGTTTTTTCTGTACTTCTTTTTCTGCTTTTACTTTTTTAAATTCTTTTTCAAGTTTAACATGTTGTTTTACATTTCCCTTAGTAAAATACATAACGAAGTAACCTAAAATTAAACCAATGACAAAAGCAATTACAACGGCTGTCCACATTTCATTTGTCCAGTTTTGCATAATATTCTCCTAAATTTAAGTATAAAAAATTAATAATCATCCCTCTATAATAACACTATTTACTTCCCTTATATATGCTTTATCTTTAATTCTATGATACAAATCACAAAAATCAAATGATATCACTTCTCTTTTTACATTTTGTTTACTTATCGGTTTATATCTTTTTGTTATTTCATATAAAAAAATTTTCCTAGTGAATAATTTAAGAAAAACGTATTATCTTTTGAAATTAAATAAAAAAAGGAACCACAATGAAAATCTACGAAGATAATTCTCTAACAATAGGCAATACGCCTCTTATTCGCTTAAAACACTTCGGAAATCAAGGTAATATCTTAGTTAAAGTAGAATCTCGTAATCCAAGTTTTAGTGTAAAATGCCGTATCGGAGCAAATATGGTATGGCAGGCTGAAGAGGATGGTATATTAACTTCAGATAAAGAAATTATTGATGCAACCAGTGGGAATACAGGTATTGCACTTGCTTATGTTGCAGCAGCAAGAGGGTATAAATTAACGTTAACAATGCCCGAAACAATGAGTCTTGAGCGTAAACGATTATTACGAGGGTTGGGAGTAAATTTAATCTTAACTGATGGTTCAAAAGGAATGAAAGGGGCAATAACAAAAGCGGAAGAAATTTTAGCTAGCGATCCTACACATTATGTAATGTTAAGACAATTTGATAATCCTGCTAACCCCGATATTCACCAAAAAACAACCGCCCCTGAAATTTGGGATGCCACACAAGGCAATGTTGATGTGATTGTTGCTGGCGTAGGAACAGGTGGCACAATAACAGGTATTTCTCGTTATTTCAAACAAGATAAACACAAACAGATTATAAGTGTTGCTGTTGAGCCAAAAGAATCCCCAGTCATTACACAAACTTTAAATCATCAAGAAATTAAACCTGCTCCGCATAAAATTCAAGGCATTGGTGCAGGGTTTATTCCTAAAAATTTAGATTTAACATTCATTGATCGAGTTGAACAAGTGGACAGTGAAACTGCGATTGAAACTGCGCGTCAATTAATGGCAAAGGAAGGTCTATTGGTGGGGATTTCATCAGGTGCAGCGGTTGCTGTAGCGGATCGTTTAGCAAAATTACCCGAATTTAAGGATAAGATAATAGTTGCTATTCTTCCTTCTGCTTCTGAGCGTTATTTAAGTACACCTCTTTTTGATGACGTGGATATTTAATTCAACAAAAAAGAAAGAGAGACAGAATATATTCTGTCTCTCTCGTGTCAATTAAATAATAATTATGCTGTAACTAATTTTGCTAATTCTTTATCAATGTAATATAGACCTTTACTGTCTTGACCTAATAAATTCAATTTATCTAAAATGCCACCGAATAACGTTTCTTCTTCGTGTTGTTCGCTCACATACCATTGCAAGAAGTTAAATGATGCAAAATCTTTTTCTGCCAAGGTAATCTCTACTAATTCGTTGATTTTCTTAGTAATTAGTTTTTCGTGTTCAAAAGTAAGTTCTAATACTTCTTTCAATGATGAAAATTCTGATTTAGGTGCTTCAATTTCAGCAATGGTCGTATATGCCCCAGTTTCATTCAAGTAAGTAAATAGCTTTCTCATATGTACCATTTCTTCTGTTGCGTGTTCACGTAAGAAAGCTGCCGCTCCTTCATAACCTTTATTAGCACACCACGCACTCATTTGAAGATATAAATTTGATGAATAAAGCTCTAAGTTTAACTGTTCATTTAACATTGTAATAATTTTATTTGATAACATATTTTTTTCCTCTTTGTAAATGGATTAATGGTTTGCACCAAGTGTTGCTAATTCACGATCAATTAAGTAAAGACCTAATTTATCACCACCAATCATATTAAATTTATCGACAATACCATTGAATAAAGTTTCTTCTTCGTGCTGCTCACTTACATACCACTGTAAGAAATTGAATGCAGAATTATCTTTACTATCAAAAGTCACCTCGACTAATTCATTAATTTTACTCGTAACAAATTTTTCGTGTTCTAACGTAATTTCAAAGATTTGTTGTAATGATTCAAACTCGGTACGAGGTGCTTCAATTGTACCTAGCAATGGTAAACCACCCGTTTCGCTCACATAATCAAAAAGTTTTTGCATATGCTCAAGTTCTTCATCCGCATGACGTAACAAAAATTCAGCCGCTCCTTCATATCCGTGATAAGCACACCACGAACTCATTTGTAAGTAAATATTTGAAGATGCAAATTCTAAATTTATTTGCTCGTTTAATTTGTTGATAATTGATTGTTTTAACATTTTGGTTTCTCCATTTGTTCTATTCGATAGGTTGTAACATTGAATACATTGTAAACCAAATTCTCAATAACATCCACATTGTTGATAATCAAATAAGAACCATTATTACCTAACTCTTTGATTTATTATAATAAATGCAATCTATTCGCATTAGTATATGTTGATATATAAAGCATAAAGATAGGAAATAAAAGGCTTCAAACGAATAAAGATTATCCTTAAAAAGGTATTTTAATAGGTTTTAATTATTGATTTAATAGTTAAATATAATGTAAATAATATTTTGGAGAAGAAAACAAGCGGTATGATTTTGTCTATTTTTTGTAAAATTTTATAATTACTCTATTGATAGTAACGCAAGTTATTATATAATGAGTAACTAAATTATGACCAACAGGATTTATATTTTGAATAATAAATTTGATAAACAACTACAAAATATGCGAACGATGATCAATGAAAGTAATAAATATGCACCCGTTGATGAAATTGTGCTATCTCGATTAATGCTACATACCAATCAACTTTTTTTGGATAATCGTAATCGTTTATTAAAAGAATTTGGTTTAAACCATACGCAATTTTTAGCACTGGTCATTATTTATTACCAACCCAATCAGGAAATTCAGCCCTCTAAATTAAGTGCCATATTAGGTTCTTCTCGAACCAATATTACTCGTATTTCAGATGAGTTGGAGAAAAAAGATTGGCTATTTCGTCAATTGATAAAAGAAGATCGTCGAGCATTCTCTCTGAAATTGACGGATTTAGGTAATCAATTTATGGCTGATTTTTTACCTAATCAATGGAAACTGATTAGTGAAACATTTTCTATTTTAAATGAACAAGAGCGGTCAGATTTAATGAAAATTTTGCAAAAATTGGCTATGCATATTGAAAATCAAGCAAAAGAGTAAGGATAAAAAAGATGTCAGAAACAGGATCAGATTTATCAAAGAAAAAGCAAAGAACAAAAGCATTTAGTCTGTTCTTTGGGCTATTGTTTATTATCATCGTTATTGTTTCAATATGTTGGTTGTTCTTTTTTAAAGGCTATGAAACCACTGATGACGCTTATGTAGTCGGTAATCAAGTGATGATCACCCCTAAAGTTGCAGGTAATGTAGTACAAATTAATGTTGAAGATATGGATTTTGTACACAAAGGTGATGTTTTAGTGGTATTGGATAACAGTGATAAAGAACTGGCGTTAAAACAGGCAGAAACTGCATTAGCAAGTGCAGTACGAAATATTCAGCAACTCAACTACAGTGTAAAACAGTTACAAGAAACGGTGAAAGGCAAACAAATTTCCCTTGCTCAAGCCAAAAATGATCTAGCTCGTCGTCAAAAATTAGCCAAAACCCATTCTATCGATCAAGAAAGCGTACAACACGCTAAAGATAAAATGACGATGGCGTATGCGAATTTACAACTTGCTAAACTACAACTAGCCTCAAGTAAATCCCTATTACAACAAACTCCCTTGATTGAGCAACCTAGTATTCAAAATACGATAGCTTCTGTTAAACAGGCGTGGTTAAAATTAAAACGGACTCAAATTTTAAGCCCTGTGGAGGGTTATGTAGCCAAACGTAATGTACAACTTGGAGCAAGTGTGGGTACAAATTCGCCTTTAATGGCAATTATTCCGCCATATCAATTTTGGATTGATGCAAATTTTAAAGAAACACAATTAAAAAATATACGAATTGGACAACCTGTTAAAGTCACTGTTGATATGTATGGCGATGATATTGAGTTTGATGGAAAAGTCACAGGTATTGCACTTGGTACTGGCAGTGCGTTTTCTCTATTACCTGCTCAAAATGCCACTGGAAACTGGATTAAAATCACTCAACGAGTACCTGTAAGAATTGAATTAGATCCACAACAGTTAGAAAAATATCCTCTGAGAATGGGCTTATCTGCCAGCGTAAAAATAGAGGTAACAAACAAAGATGGGGACGTATTATTGCAACAAAAACGTTCAACACCTCTTTATACAACAGATGCACTTGAATACGAGCAATCTGAAATTGAACAACGTATTTCACATATTATTAAACAGAATATAAATGAACAATAGTATGCTAAAAGGCGTAACATTAGTTATCCTCACCTTTGCATTAGGGTTTGCCACTTTTATGCAGGTGTTAGATTCTACCATTGCTAATGTGGCTATTCCCACTATTGTCGGTGATTTGGGTTCTTCAAGTTCACAAGGCACGTGGATTATCACCTCTTTTGGGGTCTCAAATGCTATTTCTATTCCGATTACAGGTTGGCTTGCAAAACGAGTGGGGGAAGTGAAATTATTTTTAATTTCGGTGTCACTTTTTACCCTTGCCTCTTGGTTATGCGGAATGTCAAACAGCTTAGAAATGCTATTAGTTTTTCGTGTTTTTCAAGGGCTGGTTTCAGGTCCATTAATTCCACTTTCTCAAAGTTTATTACTTAATAATTATCCCCCTGAAAAAAAATCAATGGCATTGGCGTTTTGGTCTATGATTTTAGTGATTGCCCCTGTTTTAGGGCCTATTTTAGGTGGTTGGATTAGTGATAATTTTCACTGGGGATGGATTTTCTTTATCAATGTTCCTATTGGAATTTTTGTTGTTTTGACCTCAAAAACACTGCTTGCGAATAGGGAAACCAAAATCGTCCAACAACCACTCGACACCATTGGTTTGGTGTTATTAGTGTTGGGTGTTAGTTGTTTTCAGTTAATGTTAGATCAAGGCAGAGAGCAAGATTGGTTTAATTCAAATTTAATTATTTTATTAGCCGTTCTAGCGGTCACATTCTTTATTATTTTTGCAATTTGGGAATTTACCGAAAGCAATCCGATTATTGATATTACCCTATTCCGCTCACGTAATTTTACCATCGGCTGTTTAACTACCTGTATGGCGTATTTGCTCTATATTGGCTCAGTGGTGCTTATGCCCATTTTACTGCAAACCGTCTATGGCTACTCCGCCACCTGGGCAGGTCTTGCCGCCGCTCCAATTGGACTATTACCTATTTTAGTCACCCCAATTATTGGAAAATTTGGTTATAAAATTGATATTCGCTACTTGGTGACATTTAGCTTTATTATGTACTCTTTTACATTTGGCTGGCGAGCCTTAACCTTTCAACCTGAAATGGATTTTGGCAATGTGGCATTTCCTCAATTTGTGCAAGGTTTAGCCGTAGCCTGCTTTTTTATCTCACTCACCACTATTACTCTATCAGGCTTACCCGCTGAGAAAATAGCCTCTGCTACCAGTTTATTTAATTTTCTTAGAACGCTAGCAGGCTCAATAGGAACCTCTATCAATATTACAATGTGGTATAACCGAGAAGCCCTGCATCACGAACGTTTTGTTGAAGCAATCACACCTTATACGCCAAATGCTCAGCAATATTATCAACAAATGGCTGAAATTGGACTTAATGAAATGGCTGCTTCTGGTCAACTTGCAAGAGAAATCACCAAACAGGGATTAATTATTGCCGCCAATGAAGTCTTTTGGTTATCTGCGGTTATTTTCTTAGGGTTAACGGTAATTATTTGGTTTGCAAAGCCACCTTTTAGTTATAGGCGGTAATGTGTAGTTATTAAAAAAAGTAAGCATAAAAATGGTAAATTTTGAACTGGATGTAACCGCTATATTTTATCAAATACTCACATAACCAATTGATATATAATTATATTACCCATCCGTCAAGGCATGCCTTGACGCTACGTTTGATATACACAGATACAAGAAACTGGGCAAAATGAGGGTTAGTTCACATTGCCCAGTCTCTAAGTAAGGAATTAAATTACTGTAATATCAGGATCAACAATTAATGCATTACCTATTTCATCAGTATATTTAATATACTCTTGACCATTATGACTTTCTGTTTCAGTCGTTTTAATGAAATTACCTTCTAAATATAGTTCATCATCTAATTTTTCACTATTTATTATTACTTTATGATCATTATCATCATTTGCAATTTTATCTAGTACATCATCAGAAATAGTCAATTTCAACTCTTTTCCTGATAAATAAATATTTTGAATACCTGTAAAATGATCCATATTTGAATGCTCACTATTTTTATAAATATACAACTGATGTTCATTACCTTCCATATATACATTATCATCCACTAAATATTCCTCAATATCCTCACAAGATTCACCATCATCTACCAACCGTGGCTCTTCTTTTAGTGGTTCTTTTTCTGTTATGTCTATTTTTTCATACACAGTATCATCCACCAAAGGAGGATTAACACCCAGATCACAAAGTTCAGCGTATCTTTCCAATTGAGGCTCTTCTTTTGATGGTTTTTTTTCTGTTATTTCTATTTTTTCATACACAGTATCATCCACCAAAGGAGGATTAACACCCAGATCACAAAGTTCAGCGTATCTTTCCAATTGAGGCTCTTCTTTTGATGGTTTTTTTTCTGTTATTTCTATTTTTTCATACACAGTATCATCCACCAAAGGAGGATTAACACCCAGATCACAAAGTTCAGCGTATCTTTCCAATTGAGGCTCTTCTTTTGATGGTTTTTTTTCTGTTATTTCTATTTTTTCATACACAGTATCATCCACCAAAGGAGGATTAACACCCAGATCACAAAGTTCAGCGTATCTTTCCAATTGAGGCTCTTCTTTTGATGGTTTTTTTTCTGTTATTTCTATTTTTTCATACACAGTATCATCCACCAAAGGAGGATTAACACCCAGATCACAAAGTTCAGCGTATCTTTCCAATTGAGGCTCTTCTTTTGATGGTTTTTTTTCTGTTATTTCTATTTTTTCATACACAGTATCATCCACCAAAGGAGGATTAACACCCAGATCACAAAGTTCAGCGTATCTTTCCAATTGAGGCTCTTCTTTTGATGGTTCTTTTTCTGTTATATCTATTTTTTCATCTACAGGTCTCTCCACTACAGCAGGATTATCTCCAAAATCACAACCTTCTACATCTAATTCCAATCTCGGCTCTTCTTTTGATGGTTCTTTTTCTATTATATCTATTTTTTCATCTACAGGTTTCTCCACTACAGCAGGATTATCTCCAAAATCACAACCTTCTACATCTAATTCCAATCTCGGCTCTTCTTTTGATGGTTCTTTTTCTATTATATCTATTTTTTCATCTACAGGTCTCTCCACTACAGCAGGATTATCTCCAAAATCACAACCTTCTACATCTAATTCCAATCTCGGCTCTTCTTTTGATGGTTCTTTTTCTATTATATCTATTTTTTCATCTACAGGTCTCTCCACTACAGCAGGATTATCTCCAAAATCACAACCTTCTACATCTAATTCCAATCTCGGCTCTTCTTTTGATGGTTCTTTTTCTATTATATCTATTTTTTCATCTACAGGTTTCTCCACTACAGCAGGATTATCTCCAAAATCACAACCTTCTACATCTAATTCCAATCTCGGCTCTTCTTTTGATGGTTCTTTTTCTATTATATCTATTTTTTCATCTACAGGTTTCTCCACTACAGCAGGATTATCTCCAAAATCACAACCTTCTACATCTAATTCCAATCTCGGCTCTTCTTTTGATGGTTCTTTTTCTATTATATCTATTTTTTCATCTACAGGTCTCTCCACTACAGCAGGATTATCTCCAAAATCACAACCTTCTACATCTAATTCCAATCTCGGCTCTTCTTTTGATGGTTCTTTTTCTATTATATCTATTTTTTCATCTACAGGTCTCTCCACTACAGCAGGATTATCTCCAAAATCACAACCTTCTACATCTAATTCCAATCTCGGCTCTTCTTTTGATGGTTCTTTTTCTGTTGTATCTATTGCTTCTGGATCTTTAATTTCCTGAGTATCTATTTCACAGTTTTCTACATCTGCTTCTTTTTTCTCTGTATGTTGTTTTTCAACCACTTCTTCTGATGGTTCTTTTTCTTTATCTACTACTTTTGGATCTTTAATTTCCTGAGTATCTTTTTCAACACTTTCTACATCTGCTTCTTTTTTCTCTATGTGTTGTTTTTCAATCACCTCTTCTGATGGTTCTTCCGCTTTATCTACTACTTTTGGATCTTTAATTTCCTGAGTATCTATTTCACAGTTTTCTACATCTGCTTCTTTTTTCTCTGTATGTTGTTTTTCAACCACTTCTTCTGATGGTTCTTCCGCTTTATCTACTACTTTTGGATCTTTAATTTCCTGAGTATCTATTTCACAGTTTTCTACATCTGCTTCTTTTTTCTCTGTATGTTGTTTTTCAACCACTTCTTCTGATGGTTCTTCCGCTTTATCTACTACTTTTGGATCTTTAATTTCCTGAGTATCTATTTCACAGTTTTCTACATCTGCTTCTTTTTTCTCTGTATGTTGTTTTTCAACCACTTCTTCTGATGGTTCTTCCGCTTTATCTACTACTTTTGGATCTTTAATTTCCTGAGTATCTATTTCACAGTTTTCTACATCTGCTTCTTTTTTCTCTGTATGTTGTTTTTCAACCACTTCTTCTGATGGTTCTTCCGCTTTATCTACTACTTTTGGATCTTTAATTTCCTGAGTATCTATTTCACAGTTTTCTACATCTGCTTCTTTTTTCTCTGTATGTTGTTTTTCAACCACTTCTTCTGATGGTTCTTCCGCTTTATCTACTACTTTTGGATCTTTAATTTCCTGAGTATCTATTTCACAGTTTTCTACATCTGCTTCTTTTTTCTCTGTATGTTGTTTTTCAACCACTTCTTCTGATGGTTCTTCCGCTTTATCTACTACTTTTGGATCTTTAATTTCCTGAGTATCTTTTTCAACACTTTCTACATCTGCTTCTTTTTTCTCTATGTGTTGTTTTTCAATCACCTCTTCTGATGGTTCTTTTTCTGTTTTATCTACTTTTTCAATATTCTCTTTTGGTTCCGCTTTCTTTGCCTCTTCAGGCACAACCGCTGTATTATTCTGATTACTACTCTCTTTGGATGTGTCATTATTATGAGAACGATCTTGGGATTTTATAGCACCAACCACTCCAAATGTTGCACCAACTGCCCCTAATCCCAATAAAACACTACTTATACCACTACTAGTTGCCGCTCCTGTTCCACTGGCTACACTCTCATACACTCCATTTGATACTAGCTCTTCTGATGTTTGTGAACTTAACATCGCTAAGTCATTGCCCAATAATTCTGGCACTTCTGCAGAACTCAATACTCTACTACTTAAAATATTTCCTGAAACATCATCAATTTCAAGTAATTGAATAGGCTTACCTTGTTCTGGATTTAAAATTAAGTGTCGAGGGGTTTCAAAATAGCCCTCCACTTTGATCACTTCACCATTATTCAGCTTAATTAATAAGTCATTATCACTTTTTAATGTTGTAACAATTTGTTGTCTATCAAATGGAAGTGTGACACTTTTAGTTGTGCCTAAACTTTGGATGATATTCATAGAATTTACCTCTCAATATACTTTAAAACACTCTATTATTTATTACTGCATTTAATCAAAATTAACATCTTAAAAATTATGACTATATTACAAACATAAATAGAGCAAAACTTACCCATTGTAAAAAAAAAAAAAAAAACGCAAGCGAAAAAGGTTAATTAATACAAAATTAAAAAAGAGTTGCTTGTAAAATAAGCAATTATTAAAAGCATTAAAGATATGTAGACAAGGTATTCTCTGTCTATACTTATGTATTATAACTGTAGCATCAAGGCATACCTTGACGAATGGATATTTTGATGAGGGAATAATCGGACGTTATGAATAATATAATTGTTCAAAATACATAGAAATCAAATAAGCGGTATGATGTGACAAAAAATTTGCAAATTTCGATCAACATCGCACCGCTATTAAATGTTATTTGTTAGCTAAAATCTAATCTAACTACCCAATTAAATTCAGTTTCATTTAAGCGATATTTACCTTTTAAATTTGGTCCACAAGAATTTGAGCCAATACCACTCATTTTATAATCAATATATAAATGATTAAATGATGATTTTTCTAAATTATAATGGTGTGCTTTACTCGTTAACTCTTCAAGGGAATAAGGCGAGTAGTTAAAGCTAAATGGTTGATTGGCACTAATCAATAGATTATCAGTTTTCACATAGTGACACCCATAGTGGCTACCATTTTCTTGTGGTTTGAAATAATCCGTATGATTTTGTGTGGCAGTGGTTGTATAACGCCCGAGCTTTGTTGAATAGTGCTTATCAATATAGCTTTCTCCTTCGCCATAACCAAAAAATTCCACATTTTCACTTTGTTTATTCAAGCTAAATGCGAGTCCAAAACGTGGTAAATAAGGTAAGTGGGCTTTTCGCTCTGCAAGTACCACTATCTCAATGTAATCAGGGTGAATATGATATTGCACGTTAAAGGTGACAATTCTTTCTCGTGCTGTTGCTACGATTGCACAATCAGCAAAAACCACCACTTTATCACTAAATTGTTCTACTGAAACTTGATAAGCTCGACTATCAGCATTGTGATAGCCTGCATTTTGCCATAATTCTCGGACAAGACGATCATTATCTGTTGGGGCACGCCATATATTGAAAGTTAATGGCTGTTCAATGATGGTTTTACCTTGATATTGTAGCTGATTTAAAATTCCTTTGTTTTTATTAAATTCACAATAAAGTTGTTCATTTTTTACTACTAAGGTTTGTGTGCTTTCTTTAATAGTAAAATGACTTGGTTGTTTTTTATTAAAAACAGCGGTAATCATTGTATCATCAAAAATATTAATTTGATCAAAACCTAACTTATGATCACAAGGGGTCAATTCTGTGGCATTTTTTGCAAAATAAGTGATATCGAGTAGCCATACATTACCATTGCGTTTTGGTAATACGAAAGGCACACAAGTGGATTGATGAGGCTCACAATTAAGTTCAAATTCCCCTTGCTTAATCGCATAACCATTTTCTGAGAGGCAATATTTAATGGTGATCTCAGAAAGGTTGGTGAAATCGAAATGGTTGGTAAATTCAATTTTTCCGTCTCTCAAACAGGCTCGCACAGGACGATTGACATTTTTCAATTCAAGTAAATTGCTGTGTGGAACACGTGTTGGCGACACTAAACCGTCCACACAGAAATTACCGTCGTGCATTGTTTCTTTGAAATCGCCACCATAACCTAATTTTTGTGGATCATTTGGTAGCTGGTTGGCGTGATCGCACCATTCCCAAATAAAGCCCCCACAAGCTGTGTCATATTTTTGGAAGGTTTGCCAGTAGTCTTCAAGATCACCGTTGGAATTGCCCATTGCGTGGCTGTATTCACAAATTAAGAATGGTTTGCTTTGTGGTTTTGAGCAATACTCTTCGACCACGTCGGTGTCGCTGTACATTTCACTGTAAAAATCTAAGTTAGTGAGATCATTTTTATGTTGTGAATGTTGGTAGATTGAGCTTTCATAATGTACGAGGCGTTCAGGATCACGATCTTTTACCCATTTTGCTGCCTCTTCAAAATTTTCACCATAACCACTTTCATTACCAAGCGACCAAACAAGGATCGAGGTGCGGTTTTTATCTCGTTCAATATTTGCAAAAGTACGATCTAAAATCGCCGCTTTAAAGCTTGGATCTCTTGCAAAATAACAGAAATTATCGATCGTATCTTGCTCAATTTGTTTATCCCAGTTTTCATTCGATACATTTAAGAAAATGCTATTTTCAGGTTGTGGCACAGGCAACATTACTGGTCCGTGACTTTCAATGTCGCTTTCGCTGATGACATAAAATCCGTATTTATCGCAAAGCTCGGTAAACCAAGGGGCGTTAGGATAGTGAGCGGTGCGGATCGCATTGATATTATGCTGTTTCATCAAAGTAAGATCTTTGATCGCTTGTTCATAACTAATGCTATAACCTGTTTTTGGATCGCTGTCGTGACGGTTAACCCCTTTGAATTTAATCGGTTGGTTGTTGAATAACAGCACGCCATTTTCAACGGCAATTTTTCTAAATCCGATTTTTTGCTCAATCCATTCATTGCCATAGTGCAATCTTAGGCTATATAACGCGGGATTTTCCGCATTCCAGAGTTGAATATTTGTAAATTCTTCGAATAAATTCACCGCTTGTTTTTCAAGAATCAATTCGCCTTGTGGGTTAAATATCTGAAAATCAATAGACTGAGCTTGTTCTAAGAAAGAAGTCTCAACCGTTAAAGTGGCAGATGAAAGATCATCTGATAATTGTGTTCTAATAAAGAAATCTTGCAGATAATTTTGTTCACGTTCTAAGATATACACATCACGAAAAATACCTGACATTCTGAATTTATCTTGATCTTCTAAATAGCTTCCATCACACCATTTTAGTACTAAAACAGCGATATGGTTTGTACCATTTTGCAATACATCGCTAATATCAAACTCACTAGTGGCGTGGCTGACTTGACTATATCCGACAAATTTTTGGTTAACATATAAGAAGAAACAGCTATCGACCCCTTCAAAGTTAATCAAATAACGCTTATCCGATTTAAGGTTAACCTCAAATTCTCGTTGATATAATCCACAAGGATTTTGCGTTGGTACATAAGGTGGATCAAACGGGAACGGGTAATTGATATTGGTGTATTGATGTTGATCATAACCGTGATTCTGCCAGTTTGACGGCACAGGGATATTTGCCTGTGCTGGCTGTTCTGCTATGTTTTCAGGGAGGTTTTCAGGCAAATCTTGATAACTTTCAAAATAGCTAAATCCCCAGTCGCATTGGCTTAATAAAGTTACATAAGCGGACAAATTTCTATCACTTTTTGCACATTTTTGCTCATTTTCAAAAGGAATAAAATAAGCGTGATGTGGCGTGGTATTGATATGAATCACTTCGGGATCTTGAAAATGATTTGTGAGTAACATTGTAATAATTCCTTATTTGTTCATTTATACTAAGCTTGTTCTGGTGTTAATTTTTTTCCTGTTAAAGCAAACAGAGAAAGAACAGTAAAACCAAAAGCGATACAACCAAGAATGAAATAGGTATCTTGGTAGCCGTGTATGTCATATAATTTGCCCACAATTGGCGATTCAACCATACTTACCACTTCTTTAATAAATTGACAAGCCACTAAGTAAACAGTTGCAGAAAAATGCACTTCAAACACATTTGAAATATATTTAAATAAGCCGACTAAATAGAAAGGTACTTCAAACATATGTAAAGTTTTTAATACCACGACGTGCCACGCTTCCGTTGCAAATGAAGATCCTGTGATACGAATACTCATAATTACACCCGCAATCAATAACGCATTTTTTGCACCGATAAAGCGGTTAATAATGACTGGAACGAAGAACATAATAATTGCATTTAATGTTTCTCCGAGCGTTGTTACGTAACCAAACATTTCAATTCCTTTTTCTTTCGATTCAAAGAACGTATTAAAGAAATTACCAAACTGTTGGTCAAAAATATCATAGGTACAAGCCACACCCACAACATAAGCAATTAAAGCCCAAAATTGTGGACGTTTTAATAAAGCAAAAGCCTGCTTTAAGCTTACAGGATTTTTATTCTCACCTAATTTATCAATCACAGCAGAAGTTGAACTATTTGAAGGTTTCATCATTGCGACTAAAACTAATAATACAAGAGCGGCAATAGAGCCTAACCAAAAAACAGAATTAGGATTTGAACTATACAAGTTGCCTGCCAAAGAGGCACAAATTCCCCAACCAAACATACCAAACATTCTCGCACGTCCATATTCAAAACGACTTAAACGGCTAATACGTTCAATATAAGCTTCGGAAGCTGGTGCCCCACTTTTAAACACAAAGCCCATATAAGCCCCACCAGATAATGCCCCTAAAAAGACATTGACTTTTAAGAGTGGTGCAAAAACATAGATGAAGAAAGGGGCATAGAAAAGTAAAGTAATCGCAAGCACCCATAACATATGTTTTTTAATACCGAGTTTATCGGTTAAGTAACCAAAAATAGGTTGGAAACAGATAGCTGAAAATGACATTGATGAAAAAACTAAACCGATGTCTTCGCCAGATAAACCATTGATATCGCCCAACCAAATCCCAAGAAAAGGAAAACAGGTTGCCATAATAAAAAAGTATGTGAAGAAATAAGCACCTGATACCCAATAATTTCTATTGGTAAGATAATAGTGCTGTTGACCTTGATTAGATAGTGTTTCTGACATAGAAAACTCCTTATTTAAAATATATAAATTTCGCCAAATGTTAACGTTATCAAAAAACTTATCAAGCCATAAATACTTATAAATGTGATCTAGCTCACAAATGTTAAGGTTATCATTTTAATTTTGTGAACCAGATCACACTTTTGCGGTTAACGTTAACAAAAAAGAGAGTATTACAGGTAAAATAGAAAAAAATAAGAAGGATAATAAAAATGGCATCATTAAAACAAGTCGCAGAATTGGCAGGGGTTTCTTTAATGACCGTATCTAGAGCATTAAATAATCCTGAGAAATTATCTGCAAAAACTTATAAACACGTAAAAAAAGCAATTGATGAACTGAATTATGTGCCTAATTTTTCTGCAAAAAACATTCGAGGATCAACTGGCAAGACGATCGGTGTGCTATCTTTAGGTACAGCAACGACGCCATTCTCTGTTGAAATCATTCTTGCAATTGAAAAAACGGTGCGACAACACGGCTGGCATTCTTTTGTGATCAATACGTTTGAAGATGATGAGCAAGAAATGGAACAGGCAGCAGAACGTTTATTATCTTATCGTCCAGCTGGGATTATCGTGGCAAGAAATGGTTTAAAAGAAGTAAAAATTCCTCAAAAATTACATAATATTCCGATGGTGTTATCAAATTGTGTGACGAATGATGTTGATGTAGCAAGCTATATTCCTAATGATTTTCAAGGGCAGTTTGATTTAACTGAACTATTGGTTAAAAAGGGCTATAAAAAGCCCCTTTGTATGTATATTCCAGAAAAATCCATCGCAGCCAAAGAGCGTAAAAATGGTTTTGAAAAAGCTTGGTTTAGTCAATTAAATCCTCAGATACCAGAACAACATTTTATGATTGGTACACCTCATACTTACGAAAATGGAGCAAAACCGCTTGAAAAGTTGTTAGAGAATAATCCTAAGAAATTAGATTTTGATATTATAGTGTGTGGTAATGACCGTATTGCATTTCTCACTTATCAACTCTTATTAAGTAGAGGTTTTCGTATCCCAGAAGATGTGGCAGTGGTTGGTTACGATAATATGGTTGGTGTTACACACTTATTTCAACCGTCACTCACCACTGTACAACTCCCCCACTATGAAATGGGAAAACAGGCAGCACTGCATTTTATTGAGGGAAGAAATTCGATAGGAGAAAATTCGATTACTTGTCCATTAATTATTGGACAGTCTTGTTAAGAAAAAACAAGCGGTATGATTTAATCAAAAATTTGCAAATTTTGATCAACATCGTACCGCTTGATTTTATAAATTATTTCAATCCTGCTTCAAAACGTAAAATATCTGCTTTATCTGTTTTTTCCCAAGGGAAATGTTCACGTCCGAAGTGTCCGTAAGCGGCAGTTTCACGATAAATGGGTTTAATTAGATCTAACATTTGAATTAAGCCGTAAGGACGTAAATCAAAATGCTGACGCACTAAGCGAACTAACACTTCATTACTTACTTTACCTGTTCCAAAGGTTTCTACCATTATTGAGGTTGGATCTGCGACACCTATTGCATAAGAAAGCTGAATTTCACAACGATCTGCTAAACCCGCGGCTACAATATTTTTCGCCACATAACGCGCGGCATAAGCTGCCGAACGGTCAACTTTTGATGGATCTTTACCAGAGAATGCACCGCCACCGTGACGAGCCGCACCACCGTAAGTATCAACAATAATTTTACGTCCTGTTAAGCCACAGTCACCCATTGGACCGCCAATAACAAAACGCCCTGTTGGATTAATAAAATATTTGGTATCTTTACTTAACCATTCACTTGGCAAAATAGGTTTGATAATTTCTTCCATTACCCCTTCGTGAAGATCTTTTTGAGAAACGGTGTCTGAGTGCTGAGTTGAAAGTACTACGGCATCAATGCCTTTAATTTTATTATCTTCATAAATAAAGGTAATTTGGCTTTTTGCATCAGGGCGTAACCAATTTAATTTACCACTTTTACGTACTTCTGCTTGTTTTTGCATTAATAAGTGAGCATAGGTAATTGGTGCTGGCATTAATACGTCAGTTTCATTGGTCGCATAGCCAAACATAATGCCTTGATCCCCCGCGCCTTGTTCAAAAGGATCAGTTCTATCAACACCTTGATTAATATCAGGAGATTGTTTACCAATTGCATTTAATACAGCACAAGAATGGGCATCAAAGCCCATATCAGAATGAGTATACCCAATATCGCAAATCACTTCTCGAGTTAGACTTTCAATATCGACCCAAGCCGTTGTGGTAATTTCACCGCCCACTAATGCCATACCTGTCTTTACATAAGTTTCACAAGCTACACGCGCTTTTGGATCTTGTTTTAATATTTCATCTAAAACTGCATCAGAGATTTGATCTGCAATTTTATCAGGGTGTCCTTCTGAAACAGATTCTGAAGTAAATAAATTCATTGCCATTGTGCTATTCCTTAATATTAAGTAGGTTTACAAAATACCTAAGCGGTAACATTTTGTAAAATTTTTACAATATCTTACCGCTTATTTATAATTTTTTAGAGGTTTAAACATCTAGACGTCTATAATATATTTTTTTACTCAAAATCACAATCTATTTTTTTAATCTATTTTAAATATTGTCCACTGTTTATATTTTTCACCTGCCTTTATAATTCCACCATATTTCTGCCATTCAGGATGATTAGGGGTATCTGGCAATGCTTGGGTTTCTAATGCAATTCCTGAATAATCACTATAGACCCCCTTATGGCGATTTGGGTTGTTTGCAAGATAGTTTCCAGTATAAACTTGTAATGCAGGTTGTGAG
Organism: Pasteurella atlantica; assembly: GCF_963693435.1. Taxonomy (NCBI): domain Bacteria; kingdom Pseudomonadati; phylum Pseudomonadota; class Gammaproteobacteria; order Pasteurellales; family Pasteurellaceae; genus Pasteurella; species Pasteurella atlantica. The sequence continues at coordinate 1,773,863 of NZ_OY856306.1, forward strand.
GTGAATACTTGTAATTGCAATGAGTTATCTGAAGCCGTTAAAATCGCACAAGGTTGCTCGCCTTGATGATTTAATAAAAAGGAGTGATCATAACCTTTGGTAAGTTGTTGCTCTTCTTTGAGAAAATCCTTGCTGATTACTTTTTCATCACGAAAATCAAAACTGGTATTTTCAACGGCTTTTAACGGTGCATTTGGGATACCTTCATTATCCACAGGTAAAAAATAATCCGCATTCAGCTGTAATTTATGATCACGAACATCACTACCAATCTCAGCATTATCTAAATTAAAATAACTATGATTGGTTAAATTCAATGGCGTATCTTGATCAGACTCACCTTCAAATTCGATTTTGACTTCATTTTTTTCTGTTAAATGATAAGTAGCATAAACCGTTACATTACCTGCAAATCCTTGAGCGCCGTCCTGTGAAAAAAGTGAAAAAGTAATCATATTCTCACTTTTTTCTTTAATGTTCCAACGTCGATGACTAAAACCCTCGCCACCGTGTAGTTGATGTTTTCCTTGATTGGCAACTAGCTGATATTTTTTACCATTTAGTTGAAAACTGGCATTCGCAATGCGATTAGCATAACGCCCCACTGTTGCCCCTAAATAAGCACTTTGATTAAGATAATCTTGAGGCTGACAACCTAACAAAGTTTCTCTAAGCTCATTATTTACAGGGACTTTACAGGATATCCACGTTGCGCCCCAATCCATTACTTGAATGGACATTCCATTGCCATTCGTTAAAGTAAAGATCTGAAAAGGAATATTATCAGATGCTATACCAGTGGTGGTTTCCGTTAGCATACTGATACTCCTTGTGAAGCTGTACACACATAAAAGGTTTCTTTTAAGCCTGTCTGTTTTTGATAATTATCCGCAATAATTTTACGTACTTCTTCTACTTTTTCAACAGGTGCAACTGCAACAATACATCCACCAAAGCCACCACCTGTCATTCTCGCACCACCACTTGAACCGATAACGACTTGAGCAAGTTCTACTAAGTAATCTATTTCAGGTGTGGTAATTTCAAAGTCATCACGCATTGAATCGTGAGAGGCATACATCAATTTACCCAATAAGGTTAAATCACCCTGCTCTAAGGCTTTTACTGCATCAAGTACACGTTGATTTTCAGTCACTACGTGTCTGGCTCTTCTCATCATTTCAGGATCACAAGCGGTAAGATCTTTCTCTTTTTTTGCAAATTCTTCAATAGACACATCTCGCAATGCTTTTACGCCGAAAAATTCCGCTGCTTTTTCACATTGTTGGCGACGAGTGTTGTATTCCCCTGTTACCAAATCGTGTTTCACATTTGAGTTTACAATCATCACGGCAACATCTTTTGGCACGGGTGTTGGCTTGGTTTCTAAACTACGGCAATCAATCATCAATAAATTATCTTTTTGCCCTAATGCTGAAATTAACTGATCCATATTGCCACAATTTGCACCCACAAATTGATTCTCAGCTTTCTGCCCGATTAACGCAATTTCAGTATGAGAAAGTGAAAGATTGCCTAATTGCTGACAGAACTTTCCTACCGCCACTTCTAATGATGCCGAAGAACTTAAACCAGAAGATAAAGGCACATTGCCACTAATCACTAAATCTGCCCCTTGTTTAAATTCAGGGCAACGCTCTTGAATAAATTTAACTACTCCACGCACATAGCCCGTCCATTTAGCCTCACTGTTTTTTGTGATCGGTTGGCTTAAATCAAATTTATCAAACTGATCTAAATCTGCCGCATAGACGTTAAAAATACTATCACTACGTTTAGTACCACTGATTGCTGTTCCATAGTTGATCGCACAAGGCATCACAAAACCGTCATTATAATCGGTATGTTCGCCAATCACATTGACTCGCCCTGGAGCATAAACACATAAGGTTGGTTTTTGATTAAATTTTTCAACAAATAACTGTTTCGCTTTTTCGATTGGTTGCATAATATTTCCTTTTTTGTAAATTTTAACTCACAAGTAACCGCTATATTCAATATTACTTCATTTTATAATGAGTATCTGACAACTCTCTTAAACGTATTGCAGCTTGCTCTGCGGTTAGATCTCGCTGGCTCTCCCCTAACATCTCATAGCCAACCATAAATTTACGCACGGTGGCAGAACGTAGTAAAGGTGGATAGAAATGAGCGTGTAATTGCCAATGTTCATTCTCTTTTCCATTAAAAGGTGCAGCGTGAAAGCCCATTGAATAAGGGAATGATGTATTAAATAAATTATCATATTTTGTTGTTAATTTTTTTATTGCTAAAGCAAGATCTTTTTCTTGTTCTGTATTTAAATCCGTTAAGCGTTTAATATGCTGTTTTGGAAGTAACAAGGTTTCAAATGGCCACACCGCCCAATAAGGCACAACTGCTACCCAATATTCTGTTTCTACCACAATGCGTTCTTTAAGTTCTAATTCTTTATTGACATAATCCATTAAAAGTACCGAATTATGTTTTTTCAAATATTCAGCTTGTGCTTTATCTGCTTGGGCAACTTCATTTGGTAAGAAATTGCTTGCCCAAATTTGCCCGTGAGGATGAGGATTTGAACAGCCCATTGCTGCCCCTTTATTCTCAAAAATTTGCACCCATTGATATTTTTGACCTAATTCTTGTAATTGTTCTTGCCACGTTTTGATCACTTCGGTGATTTCTTCAACGGTCAATAAAGGTAAGGTTTTACTGTGATCAGGTGAAAAACAAACTACTCGGCTCTCGCCCTGTGCCTGAGAACTTTGAAAGAGAGGATCTTGTTGTTCTTGTGGAGCTGGTGTATCTTCTAAAAGGGCGGAAAAATCATTTTTAAACACGAAAGGTTGAGTATAAGCTGGATTTTGTTCACCAGTAATGCGTTTATTACTTGGACACAAATAACAACTTGGATCGTAACTTGGTTTATTTTCTTCCACTACTTTTTCTTGTTGACCTTGCCAAGGACGTTTTGCTCGATGTGGGGAAACCAAAACCCATTGTTCGGTTAATGGATTATAACGTCGATGTGGATGCTCAGTTGGATCAAATACATTATTCATTTTTCCTCTCCTTTTTATTTCTTTTTAAAAATGTAAACGATTACATCCCTATTTTAACCCAGCAAAATACAATTACTGTGATCTACATCACAAATTTAAAATAATCATAGTAAATTACATTATTTTTTGTGAGCTAGGTATCATTTTTAAAAGTAACCGCTTTCAAAAAAATATATTTTTTATATGATGTTTAATGTCAAAACAGATCAATTAAAAGGAAAATTATGATTACAATTCGTGATGTTGCTACTCTCGCAGGCGTTTCAGTTGCTACCGTTTCTCGAGTTTTAAATAATGCTTCCTCTAGTAATAAGTCTCGCCAATCTGTTTTACACGCTGTAGAAACATTAGGTTATTGCCCTAATGCTAATGCTCAAGCTCTCGCACTAAAAAATACAGATACCGTTGGCGTTGTGGTCACAGATGTAACTGATCCTTTTTTTGCTATTTTAGTGAAAACTGTCGATCAAGTTGCCACTGAATATGGTAAAAGTATCTTAATTGGTATCGGTTACCATAACGCAGAAAAAGAACTTAATGCCATTGAGAGTTTATTACGTAAACGTTGTAATTGCTTAATTGTTCATAGTAAAGCGCTTGATGATGAAATATTAAAACATTACCTAGAAAGTGTACCGAGTATGGTCATCATTAACCGTGTTATTGAAGGATATGAGCATCGCTGTGTTGATCTTGATAATGAAAAAGGCACTTTTTTAGCCACTGAAACATTGATTAAATTAGGGCATAAACATATAGGTTACATTGGTTCTAATCATTATATTACTGATGAGTTTGATCGTAAAAATGGCTATTTAAAAGCATTAAAAAAACATCAACTTTCACAATTAGAGCACGCTATTGTACACACATCTCCTGATTTTGAAGGCGGTGAAGAAGCAATGATAGAACTGCTTAGCTATCACTCTGATTTAACAGCTATTGTCGCATATAATGATAATATTGCAGCAGGTGCATTATCGGTTTTAAATGAAAACAATATTAAAGTTCCTGAGCAATTTTCAATTATCGGATTTGATGATGTTCCTATTGCAAAATATTTAGTACCAAAACTCACTACAATCAGATATCCTATTGATTTAATGGCAAGTTATGCAACCAAATTAGCATTAAACTTAGCAAATAAAGAAATTGAGCGTCCCACTTATGTACAATTTAAACCTACTCTAGTTAAACGATTTTCAACTAAAAATTTATCCAATAAATAATTTTCTTGAATTTAGATTTCAAGCTATATTTCTAAATAATTTATGAAAACGTTTTCATAATTGTGAAACAGATCACAGAATTGTATTATAAATTGCTGTATGATCATCGCGATTATCCAATATGCTATACGGATAAGTTCAATTATTGGTAATAAAATTTTTACTATCAATAAAACTCAATATACTTTGTTTTACAAAGATTTTTCAATGGAGAAACACATTATGAAAAAAACGTTTTTAAGTGCTGTGGCATTAGCAGTTGGTTTTGGTGCGGTAGCAACAGCATCTGCAAAAGACATTCCAATCGGTGTAACAATTTACAAATACGACGATAACTTTATGGCATTAATGCGTCAAGAGATTGAAAAAGAAGCCCAAGCTCTTGGTGGTATTAAATTAAGTATGAATGACTCTCAAAATCAACAATCAATTCAAAATGACCAAATTGATGGTTTGCTTTCAAGAGATCCTATTGTTAAAGCATTAGCAATCAACTTAGTTGACCCAGGTGCAGCAAAAACAGTTATTCGTAAAGCAAAAGGTGACGATGTGCCAATCGTATTCTTTAACCGTGATCCGGGTACAAAAGCACTTGATACTTATGACAAAGCATATTTTGTTGGAACAAATCCTGAAGAATCTGGTGTAATGCAAGGTCAATTAATTGCAAAACAATGGAAAGCTCATCCTGAATTTGATTTAAATAAAGATGGTAAAATCCAATTTGCTTTATTAAAAGGTGAACCTGGACACCCAGATGCAGAAGCTCGTACTAAATTTGTTATCAAAGAATTAAATGATCAAGGTTTCAAAACTGATGAATTATTTATCGATACAGGTATGTGGGATGCATCAATGGCAAAAGATAAAATGCAATCTTGGTTATCTAACCCTAAAGGTAAAGATATCGAAGTTGTTATCTGTAACAACGATGGTATGGCAATGGGTGCATTCAATGCAATTAAAGCTGCGGGTAAAAAATTACCAATCTTTGGTGTAGATGCACTTCCTGAAGTTTTACAAATGGTTAAGAAAGGGGAAATTCTTGGTACCGTACTTAACGATGGTGTAAACCAAGGTAAAGCAGTTATGCAACTTTCTAAAAACTTAGCAGAAGGCAAAGCGCCAACTGAAGGTATGACTTACAAACTTAACGGTAAACGTATCAACGTTCCTTATGTTGCAGTTGATGCAGATAACTTAAAAGACTTTTTAAAATAATTTGTAATATATTTAGGGGGCTTAGTCCCCCTTTTTTTGATAGAGGTTGAATATGACAGCACAAAATACAGCATCAAAGCCTAAAGGTGAAGTGCTACTAGAAATGACAAATGTCAGTAAAACCTTTCCCGGAGTAAAAGCACTTGACCAAGCAAATTTAACTGTCCGTTCTTATTCTGTTCACGCCTTAATGGGTGAAAATGGTGCAGGAAAATCAACATTATTAAAGTGTTTATTTGGTATTTATGCCAAAGATGAAGGGGAAATTCTTTTTTTAGGAAAGCCAGTAGATTTTAAAACGTCAAAAGAAGCCCTTGAAAATGGGATCTCTATGGTTCACCAAGAACTAAACTTAGTTCGTCAACAAAGCGTTATGGATAATATATGGCTGGGACGTTATCCAACCAAAGGTGGCTTTATTGACCATAAAAAAATGTATAACGATACTAAGGTTATTTTTGATGAGTTGGATATTAATGTTGATCCAAAAGAAAAAGTAGGAAAATTATCTGTTTCTCAGATGCAGATGGTTGAAATTGCCAAAGCGTTTTCCTATAACGCAAAAATCGTTATTATGGATGAACCCACCTCTTCTCTTTCTGAAAAAGAAGTGGATCACTTATTTAAAATTATTAAAAAATTACAAGATCGTGGCTGTGGAATTATTTATATTTCTCACAAAATGGACGAAATCTTTAAAATTTGTGATGAAGTCACCGTTTTACGAGATGGTAAATGGATAAATAGTGTTTCAGTCGCAGATTGTACTATTGATGATATTGTTGCAATGATGGTTGGACGTGAATTAACTCAGCGTTTTCCGCCAAAATCAAATACACCAAAAGAAGTTATTTTAGAAGTAGAAGGATTAACCGCAACTAATCAGCCATCAATTCAAGATGTGAGTTTTAATCTCCATAAAGGTGAAATTTTAGGTATTGCTGGCTTAGTGGGAGCAAGACGAACTGATATTGTAGAAACCATTTTTGGTGTTCGCCAACGCAAAAGTGGTACCATTAAATTACACGATAAAATCGTTAAAAATAATACTGCTCTGGAGGCAATCAACCACGGATTTGCTCTTGTAACAGAAGAACGCCGTGCGACTGGTATTTACTCCAATTTAAGTATTGAATTTAACTCATTGATCTCAAATATGAAAACCTATTTAGGAAAATTTGGACTACTAAGTAATCAAAAAATGAAAAGTGATACACAGTGGGTCATTGATTCAATGAATGTTAAAACGCCTTCTCATCAAACGAGTATTGGTTCATTATCTGGTGGTAATCAACAAAAAGTCGTCATTGGTCGTTGGTTATTAACTCAGCCTGAAATATTAATGCTCGACGAACCTACTCGAGGTATTGATATTGGAGCAAAATTTGAAATTTATCAACTCATTATGGATCTTGCCAATAAAGACAAAGGTATTATTATGATTTCATCAGAAATGCCTGAACTTTTAGGGGTAACAGATCGAATATTAGTAATGAGTAACGGACGAGTTGCGGGGATTGTCAATACAGCAGAAACCTCGCAAGAAGAAATTTTACAGTTAGCGGCTAAATATCTATAGAGGGAACCGTATTATGTCAGCCTTAAAACAAAATAAATCACTTGATTTTTTAAAACAAAACGCTATTTACTTTGTCTTGTTAGTATTACTTTCTGTCATTATTACACAAGATTCAAGTTTCTTAAGTTTACGTAACTTTAGTAATATTTTAACTCAATCATCGGTACGTTTAATTATCGCACTTGGTGTGGCAGGATTACTGGTAACACAAGGAACCGACTTATCAGCAGGTCGTCAGGTGGGGCTTACCGCTGTAGTTTCTGCAACATTATTACAGGCAATGGATAACGTAAACCGAGTATTCCCTGATCTTGGTGAAATTCCAATTCCTGTTGTTATCTTAATTGTATGTGTAATCGGTGCAATTATTGGATTATTAAATGGTTTTATTATTGCAATTTTAAATGTAACTCCGTTTATTGCTACATTAGGGACAATGATCATCGTTTATGGTATTAACTCCCTTTACTATGATTCAGTAGGTGCATCACCTATCGCTGGATTTAGTGACGCATTCTTAGATTTCACCCAAAACTTCTTTAGAATAGGATCATTTAAACTCTCCTACATTACCATTTATGCCGCCATTATTACGGTCTTAGTATGGATTATGTGGAATAAAACCCGCTTTGGTAAAAATATCTTTGCAATCGGTGGAAACCCAGAAGCGGCTCGTGTATCGGGTGTAAACGTAACGCGTAATCTCATCGTTATTTATATGATTGCAGGTATGTTATACGCTTTCGCAGGTATGCTTGAAGGTGGACGTGTAGGAAGTGCAACTAATAACCTTGGTTTTATGTACGAACTTGATGCCATCGCCGCCTGTGTGGTTGGGGGCGTATCCTTTGCTGGTGGTGTGGGTACTGTTGCTGGTGTTGTGACTGGGGTATTAATCTTTACCCTTATCAACTACGGTTTAACTTATATCGGTGTAAACCCATATTGGCAATATATTATCAAAGGTAGTATTATCATTTTCGCTGTTGCAATTGATAGCTTAAAATATGCGAAGAAAAAATAACGCATAAAAAATAAACTACTAGAAATAAAGTAACCGCTTATTGATTAAAATAAGCGGTTACTTTTTTATTAAAATTTATAAATTTTAACTGACTATCAGAAACAATAATTGAACCATTTGGGTTTTACGTTATTTTCTAAAACTTATTCAATATTGAGTTCAGATAGCATATGTCGATTAATATATTTTTGTCTTAATCCAATAACAGTTATTACCGCAGGTATTGTAACACGATACGCAGGACCTGCAATATCAATAGCCGTCCACAATCCAGTTATTACCCAACCAATAGGACCTGTTAAAACAGCCATTGTTCTAGTCAAGGTAGCATTACCTGCAAAAGATAATCCTCGTCCAATCAATGCTTTTAAAATTGCATTAACCACAATAACTGTGAGTTGATATGATTTAAAGCCACCCAATTTAAAAATTTTCAAGAATGCTGCTGTTAATAATTCAGGTGTAACATTATCCGTATTTTTAATGCCAATACTACGGGCTAACTCTTGCTTTTCAGAAGAAGACATCTCTTCCAAAGATTTTTCTAAAATCTTCATCAATAAATGTTGCTCTATTTTTTCTATTGCTGAGTTTTTATTATAATTAACTTTCAATTTATCACAAACATCACATAAAATTTCGTGATAGGTCACCCCCTTTCCAAATCTCAGTAACGTTACAAAAGTATTCGCTCCATAGCATTGTAATTCCTCAGCAATACGCTCCCAATAGATGGAATAATTACTACCATATTCTTTACGTTCATTTGATACTGATAATGTTTCTGTTAAACGTCTATCACCATCTTTATCGTAAACTAAAACATCATAAAGTTCTTTTAAATCATCAGACTCAAGGTGTTGTAAAAAATCTAAATCGGGATCATAACGATAAGCCATTTTTTCCTCCTAATATTCAACAATTATCCCAATACGGGATAATACTAAAATAGGATAATAATTACAAGCTAGATTTTTTAGCTTAGAGTGATTAACCTTGAAAACAATTTATAAAGAAAAATATCAAAAAATTATTCAATGTTTGATTTCTACACGAAAGAAGCAAGGAATAACCCAACAGCAAATTGCAAATAAATTAAATAAACCACAATCATATATTGCAAAAATTGAGCGCTGTGAAAGAAAACTTGATATTTTAGAATTTATTGAACTATGTGAAGCAATGAATACTAGTCCAATAACTATTTTACAAAAATTTGTAAATTGAGATAAAAAATAGCTTATCAATTATGATAAGCGGTTATTTTTTCATTAAAATTTGCAAATTTTGTCATAATAAAAATAACAAGTTCATTTTTAATTCTATTTTAGATAGAATAATGGAATTATTTATATAAAATTTAAATTATGCAATACAACAAGGAATTTATATGTCTAGTACAATTTTAGAATCTATACCATTTGGTAAAAAAGTGGGAATCGCATTTTCAGGTGGTTTAGATACCAGTGCAGCTTTACTTTGGATGCGTCAAAAAGGAACGGTACCCTATGCTTACACAGCAAATTTAGGTCAACCAGATGAAGAAGATTATGATGCAATCCCTCAAAAAGCAATAGAATATGGGGCAGAAAAAGCGCGATTAATTGATTGCCGCAGCCAACTTGCTCACGAAGGTATTGTTGCCATTCAATGTGGTGCATTTCACATTTCTACAGGTGGAATGCCCTATTTTAATACGACGCCTTTAGGACGTGCAGTTACAGGAACAATGCTTGTGGCATCAATGCAACAAGATGGTGTAAATATTTGGGGAGATGGTAGCACTTATAAAGGAAATGATATTGAACGTTTTTATCGTTATGGTCTAATCACTAATCCTGATCTCAAAATATACAAACCTTGGTTAGATGAACTGTTTATTAACGAATTAGGTGGACGTTCTGAAATGTCACAATTTTTAATCAAGAATGGTTTTGATTATAAAATGTCCGTTGAAAAAGCCTATTCCACAGATTCTAATATGCTTGGAGCCACTCACGAAGCAAAAGATTTAGAAGATTTAGACACCAGTATCAAAATTGTAAAACCTATTATGGGTGTTGCGTTTTGGGATGAAAATATAAAAATTGAAACAGAAGAAGTAAAAATTAGTTTCGAAGAAGGCATTCCCGTTGCATTAAATGGCAAACGTTTTGATGATTTGGTTGAATTATTTTTAGAAGCGAATCGTATTGGGGGTAGACACGGATTAGGAATGTCAGATCAAATTGAAAACCGTATTATTGAAGCAAAATCTCGTGGCATTTATGAAGCACCGGGAATGGCACTATTACATATTGCTTATGAACGTTTAGTCACAGGTATTCATAATGAAGATACCATTGAGCAATATCGTATCAATGGTTTACGTCTAGGACGTTTACTCTATCAAGGTCGCTGGTTTGATTCACAAGCATTAATGTTACGTGAAACCGCACAGCGTTGGGTTGCCAAAGCAATTACTGGTGACGTCACATTGGAATTACGTCGTGGTAACGATTATTTAATATTAGACACTCAATCACCAAACCTAACCTATCAAGCAGAACATTTAAGTATGGAAAAAGTGGAAGATGCACCCTTTACAGCGACAGATCGTATTGGTCAATTAACTATGCGTAATCTTGATATTAAAGATACTCGTGACAAACTCGGACTTTATACCCAAACAGGACTAATTTCGAGTAAAAACAATATTATTCCACTTTTAGATTAGAACGAAATTAATTGATGTAATACAGAAACAAAGGCTGAGTAGTTTCAGCCTTTATTTATTTTTTCTTTAATTGCATATTCTTGATAATTTTGTATGTAGTCGATTAAATGTATCTGCAAATATTTTCTTATCTTTATCAGAAAATGGTTTTTGTTTACCCATTTGAGAAGGTTCAAGCACGCCCGTACTACGCATCATATCCATAAAATCACGCATCCCTAGATTTTGCTTAATATTATCCTTATTGTACTCTAGTCCTTTAAAATTAATTACCGCCACACCTTTGTTAATAAGATCATTCGCCAAAGGAATATCACTGGTTATCGCTAAATCATTTTTTTCAGCCTGTTCCACGATATAGTTATCCGCAATATCAAAGCCTTTTTCAACCACTTTAATGCTAATAAAAGGCGAACGTGGCAAATTGATAAAACTATTACTTACAAATATTGCAGTAGTTTTGGTTCGCATTACCGATTTACAAATAAAATCTCGTAATGTTTTTGGACAAGCATCCGCATCTATATAAATTTTCATTGGTTTATTTTTCTAAGTTTGTGAGTTTAATACAGAGTAACAACATTCCCCCTCCCTAACCCTCCCCCGCAAGCGGAGGAGGGGATTTTTAGGTTGTACACACAAGTTCCTCCCTCCGCTTGCGGGGGGAGGTTAGGAGGGGGGAATAAATTTCAAGTATGCTCTTACCCTGATTTTTTATATATCTATTAATAAATTTTCAGTAATTTAAGGATTACCTTATGAAAGCCTCTTTGCCTTCTTATCCCTTTATAAATTTAATTAGGAATTAAATGACATATTACTATAATTAAATTGTAATTAGAAACTATACCTAATCTAAAAAATACTTAAGCATAAATACATTTGTTAATTACCCTAACTACAGTTAAAATCTCTTCCAAATTAATTTTGAATAAAAAGATGTAATATAAGGAAACTATGAGTATAAATGTAACAGAAATTGTTCTCCACCAATTGACACAAACTGAAAGCGAAACACCTGAATTAAAAACAGTTTTAAGAGAAAAATTATTAGAGGTTACGCCTGAAGTTGAGCAGATGATGTTACAACTTCATCAAGCCTATCAAGGAAAAGCCAAAGGCTATGGCTTATTTCAAGAGAATTCAAATTTTGCTCAGGAATTAAATCGTTTATTAGAACAAGAAAATGATTTTTTACCCTTTAGTTATAGCTGTACCAAAATGTTGGCAACGGAATTGGTAAAATATCCATTTGCCAGTGGTGGTTCTTTTATTTTGTGTCGTTATAATTTTTTAGCAACTGATTATCTATTTATTGCATTAATTGATAACCGAACCTCTATGTTAGTGGATGAACAATTAGAAATTAAACGTACCCAATATTTAGAAATGGCACAATATGACATTGCTTGTCGTATTAATTTAACAGAATTAAAGCTAGATGCACAATCTAACCGCTATTTGACCTTTATCAAAGGACGAGTGGGACGAAAAGTAGCAGATTTTTTTATGGATTTTTTAGGCGCAGAAGCAGGGCTTGATCCGAAAGTACAAAACCAAACCTTGTTACAAGCAGTTCACGATTATTGCGATCAAGGTGAACTAAATGCAGATCAAACCAAAGCAGTAAAAACACAAGTTTTTGATTATTGTAAAGGTCAAATTAACAGTGGTGAAGAAATCGCTATTCAAGAATTAGCCAATGAAATTCCTACCTTAAATGATCAAAATTTTGCACAATTTACTCAAACTCAAGATTATGATTTAGAAGACTCTATTCCCCCTATTCGCAATACATTAAAAGCCTTAACTAAATATTCAGGTTCAGGAAAAGGGGTTACTCTCAGTTTTGATGCTCAATTATTAAACGAGCGAGTGATTTGGGACGAACTAAATGACACTTTAACAATCAAAGAAATACCCGCAAATTTGCGAGATCAACTTCAACGCAATAAATAATGGTATTTAAGTGTAAGTTTAGGTATTATTTACCCAATATTATAAAATGAAAGGTTTAAAAAATTATGAAAATAAAATCACTTTTAGCAACAATCTTACTTATGATGGGCGTAACAGCCTGTTCAACATTAGAAAAAGTCGTGTATCGTATTGATGTACCTCAAGGTAATTATTTAGAGCAAGAAAAGGTCGATCAATTAAAGGTAGGAATGAATCAAGAACAAGTACTCTATTTACTTGGCACACCACTATTAAAAGATATATTTGCACAAAACCGCTGGGATTATGTTTTTATCAAACGTAAAGGACATCAAGACCCTGTTCAACGTACTTTATTTATTTACTTTGATCATAGTGGACTGGTAAGCGATATCCAGCTAGATAAACCACTTAAAGAGAAATAAATACTAACCCGCGATACTTCAAAATAAAAATTGATGAATAAAAATAAGCGGTCATATTTTTTTAGAAATTTACATATGAGCTATTATAAATACATAATAGCTCTAAAATATGTTACTAGAAATGCAATTTAACTATTTCAACATACATCAATAAAGTTTGTCACCAAATCAGAACTTCTGCTTTATTATTTTTCCCGTCTCAAGATAGGTTTACATAAAAGAGACCTGTTCATAAAAATACAAAAAATAGCGAGGAAAATCATTAAAAAAATAGTGATTATATGGCCTAATATGAAAAAATCCCCTTATAAAAGGGGATTTTTGAAAATCTATTTAATTGCTAAAAGCGAATTAGATAATTTTTACATCTACTGCTGATGGACCACGTTGACTATCTTGAACTTCAAATTCAACGTTATCATTTTCGTTTAATGTTCTGTAGTTGTCACCAACGATTCCAGAAAAGTGAACGAATACATCTTTTCCACCATTAGATGGAGTGATGAAACCAAAACCTTTTTCAGAATTGAACCATTTTACGATACCAGTTAATTTAGACATATGTCTTCCTTATTTTAAAAATTTATTTGAATGCTTGAAAATTCAAGCGGTAACGCTAATCACTTTATAAATAGAGATGGATATTAACAGGACTTTCAAGATATAAAGTAAAAACTTTGTAACAATGAGGAAGAACTATAATAACTAACTTCTTAAACTGCTCTTAGCTAGAGCTTCATTAGAACATAATATCTTAATTAAAGCAAACTTTTTTTATACATAAAAGTAACTGTGCACAGGGCAAAATCATACTTGAATAAAAAATATACTTATTAGCAAAATAACCATTTATTTGAATTTGAAAATAAACTTTATTTACAACATTCAAGTATAGAAAGATATTAATTAAACGTTTTTTGTTTGATTTTTAACCTTTTAAATAAGGTAAATAATGAACATATTGTAAGTTTACAAGTATGATCTTGCCCTGTAACTGTGCAAGGTAACCACGTACTTTTAAATATTAATTTTAAAAAATATAAATATGCCCTTCCCCACAAAGTACAGGAAAGTAATCATTTTATTATCCTTATTTTCTATTTTTATAGATCATATTAGATTGCACTTTTAGAAGAATACGATCTCGTTTTCATTACTCATACGGGATAATAACTGGTTGTATACGAAACCAATAAAATTACTCTTATTAAATTGATGCCAAAGCATCACGAGTTTTTAATAATGGACGTAAAATATAATCAATAATTCGCATACTGCCTGCTTCTAATTCTGCTTCAACTATCATACCTGTACGAATATCTAGCTTTCTAGCCTGCCATTTAGAAAGAGAATTAGGGTTAATCGCAATAGTCACAACATAATTACGTCTTTTGTCTCTTGTATTTTCATCTGGTACAGTATCTGCACCAATTTTAGTGACTTTACCTAACAAGGTTCCGTAAATGCTATAATCATAAGCAGTTAATTTTAAAGAAGTTTTCATATTTAGTACAACATAACCAATATCTTTAGGAGCAACCCGTGTTTCTACTAAAATACTACCATCATTAGGCACAATTTCTAAAATAGTTTGTCCTGGACGAACAACTGCTCCCACTGTTGAGAAAAATACTTGATTCACCGTTCCTGAAGAAGGAGCACGCACAATTGTACGTGCAAGTTGATCTTTTGCCGTTTTAATCGTTTCTTTAAGAAGAGAAATTTCTGATACTGCCTTTGAAAGGCTTTCTGCTTGTTCTTTATAGCGAGTAGCTAAGAAATTCTCCAAGTCTGCTCGTAAATTAGCCAGTTTTTGTTGGGTATTTAATAACTCAATAGAAGATACCGCTCCACCATGATTAAACTTTTTAAGTTTATTATATTCCTGTTTTTTCAGTGTAATTAAATGTTCAAGATTATCTTGACGAGACTGTAATTCTTTTAAACGTGAAGATAATAATATTTGCTCACTTTTCACTAAATCAGGATATTCTTTGAGGTATAAAGCAGGAACTTTTAACTCATTTTGCCGATTAATCTCTTGTTGTAAACGTAATTTTCTTAATGTATAGGTAGCAATTTTCTTTTCTGATTCTTCCACTAAAATTTGAAAGCGAGTTGGATCAAACTGAGCTAAAACTTGTCCTTTTTGAATACTATCACCTTCTTTTACATAAAGTGCAGTTAAAATACCACCTTCAAGGTTTTGTACGATTTGCGTTCTTGCGGCAGAAACAACTTTACCACTCGCTCTTACCACACGAGCAAATTGAGTATTATATGACCATACAAGTAAGGCAATCAAAAAAAGAGAAATAAGGAATAAAAAAGTTTTACTTTTTTTAGGTTGATGTATCTCTTTACTTAAATCACGCATTTATTTATCCTTTTACTATTAGCTATTGATAACTAATCACAGTGATGACAATTTTATAAAATTTGCAAATTTTTTATAATAAGTCACCGCTTGTTTTTAATTATTTATTTTAAAAATATCAATTATGCATTATTCTTTTGTGCTTTATGAATTCGCTGTAAAATTTCATCCCTTGGACCATCTGCAGTAATTCTACCGTTAGAAATCACAATAATTCTATCAACTAATTCCAATATTGGCATTCGATGTGTCACTAAGATCATTGTTTTATCTTGTGAGAATTGCTTTAATCGTTGAATTAAATGCGCTTCAATATTAGGATCTAAACTAGCTGTAGGTTCATCCAATAACAAAATATTATGCTGACCCAATAACATTCTTGCGATCTGCACACTCTGTTTTTGTCCCACAGATAATCCAATTCCACCATCTTTAATTGGTAGATCTAGACCATGAGGATGAGAATTTAATAATCCACCTAAACCTGTTTGTTGTAAAACATCAATGATAACATCATCACTAATTTGAGTATCATCAAAAGTAATATTTTGGCGTAACGTACCATTAAATAAGTTCACTTCTTGAGTAAAATAGTTAATATTACGGCGTAAATCTCTTTCTGAAATTTGTCTCATATCAATACTATCGCATTTAATCTCCCCTTTTTGGGTAAAATATAATCCTGATAATAATTTTAATAACGTTGATTTACCTGAGCCATTTGGTCCTAAAATAGCAACTTTCTCACCTGATCGAATAGTTAATGTACCAATTTGAATAGCGGGATCCACATCTTTTGCATAACTATATTCTACATTTTGAAGTGATAAGTTGCCTTTTAGTTGAGGACGACGTAATTTTTTCTGAGTAATCGGATCATCTTGCTCTCCTTGAGCAATTGCTTCTAATCCTTTTAAAGAAGATTTAACTTGAGCCCAACGGATAAATAATGAACTTAACCTTGTCATTGGAGCAAGAGTTCGGGAGACTAGAATATTCAGTGCAATAATCCCCCCCATTGTCATTTTTCCTTCAAAAGCAGCATAAGTTGCAACAGTAATGGTTACTACGTAAGCTAACTGCTGCATACTCATTGCCCATTGCGTTAGAGCATTCACAAGGTAACGTTGTCTCGTAGAAACATTAGCATTAATCACATTAACATCGTTCCACTGCTTTTCAAAAAAACCGTAAGATTGAGTAACTTTAACGCTTTCTAAATTATAGGCAACTTCATTACAAAGACGATTTGCTGCCCCGTGAGCTCCTTGTGCTGACGCCACAATACGACGCATTTTACCCCGAAAAATAAAGGCAGGTAAAATCATTGCAATACTTGCTAATATCGGAACCCAGACTGCGTTACCACCAATCGCATAAATCACAAATAAGAATAAGAATGCAAAAGGAATATCCACTAAAGAACCTACCGCCGCTTCTGTAAAAAACTCTCTAACAGAAGCAAATTCTCTCATCATTTGAGTCAAATAATTAGGTGGAGGCGTATTTGCGGATAAGCGTAATCGTAATAAATGACGTAATAAAAATCCATTGGTCGTTAAATCGACACGTTTACCACTGTGATCTAACAAAACAGAGCGTAAAGTACGTAAAATAGCTTCCAATCCCATTGCTAACAAAACACCAATCAACAACGCCCAAAGAGTTTCTTCCGATTTATTCGGTATTACTCGGTCATAAACCTGTAATGAAAACAGAGAAGCGACAATCGCTAGTAAATTAGCGAAAAAAGATGCAATCAATACACGAGTAAAAGTAGGATATTCTTTATTAAATACACTCCAAAACCAATGTTTTTTCTCTGAATCAATACCCTGTTCATTGTACATCCGACTAATATTTTTACGAATAAGGAGTACACTATCTTCACACTGAGCTAAAAAAGTATTTAAAGGAAGTGTAATGTTTGCTCCTGTGTCACTCGCAACAATCACCTGCTTTTTGTGTATTTTGAGAACTGTTGTGTAGCAATTTTCTTTCAACTTAATAGTCACAGGACACTGCAACTGTTGAAGATGTTTTAAGGATAATTGTCGTATTTGTAAATCAAGTTGCAATTCTTCAGTAAGAAAAGCAGAATTCACTAGTGCCTTAAAACTATCTATCCCTTGAATATCGCTACGCACAATCCCCACTCCAATTTGTGTTGCTTGTATTTCAACCGCTTGTTGAAGTGATAGTTGCCAATTCCCAGAGCTATTATTTTTATCTAACATTTATCTATTTTCTCTATGTATTCTAATATTCTTTGTAGAGACAAAAAATACTCTCTCCCTACAATATACGAATGGATATATCCATCATTATTATTTGGTTGATTTATAATAATTTACTTGGTTTTAATTGATTATTCATCAATTTATCACCTTCTGTCATTTTAATTAACTTCGCTTTTAAAATAAGTAATTCATTCTCTAAATTTACTAATTGCTCTTGAGTGTTTAATAATGTGCGATAAGCACTGATCATATCACTGATAGAGGCTTTAGCTATATCAATTTTTTGTCGATATAACGCAAGACTACGTTGACTATCTTTTTCTAATACTTGTAACTGTAGTTTATTCTGTTTTAGACGATTAGCTTCCAGAATTATACGTTCATATTCTGTTTTTAAACGTAACCGTAGCTGGCTTAAACGCTTTTGTTTATTACGATAGTTTGCTTCCGCCACACTAACATTGGTACCGCTTGAAAAGAGTGAAGTTGGGGTACTTAAAGTAACATTAGCTTGATAAGATTTTTTATTGATACTGTCATACCCAGTTCTACCTTCTAAAATTACTTTCGGATAACGTTCAGCTTCGGTTTGGGTTAATTTTTCTTTTGCAGTTTGTACTTCTACTTCTGCTTGACGTAAAGCAATGGCATCACCAGATGTATTAAAAATACTTGCCATTTTTCCTAATGAATTAATATTAGGAATTTTATGAATACTAATTGGTTCACCTAATTTAGATGCCAATAGTTTTAAATTTAATTGTATTTCTGCTTGAACTGCACCTAATTTGGTTTGTAATTCTGATAAACGTAAATTCAAAGCTAGAGGCTCTGATTGAGTTACTAATCCTGCACTTAAACGATTTTTAGCATAATTTGCTAATTGTTTCTGTTGAGAAATAGATTCCTTAACTAATTTTTCTTTTGCTTTTAAAGAAGCTATTTTACTCACTGAAACTAAAGTATCTGCGATAGTATCTCGCTGCTCTTGAGAAAAATCTAAACGTGAGCGTGTAGTATTTAACTCACCTTGTTTTTCTCTTGCATTGTTTAATCCAAAATCATATAAAGTATAAGAACCTGATAAACCAGCAAAAGTATTACCATCTTTAGACACACTCGCAGATGGACGAATATCAGGCAGACGTGAAAGTCGAATGGCTTCCGTTTCAAACTCTCTCTGTTCAATCACTGAAGGTAACGGAGAATGTGCAAGGTTATAACGTAATGCAGTACGCACAATTGCCATTAAAGGATTATCCTTTATAGTAGTTGGAATTGCTGGTTTTATTTTTGTAACCGCATTCATTGTTGAAACTAGCTGAGCAATATCTTGCTTGCTTTCCTGTTTATTTACCTGTTTATTATCTTGTTTATCCTTCGCTTTATTATGCTGCTCATTAGATTTTGCTTTATTTTTCGTCACTACTTTAGAAGAATCAGAAGAAGAAAAAGACAACTTACGCACGGTAAATGCTGCTGAGTTTTTTTGAGGTAAACTACAAGACGACAAAGCAAAGATGCATATTCCACTACTTAATAAAGTCAACACTTTATTAGTTTTGCCATATACTTTATTTTTTATACTCATAAATTAATCCATATTAGTTAAAAAATCTGAATTATAAAAAAATAACACAAACTTTAAGAATGGTTGAAAAGACTAATAAAATTTGTAAAATTCCAATAACATTATACACCATTTTTTCATCAAAAAACGATATTCAGTTATAAAAAATAAAACACTAATTAATAGTCCGAATCGAAATAGTTTATATATTAAACCATTTCTACACAATAAATGTATCACTATTAGTAATATCAGGGTTAATAATTAACATATCATCTGAATCATTAGTATATTTCACATACTCTTCGCCATCACGACCTTCTGTCTCAGCAGTTTTAGTAAAATCATTCTCTAAAGATGACTGATTGGCTGGTTTTTCATTATTTACCATCACTTTATGACCATTTTCACTGTTAGCAATTTTATTTAAGGTTCCTTCTGAAATAACTAAACTAGCGTCATCTTTTATAAAATCAGTGTCAACAAGATCGCCATTATTATCAGCAATAGCACTTCTACTTTCAGTAGTAATCGTTTTATCAGGGTGCTCTGTTGTCGTGATCACATCCTCAAATTTACCATCATCATCTGTATCTAAAAATACTTTTGTAATTTTTGTTCCATCTTTCTCTATGGTAATTTCAGTAATTTTTTCAGCAATACCATCTGCATCCTTATCAACGGTTATCGTTTTTTTATCAATTATACCATCATCATTTTTATCTTCTGTTGTCGTTGTAACAACCTCTCCTGTAATTGAATCAATATTAGTTACTATTACTTTCTCAGGATTACCGTCATTGTTTACATCAATCACTGTTTTACTTGCATCATTCTCAATACCTTTGACTGTATCAACTTTAGTATCGTCATCACTATGCTTAATTGCTGTTGCAACACCTATTCCAGCACCAAGTGCACCTAATCCTAGAAATATACCACCAGTGACACCATCTACAACGCCTGAATCCTCGATAACACTTGAATTCAAACCATTTGATAATAAAACATCTTCTGATGTTTGAGAACTCAACATTGCTAAATCGTTACCAAATAATTCAGACTGTTCATTGTAAGTAAGTGTTTTAGTATTTAACAGGTACCCAGAGATATCATCAACTTCCAATAATTGAACATTTTGACCTTGCTCTGAATTTAAAACTAAATGACGAAACATACTAAAGTAGTCTTCAACTCTTACTACCTCACCATTACTTAATTTAATTAATAAATCATCGCCAGTTTTAATACTAGAGACTATTTGTTCTCTACTGAATGGTAAAACCACATATTTTGTAAGATTTAGTTCTCTAATAATATTCATAAAATTTCCTTCACTTAAACCTCTAACTCCTTTCCTATAAAATACCATATTTAATAAGATAAGATAGATTAAAACTTGGTCATTATAAAAAACAAGAAAAAAAATACAAGTGAGAATAGTTAATTAAGACAAATTAAAGCGATATTTGTCTATAACTTAGGCGATAGCTTAAAGAATAAGCAATAAGACTATTAAGTAAAAATTTAGTGCGTATTTTACAAACTATGAACTTGAGTTCGTAAGTTCATATATAGTAAAGAGTAAAATAGATTTTTCTTCATTTTACTTTTCCTTGGTATTACGTACTTTTTAAGCGGTAAGATTTTTAGAAAAATTTACACATCTATGCGTGGCGTAAATCTTGGTTTCACCGGCATTCTTTCTAAAATTCTTGCTCTATTGACTTCAATCGCATTCACCGTTGGAATATAATCTAGCCATAAACTGTCATCTTCCGGTAAGTTTTCTGACCAGATATATTTCACATTAAATTGTCTCGCTTTGCATTCTTCATATAAATCTTGATAACGCTTTTTTAAGAACCTCAATTTATTAAAGAAAAAACGAACGTGTCCAGTACCAAGCTTATAATCATCAGGCATTCCCACTAAATTATATTTCCCTTTTGCGACTGCATTAGGAATTCGAGTTAGTTCTCTGAACTCTGCGAGAAGGTGTTGATCGCAGAGTTCAGTTGGAGAAACCACATTAATTCTTGTCATAGCCAATAACCTTAATTATTTTTCTAGTTTATTAAGTTTTTCTCTAATTTCACCATCTGTCATTTCAAAACCCTCTTCAGTAAGGTATATTAAATCCATAGCAAAATCATTAACTTCATCTCGCCATTCTATTGAGAGATTATAAGCTTCCAGTACCCAATCTGATATATATTTATGATCTGAATTAAGATCCAACATTAATCTCACATTTTTTAGAAACTCTTTTTATAAAAATCGTCGTGCCATTTAAAATACTTTTTCTTAATGTTCAATTATCAAAGTAATACTTTCCTACATTAACTAACAAGAAATTCCAATTAACCACTTTGTTTTATCAGTATTATACTTATCTAAATCTGGCATTCGTTTTATTGGTTGAGTACAACCTCTTGGTTTAATGTAGTATTTAGATACTTCTACTGCTTCTTTTTTGGTTATTGAAGCCTTACCCTTTTTTAACACTCTTATATAATAAGGATTCTCAAATGGTACAATATAAGTATCCATCATATAAGTATTCCCCTTAAAGGGTAACATAAGATGATTTTCTGCCACTAAAATGAGGCTTTTACCAGATGAATTAACATCAAAATTTATAGATGTATTACTATCTGTATTTTGATAAGCACAAGCTTGTATCCCTAGTGCCATAGTAAAGACTAAAAATAGATTTTTCTTCATTTTGTTTCTCCTGTGTTAAATTTTTCTATACGAGATGTAAATCTTGGTTTTGCCTGCATTCTTTCTAAAATTCTTGCCCTATTTACTTCAATCGCATTCATAGTCGGCATAATCTAGCCATAAACCTCCATTTTCTGGTAAGTTATCTAACCAAATATATTTCACATTAAACCCTCTTGCTTTACATTCTTCATATAAATCTTGATAACGTTTTTTTAAGAAACATCAATTTATTAAAGAAAAAACGAACGTGTCCTGTTCCAAGCTTATAATCATCAGGCATTCCAACTAAATTGTATTTCCCTTTTGCAACCGCATTAGGAATTCGAGTCAGTTCTCGGAACTCTGCGAGAAGGTGTTGATCGCAGAGTTCTTTTGGGGGGATTAAGTTTATTCTTGTCATGGTTAATAATCTTTTTTATTTATAAAGTTAAATTTTTTCTTACGAAGATAAAAAATATTTAAATCATCATCTATTTTAAGTAAGGCTAAAATCAATAATTTTAAATAAGTTAAATAAGCTCTTTCGTGTTCATCTTCTTTATCTGCATTTGCTTGTGTACCGTGTACATACCTATTTCTTAAATCTAGTCCATTAACAAACTCACTTTTATTTAGATAATAATTAAAATATTTTTGTTCTGGAATTGATAATAAAGAGCCTTCAAAGTAAAGAAGATCTTCATCAGCCATAATTTTTACTTCTTCTTGAAATTCTTTTGGATAATGATAATAAGCTCCCACTTCATTATCATAAAGATCTTTTAAAAGATGCAATCTAATAGGATTGAAAAATCTAATAAAATTATCATCATCTATAAAAATAAAATTTTGCTCTATAAGAAAATTTAATGTCTTTTTTGAATAATCTTCAAAACTATTAAAAAGTACATCTTCATTTATAATCAGATCCCAAAAAGAGTTATAGCCTTTATCTTTGTAAGGTTCAACATAAGGCAACAATGTTTGATCTGAGAAAAATAAAGTTAATATATTTTCTAATATAGGGTTATCATTATTTAAATAAATATATTTATAATGATTCAAACTCGGTATTTCAGAAAAATGGACAGGTTTAGATGACATTTGTAAAAGTTCTAAATCAATATCACTATCTTCTACAAATAATTTAAATTGTTTTAAGATTGATTCAAATTCAGGTGCTAATATTCTTATTTTTTCAAGATATGACTCCGTACTAGGAATATTAAAACTAGTGTTTGCAGAAAAATCATATCTCTCTTGAAAAACTTTTGTAAAAATTCTATGAATTATTTCTTCCAAAGATATATTTAATTTTTTTATTAAAATCTCTGTATAACCTCGTATTTGCAAAAGAGAAACGGTCTCAAAAGAATCAAATGTAAATCCCTTCTGATAATGATATTTTGAAGTTTCGCCCATCATTCTCTCAAAAGTACTCATTTTATTTGGCTTACTAACCAAAGTAATTCTATTTTTTTCATCAATATATTCAAACAAATATTTGAAATTTTTAAAGAGAGCATAAGACTCATTATTATTGATAATAAAATCTAAATTATATAAAAATGATGTAGTATTTCCATCAATCTTAATATCTTTGATTGTATCCATATCTTTAGAAAATCCAACATATGTTGCTCTTTTGATACTTTGATTAAAAGTAAGATATTCTTTTATTTTTTCTTCATATAATCTTTTTGCCATTAACCTAGTTTTATCAGAAATTTTTAAAAAATCATTATTTTTTATATCCTTTATTAAAGTAATATAATTTAAATTTATTACATTAAAATTCTCATTGCTTAGATATTTTAAAATAATATGTTCTTTATCTGATAACGTCAGTGATTTCGGTAAGTAAAGATTAGATGAATTATCTTTTTCATACACTGATAGAATAATTTCAGCAGAATATTCATAGTCAATCAAAAAAAATTTTAGTTCATTACTATAATACTCTACTAATCTCTTATTTTTTAAAATAGAGCTTATGCTGTGTGGCTTACAATCTAGAATTTTATTAAAAGTTACTTTTGAAATTTTTTTAAAGCAATTAAAATTACTTATTACCTCCCAAAATAATTTAGAATATTGAAACTCTAAGTTATCAATATATTCAATAATATTATCATTATTGATTGTAGATATAAATTTACCTATTATATTTCCATATTGTTCTACTTTTTCCTTAAATAATATAAGATCGGTTTGAGCCCACTTTTTTAAATGGACTTCATTATCAATATATTTCTTAACTGTATAAAGTTCTAAAATATCATTAATATCAGTATACTCTTTAAGAATATCTTTATATAAAACACTCTCGACCTTAGATAATTCATATCCTAACGAAAAATGATTTTTAGAGAATGGTTGTATTCTTTCAAAATTAGATTTTTTCATAATCAAATTATTGATTTATTTTCCGTCATCCCAAGAATTCAGAAAATTTGCAAGTATATCTCCATGGCAGGCAAGAGGCTTACAAAAACATCCTAATCTTTTTCCTGCTAGTAAATATACTTTTTCTTTATCTTTATTAGGAAATTTTTCATAATCAAAGTCATATTTAAATTTTCTTATAACTTCGTCTCGATCATCACCATTTTCATACATAGAGTATGGATTACCCCAATAAGAACCACGTCCTATATACTCATAGTCTTGATTATTTGTACTAATTTGAAATCTAATATCTGTTTTTATATTGATAACTCTCGTAATAGCAATTTTTACTACTCTTAATGGAATCTGCATAGATTTTAGACCAACTGTTTCATTCAAAAATTCCTCTCCATCATCAAATATAATGGCATGTGTTATTAAATCTTGATTATCATCAAAATTTAATACCTTAATATCTCTATCTTTCGAGAAATTATAAATAAAATTATTAGGATCTGATTGAGTTAAAAAATTTACATTATCTAATCTAGATATTATTTTTTCTATTTTCCTAGAAAATTTACTATAACTATTAAACAATTTAGGGTAAAGAATAAGAATATAATTCATTAGTATAAATGTTTTACTTTTAAATCTAAATTTGAATTTTCATTTAGATATTCAATAATTAATCTTCTATGACATAAATGAGGCTTATGTTCACTACATAAAAGACAACCTTGCTCTAATAATGAAGAAGAAATTACTCTTTCAATATTTCTTTGAGCCATTAAATTTAAAAACTTATCTTCATAGATATCCCAACTCATATTTCCTTTTTTATATGCGTTCAATAAATCCTGTGTAGGAGCTAATTCTGGCATATGAATATAATCTACGTTGCAGAGAGATTTAAGGAAAAATCTCAAATCATCTCTTTTGGCAAAACCTGCTAACTGAGAAATGTTATTAATTCTAACATCTATTAAAGTTTTTATATTAGCAGATTTTATAAAACCAAAAAAAGTTTCTGCATTCTTTTTTGTAAAACCAATTGTATAAATATCCAATTTTATCCTTCCTCTTCACATTCAAATATTGTAGCTACTATTTTATAACAATAACCATTGAACTCCTCTCCAAGACTAATGCACAAGATAGCATTATTTATAATATTTTTATCATTAAAAATATTATCAAACTCCGGATCTGTTACTGGTAAGTCATAATTTATATTATTATAACAAAATTTAGCTCTTCGCTTTTGATCTTCTGTTATATATAAATTTAAATTATGAGCTTTTACAAGATAAAGTGACTGTTCTATTAAAATGTTTCTACTTTCAATACTATTATAATTTACCTTATGAGAATCGCCCCAAAGATCTTCTGGCTTATCAAGATAATTATATAATTCAGATTTTTCTATACGATAATTTTGAACCCATAATCGATTATCTATCAACCAATTTTCAGGCTGATTAATTAAAGAAACTTCTTTAACTAATCCTATTTTCATTCTTTGTAATGGTTTAACCTCAAATCTACCATAGATATTTTCATATTGAACTTGTTCAAAAGATAATTGCCCTCCACCTGAATTAGAAACAAGACGTACCCATTGCTTAGTACTAAAATACTTACCTGCTACACAATA